>JASHOR010000138.1 GCA_030041005.1 Xanthobacteraceae bacterium
CGCCGCCATTGGCGCGAGGTCGGGGTCAAAAAGGGCGACAAGTTTCTCGCCAGGCACGTGATTCCGGTCATCCTTGGTCCAAAGCACCGGCACTATGTTGTCGACCATCATCACCTCGCGCTCGCATTGCACGACGAGGGCGTCGAGGACGTGGCGGTGACCATTATCGCCAATCTCGACAGGCTCGAGATCGACGCATTTTGGGCGGTCATGGACAACCGCAACTGGATGCACCCGTTCGACGCCAGGGGCCGCCGCCGGCCTTATACGGAGATTCCCAAATCGGTGACGGCGATGGTCGACGACCCATTCCGCTCGCTGGCGGGCGAATTGCGCCGCGCGGGCGGTTTTGCCAAGGACACCACGCTGTTTTCCGAATTTCTTTGGGCGGACTTTTTGCGCCGGCGCATCAAGCGCGGCATTGTGGAAGGCGATTTCGACCGCGCGGTCGAAAAAGCGCTCGAATTGGCCAAGAGCATGGCGGCCGATTACCTGCCCGGATGGTGCGGCCCGGCGCCGGAGGATTGACGCCGTGCTAATATCCGGCATTCAACTGTCCAGCACTCGACCATCCAGCACTTAACCATCCAGCACTCAACTATCCGGCATTCAACACTTGCGCAGGCAGATGAAGACAGTTCTTGCAATCAGTGCCGCATTGCTGGCGGCCACAGCGCTGGCGGGCTGCAGCAGCGGATTCCCCGGTTTCGGCGGACCGAAGAAGCCGCGCGGCCCGCTGCCGACCGTCGATGCGAACCTGTACCCGTCCAACTACCGGCAGCAGATCGCCTATCTGCTGTCCAGGAACTTGACCGACCGCGCCGACTTCTTCAACGCGATGATCGCTCCGCCGGCGCTCAAGCCGGTCGCCGACAGTCCGAACCTGCATTACGTCGTATGCGTGCTGCTCAACGGGCACAACGAGCAAAAGACCAAGGTGGTGATCTATCTGGGGGGAGATCCCACGCAGTTCGTCGACGCCACGCCGCAACAATGCGCCGGCGTGGCGTACCAGCCGTTCGCCGAGCTGAAGGCGCAGTTGCCGAAGTGAGCGCGCCGACGCGATCTGCAGACGAAAGCAGAATGGATTGCGACGTTCTGATCGTGGGCGGCGGACCGACCGGGCTTACGCTGGCCATCGACCTCGGCAGACGCGGCGTGCGCTCGATCCTTGTCGAGCAGAAGGAGCGCCCGGCCTTCCTGCCGAAAATGGAACGCGCCAACGCCCGCACCATGGAGATCTATCGCCGCATGGGGCTGGCGCAGCAAATTCGCGCCGCCGGTCTGCGAAGCGATTGCCCGATGGACGTCTATATCGTGCTGGCGCTCAACGCGCCGCCGCTGCTTCGCCTGCCGTATCCATCGGTCGCGCAGGCGCAGGCGGAAACGCGGGCGACCAACGACGGCACTCTTCCGCTCGAGCCCTATCAACTGATCTCGCAATATACGCTCGAGCCGTTGCTGAAGTCGGTGGCCGAAAGCATCCCGGCGCTCCGCGTCCGCTTCGGCTGCGAATTTCTGTCACTGCGGCAGGATGACAGCGGCGTCGTCGCCCGCGTGCGTGCGCACGGCGGCGACGTGCAGGAGCTGCGCGCCCGTTATCTCGTCGGTTGTGACGGCGGCAGCAGCGTGGTGCGCAAGGAACTGGCCATCAGGCTTGCCGGCGAAGGCAACATGCTGGCGTTGCGCCAGGCGCTCTACCGCTGCGACGAATTGTTCGATCGCCTTCCGATCGGCAACGGACCGGGAAGGGGACGCCATTATCACGTCGCCGACGACAAGGCGACGCAGCTCATCATGCAGGATTCGACCAGGCACTGGACGCTGCACTCGATCGTCGACACCAACGAGGACATGAACGCTGCGTTCGAGCGCGCGGTGGGCGTTCCGGTCAAATACGAAATGCTGTCCTGCGACCCTTGGCGGCAGAACCTCCTGCTGGCCGATCGCTATGGCGAGGGACGCGCGTTTCTGGCCGGCGACGCCGTGCATCTTGTCATCCCGACCGGCGGGCTCGGCATGAATTCCGGCGTGGCCGATGCGATCGATCTGTCATGGAAGCTTGCCGCGACGCTCGCCGGCTGGGGCGGGCCGAATTTGCTGAAATCCTACGAGGTCGAGCGGCGGCAGGTCGGCGAGCGCAACGTCGGCGCCTCGCGCTACGCCACGCTCGGCCGGCGCAAGTGGCGCTCGCTGTGGCGCCCGGACATCCGTGACGATACCCCGGCCGGCCAACAGAGCCGGCATATCCTCGCCGCGATCGCCGATGTCGAACAGCGCAAGAGCAACGAAATGATCGGAGCCGAGCTTGGCTATCGCTATGTCGACTCGCCCGTGATCTGCAACGTCCCCGGCGGGCCCGAGCATCTGTTCCGCGAATACCAGCCGACGACGTGGCCGGGCGCGCGCCTGCCGCACGTCTGGCTCGGCGACGGCACGCCGATCCAGGATCGCATTGCGGACGGCTACACGATCCTCAGGCTCGGCCGCAGCAAGGCGGACGCCAGCGGTCTGGAAAAGGCCATCCGTTCGCGCGGTGCGCCGGTTGCGGTGCTCGAAGTGCCGGACCGCATCGCGCGCGAGCTCTACGGCTTCGATCTCATTCTCATTCGCCCCGACATGCACGTCGTTTGGCGCGGCAATGCGCCGCCGGAGAACGCGGGCGACGTGGCGGCGATTGCCACCGGACACGTCGCCGGCGCGAACTGATGTCAACCGGGCAGGAACGCCGTTCGTCCGTTGTCGCGATCGGTCACGAGGTCGACGGCAGCGTCGTAGATCGCTTCCAGCTCGCCGCGGCCGAGAATCGCGGCGGTTGCGCCCTCGGCGATCCGCTTTCCGTCGCGCATGAGATAGACGCGATCGGCGGCGCGCATCGCGTGGTTCGGATCGTGTGTCGTAAACAGCACGCCGTGACCGGCCGCCCGCAGCGTCTGTATTTCCCGCAGCACTCGGCCCTGGTTGCCGAAATCCAGGCTTGCGGTCGGTTCGTCGAGCACGATGAATTGCGGTTCTTGCGCCAGCGCACGGGCAAGCAGCGCGAGCTGCCGCTCGCCGCCGGAGATCATCGTGTAGGGCCGCTCGCTCAAATGCGCGATGCCGAAGCGCTCGAGCGCTCGCGCCGCGACGGCGCGATCGGCGGCGCTCGGACGGCTGAACAGATTGCCGTGCGCGGTGCGCCCCATCACCACCATGGCCTCGACCGTGAAGGCGAAGGTCGAAAAGTGCGACTGCGGCACGTAGGCGAGGAGCCGAGCGCGTTCGCGGGGCGAATAGCTCGACAGCGGCCGGTCGCCGAGCCTCACTTCTCCGGCCCGCGGCGCCAAGAGGCCGAGCAATGTTTTCAGAAGAGTCGTCTTGCCGCCGCCGTTGGGACCAAGCAGCGCCAGCACCTCGCCGGTCGAGAGCGCCATGTCGAGACCGCGGCCGACCACGCGATCCGGGTAACCGATGGTGAGGTCGTGGCCCGAGAGCTGCATGGCTTAGGACCAGGTCCTGGACATGCCGGCGAGCAGCCAGATGAAAAACGGCGTTCCGACGACCGAGGTAAGAATGCCCAGCGGGATCTCGGTCGCGGTCGCGGTGCGCGCGAGCGTATCGATCGCCAGCAGGAAGCCGCCGCCAAGGAGCGCCGCCGTCGGAAGAAGTCGTCCAAAATCCGGCCCGACCAGCGTCCGGGCAATATGCGGCACGACCAGGCCGACCCAGCCGATAATGCCGGCGGCAGCGACGCTCGCCGACGTTATCAGCGTTGCCGCCGCGATGATGGCGATGCGCAGCGGTCCGGTCGCCAGACCGAGCGCGCGCGCCTCCTCATCCGGCAGCGACATCACGTTCATGCGCCAGCGCAGCGCGGCGAGAATGAGAATGCCAAGCGCGACCGGGCCGAACAGCGGCAGCAGATCGGAGTCGGTCGTGGCTGCGAGGCTGCCGAGAAGCCAGAACGTCATGGCGGGAAGCTGGTTGTACGGATCGGCGATGTATTTCAGGAGGCCGACGCCCGAGCCGAGCAAGGCGCCGATCACGATGCCGGTGAGCACAAGAACCAGGATCGGGTCGCGCGCGCGCATCGCCGATCCGATCAAATAGACGGCGCCCACTGCGACGAGGCCACCGGCGAATGCGCAGGCCTCGATCGCCAGCACGCCGAGCGAGAAATAAATGCCCAGCACCGCGCCCAAAGCAGCGCCGGACGAGGCGCCGAGCAAATCGGGCGACACCAGCGGATTGCGAAACAAGCCCTGAAACGCCGTACCGGCGACCGCCAGCGCCGCGCCGACCAGGACCGCAGCAAGCACGCGCGGCCCGCGAATGTGCATGAGCACGTCCACTGCGGCGGCCGGCACCTGCGCCGTTCCGCCCGTGAGCTTTGCGGCGATGTAGCTGAACAGGTCGCCGAGCCCGGCCGGATAACGTCCGACGGTGAGGGCGAGCAGCAGCGCCGCGAACAGGACGGCGAGCGCGATCAACAATCCCGGCGCGGAGGAGCGAGCCATATCGGCAAGTTATCAGCGCTGTCCGGCCAGCACGCGATCGATCTGCGCGTCGGTCGGGTTCATATGATAGAATTGTTGATAAAAGTCGCGCGTGATCGGCCGCAGATCCTCCGGAAACCGATCGGGATAGAGTGCCTTCGCCAGCCACCACAACCCGATGAGCCGGTTCACCGACGGCGGAAAATCGACCCAACCGAACGGCAGCCTCGGCGACAGGTAGACCCGCCCGGTCTTCACCGCCTTGATCGGCGCCCACACCGGATCGTTGCGGACGCTTGCGGCGAAAGCCGGCTCGATGGTGACGATGACGTCGGGATTCCACGCCAGCACCTGCTCGACCGAGACCGTCGCCATGCCGCCGCGACGTGCGCCGGCGACGTTGTCGGCGCCGAGAAATTCGATCGTTTCCACGTTGATCGAGCCGCCGAGGCCGGTCTGCAAGCCGCGCGGCCCGCGAGCATAATAGACTCGCGGTCGGCGATCCGCCGGGATCCTGTCGATCCGGCCCTTGATCGTCGCAATCGTTTTGTCGGCATAACGCGCAAGCGTCTCGGCCGCACCCTGCCGGCCGGTCAGCTTACCGAGCTTGCGGTAGCTCTGCGCGACAGCGGCGAAGCGACCGTCGAGCAATGCATAAGGAACGCCGGTCTGCTGCTGCACACGGTTGGCCAGCGAAACGTAGGTATCGTTGATGGTACCGACGTCGATCACGAGATCAGGCTTGAGGCTCAGCAGCACCTCAAGGTTTGTCGTATTGCCGCGACCGGTGAGGCGCCCGACTTCGGGTTTGTCGCAGGCGGCGGCGCCCAAATAGGTGCACGCGGCAGGCTCTGGACGGCGCGTCCAGCCAAGCAACAGGTCGGGCGCGAGCGTATAGAGGAGAATCGAAGCCGGCGGTCCGGCCGGAAAGACCCGCTCGATCTTTTGCGGAATGGCGACGTTTCGTCCGGCGTCATCGGTTACGACGGCGGCGCGCGCCGCGCGCTGCATAAGCGACGCGGCAGCAAGTCCGGCAAGCCATGTGCGCCGATCGATACTCACGACATTCCTAGTGGAGCGGATTTGACATTCGCTACCTCCAAGCCACTCGCTCATCAAGCGAATGTCAGATCCAAAGCTCCACGAGCACTTGTACTTGCTAGTGGTCCTTCGATTCCAACATTCGCACGAGGGCGTGCCAAAAAGGGATGCGAATGTTGGAATCGGACCACTAGCGCTTGCCGCCGCGGATCGAGGTCTTTCTTGGCGGCGAGTCGGGATTCAGCCGCCCTGAATTTCGCAGTTCGGCTTCGAGCCGGCGCAATCGCGACTTGGCGGCGTCCGCAGCCGCCGTCTCGATGGCGCGATAGTCGCGCACCAGCCCGGAGCCGAATTCGGTGAGCACCGCCCCGCCGCCTTGCGAACCGCCCGACTTGGCGCGCACCACAGCGCGGCGAAAGGCGCGATTGAGGTCGTCGATCAAAAGCCAGGCGCGCCGGTACGACATGCCGAGGCTGCGGCCGGCCTGCGAAATCGAGCCGCCCCGGCCTATTTCTTCGAGCAGACGAATCTTGCCGGGGCCGATCGATCGCCGTGAACCAAAGTCTACGCGTAGCGTCAGTCTGGTGTTGTTCATGGCTCGCGCTCCCAGAGGGCACCGAGACGATACAACGCCTGTTGCCGCCGCCAAAGCGCCGACCGTTCGTCAAGAATGCGACGCGGCTACACGTCCAACGGCCAAATCCGCACTGCATTGGGATCGATGTCGAAGCGGCACAAGCTGCCGGAGGGATAATCTTCGTGGCCGGCGAGCGCATAGATCAGCGATTCGCCGCAGCGGATCGCAATCTGGCGCTCGGCGCCAACCGCGAGGACAGTCTCGACTTGTCCGTGGTAGCGCCCGCTGTCGTGGATGCGTATGCGCGCCGGCGAGACGGTCCAGCCGACACGCGCGCCCGGCGGTAACCCAGCGCCGCCGACCAGGAGCGGCACGTTGGCGCCGATCGCCAGGCTGTTGGGCTCGGCGACAACGCCTTCGGCGACAAAGTCGGCGCCAAGGAGCCGCGCCGCAAGTTCGCTCGCAGGGCGCGCAAACACCTGCTCGGTCGGGCCGGATTGCAAGACACGGCCACCTTCGAGCACGAGCAGTTCGTCGGCGAGCAGCGCAGCTTCGGCCGGGTCATGCGTGACGAGGACCGTCGTGATGCTCAATTCATTCTGCAGCGCCAGCATCTCGCGACGCAGCGTCGCCCGCAGCGGCGCGTCGAGTGCCGAAAACGGCTCGTCGAGCAGCAACAATCGGCTGGGCCGCACCAGCGCGCGCGCCAGCGCCACGCGCTGTTGCTGCCCGAGCGACAACGCATCCGGCCGCCGGCGTTCGAGACCGCGCAGCTCCAGGCGATCAAGCCAGGCGCGGGCCAGGTCGGGATCGGCGCCGCGCGGGAAGCGCAGTTGTTCGTTCACCGAAAGATGGGGGAAAAGGCCGTAGTTTTGCGGGACATAGGCGATTGCGCGGGCCGCCGGCGGCAGGCCCGCAACATCTTTGCCATCGAGGAAGATCGCCGCGCGATCGAAAACTTCCGTTCCGGCGATGATCTTCAGGGTCATCGACTTGCCCGACCCGGAAGGACCGACGATGGCGAGCCGGCGCCGCTGCGGCGACCATTGGACATCGAGGTGGAAGTCGCTGAGCCGCCGTTTAATCTTGAGCGCCAAATCGACGCCGCGCGTTTTGGCGGCAACCGGCCGCGAAACAATCGGAGGTCGAGCGACCGGGAGATCCTCGAGCGATCCGGCGTGCCGCGTCGCCGCCGGTGCGCCAAGCGTGCCGCTCAAAAGCAGGATTGCAAGAGCAAGCACCAGCGCCGGCAGCAGCACCGGCAGCATTGCCGGAAGTCCTTGCGAGCCGAATGCGACGTAGGTGTAAACCGGCAACGAATAGGGATGATAGGCGACCATGACGGTCGCGCCGAATTCGCCGAAACCGCGCAACCAGGCGAGCAGCAATCCGGACAGTATGCCCGGCCATGCGATCGGAAGGCTGACGCGAAAGAATATATAGAGGGGTTCGCGGCCAAGCGTCGCGGCCACATCCTCGAGGACCGGATCGATCGCGGCGAAGGCCGAGCGCGCCGCGATGATCAAAAACGGCGCGGCAACAAACGCTTCGGCGACGACGATGCCGGCGAAGGAGTCGGTCAGCGCGCCGGAGGTGAGTTGACCGATCGGTGAACTGTAACCGACCAAAAACAGCAACAGGATGCCGCTCGCGAGTGGCGGCAACGCCAGCGGCAACTGCACGAGAAAGCCGATCACGGCCATGGCGCGGCTCGGCATCCGCGCCAGCAGATAACCAAGGGGGATGCCGCCGAACGCGATCAGCAGCGTCGATGTCGTCGCGCTGGCGACCGAGACGGCGCAGGCGCGCAGCAGCGCCGCCGTATCGACCGAGTGCCAATCGGCCAAGCCGGCTTGCTGCGCGCCGGCGACCAGCGGAGCAATCAGATAGATCGCAAGGAGGCCCGCAAGCCAGGGCAGCGGCGCTGGGACGCGGCGCGTCAGTCGGCTCGTCGCTTGATTCTTCACGTCCCCGTCACTTGGCCTTATCGACGATCGACGTGATATCTGGCGGCATCGCGCTCGCGTCCCCGGAGACTGCCAGTTTTTGCAGCGTCAGGCCGTGCTCCTTTAGCAGCTTCCGCCCATTGTTCCCAAGCAGAAACGCCACGAACGCCTCGGCGCCGGACGCGTTCGGCGCGGCGCGCACGATCGTCACGGTATAAACCGCCTTGGGTGTCATTGCTGCCGGCAAGCTCACTGCCGGGATCTTGGCGTCGGCGGTTTCAGTCGAGTAGAAGAAGCCCACATCGAGCTGGCCGGATTGCAGCCGGCCGACCAGCGTCTCCTCGGGCAGCACCTGTGCCGGATTTTCCGGCGCGCCAAGCACCTTCTGAGCAAGGCCCGGACTCTTATAGTAGTTTTCCGCCTGCTTCATCAGCGTAACGGTCAGCTTGCCCTTGGGATCGAGCTTGGGGTCGGTGCGGCCGATCTTGATTCCCGACTCCTGCAGGACCTCATACCAGGGCTTCGACTTGAAATCGGCGGCGAATTTGCTCGATGCGTTGTAGCCGATCACCAGCGGGGATTGGGCAAAAGCAACGTACCAGCTTACCCAATTGCCATTGGCTGCGCCCGTGAGACTGGCGTTGATCTTGGGATTTGCGCTGATGAAGACGTCGGCGCGGCGCAGCTTTGCCTTGATCTCGTTGGCGAGCTTGTTCGAGCCCCCGGCATAGCCCTGGAACTCGTTGCCGGTCGCCGCGTCGAACGCCGGGCCGACGCCGTGCTCCATCAGGTTGACCAGCGAGCCGGCGTAGAGGACGTTGACGGCGCCCGCGGCATCCGCGGCCGTAAGCGGCAAAAACGAAAGAGCCGCGGCGAGCAGGCCGACGGCGGGCAGCGCGAGACCGCCACGGGATCGCTGCCGCGACGCCTGTCTCGCCGCCGGATGATGAGCATCCGTTGACGCCGTTCCTGAAAATCCATGGTGTGAAGGCATCGTCCTCTCCTGTGCATGCAGCCCCGTTATATCAGCCCCGTTATATCCTAAAGGATATTACGGATGGCGAAAGTGCGTCATGTCGGCCCACGGCGCAAGAGGCTTTCCGATCCGCTATATTTTGCGAGATATTGCGGGCGCGATCGAACCGACCCGGCGGCAGCCGACAGCCGCGATGGGCAATCGGCTCACCGAAGCCGGTCGCGCCCGACGAACAGCCCCGGCGAAAAACTTGCGGGAACTGCCGTGCACGGACGCCCTCGCCGCAGCGTCCGCGTCCCCCGGCCCCACCGACATTGTTGACAAGCGCGGGTGTGGGGGCAAGATTTTGCGCGCGTGGTGGCGTCAGCTCGACGGCGCATGGCGACGCCGAAGTACGGCACAACGCGCCGCGTTCAAGGGGGGGAGCAGTCCCATGGCCGTTACAGCTTCGCAGGATACCGTGCGCGGCGACGCCGCAGCACTCGCCGCTACCCGCGTGCGCTGGACCTACATCGCACCGTCGCTCTTGATCCTGTGGATCGTATCCATGTTCGACAAGAGCAACGTTTCCATCGTCATTGCCAATCCACGCTTCCTCAACGAGATGCATCTCGTCGGACAGCCAAAGCTGCTCGGTTGGCTGGTCGGGGGGCTGTTCATCGCCTATGGACTGGCTGCGCCGGTTTGGGGCTGGGCGGTGACGCGCTATGGGCCGCGCGCGGTCACGATCGCCGGGCTCGCGATCTGGGCACTGACCTGCTTTTGGTCGGGGCTCTCGCACAGCTATGGAATGCTGCTCGCTTCCCGCATCGCCTTGGGCGTCGGCGAGGCCATCTGTTACCCGATCACGCTCGCTCTGGTCGCCAACTGGTTCGCGCTTCGCGAGCGCGGAAAGGCGACGGCCTATTGGTGGATCGGCACGATGATCGGGCCAATGCTGACCGGCCTGATCGTGACCAGCCTGATCATCTATCTCGGATGGCGCGGCCAATTTTTCGCCATGGGCGTTCTCGCGATCATCCTGCCGATCCCGATGATGTGGCTCCTGGTCCGCGACAAGCCGCAGCAGCACCCCGCGGTGAACAGGGCGGAGGTCGAATTCATCGAAACCGGCGCCATCGAGAACAACGAGGACGCGCCGGGCCGCATCTTGAAAGGCATTGACAGTTTTTGGCGCAATTACCGCTTCTGGCTGATAACGATCGCCATTTCCTGCAATGCGATATTCTTCTGGGGCTGGTCCGGTTGGCTGCCCACTTATTTGCGCAGCGCGCGCCACTTCACGTTCAGCACGTCCGGCTATCTGACCTTCGTGATCTACGGCTTTGCCGTGCTGACCATTCTCGTCATCGGCAAGGTCTCCGACCGCGTGTTTCGCCGTGCGCCGTTTGCCGGTCTGGGATGGGCGCTGGCCGCGGTCTTTCTCATGGCGGCCGCGTTCGCGCCGAGCGCGGCCTGGAGCGTCGTCTTGATGATTTGCGCGTTATGCGCGCAGCAGATCGGCATTTCCTGCGCTGAAATGCTGATGCACAGCGTGGTCGGCACGGCGCAGATGGGCAGCTCCCAGGGCGTGCGCGCCTTTGTCACGCAAATGGTCGGCGCCTTCTCGCCGGTGATGATCGGCTACTTGCTGGCGCTCACAGGCGGCAGTTTCATCGTGCCGTTCGCCGCCCTGGCGGTCGCGGTGATCGTCTCCGCGAGTTGCATGATCGCGCTGACCAGCGAAGGATATTGACATGGCGCTGCCGAGCATGCGCGTGGGCGCTGTCGAAGTAGAGGGCTTGAGCGACGGCATCCTGAAAACATCGCTCGATCTGGTCATCGGCATGGACCGCGAGCGGGCCGAGAGCCTGGTCGGCGGAACACAGAATGGCTCGTTCTATATCCCGGTGAATAATTTTCTCGTTCGCCGCGGCGGCAAAGTGATCCTCATCGACGCCGGCGCCGGCAATACCATGCAGCCGACGCTCGGCAAGTTGCCGGAGAATTTACGCGGCGCGGGCATCGAGCCATCGGCCGTCACTCACATCGTGATGACCCATCTGCACCCCGACCACGCCAACGGCCTCGTCGACGATTCCGGCAGGCCGCACTACCCCAACGCCGAGATTGTCGTGCATGAGACGGAAGTGGATTTCTGGATGAGCGAGAACGTCGCCAGCGATGAGGATCGGGTGAAGGGTAATCGAGCACGCACCAGGATCAATCTGCGGCCGTACCTCGACCGCATTCGGCGGATTCGCGACGACGAGGAATTCGCCGGCTTCGCGCCGGTGCTGGCGCCGGGCCACACGCCGGGACACACCTGCTGGGTGCTGGCGGCCGGCGGCGGCGGTTTCATGGCGTTCGGCGATGTGGTGCATCTGTCGGCGATACAGATATCGCATCCGCAGATCGCGCTGACCTACGACCTCGACAAGAATCGGGCGATCGAATCGCGCAAGCGCATTCTCGACATGGCGGCGAGCGAGCATCTGGCCGTTGCCGGAGCGCACGTGAACGCGCCCGGTTTCGGTTACGTGGTGCGCAAGGGCTCGAGCTTCGCGTTCGAACCGGCCGGCTGATCCGGCACGAGCGGCGCTTCAAGAGCCGGCGCGGCGTCGGCGCCGACCGCATAGGTGCGCCCTGCGGGTTTGATTGCGCGCACGACCAGATTGATCTGTTTGACGACGTTGTTGAAGCTGCGCATCGCGTGCTTCAGATCGTCGTCGGATATTTTCTTCTGCTCGAACGCCCTGTCCCATGGATCGGCCAGTTCGTAAGCGGCCGATTCGATGGCGAAGTCGACCCCGATATAAAGACCTAACGGCGTATTGGCGGCGCCCACGGCGAGCCATTCGCGATTGGCGGCCTGCGAGAGCAGATTGAGGCTCGCCTGCGTGACCGGCCGCACATGGGTCGGGTCGCCGAGGAAATCGTCGTGACGCGGATGCGGCACGATGATGTTGATCGACGCGTTATCGCGGCAGACGCGGTAGAGCTCCTTCATGATATCGAGATAGACTGCGGTCTGTTCGCCGAGATGCTCGAGGACGTGGTACATCCGCACCTCCTCGACCGAATTGTCCGGCCACGGCCAGGGAAATTGCTCCAGGTCGACGACCTGATCCGGAGCGCAGGTCGGAAACTTGTCGACGTTGATCCAGCCGGGAAACTTTCGGCCGCCACAGCCCAGGTTCAAACGCATGATCGCCTCCACGGCCCCAACCGGCGTCCGCGACGCCGATTCGTACGCCCCGACCTTCATCGGCTTGATTTGGCTAATGGTGCGTAAAAGACTGCCGCCAGGGGAGGGCGAACATCGCGCGTCCCTGCCGGCGCGCGATCGACCCATTGGCGCGCAAGTTCGTTCCGTGCATAAAGCCATTCAAGCAGAAATTGACTGTTGTAGAATATCATTTTCCGATCAGACTGAAATTTGGCATCGTATGGCAAATAATTCCACGCTGTCTGGTCATGGCTTGGGACCTCGTCGCCGGCCCGGTCATCGTGGAAGACGCGATGATGAGATCCCCCATTCGTCCAAACGAGCGAGATGACCGGGCCGACTGCAGCTTGGTATGTTGCGCCCTGTCTGACGAGCGAGGATGCCATGACGCCTGTCGTTGCTGTGATCGCGCCGGGGATGATGGGCGCGGCAGTCGGAAGGAGGCTGACGGAGAACGGCCTCAGAGTGCTCACCTCGCTGCGCGACCGCAGTCAGGAAACGGCGGTGCGCGCCCATGCGGCCGGGATGATCGCCGCAGAGGACGAGGAAATCGCAGCCACCGATTTTATTCTGTCGATCCTGCCGCCGCGGGACGCGGTATCGCTGGCGGAGCGCTTCCGGCCGGCGCTCAAGGCCTCCAATGCGAAGCCGGTCTATGTTGATTGCAACGCGATCAATCCGGCGACCGTCGAACGCGTCGCGGCGGTGATCGCGCCGACCGATTGTCCTTTCGTCGATGCCGGGATCATCGGCTCCCCGCCGAAGCCCGGCGATGCCGGACCGCGGTTTTACGCCTCCGGTCCGGCCGCGACACGCTTTGCGACGCTGCGCCAATACGGGTTGGACATTCGATTGCTGGACGGATCGCTGAGCGCCGCTTCGGCGTTGAAAATGTCATATGCCGGCATCACCAAGGGCACGCAGGCGATCGGCGCGGCGATGATGCTGGCCGCTTCGCGTGCGGGCTCGGCGGACGATTTGTTCAAGGAGCTGCAGGGCAGCCAGAAGGAGATGTTCGCCTGGTTCAAGCGCGCGCTCGCGCAAATGCCGCCGAAGGCCTATCGCTGGGTTGCCGAGATGCACGAAATTGCCGGCTTCGTCGGCGACGACCCGACCGCGGGCGAACTCTACGAAGGCGCCGCGCATTTCTATGAGCACATCGCCGAGGATTTTGCGACGGAGCAGAAGGACGTCGCGGCGCTGGCAAAATTTCTCGGCAAAAGCATCTCATGATGACATGTCAGCTCCGCCCCTGCGCGCTGATCACGTCATCCGACCGAAATGTGGGCCGCCCGGATGACCTTGCCCCATTTTTCCGTATCTTCAACAATGAACTTGCCGAAGTCCGCAGAGGTCATTGCCTTCGGAAAACTGCCGAAATTGGCGAATTGCGCGATGACCTTCGGATCGGCAATGCCGGCAGTGACCGCGCCGTTGAGCTTGTTGATGATCGCGACGGGGGTGCCCTTCGGCGCGACCACGCCATTCCACTGGATTGCCTCGTAGCCCGGCACAAACTCGGCCACGGTCGGGGTGCCTGGCAACGCTTGCGAGCGCGTTTCGGCCGTCACCGCAAGGGCGCGCAATTTGCCTGCCCTGATTTGCTGGATCGTCGTCGGGATGGGGCTGAACACGACTTGCACTCGTCCGGCAAGCATATCTGGCACGTAGCTTTCCCGATAGTGCACGACGGTCATTTTGATGCCGGTCCTCGCCATGAATAGCTCTCCGGCGAGGTGCGTCGTGCTTCCCTTGCCGGGCGTTGCCATGTTGATCTCGCCGGGATGGGCCTTGGCATAGGCGATGAACTCGGCGACGGACTTTGCCGGGAACGATGGATTGACGACTATGACGAACGGAGTCTGCGCAATGCTCGCGACCGGCACCGTGTCGCGCACGAAATTGAAATTGAGATGGGTGTAAAGCGTCGCGTTGATGGCGTTTGACGAGGTCGCCATAAGCAACGTGTAGCCGTCTGGAGCTGCCCGCACGACCAGTTCTGTGGCGATGTTTGTGCCGGCGCCGGGTTGGTCATCGACGATGACTTGTTGGCCGAGTCGCCCCGATAGGACTGGAGCGAGCACGCGCGCAAGGATGTCGCTCAGGCCGCCGGCAAAGAAGCCAACGACCAAACGCGCCGGTCGTGTCGGATACGATTGCGCCGTCGCAATGCCAGAAACAATCGGCAACGCGCCTGCGCCGGCAGCCAGACGCAGAAGTTTTTGACGGGTAAGTTTCATAATAATCCCTCCTGAGCCTGAGCAGGCTTCCGTACCCTCGGCGGGCGAGCAATTGGAAAATAAATCGACATTGGCTCGCACCTTCTGCATTGCGACGGCGGTTTGTGGCTCAACCGCAAGCTATCGATTGAGCCACCTTCGCGCGAAGCCGAGCAGGCCCTGCGGCAGAAAGATGATCATGGCGATGAACACGATGCCGAGCGGAATGAGATACGGGAATTGATCGCCGAACCACTGCGCCATGAATTGGCGCATGAGCTGGTAGAAGCCGGCGCCGACGATCGGGCCCACCAGGGTGCCGACGCCGCCGATGATGTTGTAGATGACCGTCTCCCCCGAAACGATGAAGTACACGAAATCCGGCGCGGCAAATTCCTTCTGGACGGCATAGAGTGCGCCGGCGAGCCCGGCAAACAGTCCCGAGAGCATGACGGAAACGATCTTGTAGCGTTCGACCGGATAGCCGATGGCGCGGGTGCGCGCCTCGTTTTCGCGGATCGATTGCAGCACCATGCCGAACGGCGACTGCGTGATCCGGCGCAAGATCAGATACGACGCCGTCACAACGGCGAGCACGAACCAGTGCATCGTCGCCGTATGAAACGGCACGTTGACCAGGAACGGAATGGCGAAATGCGGCTGATCGAAGATCAGGCCATTCTCGCCGCCGGTAAGCGAGGTCCAGGTGAAGATGATGACGTAGAAAATCTGGGCGAAGATCAGCGTGGTGATGGCGAAGTAGATATCGCGGATGCGGGTGGAGAAATAGGCGACGCACAAGGCCGCACCGGCGGCGCCGGCGAGACCGAACATAATGGCCAGCCAAAGATTGGGCGGAGACACCAGCAGGAGCGCGGCGGCGGCGCCATACATGCCCAAGCCGAAGAACGCCGAATGGCCGAACGAGACGATGCCGGTGTAGCCGATCAGCAGGTCGGACGACATCGCCAACAGGCCCCAGATCAGGATCTCGGTCAGAAAGCCGCTCCAGAATTCCGGCAGCACCAGCGGCGCAATGATCAGCAACGCCATCACCGCGCTGAACGCGAGCCAGAAAGCGGCTGTATGGCTCAGGCGCGTCTTGGCGAGCGGTCTTGCGGTGTCGAGCGGAGCGTCGGTCATTTCGGTGCCGCAAACAGGCCGGTGGGCCGGAACAGGAGCGTGAGAATGAGGACGACGAACGAGACGATGACCGCCTGCGATGGGTCGAGCCAGACTGCGGCATAGGCCTCAAGCAGGCTGATGAAGATGGCGGCGACGATGGAGCCGCCCAGATTGCCCATGCCGCCGACCACGACCACGATGAACGCCTCCAGCACCCACTGCAGTCCCATCTGGGAATCGACGCCGCCGAAAGGGGCGAACAGCACCCCGCTCACCGCCGCCATGGCGGCGCCGAGCGCGAACACGCCGGTGTAAACGAGCGGCACCGGGATGCCCATGGCTTGCGCCATCACGCGGTCCTGCGTGGTGGCGCGAACCCACACTCCGTATTTATTGAACTTGAGAAACAGCCAAACCGCGCCAATGATGGCCCCCGACAACAGCGCGATCACGATGCGGTACCAGGGGTATTGCAGGTAGAACAGGGTGAACTCGGCGCCAATGGGCTCCGAGATCTTGCGCGCCACAGGACCGAACTGCCAGAGCGCGTAATTCTGCAGCACCAGGGAGATGCCGAACGTCGCCAGGATCGTGTTCAACGGATCGCGGCCGATGAGCGGTCGCAGCGTCACGATCTGCAAGGCCGCGCCGAATATGGCGAGGATCAGCGCCGACAGCGCCAAGGCCAGCCAGAAATTTCCGGTCATGGCGAAGGCGATGACGCCCATATAGGCGCCGAGCATGAAAAGCTCGCCGTGGGCGAAATTGACCACGTCCATGATGCCGAAGATCAGCGTGAGCCCGGACGCGACCAGCGCCAGGATCATGCCGGTGACGACGCCGTTCACCGTCTGGATGATCAGCAGATCGATGGGAATGGAGTGGAGAAACTGAACGATCGTCGCCACCGCTCACACCCCGAGATACTGCTTGATGAGTGGATCGTTGACGTCGATGGCGGACGCGGCGCAATGATGGCGCACGCATCCCTTTTCCAGGATGTACACGCGTTGGCTCGCTTCCAGCGTCAACGGGACGTTCTGTTCCACCAGGAGAATGGAAACGCGCTCGCCGTGCAGAACGTCGATGATGTTGCGGATCTGCGCGACCATGCGCGGCATCAGGCCTTCGGTCGGCTCGTCGAGCAGAATAATGCGCGGCTCCAGCATCATGGCGCGGGCGATCGCGAGCATTTGCTGCTCGCCGCCCGAGAGCGTGCCGCCGGCTTGGCCGCGGCGCTCCGCCAGCACCGGAAAATAGGTGAACACCTTGTCGAGCAAGGTTTTGCGCCTTTCCTCGGTGACGCCATGGCGGTCGAGGCCGGTGCGCAGGTTCTCGGTGACGGTCAACAGCCGGAAGATGCGGCGGTCTTCTGGCACGTAGCCGATGCCCAACCGCGCCAGCTTGTGCGGCGGCGTGCCGGTGATCCGCTTGCCGGCGAACAGCACCGCCCCACGGCTCGGCTGCACCAGGCCCATGATGGTCTTCAGCGTCGTCGACTTGCCGACTCCGTTGCGGCCGAGCAGGCCGACGACCTCGCCGGTGCCCACGGTGAGCGAAACGCCATGCAGAATATGGCTCTTGCCGTAGTAGGTGTGAACGTCCTCGACGCACACCAGCGGCTCGGCGGCCTCGGTTGCGGCGCTCATGTCTTGAGATAGACCTCCAGCACCTTGGGATTCTGCTGAATCTCCTGCGGGCTTCCCTCGGCGAGTACCTGGCCGTAATGCAGCACCGTGATCCGGTCGCAAAGCTCCATCACCACTTCCATGTCATGCTCGACGATCAGGATGGTCAGGTCCTTGGCGATCCGGCGAATCAGCTCCTTTGTCTCGTTGGTTTCCGCCGCGCTCATGCCGGCGGTCGGTTCGTCGAGACAGAGCAGTTGCGGCTCGGTTGCGAGCGCAATGCCGATTTCAAGGTTGCGTTGCTGGCCGTGCGACAGATTGGCCGCCAATTCGTCGGCCTTGTCGAGCAGCCCAACGGATTGCAGGGCGGCTTCGGCCTTTTGGTTGAGATCGGCGAACGCGCTGTGGTGCGAGACCATGTTCCAGGCGTGCCGTCGCGACTGCGCGGCGATGCGTACGTTTTCCAGCGTGGTGGCGTTGGGCAGGATGTTCGTAATCTGATATGAGCGCGCGATCCCCTTCTGCGAGATCAGGTTCGGGCGCAGCCCGGTAATGTCCTCGCCGTTGAAAATGATACGGCCTCCGGTAGGGCGCAGTACGCCGGTCAGACAATTGAAGAATGTGCTCTTGCCCGCGCCATTGGGGCCGATGACCGCCCGCACCTCCTCTCGATCAAGCTCGAAATTGACCCCGGAGAGCGCGTTCAGGCCGCCGAAGCGGACGGCGAGAGATTCGGTCTTCAGCAGAGGCGATGGCGCCGCTCCCCGGTCGCCGACCGGGGAGCTTGTTGCGCCGGGCGAAGCTTCCGCGCGCACTTACGCACTGAACGTGCAGGCCGGCGGCACCAAGGTCTTGTCCTTGGCCACCACTTGGAGAAGCTGATAATCGTCGTTGACGATCTTGAACAGGAATTCGCGCAGGAACGCCTGGTGGTCGGCCTTGCGCAGGGTCTTGTTGCCCTGCGGAAAGTCGTAGCCTTCCTTCATTTCCATGCCTTCGAGCGCCTCGATGAGTTTGGGCGTGTCGGCGTGGCCCTCGAACTTCGAGGCTTCCATCGCCTGCTTCAAGGCATTCATCGCCTCGTAGTTCGACTGCACGTAGCGGTCGGGCAGCGGCCCGGACGGATCGACCTTGAGCAGCCGCTTCTTCGCTTCATCGAAGAAGGCGTGCAGATAGGGCGTGTTGAGCGGGCCCTGAAATACCGGGATGTAACGGTTGATGCCGATGAAGCCGTTAATCTTCTTGCCCAGCGCGGGCATGTTGCTCGACTCGCAAACCGCTCCATCGCCGGCCGATATGTACTTTTTGGTCAGCCCGAGATCGTACGCCTGGTTGCCGTAGGTCACGCCATCCTTGCCGAACAAGATGGCAAATATCCCGTCGATGTTGCCGGAGATTTTCGACAGGAAGGGCGTCATGTCGGCGGTGCCGAGCGGAATGCCGGTGGTGCCGACCACGTTGGCGCCGTTCTTCTTGATCCCGTCGGCATAGGAGTCGCGCGTCGACTGACCCCAGGCGTAATCGGCATAGACGATGTGCCAGTTTTTGGCCAATTTGGCGAGCATCGGTCCGAAAGCCTTCGCTTGCGCAGGCGCGTAGTCGTGCACGCGGAAGCTCTCGCGGTTGCAGTGGGTGGTGGTGAGCGTGGTGTCCAGGCACACGCTGATCATGTTGACGACCTTGGCGTGCTCAAAAACCGGCATGCAGGCGAGACAGATGTTGGACAGAAAGCCGCCGACATGGGCGTCGATCCCGTCCTCCTGCACCATTTTCTCGACCTTCTGCCGGGCGACGGCGGGCGAACTCTGATCGTCAACAACATCAAGCTCGACCGGGCGGCCGTTGATGCCGCCGTTCTTGTTGATGCGGTCGGCGGCCATCTGCAGACCGACCAGCGCGGTCTTGCCGCCGATGGCGCCGACGCCGGAAAGCGGCTGCTCCGAGCCGATCTTGTAGGATTTGGCGGCGCCGAACGCCGCACGCCACGGCTCGGGAACCAGCATCATGGCGCCGATCGCGCCGCCGCCCCAGCCGACCACGCGGCGGCGGCTAACCTTGCCGCGATACCAAAAACCCTCCGCCCACTTCTCTTCTCTCCACTTCTCGGTCATTGGGAGTCTCCTCTGCATATCACAAGCTGCGAAAGCTCAGCGCCGCACGGGCGGCCGTCGGCTGTCGTGGCCCTTGGCGGGCTCTTGGGGATAACGGATACGCTTTAGCAAACGCGATCTTGCGACCAGTTTCAACCAAATTCGCATCGGCCTGGTGGTGACGATGCGGCGCGGCTGCGCGTAACTTCGTCGCGGCTTTGGTGTTCTTTCGGCGGTGATTGATGATAAAATGGGCAACGGGATTATGACCGCATCAGACGGGAGTGCTCCATGGCGACTGCTGCAATCCGTAGAGAGCAGTCAACGGCTCAGCCGGGCGCGCCGCGCACCGGCCGTGCGGCGCGCCTGAGCATCAGGTGCGGCGAGCATGCGGGGCCGACTTCAGGCCTGGCGCCCGGATTCGTGCAGGCCAATCTCGCCATCCTGCCGCACCGGCTCGCCGAGGATTTCCTGCGCTTCTGCCAGCTCAATCCGAAGCCGTGCCCGCTGATCGGCGTTTCGGCGCCGGGCGATTGGCGGCTGCCGGCGTTGGGCGAAGACCTCGATATCCGTACCGACCTGCCGCGCTATCGCGTGTGGCGCGACGGCGCGATCGTCGAAGAACCGACGGACCTCATGCGCTGGTGGCGCGACGACCTCGTTGTTTTTGCCATCGGCTGCTCGTTTTCCTTCGAGCAGGCTTTGATCGACGACGGCATCGAGCTGCGCCACTTTACCTGCGATTGCACCGTGCCGATGTACCGTACGTCGATCGAGACCGTGCCGGCCGGTCCGTTTCACGGGCCGCTCGTCGTTTCCATGCGGCCGATGACGCCGGCGAACGCCATCCGTGCCGTTCAGATCACTACGCGATTTCCCTCGGTGCACGGCGCGCCGGTGCACCTGGCCAAGCCGGAAGCGATCGGGATCGCCGATATCGCCAAGCCGGATTGGGGCGACGCCGTGCCGATCGGCCATGACGAAATTCCGGTATTCTGGGCCTGCGGCGTCACCCCGCAATCGGTGATCATGGCGGTCAGACCCGACTTCTGCATCACGCATTATCCGGGCGCCATGCTGGTGACCGACCGCCGCAACAGCGAATTCGCCATCATGTGAGGGGCGAATTGCGAGTAGCGAGCAGGGATCGCCCGGTTGCACCCCCATTCCCCATTCGCTATTCGCCCGTCGCGCTGCTTTGCCTCCAAGAGACTTCTGCGGCTCATCGACTTCCAACAATATCATACGCCGCCGCGTCAACGCGGGCGGTCGCGGGTTTTCGAATGCGCAACCGTGACCGTGGCGTCCTCCGCCATGAGCAATTGGACAAGCGGCTTGCCGACGATTGCCGAGCGCCCGATCACGAGTGCATCGAGGCCTGTAAATGACGGCCGCACGCTTTTTGCCAATTTGACATAAGCCGATGGGGTGCTTCGCCGGCCGGATCATGGCCGACCACGACGACTGCAAGACCTGGAACTATGCCCTCGCGCATCGCAAGAATGTGCGCCGCGTCGCGCATACGATCATGTGGCGGCGAGAGCCCCTGCCGTCGATCAATGCCGCGCCCGCAAGCGAAGTTCTGCGAGGCGTCCATGCCGCGGCGTCCGTCAACGCCGCCGCATCCATGATCTCATGCCGATTTTTGAAAATTCGTCGCGTCGGTCGGCGCGTCTGCGGTCTGCGGAGCGCCGACCACGTTGCTCGGTCGGCCCTGATGGAAATTCTCGATATGGCGAAGGACCTGGTCCCAGACCGTTTGAACGGCTTCAATGCTGGCCCAAGCGACGTGGGGCGTTACGATAACGTTCGGACGATCAAGGATTGAGAGCAGCGGATTGTCCGGCTTCGGCGGCTCGCTTGTCAGGCAATCGAACCCGATCCCGGAGATCAGGCCGAGATCGAGCGCGGTCACCAGGTCCGCCTCGTTGACCAGGCCGCCGCGGCCGCAATTGATGATCAGAGGGCGCTTCTTCATTTGCCGGAACTCGGCCATCGCCAGCATGTTGCGGGTGCCGGGCAGCAGCGGAGAGTGCAGGGTTATGACATCGGCTGTCGCCAGAACTTCATCGAACGGCGTGTACAACGGACCGAGGCCGGAAACGCCCTTGTGTGCGGCGAACAGCGGTCGCATGCCGAACGCCTCGCCTAATCGTCCCACCCGTTGCCCGATTACGCCCTCGCCGAAAATGCCGAGCACCGAACCAGCCAGATCGCTGATCGGATGCGCGAAGAAGCAGAACTGGTTCGCCTCCTGCCATTTGCCCGCCATCACATCCTGCCGGTACCCGGACAACGAGCGCTTCAGCGCAAGGATCAAAGCAAAAGTGTGTTCGGGCACCGTATTGACGGCATAGCCGCGCACGTTCGAAACGACGATCCCTCTTTCGTTGCAGGCATCGATGTCGAACGCGTCATATCCCGTTGCTGGTATAACGATCATCTTGAGCTGCGGCAGCTTCTCGATGGTGCCGCGCCGGATCGGAACCTTGTTGGAAATTGCGATGTCGCAATTCTTCAGGCGCTCGACAACCTGCTCGGGCGTAGTGCGATCGTACTCGACCCACTCATGCGGGAAAGACGGGTGCGCCAGTTGCTTGAGCGGTGCCATCGTGCCGCGGTCGAGGAAGACGATACGGGTCATTTTCGGCTGGCCATTTCCGATCTCCGAGCGTGACCTCGGTGAAGACGTGCATTGCCGCCGCACGCGTCAGGCGGCTTTGGTGACGGCCGGACGTTTCGCGGTCTTGCTGTAGTGTTCGATCGCCGCACCGACGCCGGAGCCCGGCTCAATGGCTATTCCGCAGTCGAGCATTGCCATCTCGGCTCCGCCGACTGCGGCCAGTACCATCAATTCGTTTAGATATCCGAGGTGGCCGATGCGGAAAACCTTGCCGGCGACCTTCGCAAGCCCGCCACCGAGAGAAAGGTTGTAGGTGCGGTATGCGGTTTTTATGACTGCGTTGGCATCGAAGCCGTCGGGCACGACGACCGCGCTGACCGTGTCCGAATTCCATTTCGGATGCCTGGCGCAGAGCCGAAGCCCCCACGCATCGACGGCTTTGCGGACGCCGGTGGCCAAGCGATGATGGCGCGCACAGACCTCATCGAGGCCTTCGGCCAGCAGCATGTCGATCGACGCGCGCAGCCCGCGTAGCATCGTGGCTGCCGGCGTGTAGGGAAAATATCCGTCTTTGTTGGCCCGGATCATGTCCTCGAAGTCGAAGAAGCACCGGGGCAGCTTCGCGGTTTTGCGCGCGGCCAGGGCCTTTTCACTGACGCCGACGATCGCCAAGCCGGCCGGCAGCATAAATCCTTTCTGCGAACCGCAGACGGCAAGATCGACAGCCCACGCTTCCATCCTGAAATCGAGAGCACCGATCGAGCTGACGCCGTCGACCATCAAAAGAGCGGGATGCCCGACGGCATCGAGAATCCTGCGCACGCCGGCAATGTCGCTGGTCACACCGGTTGCGGTCTCGTTGTGGCAGGCCAGGACGGCCTTGATCCGATGCGTCTTGTCGGCGCGAAGCTTTTGCTCGTACACATCGAGCGGCACACCCTCGCCCCACGGGACCTCGACAGCGTCAACCTCGAGCCCAAAGCGCCGGCACAGGTCGACCCAGAGAGACGAAAACTGACCGAAAACCGATGTCAGCACATGGTCGCCGGGCGACAGTGAGTTTGCGATCGCCGCCTCCCAACCGCCCGTGCCCGTTGACGGAAACACGAAGATTTGGCCCGTCGTGGTCCGGAAGATGCGCTTGAGATCGGCCAGCAGCGGTAAGGTGAATTCGGGAAAGTCCGGAGCGCGATGATCCTCCAGAGCGACGTCCATTGCTTGCCGGATTGCGAATGGCATGTTTGTCGGCCCCGGCACAGCGAGTCCATTAAATCCTGACATTTAAAACCTCCGAGAAAGCTTCCGGCGATCGGAACCAGGACGGAGGTAACACCCGCGTGAACGGACCGCACTGTTATTTTCGTTTTTGTGTTGCATGTTTGCAAACAAACTTTCATAATCTGTTGTATTGTAAATAAAGGGACTTCGGGCGATGGCGAAGACATTTGTCGGTCCGCAGCTCCGTCAATTGCGGCGCGAGCGAAAGCAGACACAGGCCGAGATGGCAAAAACGCTGGGCATCAGCGCCGGTTATGTGAATCTGTTGGAAAACAACCAGCGCAGCTTGTCGGTGCGGCTCCTAATGTCGCTCGCCGACTCCTACGGCGTGGACTGGCGAGACATCGTTCGAGACGAAACGTCAAGTCTGCTGTCGGAGTTGCGCAACGTCATCCGAGATCCGATGTTTTCTGGCGGTGTGCCAGACCTGCCGGAGCTACGCGCCGCCGTCGACCATGCACCTCGACTGGTCGAGCACTTTCTTCATCTTTACAGAATCCACCGGACGACCATCGAGCGCATCATGCGCCAGAGCACCGGCGGTACGCCTGAAAGACTATTGGCGACCTCGGCCGAGGCTGTGATCCACGATTTCTTTCGCGATCGATCCAATTATTTCCACGTACTCGAAGTTGCTGCCGAGAAATTACGGACGGCTGCGTCTTGCGATACCGACGACATCTACGCCGTGCTCAAGACACGACTGATCAACGAGCATGGCATCCGCGTCAGGAGACGCAGCGCGGAAGACATGACCCAGGCGCTCCGCGTCTACGATCGAGAAAGCCGTGTGGTTCACCTTTCGGAGGCGCTAGATCATTGCAATCAGGTCTTCCAGCTCGCTCACGTTCTGTGCTTGGTCGAACTGCAGAGCCCGTTGGACGAGTTGACCGAGGGCAGCAAAATCACCAAGCAGACGAGCATCGCACGGTGTCGCGTAGAGCTTGCCAATTATTTCGCCGCCGCATTCCTCATGCCGTACGAATCGTTCTTGCAGACCGCCGAGGAGACGGCGTACGACATCGATCGCATCTCCGCGCGCTTTGCAGTGTCGTTCGAGCAGGCCTGCCACCGCCTGACCACGCTGCAGCGGCCGGGCGCTCAGGGCGTTCCATTCTTCTTTCTCCGCGTTGATAAAGCCGGCAACGTGACCAAGAGATTTAACTCGACCTCGTTCCATCTTGCCGAATATGGCGGCGCATGCCCGGTCTGGAACATCCACATGGCGTTCCGCACCCCGGGCGTCATTCTTCCGCAATTTGTCGAATTGCCTGATGGCGGCCGCTTCTTCACAATCAGCCGGACGGTAGATCGTCCGGCAATCAATTCTGAAACCCAGGATCATCGCCTTTCGGTTGCGCTCGGCTGCGAGCTGAAATTTGCAAAAAAACTTGGCTATGCGGCGTCTTACAATCTCGACGACCAGCGCATGTTCAGCCGCATTGGTATCAACTGCCATCTTTGT
Source organism: Xanthobacteraceae bacterium (assembly GCA_030041005.1). Classification (GTDB taxonomy): domain Bacteria; phylum Pseudomonadota; class Alphaproteobacteria; order Rhizobiales; family Xanthobacteraceae; genus BOG-931. Next base: position 24,652 of record JASHOR010000138.1, read on the forward strand.
CCGAGACAGGCCTGCTCACAGCGCGCCCATCAACCCGTATTCATGGAACTGCCGCTCGACACAAACCGGCGCGGCAGTACGAGGTATGAAAGCTAGCGCTTTTCCCCGGATGAAGGGCAGAAATCTGCAAGAGACCGCTACATTGCTGCTCCTGAAATGATAGTAGTTATCGCTTCCGGCTCTCGCCGCTGCCGCGCTCGGCCGGAATGACGAGGCCCCGATGCTCATCGACTTCCAGCAACATTATACGCCGCCGGAACTGCTCAAGGGCGCTGCCGGCAAAGTCACGGTCGATCTCGATCGCGACGGTAATCCGCATTATCTGCTCAATCCGCTGCTTGCCGACCTTGCCGCGCATGTGCGCGTCATGGATGCGGCCGGCATCGACGCCGGCGTGCTGTCGTGCGGGTCCGGCTTCGATCAGCCGGATCTTGCCGTCTGCCGCACCATCAATGATCGCATGCGCGAGGCGGAAAAGAACCATCCCGGCCGCTTCGTCGGCTTGGCGCACGTGCCGGCGCTCAAGGCGACCGAAGCGGTCGCCGAACTCAAGCGTTGCGCGGTCGAGCTTGGCTTTCCCGGCGTAGTGATTGCCTCCGAACTCCAGGACCAGCCGCTCGATTGCGACGCACTACGACCATTTTGGAAGGCATGCGCCGATCTCGATCTCTACGTGTTCATCCACCCGCTGCCGCGCGTGATCCGCTGGAATCGCATGGATGCGGACGACCTCGGCCGCATGCTCGGCTGGGAGTTTTCGTTGATGACCGCGGCGGTGCGGCTGATCAATTCCGGCCTGCTCGATGCGCTGCCGACTTTGCGCATCCAGTTTTCCCATTTTGCCGGTGGCATCGGTCGCTATCTCGGACGCATTCGTGGATTTCAGCAGCGCGAGAAATGGGGGACCGCTGCGCTTGCGCGCCATGGCCGCCGGCCGGCGAAATCGTTCGACCATTACCTTGATCGCCGGCTGTTCTACGATATTGCCGGCTGGGCCGGCCCCGACCACACGGCGGAATGGGGCGCGGATTGGGTCAAATTCGGCTTGCAGGAACTGGCCTTTTCGCAGCTCGTCTTCGCCACCGACTATCCGCAGGCGGTGCGCGAGCCGAGCGAAGTCGTCGCCTATACCGAGGCGATGCGCACGTTCTCGGCCAATAGCCGCGCGCTGGCCGAGGGCGCCAATGCCGGCAAGCTCATCCCCGACCTGGAGCGGCGCCTGGCGGCAAGATCGAATCCTGCCAGTAGTGCGGATCTGAAATTCGCCAGCCACCTGGCCGCCAGATCGTGAAGCGAATGTCAATCCCAAGCCCCGCCAGAACTGATATTTGCCGGTGGTCTCTTGATTCCAACGTTCGCATGAGAGCCTATGGGACCCGGATGCGAATGTTAGAATCGGACCACCAGGCTCCCCGCATGAACGACAAGGCGAGAACCGACGGCGTGACGTTCGAGCCCGCCGCCAACGGCTGGGAGCGCGTCACAGCGCATAATTTCGGCGAGCTGATCGGACCGGTCTGGCGCAAAGGCGACGGCCTGTTCGGCATCGTCGCCGCCGAAAAGCACGGCAATCATCGGGGCGTCGTGCATGGCGGCCTGCTGATGAGTTTGGCCGATCAGGCCATGGGCATGACCGGTCGTCGCGCCACCGGCGACCAGCCGCACGCGACCATCGAGATCAACATGCAGTTCGTCGGCGCGGTGAAGATCGGCGATTTCGTCGAGGTGCATTGCAACGTGGTGCGCAAGACGCGCTCGGTGCTGTTTCTGGAGTCGAAGCTGAAAGTCGGCGATCGCGTCGTTGCCGCGGCAAGCGGGCTGTGGAAGATTTTGGGGAAGGATTAAGCCCGAAACTTCTCCAGCGTGCCGCCTTTCATCACCGAGCCGGGCAGCGGATGGCCGACAACGACTTCGGCAAGCTGCGCGCATTCGATCAGCGCGTCGAGATCGATGCCGGTCTCGATACCCATTTCGCGGCACATGAACACGAGGTCTTCCGTGCAGACATTGCCGGCGGCTCCGGCGTGACCGGCGAACGGGCAGCCGCCGAGACCGGCGACCGAGGCGTCGAAGCGCGTGACGCCCATTTCCAGGCCGGCGCAGGCATTCGCAATCGCCATGCCGCGGGTGTCGTGCAGGTGCAACGCGATCTCAAGATCCGGCCAGCGCTCGCGCAGCGCCCCGACAACGCGCTTGACTGCAAGCGGTGTCGCCCAGGCCATCGTGTCGGCGAGCGACACGTATTGCAGCGTGACGCTGTGCTCTTTCGCCACGTCAAGGATTTTCTCAACGATTGCGACCACGCGCTCGACCGCGATATCGCCCTCGAAATTACAGCCGAATGCCGCCATGACGCTGCCGCGCTTAACCGGCACGCCGTGCGCTTCATACAGCGCAACGATGGCGTGCTGGCCGGAAAGCTGCTGCTCCATCGTGCGGTTCTGATTGCGTTTGAGAAATTTTTCCGAGGTGCAGAGCTGGATCGTGCCGGCGAGCGCGAGCCGGTTGGCGTGTTTGAGCGCCCGCTCGAATCCTTTCTCGTTGAGCCACAGCGCCGTGTACGCGACGCCCGGTCGCGGCGCGATCCCTTGCACCACCTGGTCGGCGTCGGCCATGCCCGGCACCAGTTTCGGGTTGACGAAAGAGGCGATCTGGATGTGATCGAGACCGGTGCGCGACAGCGCGTCGATCAGCTCGATCTTGCGCGCGGTCGGGATCGGGCCCTTCTCGATCTGAAAGCCCTCGCGCGGACCTTCCTCGGTGATGCAAACCGACTTCGGCAGATCGCTCATGGCCGTTCCCGTGCTTGGCGTTTGTCGACGCCGATAATGCCCTGCCGGGCGAGCGTTTCGCGTTCGGACTTGCCCAGGCCGAGTTCGTCCAGGATTTCGCCCGTGTGCTCGCCGACCATCGGCGGTTGGGCTCGCAGCCCGAGATCGTGATCGCCGATTTCGAGCGGCAGCCGTGGAAGTTTTGCCGAAATCCCGCCGGCCAAGTCGACGTCGAGCATGCGGCCGGCGGCGTTGAGCTGCGGATCGTCGAACAGGTCGCCGGGCTTGGCGACGGGGGCGAACGGGATATCGATGCGGTCGAACAGTTCAGCAAGCTCCTGGCGTGTGTGCTTGGCGATGATGGCGGCCACGGTCGGCAACAGCGTCGGGCGCTCGCGCACGCGGTCCTCGTTGGCCTTGTAGGCCGGATTTTCCAGGAGATCGGCGCGGCCGAAATGCTCGCAGAACCGCCGCCACTGGCGGTCGCTGGTGATGCCGACGAAAATCTGCTCGCCGTCGGCGGTCGCAAACGGCTCGTAGATCGCCCAGGCGCCTTCGCGCGCCGGCATCGGCGGCGGCGGTCGTCCGGTGATCGCCTGCCCGGCCAGATGCTGGGCCATCAGGAATGCGGTCGATTCGAAAAGGGCCGATTTGAGCAATTGGCCGCGTCCCGTTCGCTCGCGCTCGCGCAGCGCCGCCTGAATCGCAATCACCGCGAAGGCGCCGCCCATGATGTCGACCACCGAGGTGCCGGCGCGCAGCGGCTGGCCCGGCGGCCCGGTCATATAGGCGAGACCGGCCATGAATTGCACGACCTCGTCGAGCGCCGGGCGGTGCTCGTAGGGGCCGCTCAAGAAACCCTTGAGCGCGCAATAGACGAGCCGCGGATTGGTCCTGGCCAGATCGACGTAGCCGCAGCGAAGCCGATCCATGGTTCCCGGCGCATAGTTTTCAATCGCGACATCGGCCGTCGCCGCCAGCCGATGCAGCAGCGCGCGGCCTTCGTCCGCTTTCAGATCGAGCGCGAGGCTGCGCTTGTTGCGGTTGAAGGTGCCGAAGAAGCCTGCAGCGAAACCGGGCAACCGTCGGGTGGGGTCGCCGCCGACCGGCTCGACCTTGATCACGTCGGCGCCGAGATCGGCGAGAATGAGCCCTGCGCTCGGCCCCATGATGGCATGGCAGAATTCGAGCACGCGCATGCCGGCAAGCGGCAGGGCGTCGGTTGCGAGGATCGCCATACGACGATTACTCCGTCTCGTCGCCGCCGGGCTTGACCCGGCGGTCCATGGTGCGCATTCGTTTGCGCTGCGTCCAGTCGGTGGACGCGGCGGTTTCGGACGGCAGCATGGATTGCCGGGTCGAGCCCGGCAATGACGAATCGTGAGGGGGAAGCCATGCAGAAGTCGTTCGTTCGCGGTACCTGGCAGAAGAAGCGCGCCTATTCGCCGGCGGTGATCACCGCCGGCGCCGGCAAGATCATCTGGGTTGCGGGCCATACCGGGGCGGTGGACGATGCCGGCAAATCGCTCGCCGGCGACTTCGACGCGCAGTGCCGGCAGACGTTTCGCAACATCGAAAAGACGCTGGCCGAGGCCGGCGCGAAGCTGTCCGACCTCGTGACCATGACGGTCTTTCTCATCGACGCGCGCCACACCACGCGCATGACCGAATTGCGAACCGAGATTTTCGGCAAAGACTTTCCGGCCAGCGCCGCGATCACCGTTGCCGGCTTCGCTCAACCGGAGATGATGCTCGAGATCCAGTGCGTGGCCGTTGTTTGAATTCCGGCCGCCATACCTTGCCCTGAAGACGCCGATGCGAAGCATCGGCTATGGGTGGTGGGAAGCACTTTCAGATCGACGCGCGAGCTTTTAAATCGCTCCCCCGCCCCCGCCACTCACGCGGTTCGCGGCGATCCCCCGCCGCTTCGCGCAGGGGAGGGGAAGCGAGAGAGCCGCGCGAGCGGCCTCGCTACGCCCCTCTTGCGCGCGCGTCGTGGATGGCGCGCCACAGCACTTCCGGCGTCGCCGGCATTTCGACGTGCTTGATGCCGAGCACCGAAAGCGCATCGACGAGCGCGTTGGCGACCGCCGGCATGGCGCCGACGCAGCCGGCCTCGCCGGCGCCCTTGACGCCGAGCGGATTGGTCTTGGTCGGTACCGGATTGGAGTCGACATGGTAGGCCGGAAGGTCGCTCGCCCGCGGCATGGCATAATCCATGAACGAGCCGCTGAGGATTTGTCCCTGCTCGTCGAACTTGATGCCTTCCATCAGAATCTGGCCCACGCCCATGGCGACGCCGCCGTCGACCTGTCCATGAAGCAACAGCGGATTGATCACGGTGCCGACGTCGTCGACCACGTTGTAGCGTAGAATCTCGACTTCACCGGTGTCCTCGTCGATCTCCAGTTCGCAGACGTGGCAGCCATTGGGGTAGCTTGCCACCTTGCCCTGATAGATCGCCGTGGCGATCAGGCCGACTTCCATGCCTTCCGGCAGATTCCTCGGATCGATCGCGGCTTTGGCGACTTCCTTGATGGTCAGCGTCTGATTGGTCTTTTGGCTTGAAAATACGCCGTCGGTGAACTTGATGTCGGCCACGTCCACCTTCAGCATTTTGGCGACGATCGCCTTGGCTTTGGTCTCGATCTTCTCTGCCGCGAGTGTAAAGGCCGAGCCGGACATGGTCGCCGATCGTGAGCCGCCGGTGCCCTCGGCGAAAAACACCTGGTCGGTGTCGCCCTGAATGTAGGTGACTTCGTTCGGGTCGAGCCCGAGGCGGTCGCACACGACCTGCTTGAACGCGGTCTCGTGACCCTGGCCCTGGTTGATGCTGCCGGAGAAGATCGTTACCGAGCCGGTGCGGTCGAAGCGGATCTCGGCGCCTTCGAGGCCGGCGGCGGCCGAGCGTTCGATGGTATTGGAGAAGCCGAGGCCGCGCAGCTTGCCGTGCCGCCGCGAGGTCTCTCTGCGCTCCTCGAAGCCGCGCTTGTCGGCGGTCTCGAGCGCAAGGTCCATGTTCTTTTCGAACTCGCCGCAATCGTAGGTGAAAGTGACGCTGGTCTTGAACGGCAAGGCGCTCGGCGGAATGGTGTTGCGCCGGCGCAGTTCCGCGGGATCGATTTTCAGTTCGTCGGCGGCAAGATCGACCATGCGTTCGATCACATAGCCGGCCTCGGGGCGGCCATTGCCGCGGTAGGGGCGCACCGGCTGGGTGTGCGTGAACACGCCCGTCACATCGATGTGCGAAGCCGGCGTGCGATAGACGCCGGCGAGCGTGCCGAGATTGCCGGTGAAGGCCGGCATGCCGACCTGCAGATAGGCGCCGATCGCGGCGATGATCTTCGCCCGGAAGCCAAGGAAATTTCCATCGTTGTCGACAGCGAGTTCGGCGTCGGTGACATTGTCGCGCGCCTGAGCGTCGCAGAGGAACGATTCCGAGCGCGTCGCCACCCATTTGACCGGTCTGCCTGTGAGCTTGGCGCCTAAAAGCACCAGTGCCACCTCGTTGTAGACGGCGGATTTCATGCCGAAGCTGCCGCCGATATCGCCGCAAACGACGCGGATTTTGTTGTCGGGCACTTTGAGAACGAAATTCGACAATTCGGTTTGAAAGACGTTGGTGCGCTGCAAGGTGGTGTAGATCGTGTAGCGGCCGTCGATCGGCTCGAACAGGCCGATGCAGCCGCGCGGCTCCATGGTCGCGGCCGTCACCCTGTTGATCACGAAACGGTGCTTGACCACGTGCGCGGCATGCGCGAAGGCCGCGTCGGTTGCCGCCTTGTCGCCCTCGATCTGCACGAAGCCGATATTGTTTGGACAGTCGTCCCAGACCAGCGGCACACCGGGCTTGACGGCATCGCCGGTGGAGACGATGGCCGGCAGCGGCTCATAGTCTATTTCGATCAACTCGGCGGCCTCGACGGCCTGGTAATAGCTATCAGCGATGACGAAGGCGACGTAATCGCCGATCATGCGCACCCTGTCCTCGACCAGAGCCGGATAGCGCGGCTTGTAGCCGGGCACGCCGTCGCGGCGCTTGAGCCCGCCGGGAACCGGCAGGTCGCCAAAGCCCGCGTTCCTGTAGTCGGCGCCGGTCAAGACCGCGAGCACGCCGGGTGAAGCTTTGGCCTTCGCAGTATCGATCGAGCGAATGCGCGCGTGGGCGTGGGGCGAGCGGAGCACGTAGCCAAACGCCATGCCCGGAAACGCCATATCGCCCACATAGCGTCCGCCGCCCTTGACGAGCCGCGGATCCTCGAATCGCGGAACCGGTTGACCTATGGCGAACTCACCCATCGCATCCTCGCATTCGGGTTTGCAGCGGACCTGCCCGCGCGTCGCGGGCACAAAGGCAGGGCTGCGGTCTTACATCGGCTTGCAGAGCCCTTCAATCGGGCACAAGTTACGGATACTCTGGCCGCTGCGCCCCGGGGGGAAGCCCAATGGTCGAAACATTCGAATCCGCTCTGCAGGTCCGCGTCGATGAAATGGTCGATGCCTGCACCCGTTGCGGCAAGTGCGTGGAGGCTTGCCCGACCACCGGGCCCGCCGGATTGACGGTAGAAGAGCAGAAAAACCCGGTGGCGGTGATTGGCGGCATCATCGACATTCTGCGGCTCGGCCCCGGCAACGACGCAGCGCGCAAATGGGCGTCCGGCTGCGTGCGTTCGGGCGACTGCATCGAGGCCTGCGAATACGGCGTCAATCCGCGATTCCTGCTCAGCATGGCGCGGGCGGCAATGGCGCGCGCGAAGAACGATGCGGCGACGCTCCGCCGCGCCGGCGTCGACGGCTTCCGTAAAATCGCGACCGATGTGAACAATCTTTCGCGGCTGCAGCTCGACGATGCATTGTTGGCGCGGCTCGGGCAGGGCGCTCCACGGTCTGCGGACGTGCCGCCGGATTTCGTCTTCTACACCGGATGCAACGTGCTCAAGACGCCGCATATGGCGCTGCTCGCGCTCGACATCATGGATGCGCTCGGAATCACCTACGAGGTCTTGGGCGGTCCGACCCATTGCTGCGGCGTGCAGCAATTGCGCTCCGGCGATCTTGCGACCTTCGGTCGGTTCGCGGAAAGCTCGCTCGACAAGCTGGCGCGCAGCAAGACCGGCCAAGTGCTGTCCTGGTGTCCGTCCTGCCATGTCCAATTCACCGAAATGACGCTGCCGGCGATCGAAAGAACACGTGGCGCAAAACCGTTCGAAATGACGCCGTTCACGTTGTTCGTGCGCAATAATCTCGATCGACTGCGGCCGTTGCTGCGCGAGCCGGTGCCGATGCGGATCGCCCTGCACAAGCATCCGGGGATTCGCGGCGTCGTCGAAGCCGCCGAGGACATATTGCGCGCGGTGCCGGGCGTCGTGCTTGTCGATCTGCAGCAGCCGAAGGCCGGCCTGCAGGCCAACGAGTTGCGGGCGCTGCCGACCTATCGCCGCCAGTCGCAGGAGGCCGAGCTGCGCGCGGCGGAAGCGGCCGGCATCGATGCGCTGGTCGCGGTCTATCATTCCGATCACCGCGAGCTTTGCGCGCACGAGCGCGACTGGCCGTTCCGCATCTTGAATCTGTACGAGATCGTCGGCGCCAGCATGGGGCTGCATCGCGACGATCGATTCAAGCAAATGAAATTGATGCAGGACGCCGACGCCGTTCTGGCCGACTGCCGCGACCTGATGAACGATCACGGGCTCGACCCCGCGACGGCGCGGCAGGTCATTCAATCAATGCTCGACGAGCAGCCGGTGCCGTTGCGCGGCGGTTGATCAATCGCGGATGTGCGGCAAGAACCGCTCGGTCGGAACGTTTCGGCTGAGACCGGCAGGCTTCGCCGCCGCGTGAATTTTTCCGAACGAGTGAATAGGCCGGCGATCGATGCGGCCGTTGCCGGCTCCGCTCGAGCAAGAGTTCCGCGACTTTCAGGTCGGTGAGCCGGCTTCGCCGGGCTGGCGTCCCTGTTTGCGAACATCGAGGAATGCGGCGTTCTGACTCTGCGCATGCGGCAGCGATTTCTTTTACACGCCGCCGATCGGCTCGCCCGCGCGCAGCAAGCCCGTCACCAGCGCTTCGATCCGCGCGATGGAGCGAAAATTGGCCGGCCGCATGTCGAGTTCGGGAATGCTGAGGTCGAACTCGGCCTCGACCGCGAGCATAAGATTAACCAAATCGAGCGACGACAACCCGCTCTCGCCAAGATCGTCGTGGTTACCGACCGGCCGCTCGATCGAGCGTTTGGCAAGGAGCTCCCGGACGATAGCCAGGACGCGTTCGCTCGCGTCCGATTTGGTCCGATCTAGCACGGTGAATATCCCCAAATTCGCGCGCACGTCACCCGTGCTGACGTAATGACATCATCTCATTAACCGGAGGTGACTCGAACCGAATACTTTTTCGGCTGAGCCGCTTTCCCTTGGTAACCTTGACGGAAAAGAACATCGGAAATTTTCGCCAAAGGACACGATGAATTGCAAATTGTGATGTAACCCTCGCACCATACGAACGCTGCCGTTACCGACCGCGCGGAAGAACATTCCATCGTGAGGCAGACCCATGAATATTCACACTGCGACGATTGCGGGCGCTTCCAAGGACCTTCGTCTTCTTGAGGCCGCGCGTGGCGGCCAGCGTGCCGTCAATTTCGCAGAGACAACCGACACGGCCGAACTACGCGCGCGCGTCGATAAAGTCGCCGCCGTAGCCGCCGCCCATGCCAAGGCTGTCGACGCCGGCTCGCGGTTTCCGCACGAGGCGATCGGGGCGGCGCGCGCCGAGGCGCTCATGAGCATCGGCGTGCCGCGCGAATTTGGCGGCGAGGGCGCCGGCGTCGCGGAGATTGCCGATGTCTGTTATTCGCTTGGTCGCGTGTGCGCGTCCACAGCCATGATCTATGCGATGCATCAGACCAAGGTTGCGTGTCTGGTCCGCCACGGGCGCGCCAGTTCCTGGCACCGGCTTTTGCTGCGGCGGCTCTGCGCGGAGCAGATGCTGCTGGCATCCTCGACCACGGAGGGCCAATCCGGCGGCGATTTGCGCAATAGCGCGGCCGCCGTCGACGGGGAGCAGCGGATCACGCTTGATCGGCAGGCGACCGTCATCTCGTATGGCGAACAGGCCGACGGCATCGTCACCACGGCGCGTCGCGCGGCCGAGGCGGCCAGTTCGGACCAGGTGCTGATCGTCTTTCTCAAGGAGAATTACACGCTCGAACGTCTCAACGGCTGGGACGCGTTCGGCATGCGCGGCACGTGCAGCGAGGGATTCAAGCTCGTTGCGTCCGGGTTGCGCGAACAGATCCTGCCGGCAAGTTACGAGAAGATTCACGGCCATACCATGATGCCGTTTGCGCACATTGCCTGGAGCAGTGCGTGGGCGGGTATTGCGGCCGCCGCCGCCGAACGTGCCCGCGCTTTCGTACGCAAGGCTGCGCACCGCTCCGGCGGCACGTTGCCCCCGGGCGCCGATCATCTGACCCGATCGACTGCCACCTTGCGTACGCTGCGCGGCCTCATTGCCACTGCAATCCGGCGTTTTGAAGCGGCGTCCGCCGACCCGGCAGCGCTCGAATCCGTGGACTTTCAAACCGGCATGAACCTGCTCAAGGTCAATGCGTCGGAGCTTGCGGTGTCCACCGTCCTTTCCGCCATGCAGGCCTGCGGGCTCTCGGGTTACCGCAACGACAGCGAATTCAGTGTCGGCCGGCACCTGCGCGACATTCTGTCGTCGCCGATCATGATCAGCAACGATCGCATCCTTGCCAACATGGCGTCGCCGTCGCTGCTGGCGAGCATTCCGACATCGTTGTGCGATTAACCGCGCCGCAGCGCGGACGACATACAGAATAAGGACGGAAAGCGAGGCGGCAAACCGCAAGGCAGGAGGCGTTGTTCCAATGAATGTTGCGTTCAAACAACCGGTCCACTCGACACCCACGCTCGATTCCATCGCCGAGGCGCTGCTGCTGCCATCCGGCATCGATGGCGTCTACGCGCGCACTGCGGCGTTCGAGCAGATCGTCGGCGGCCTTACCGATCTGATCTCGGAGTATCGCGGGCCGGCAACGGAAGTGCTGCGTTTTCCGCCGGTCATGAGCCGCCGGCAAGTGGAGAAGTCCGGCTACCTCAAGAGCTTTCCGCATTTTCTCGGTTGCGTAAGCTGTCTTTCCGGAGAGGAAGTGGAGATCAGGGCGGCCGTTGATCGTCACGAGGCGGGCGAGGACTGGACGCCGGCACTGGCGCCTGCCGATCTCGTCCTGAGCCCCGCGGCCTGCTATCCGGTCTACCCGCTGGCAGCGAGCCGCGGTCAAATTCCGGCCGGCGGGCTTGTGTTCGATGTCGCTTGCGACTGTTTCCGTCGCGAGCCGTCGAAAATGCTCGACCGGCTGCAATCGTTCCGCATGCGCGAATACGTTTGCATCGGCACGCCGGCCGAGGTCGACGTTTTCCGCCGCCGCTGGATGAAAACGGCGGAGGATTTTGCCGGACGGTTGGGCCTGAGCTGGCACATCGACTACGCCAGCGATCCATTCTTCGGCCGTGGCGGCAAGCTCATGGCGGTAAGCCAGATCGAGCAGGCGCTCAAGTTCGAGCTGCTGATTCCGGTGCACTCCGCCGACAAGCCGACCGCCTGCATGAGTTTCAATTGCCACCGCGACCATTTCGGCACGACGTGGAATATCCGCACGTCCGACGGCGAAGTGGCGCATACCGGCTGCGTCGCCTTCGGCATCGATCGTCTGGCCTTGGCGCTTTTTGCGACGCACGGTCTCGAATTGTCGCGCTGGCCGGCAGCGGTGCGGAAGTCCCTGGCGCTTTGAAATATGAGCCGGCCGCGAGCGGCGGCAAGAGCGGCACTGAATTCCAGCTCGACTTGGTCGTCATTGCGACCCCGAGCGCAGCGAGGGGGAAGCAATCCAGTTCAGCACAAAGAATCGTGGATTGCTTCGTCGCCCCTTCGGGACTCCTCGAAATGACGGCATGCCCGGTCTAGACACCCATGACCGCATATTCGGTGTAGGCGAGATCGCCGAGGCGCGGCCGTTGCGGGCCCTTGAAATATTTCGGCATGCGGCCGCGGCGGAACGTGCCGAGGAGGCCCGGTATCGGGCCGTTGGCGTCGAGGACGACGAACGGCCTGCCGCGCACGGCGAGAAACCGTCCGATCGGGCCAGCGAAGCGCACGAAATCGTCCACGTCCCGGCAATAGATCAGTTGGGTGTATGGAATCAGGTTCTTTGCCAGGCGGGGGCGGAAGACGAAAGGATAAGCGCGCTCGGCCGTCGCGCACCACAACGCGATGCAGCCGTGCGCCGCATGCTGCTGCAGGATTTCCTGATCGAAGTGTTCGAAGCTGACGGTCGGCGGCTTGCGCGCGTCGAGCAGTTTCACGCCGGGACTGCCGAGCAAGCCGCTCAACAGCGGGATGGAAACGAATACGCCGTCGCTGTAGCGCGAGAAGCCTTGCGCCTCGATGATCGGCCAAGTGTGCGGCGCCGGCGAAATGTTGAGATAGGTCACGTCCTTGTGCGAAAGCGCGCGGGAGACGAGCAGCGGGGCATAAATTCGAAACGCCGGCTGCACGTACCAGCTTGAGAGATTGCACCGCCTGATAAGCTTCTCGCCGTCGTGCAGCGTCGAGCAGATGAGCAGGATGGCGCCGACCGGACCGTTTGCACTCTCCAGGAGGTAACCGTAGCGCGGCAGGCCGGCCGGCGGCTGCCGCTCCGCGAGCTGCGCCATCGCATCCGCCCAGAACGGCCTCTGGCGAGCGGGAAATCCACCGGTGAGCAAGTCCGTAACGGCGGGAACGTCTGCATCGGTGATTTGGCGGCAACGGATGGCCGGCACGGGAGCAACCATTGGCATTGACCACGACAATGTTGTGAACTTGATCGTAAGTGTTGCGCGAATATACCGGGGCCAAATGAACAAACAGTAGGGTTCGCGGTAATGTCGATAAAATTAACCATACTTGAGCAAATGACGCAGGTTGCGCGCGAGCAGGGGCGGACGCTGGCGCCGCTGCGCGATGATCTTGCGCTGCTGGATTCCGGCCTCGATTCTCTCGGCATTGCCGTATTGGTTGCGCGCCTCGAGGACAGGCTGGGGACCGATCCGTTCACGAATTCCGAAGACGTCCACTTCCCGGTGACGCTCGGGGATTTCGTGAAGGCGTACGAAAATGGCGCTCCCTGAGGCGCTGTCGCTGCGCCGGCACGTCGCCGAGACACAGGCGGATCGCTTTCTGTTTGATCGCGCGGCGCGCATACGCATCGCCGACCTGGTCCGCGGCACCAGCCTTGACGGCGATCCGACGGCGTTGCACGGCCGCTCGGTACTGATTGCGACCGCGAGCCAGTTGACCAGCGCCCTGACGCTGATCGAGCTTGACGGAAACGCCCGCCGGCTCACCATTTTGCCGCCCGACATCGATGGCGCGCATCTTGGAGCGTTGATCGCCGATGCCGGGATCGATGCGGTGGTGACCGACGGCGAGACCCCGCACGGCCTTCATGACATACCACTGCACGTCGCCTGCATGCCGAAAGTCGTGCCGATCGATCGCGGCCGGCCGGAGCACGTGCGAACCGAATGGGTCCTGCTGACCTCCGGCACCACGGGCGTGCCGAAAATGGTCGTGCACAGCCTCACCAGCCTGACGGCAGCGATTGCGCCACGCGCCGATTCCGATCCGCTCGTGTGGGGCACATTCTATGACATTCGTCGCTACGGCGGCCTTCAGATCTTCCTGCGAGCGATGCTCGGCGGGGCATCGCTCGTGCTGTCGAGCGCCGGCGAACCGGTCGCCGAGCACCTTTTGCGGCTGGCGCGGCATGGCGTAACCCATCTCTCCGGCACGCCGTCGCACTGGCGGCGCGCGCTGATGGCGTCCGCGATCGGTAGTATTTCGCCGCGCTATGTCCGGCTGTCGGGGGAAATCGCCGATCAGGCAATTCTCGACAATCTGCGCGCCGCCTTCCCGCAGGCAGCGATCGGTCATGCTTACGCTTCGACGGAAGCCGGCGTGGGCTTTGCCGTCGATGACGGGCTCGCAGGCTTTCCCGCCTCCTACCTTGAGGGTGGGTGCGGCGCCACTGAGATCAAGATTGTCGAGGGTTCGCTGCGCATGCGGTCGGCGGCGCTCGCCGCGCGCTACGCGGGCGCCCGTGGCGCTTCGCTTCGCGACAGCGACGGTTTTGTCGATACCGGTGACATGGTCGAGCGCCGCGGCGATCGGTATTTTTTCGTCGGCCGCAAGGGCGGCATCATCAATATCGGCGGCTTGAAGGTTCACCCTGAGGAAATCGAAGCGGTCATCACCCGGCACCCGCAGGTCCGCATGTGCCTGGTGCGTTCGAGGTCCAGTCCTGTCACCGGCGCGCTTGTCGTCGCCGATGTCGTCCTGAAACCGACGTGTGTACGCGAGGAGGGACGGGCGCAAGTCAAGGACGAGATACTGGAACTCTGCCGCGGTGCATTGGCCCGGCACAAGGTTCCAGCGTCGATCGCCTTCGTACCGGAGCTTGCCGTCGCCGCCACCGGCAAGCTGGCGCGTCTGAGTTGATCCGATGACCGCGACGAAGACCGCTCCCGCGACTGACGGCGTGCGCAATGTTCTCGTCACCGGCGCCAGTCGCGGCCTCGGGCTTGGCATCGCCCGCAAATTAAGCGAGGCCGGCTACCAGGTGATCGCGGTTGCGCGCAGCAAAAGCAAAGCAGTGACCGAGGCGATGGCCGAAGCCAGGCGCGGCAATCACGGTCATCTGCACTTCGCACCGTTCGATCTCGGCAATATCGGCGAACTTCCCGACCTGGTGCGAAATCTACGCCAGGAATTCGGTCCCCTCTACGGCCTCGTCAACAATGCCGCGATCGGCCACGACGGCGCGTTGGCGATGATGCACAATGCGCGGATCGAAGAACTGGTGCGGCTCAACACGCTCTCGCCCATCGTGCTCACCAAGTACGTCGTGCGCTCGATGATGTCGCAAGGCGTCGGCCGCATCGTCAACGTCGCCTCGATTATCGGCTTCACCGGCTATAGCGGGTTGTCCGCCTATGCGGCCACGAAAGCCTCGATGATCGGTTTTACCCGGTCGCTGGCGCGCGAGGTCGGTCGGGTCGGCATCAACGTCAATGCCGTGGCGCCAGGCTTTCTGGAGACCGAGATGACGCACGGCCTTGCCGGCGAACAGCGGCAGCGCGTGATACGCCGCAGCGCATTGCGGCGGCTGGCGGAGGTGGAGGATGTGGCCAGCGCCGTCGAATATCTGCTCGGCGACAACGCCCGCAACATCTCCGGCACCGTGATTACGGTGGACGCCGGCGCGACCGCCTAGCGTGGCGGTTCAGAAGTCCGCATCATTTCTGCCGCGACCTCGTCTGTCCGTCCCGCCGTCCGCCTCGGCGCTGGGCCGGCCCGCGGCCCCGCGTATGGTAGATTATCCGCTGATGATCGTTTCCCCACCGCTCCGAACGGAGCCCCTGCCGTATGCCCGAGCAGGGTAGCGCCTGGAACCATGCCGTTGAAACCTGGAAGAAACCCATGAAGCTTTTGAGCCTCGCCGTTGCTCTTTTCGGCCTCGCCGCGCTGGCGCAGCCCGTCGTGCTGCATATGAATTTCGCCGCGGCGTTTCTTGGCATCGTTGCCCTGGTCAGTGCCGCAACAACGTTCCGCTCGACCGCCATATCGAGCTTTCTCAAGATCTTTGTCGGTATCTTTTCGACGGAGACGGTCGTGTTCGGAATTCCCGTCCTGATTTCGCGGGCGGGCTATTGGCCGAGAGCCTTCGCCGGAAATCCGCCGCCCGAATCCCTGCCGCTTACGGTCGCGATCTTCTCGATCCTGGTTTACGCGGTGGCGCAACTGCGCACCGTCGGGCAGATCACGCGCATCGCCGACCGCTATTTCAATGCCGGAGAGACCAATCGCGCGCGCATCTGGCCGTTCCCCTCTTTCGCGGCGAGGGAACGCCGCATCGCCGTCGCCATGGTCGTTTTCCTCGTTCTCATCAACCAGGGCGAAGTCGGAATCATCGTGCGGCTGAACTTCTTCAACCGCGCCTGGTTCGACGCCATACAAAACCGCGACGAGGTGGCGTTCTGGACGCAGCTTCTGCTCGTCTTCACGCCCTACGCCTTCATCTATGTGGCGATGAGCGTCGTCGAGTTTTTCGTCCAATCGATGCTGGTCGTGCGCTGGCGTACCTGGCTCACCGACCATTTCGTCTCGCGTTGGCTCGGGCTGCACAACCATTACCGGATCAGCCTTCTTTCCGGTCAGACCGACAACCCAGACCAGCGCATTTCCGAAGATATTTTTCGCTTCATCAACGGCGGCTCCGACGGCTCCAATAGCGCCTACGGACTGTACGACTTTTCGATTCTATTGATCTCGACCGTCACCACGCTCGTGTCGTTCTCGATCGTGCTATGGACGCTGTCAGCGTCCTTCACGCTGCCCTTCACCGAGATTATCTTCCCCGGCTTTCTGTTCTGGGTCGCCGTGATCTATGCCGCGACCGGGACGCTGATTACGCATCTGATCGGCCGCCCGCTGATCCGTCTCTATTTTGTGCGCCAGCACATGGAAGCCGATTTCCGCTTCTCGCTGGCGCGGCTCCGCGAATATACCGAGCAGGTCGCGCTGCTGGGCGGAGAGGGCGCCGAGAAGGAAATCCTCGGCCAGCGCTTTACGGCGCTGATCGCCAATTATGTTGCCGTCATCTTTCGGCGGATGCGGGTTACTGCGTTCACGGCAACGTTCGGCCAGTTGTCGCCGATCATCCCTTTCATTTTCACCGCGCCATTCTACTTCGCACGCAAGATCCAACTCGGCACCATGACCCAGACCGCCGGCGCCTTCGGGCAGGTGTCCAATTCGCTGACGTTCTTCGTCAACTACTACACCTACCTCGCCGGGTTTAAGTCGGTGGTCGATCGATTGAATTCGTTCGATACGGCGATCGACGAAGCGGAGGCGCTGCGCGACGCGGGCCCGGAGCGCGTCGTCGCTGCAGCGGGAGTGTCCTCGCTCGATCTCGACGATCTCGCTCTCGCTCTACCGGACGGACGGCATGTCGTCGAAGTCAAGCATCTCAAGCTCAAGGGCGCCGAGAGCGTCGCGGTTTCCGGCCCTTCGGGCTCCGGTAAATCGACGCTGTTTCGGGCCATTGCGGGAATCTGGCCATATGGCAAGGGGCGCATCAGCAAACCGCAAGACCTCAGCGTCATGGTGTTGCCCCCCAAGCCCTACATACCCATCGGCACGCTGCGATCCGCCGTCACCTATCCGGCGGTGGCTGGCACCTATCGCGATGAGGAAATCCGCGCCGCGCTCATCGACGCCCAACTGGGCGATCTTGCGGGCGAGCTCGACCGCGAAGAAGTATGGTCGCAGCGCCTGTCGAGCGGAGAGCTGCAGCGCCTGGCGTTGGCTCGCGCCCTGCTCACGCGTCCCGACTGGCTCTTGCTCGACGAATCGACGTCCGCGGTGGAGGAAGCGCTGGAAGCGGAGCTTTACGCCATGCTGGCGCGGCGGCTGCCGAACACCACCATCGTCTCGATCGGCCACCGCTCGACGCTGGCGGAACTGCACCGCCGTCGTCTCGAAATGACACCGGAAGGCGATCACTTCGCGCTGCGTGATGCGCTCGAGGCGGCCGCCGAATGAAGAGGCGGCCGCGTCGGCGGTGCTAAAGGCGCATCGCCCCCGATTGAATACGCTGGTAGAGCGCGTTGTCGACGCGGACGAACGCTTGCTGCGCCGGGTCGTCGAAATAGACGACATCGGGCGAGGCCGCAGGATTGTATCCCTCGTGCTTGAGGTCGTTCTTCTTGTGCTTGAATGTCGCCGTCAGCTCGATGCGATCCTTGATCCGCAAGAACAATGGCTGCGCATAAGGCGGCAAAAGCAGCGCGAGATGGCGGCGGAAGGCAATGAAATCGAGCGCTCTGTCGAGCACCAGCGTGGCCATGCCGGCCGCGCCCTCGGTTCCCGGCACGGCGACGCCGTACACCGTCGCCTCCGCCACGCCGGGAAACGTCGCGATTGCTGCCGCCACCTCGGAGGCAGCCACGTTCTCGCCCTTCCAGCGAAAGGTGTCGCCCACCCGGTCAACGAAATAGTAGAAGCCGCTCGCGTCCTTGCGCATCAGATCGCCGGTGCGATACCAGGCATCGCCGGGCTGGAAAACGTCGCGCAGGATCTTGCGCTCGGAATCCCCGGCGCTGGTGTAGCCTTCGAACGCCGCGCCCGATTGCCTGGCGCCGCCGCCGATCCGGCCGATCGCCTCCCCGATTTCGTCGCTTGAACACCGGATGCAAAAGCCGTCGGCACCGCGCGCCGGTTCGCCCGCTTCGCTGTCGAATCGCACCAGCGCCAGCGGAAAGCGATGATCCAGGAACGACGGCACGCGGCCGATCGCGCCGACCGCGCCCTCGACGTTATAGAGCGAGACGTTGGCTTCGGTCGCGGCATAGAATTCCAGGATCCTGGGGATAGAGAAGCGCTGCTGGAATTGCCGCCAGACCTCGGCGCTGAGGCCGTTTCCGCAGGCCAATCGCAGCCGGTGCTCGCGCTCGTGCGGACCGGCCTGTGCCTTCACCAGGTAGCGGCACAGTTCACCGATATATTGAAACAGCGTGCAGTCCCATCGGCTCACGTCTTCCCAGAAATTCTGCGCGGAAAACCTCTCGCGCAGCACGACCGAACCGCCGCTCACCAGCAATGCGCCGGGCGCGACGACGCCGCCGACGGAGTGGTACATCGGCAGACAATCGTACATGCGATCGTCCGGCCCGGCGTTCATCAAGCCGGCGAACCAGAAGCTCCATTGCATCAGCCGATGGTGACTGACATTGGCGGCCTTCGGCAGGCCGGTCGTTCCCGACGTGTAGATCAACAGCGCGCGATCGGCGACGGTCACGCCGCGACGCTCGGCGGGCGAAAGATTCTTTGCAGAATACTGTTCGATCTGGCGGTCGATGCGGAGAAATCCGCTGTCGCCGTCGGCGCCGTGCATCCAGAGTGTCGGCCGAACCGAAAGGTGCGCGCTTGCCGAGCCGAACGCGTCGTCCATTTCCGTGGCGACGATGACGTGCTTGGGCGCCGCAACCTCGATGCAATGTGCGAGCGCCGGCCCGCGCAGATTGGTGTTGATGAGCGCAACGGCGACGCCAGCGGCGCTGATGCCGAGCCAGATCGCCATGTATTCGGGACGATTCGGCATCAACAGCGCCACCGTATCGCCCTTGGCGAGGTTCTGGTCGAGCGCCCAGCGGGCATAACGGGCGGTTCGCTCCGCGAGCCCGCGATAGGTCAAGCGTTCGCGCCTGGAGAGCAGTGCCGCAACGTCGCCGCGGGACGCGGCCAACTCCTCGATCACGCAGGGCAGCACGCGCTGCGGATTGCGCGCGATCGGGGCGGTGGCCTCCAGCGCGCGCACCCAGTCGCGCAGCGCGCTCTCCTTGCCGCCGATGCGACGGGTATCGGATTCCGGGTCGAGCAGGGCCATCGTTCGATCTTCGTCCGACAACGTGAAATTTTTCGCTTCGACATTGCATAAAATTGGAACTTTTCGCTCGATGGCACGCGACGGTGCAAAGGTGCCGCTCGGCGCGTGGCTAACAATTAAGGTTATTCCTTCTTCTCCAACGCGCCTTCATTGTTAGCGTCGAGCATGACGGATATGAAACTGAAACTGCTTACAATTGCGCGCGTGTTGCACATACGCGGCGGGGAAGCATGAGACGCGAAACGCTGGCCGTCCACGGCGGCTATGAAACCGATCCAACGACAAAGTCGGTCGCGGTACCGATCTATCAAACTGTGGCTTACGAATTCGACAGCGCCGATCATGGCGCGGCCCTGTTCAACCTCGAAGCCGAGGGTTTTCGCTACAGCCGGATCAGCAATCCGACCACCAAGGTGCTCGAAAGCCGCGTCGCTGCGCTCGAGGGCGGCCTCGATGCCTTGTGCGTCAGCACCGGGCAGGCCGCGCTCAATTATGCGATGCTCAATCTGGCGGAGCTGGGCAGCAACATCGTTTCAGTGCCGCAGCTCTACGGCACCACGTACACGCTGTTCGCACATATCCTGCCGGGGCAGGGGATTTCCGTGCGCTTTGCCGAATCGGATCATCCCGACGCCATCGAGAAGCTGATCGACGAACGCACGCGCGCGGTTTTCTGCGAAAGCGTCGGCAATCCGGCCGGCAATATATGCGACATCGAAGCGCTGGCCGCGGTCGGCGCGCGACATGGCGTTCCGCTCGTCGTCGACAATACCGTGGCGACGCCTTTCATGCTGCGCCCGATCGAATACGGCGCCGACATCGTCGTGCATTCGCTGACCAAGTTTTTGGGCGGCCACGGAACTACGCTCGGCGGCGCTGTCGTCGACAGCGGCCGCTTCCCCTGGAAGGCACAGGCGCGGCGCTTCCCCAGGTTCAGCGAGCCCGACGCGTCCTATCACGGCATGATCTATACCGAGCATTTCGGCGAGGGTGCCTACATCGCGCGCTGCCGCAGCGTGCAGCAACGAACCACCGGTGCGGTGATCTCGCCGCTGGCGGCGTTCCTGCTGCTGCAAGGCATCGAGACGGTGGCGCTGCGCGTCGAGCGACACGTCGAGAACGCGCGCCGCGTCGCCGAATTCCTGCGCTTTGACGCGCGGGTCGCCTGGGTCAATTACACGGGCTTTCCCGACAATC
>JASHOR010000139.1 GCA_030041005.1 Xanthobacteraceae bacterium
AATCGGTTGACGTATCTATCGATCAAGGATCACCGACCACGGATCTGGCCGAGGCTTATCATGGAACCGCACCGGCCGCGGCATGTTCAAACAACGTGTCGTTGCCGGCGCGCGTTTACCTCAATATGCCCCCAACCGCATGCGCCCAACCGCGGTGACCGGCGCCGGGAACTGTCTGGAACTCTTCATCGCGCAAAGACGTTAGCGGCGATATTAAGACCGCGCTTGGGGGCAACCGGTGATGGCTCAATACTCACCCCAGGCAGCGAGCGACATCGATTCGGCCCGGCCGGTTCCCTGCCCGCACTCGAGCCCGCCCCGCCAAAGTGCCGGCATCGCCGGCCGGCGCTCGACCGCGATCGTTGAAACCGACATCCCAAGTCGTCTCGATGCGTTGCCGTTCGGCCACTTCCATCTCCTGGTCATCGTTGGGCTTGGCGTCACCTGGATTCTCGACGGATTGGAAGTCACGCTCGCCGGTTCGCTGTCCGGCGAATTGATGGCGCGTTCGGGGCTGGGTTTGAGCAATGCGCAGATCGGTCTTGCCGGCAGCGCGTATCTATCCGGAGCGGTCTTCGGTGCCTTCCTGTTCGGCTGGTTGACCGACCGCCTGGGGCGCAAAAAGCTTTTTTCGATCACGCTGGCGATCTATCTTTTCGCCACCGCGGCCACGGGACTGTCCTGGAATGCTTGGAGTTTCGTCCTGTTCCGCTTCCTCACCGGAGCCGGCATTGGTGGCGAATACACTGCCATCAATTCGACAATCCAGGAGCTTATCCCGGCCAGACTGCGGGGCTGGACCGATCTTGCAATCAACGGCAGCTTTTGGCTCGGCGCCGCAATGGGCGCCGGCGCATCGATCGTCTTGCTCAACCCCGCATTCATCGACCCGGAGCTGGGGTGGCGGCTTGCGTTCCTGATCGGTGCCACAATTGGACTTATTATCGTGATCATCAGGTTGTGGATTCCCGAAAGCCCGCGCTGGCTGGTCACGCACGGTTTTGCGCAAACGGCGGAACAGGTTGTGCGGGGCATTGAGGCGCAATTCGCCCGATTGATATCCCCTCGTGCCGTCACAGAAGGAGCTGGCGAAGGCCCGTGGATGCGGCTACGCATGCGCGATCACACGCCGCTGCGCGAAGTGGCGCGCACCCTGTTCGCGACCCATCGCCGGCGCACCCTGGTGGGTCTGAGCCTCATGGCGGCCCAAGCTTTCTTCTATAATGCAATATTCTTTACCTATGCATTGGTCCTGACCGACTTCTACGGTACGCGCCCCGAACACGTCGGCTGGTATATCCTGCCGTTCGCAGCCGGGAACGTGCTCGGGCCGCTGCTGCTGGGGCGACTGTTCGACACGATCGGCCGCAAAACCATGATCGCTTCAACCTACGCCTTGTCGGCAGTGCTGCTCGCGATCGTCGCCTATCTGTTCAGAATGAATCTGCTGTCGGCACCACAGCTCACGATGGCGTGGATGATCGTGTTCTTTTTTGCTTCGGCCGCCGCAAGCTCGGCGTATTTGACGATAAGTGAGATTTTTCCGCTCGAACTGCGGGCGCTCGCCATCGCGTTCTTTTACGCCATCGGTACCGCGCTGGGCGGCGTGGCTGGTCCGTTGCTGTTCGGGATGCTGATCAATGCCGGCGCCCGCAGCGGCATCGCCGTCGGCTATTGGATCGGAGCAGCGATGATGGTGGGTGCCGCGGCGGTCGAGGCGGTATGGGGCGTTGCCGCGGAACGCAAGCCGCTCGAGACCGTGAGCCGGCCGTTGGCATTGATCGATTGAGGGAGTGGCGACGCACGTGCAAATGGGACTGCAGACTTCCGACCGCGCCATGGATACAGTAGATATTGCCCCGCCGCTCCCCGTTGCCGATCTCAGGGATCGCGCAATCCTGCTGGATATCGACGGCAGCATCCTTGATATTGCTCCCTCGCCGCGAGAGGTTCAGGTCCCGAACGATTTGCGTCGGACGCTGGTACGGCTTGCCGAGGCGACTGGCGGCGCCCTGGCGCTGGTGAGCGGCCGCCCGATCGACGACATAGACCTCATTTTTTCTCCCTTGCGGTTTGCCGCAATCGGCGTGCACGGCGCGGAGATGCGCGTACGCGGCAGCGCCGACGTGCAACCGCGGGCGCGGCCGCTCAGCGCGGCCCTCAAGCGCAAGCTCGCGACGGTTGCCGAACAACTCGAACCGGGCATCCTGATTGAAGACAAGACCTATTCGCTCGCCCTGCACTACCGACTTGCTCCCGAAAAAGGACCGATGATCTTGGCCGCAGTCAGCAAGATCTGCGCCGGCGACGCCCAGGAAGCCGTAGAGATTTTGCCGGGAAAACTCGTCGTCGACGTCAAACCGGTCGGGATCAACAAGGGCAATGCGGTTCGCGGACTGATGCAACATCCGCCATTTGCGGGCCGCCGTCCGATCTTTGTGGGTGACGATACGACCGATCTCCCAGTATTCGGTATGATCTCCGAGTTCGCCGGGCAGGCCTACTCGGTCGGTGGAATCAATGCCGTCGTCGATGGCCACTTCGAAACGCCGGCAATGGTGCGTGCATGGCTTGCCCGCATTGCATCCGAGAGCTTGGGCGCGAGCGGATGATCGATCACGGACTGGATCTCGCGATCATCGGGAATGGTAGAACGGCCGCTTTGGTCGATCCATCTTCGCGCATCGTCTGGTGGTGCTACCCGCGCTTTGACGGCGACCCGATCTTCTGCCGCCTGGTAGCCGGGCACGAGGAGAAAGGGTTCTCCGACATTGTGCTCGACGATATGGTGGATTTCAGTTCCGAATACATGCGCAATACCGCGATCGTCACGACCGTGCTGACCGACCGCAACGGCGGCAAGCTGCGGATCACCGACTTCGCCCCCCGCTTCCGCCAATACGAACGCGTGTTCCGGCCGCCGCAACTCTATCGCATCGTCGAACCGATCGCCGGCCTGCCGCGCATCACGATTCGCATGCGGCCGACATGCGAATACGGAAAAGTGCTTCCGCACCGATCGCTCGGCAGCAATCATATTCGCTATTCCAATGACTCCACGGTAATCCGCTTGACGACGGACGCGCCGTTGTCGCTGATCGACAGCGAAGCGCCGTTCGTTCTCACACGTCCGCTCCACATGGTGTTCGGTCCGGATGAGCCTTTCACCGGGGACCTGCACAAAACCTGCCGCGATTTCGTCGAGCGAACGCATGATTATTGGATGGAATGGGTGCGCCGGCTGTCGATCTCGATCGACTGGCAGGAAGCCATCATTCGCGCCGCGATTACGCTGAAGCTCTCCAACTTCGACGAAACCGGCGGCGTCGTGGCCGCCCACACGACGTCGATTCCGGAAGCGCCATCGTCCGGGCGCACCTGGGATTATCGCTATTGCTGGCTGCGCGACGCCTATTTCGTCGTCCAGGCGCTCAACCGCATCGGCGCCACGCGGACCATGGAGGAGTTCATCTCGTTCACGCTGTCCATTGTGTCGAAGCCTGATCAGGAATTGCGTCCGTTGTACAGCGTGGTGCCGTCGGCCTCGATCCAGGAGCGCGGAGCTCCCGACCTCGCCGGCTACCGCGCCGACGGACCGGTCCGCATCGGCAACGCCGCCGTCAATCAGGTGCAGAACGACACCTATGGCAGCGTCATCCTCGCTGCTATGCCGTTGTTCTTCGACCGCAGGCTGCCGCGGCCGGGCGATGAGGGACTCTTTCATCTTCTGGAAACGCTCGGCAATCGGGCCGCCAAGACGGCCTTCGAGCCCGATGCCGGCATCTGGGAGTATCGGGGGCGTCAACGCGTGCACACCCATTCCGTGGCAATGTGCTGGGCCGGGTGCCAGCGGCTCGCAGCTATCGCGGCACGACTCGGGCTCGACGCGCGCGCCAAACACTGGAACGCGATTGCCGAGCCGATCCACGCCGAACTCGTCGAGCGCGCATGGAACCAGAAGCGCGGAGCCTTTACCGCGGCGTTCGATTCGGACGACCTCGACGCCAGCGCGCTTCTGCTCGCCGACCTCGGCGTCGTCGAGGTGGACGATCCGCGCTTCACCTCGACGGTGGCTGCCATGGAGCGCGAGCTGATGCGCGAAAAGCACGTCATGCGCTACGCCAATGCCGACGATTTCGGCCTGCCGGTGACCGCGTTCCTGATTTGCCGCTTCTGGCTGATCGACGCGCTGTGGTCCCTCGGCCGCCGCGAGGCCGCGCGCGACCTGTTTATCGACGCGTTGCAGCACCGCAATCGCTTCGGTCTTTTATCCGAGGACGTGGACCCGCAAACCGGCACGCTGTGGGGCAATTTTCCGCAGACTTATTCGATGGCCGGCCTGATCCTGTCGGCAATGCGCCTGTCGCGAAGCTGGGAAGATCGCTACTGGCGCGGATAATGACGGAACCGTTCCCATTCGCAAGGATCGTACAAATTGCCTCGCGGCCGTCCGGTTTATATAATTCCGGCGATGAATGACGCAACGTCTACTTTGCTGAAGCGCGAGCACGAGCATTCCTTCCGGCGCAATTTCCTTTGGTCCGAGCGAACCTACCGGCTCAACCCCGACGGTTTGGAATGGCGCGACGCAAGGTCTACGCATCTCATTCCATACGACGATATTGTCGAAATTCACGAATATAAAGCCAAAGTCTGGGGTCGGCTGTCGGCAGACCTGCCGCGGCGCTTCGATTACGTGCTGCGCTGCCGCGACGGCAAAAAGATCGTTCTCAATTCGATCCATCGAACGGGTTTGCGTCAGGTCGAAAACAGGTCGTCCACCTGCATATCACTGGTGGACGAACTGAGACGACGAGTCGCCGCTGCAAGCCCCGATGTGAAATCGCTCAGTAGCCTGCGCCGATCATACCGGTTGGCCAATGCTGTCGATCGCGCGACCTACAGCATCGGACTGTTGTTTTTCAAATTGGTACGATGCATTGATTTTGATCGTGCAGCCAATTTCACCGCGTGGGCGCTGCGCCGTATCGGACCGTGGCTGCGCGGCCATCGTACCGCGCGCGCCAATTTGACGGCCGCTTATCCGGAAAAGTCCGCAGCCGAGATTGCGCAGATCCTTGCCGCCATGTGGGAGAATATCGGCCGCCTCGCGGTCGAATACGTCAACCTCGATCGCCTACTCGATCCTGCCAACCCGAACCGCGGCCGCGTCATCGTTGCCGCGGAAACACTGGAGACACTTGCAGGCATACGCGACGACAACAAACCGGCGGTTTTGTTTACCTCACACCTCGCAAGCTATGAAGTCGGCGCCATTTGGGCGGAGCAAAATGGGCTCAATTTGGTGATCGTCTACAACCCAGTGAATTTTGGTCCGATATCCGAGCAACTCGTGACGATGCGGAAAAGGACCATGGGACGCCTGGTGCTGTCCGGGCGTGACTCAGCTTGGAAACTCAGAGAAGCCATGAAGCAGGGATTGCACCTGACCCTGTTTGCCGATCAACATTTTGCCAATGGCGTGGACGTGACCTTTTTCGGGCGAGCCTGCAAGGCCAACCCAATGCCCGCCCGATTCGCACAGTTGTTCGAATGCCCTGTTCGCGGCTTTCGAACCATACGCCTCCCCGACAACCGGATTGAACTGCGATTCACCGAGGAACTGCAGATGCCGCGCGGGGCCGACGGCAAGGTCGATATCCGACGCGCAATGCAACAGATCACTTCGACGATCGAGGAGTGGGTGCGCGAACACCCCGGGCAGTGGCTCTGGCTGCAACGGCGGTGGCGCTGAGCAAGACGCGCCAACGGCCGCCAGGGCTCCCAGGTGGTCGGCGCGGCGGATCGGCGTTCCGCCGCGCTCCATCGGTTTCAGCCCGTCGGGGGCGCGATGTCGTCGAGGCCCTTCTGCCGCGCTTCCGGACCGAGGAAAATAACGGCCACCGCCGCAATCACCAGCACGATCGCCAGACAGACAAAGACTGTAGTGAGGCCCCACCCATTCTGCACCCACAGAATGGCCGGAAAGATGCCTGCGGTGGCCAGCCGGCCGACGCCGGCGGCCCAGCCAAAACCGGACGCCCGCGCGTTGGTCGGGAACACCTCGGACGCGAAAATCTGCATCGCGTTGCCGGCAACCTGAACGAAGAAGATCATGATGAAGCCTGCAATCAACAGCGCGATGTCGCTGCCGGCATTGGCGAAGACGATGGCCATGATCCCGGCACCGACGAAGGCCAGGATCGAAGTGATTTTCCGGCCGTATTTGTCGAGCGTGTACATCATGCAGATGCTGGCGCACGGCACCGCGAAGTTCATCGCCAGGGTATAGGTAAGCGACTTCGTGATGGTGAAGCCCTTGCCGACCATGATGCTCGGCAGCCAGCCGCCAAGTCCTATGGCGACACCGAAGAATGCCGAGAAGCAGATCATCCCGGCGATGACGCGAACCGGGAACTGCCTGAACACCACGCCGAACGGATCGCTCTTGCTGTCGCTGGCGGCGTCTGTCGTCAGCGGCTGCGTGGGTCGAGGAATGCCGAGCCGCCCGAGTACTTCGAGCGCCTCCTCGCCGCGGCCGTGCGTCGACAAGTAACGCGGCGATTCCGGCAGTGTGAAGCGCAGAACCCAGACGATCAGCGCGCCGGCGCCGAAGCAGATCCACACCCCCTGCCAACCGATCTGGTCACGAAAGGCGAGCACGAACAACGTCGAAATCGGCCAGACGCAGGCGCCGCCGACGAAATGGATGATCGCCAGAATGCGGCCGCGGATCGCCTTGGGCGAATACTCGCCCGCATAGGCGAAGCACAACGGCTGTTCCGAGCCAAGCCCGAGGCCGGCAATGAAGCGGCATGCCACCAGGATGGTGATGTTCGGCGCAAACGCGCCGAGAATGGTGAAGATGCCGAACACCAGAAGATTGAACTGGTAGACGAAGCGTCGGCCGAACCGGTCGGTGAACTCCCCTTGGGCGATGGTGCCGATAAACATGCCGATGGTGGTGGCGCTGACGATGGCGGCGGCGCCTGCCTTGCCGGTGAAGCCGGCCTTGATCATGTCCGGGAACAGCGAGCCCTGAACGATGTAATCGATGACGTCGAAGAAATAGCCGGCAGCGATGAGAGAGATAACCTTGATATGAAGCGGCGTAATCTTCGCTTCATCCAGGGCCGCGCTGACGAAACTTTCTATGGTCTGCGCGCCGGCCGAAGATTGCGCCGTGACTGTCGCCATCGTCCCCTCCCCTTGCTAACCCCCCACGACCGCTTGCTGCGGTTCTTGGCAGAACGCCAGTGTGAGAGGATGCGCGCTTACTGTCAATGCAGGTTTGGCGCCTGGACGCATGCGCCGCTCGCGCTACCGAGGCGCTCAATCGCCCTTGAATTGCAGAATACTAAGGCCGGCGTTGGAATCCGTCAGATACATGACACCGTTCGCATCGACGAAGCAGTCGCACGATTGGATCACGCGTGGCCGGTTCGGACGTGGATCAAACATGCGTTCGGGGTCGCGCGGCACAAAATATCCAACCTCGCGCGGATGAAATGGATTGGCGATGTCGTAGACGCGCACGCCGGCATTATGCATGGTGGCAAAAATCAACCGAGAGCTCTGGAACGCGCCGGGACGATTCTCCCAAAGATTATGAGGACCGAAGTTGCCGCCTTTCTTGCAATAGTCGGCCTCGTCCGGAACCGGAAACGTGGAGATGCTGATCGGGTTGGCCGGCACCCGGACATCGAAGATCCACACATAGCGCAGGCCGAGACTGCAATCGGCAAAATTGGCCTCGTCGGCCACGACCAGCAGATCGCGGTCCGGCAGCGGCAGCGGCGAATGGGTGCCGCCGCCGAACGGCGGGTCCCAATTACGGTGGGACACAAGCGTGGGCCGTGCGGGATCGCTGACGTCGACGACGGCCAAGCCGCCGTCGCGCCATGCGCTGTAGGCGAGATTGCCCGCGACAAGCGCGTGGTGCAGCGCATAGCGCTTGCCTTTCGGCCACGTCGGAGTCTCGCCGCCGGCCGTCCACATTCCCGGCAGCCAGAATTTTCCCGCCACTTGCGGCCTGGCCGGATCCGCCATGTCGATGATGACCAGAACATGATCGGAAAATTCCGGCAGGTGCACGGAAACATAAGCGTAACGGCCGCCTACATACCAGATGCGATGCGGGCCCAATCCGCCAAGCGGAAGGAACGCGATCTCACGCGGCGTTTGCGGCTTCGACAGATCGTAGACGCGCAGC
Source organism: Xanthobacteraceae bacterium (assembly GCA_030041005.1). Taxonomy (GTDB): domain Bacteria; phylum Pseudomonadota; class Alphaproteobacteria; order Rhizobiales; family Xanthobacteraceae; genus BOG-931. The sequence goes on from JASHOR010000139.1 coordinate 8,213, forward strand.
CCGCCGGTAAATTGCTGGCCCTTGAGTTGCTCGCCCGAGCTTCCGGAAAAATAGGCCTCCTGGCTCACCTGCATTGTCCATACGCTCGGTCCGTTCACCGCCAGCAAGAGATCGCCGTGTGCCTGCAGATGATGGGCACGGGTGTTCGACGGGCAGGGCAGGAAATTGACTGGTTTCGGGTTTTTCAGATCGCGCACGTCGATAACGCTAATGCCGTTCGAGAAGCCATGGCCTATATAGGCGTGGCCTTTGTTGACCATGACCTGAACGCCGTCGCCCCGGTTGCCCTGATCGGTGTGGCTGATGAAGTTGATATTGCGCGACGCGACGGCGTTCATGGATCGCTCCTCCCCTCATTATTCCGGTTAGTCCGGGACATGCCGCAGGTGCAGGCCGGAAGTCCGAGGCGCATGACCGCTACGCGATTGCCGCTCGGGTGAGCAAACGGCATTCCATCTGGACTTGCGGCGACGCCCCCCACCTCGCTACGCTCATGCGGTTGCGGCAACTACAGGGACATGACGATGGCCAACGTAGAACACGGTATGATCGCGGTCGACAAGATGGGCGCCAAAGTACTGTTTCTCAATCCCGCCACCTACGAGACCGAAGTGGCAATCGACGGCTTTCCCAAGACCGTGCACGAGTTGCTCATCGTGCCGGAAACCGCAATGGCCTATGTGCCGATCTACGGCGACGGCATCCACGGCCGCAATCCCAATCCGCAGCATCTGCTCTGCGTGTTCGATCTGCGCCAGCGAACCCTCGTCGCCACGATCGATCTCCTACCCTATATCGCGCCGCACACGCTCAAGCTCGGCCCGGACGGCTTCATCTATATTACCTGCGAGAACAGCGCAGTGGTGGCGGTCATCGATCGTGCCCGAAACAAGGTGGTGGAGGCGATCGATTCCGGCTCGACCAACGGCCATCGGCTGATCATCTCGCCCGACGGACGGCGGCTTTATACCGAGAACGAGGAAGACGGCACGGTTTCAGTCATCGATCTGCCGAGCCGCAAATTGCTCGGCAAGATCAAGACGCCGCGCCCGCTTGCCGGCATTGCCATTTCGGCCGACGGCCGCACCGTCGTTGCAGTCGATGATGCGCAACCGACACTATTTCTCATCGATACCGAAGCCGGGAAGGTCCGTGACGAAGTCGTACTCAAGGATGTACCGAAGCCGGCACAAATCGCCCGCTACGCGCCGGACAACAGCCTGCTTGCCGTGACCAGCGTCCACAGCGACACCGTGAGCCTGATCGATCCGACCTTTCGCGAGCAGACCGCGATCAAGGTCGGCAGTCAGCCGATGGACATGGCATTCCGGGCCGGCGAGCTGTTTGTCGCCTGTCAGGGCGACGGCTCGGTGCACGTCATTGACATCGCCAATCGCCGCCACAAACAAAGCTTCCAGGCCGGCACCGGCTGCGAGTCTTTAGGCTTCTTTTAGCTTCTCCTCGCGCAACTTTTCGACGCGAACCGTCGGGTGCGCGCGGACGTAGTCCGCGAGGAATGTGACGCCGATTCTCAAAGCGGCCGATGACGAAAAGACCGCATTCGCGTCGGCGTGTCCGAATTGAAAACCGGCAAAACGCGCCTGGTCGGCTGACAGTCATTGTGCCTTGATGCCGGCCGCCTTGACGATCGGCCACCACTTCTGGATTTCGGCCTTTTGCAGGGCACCGAGCGCCTGCGGCGTCTGCTGATCGCGCGGCGGCATGTCCAGTCCGAGTTCGGCAAAGCGTTTCTGTACCGCGGGGTTGGCCATGGCGGTCACCGCCGCATGATTGAGCTTGGCGATGATGCCGGCCGGCGTCGCCTTCGGTACCCACAAGCCGTACCAGATATTGATATAGAGGCCGGGCAGTCCCGCTTCGTCGACGGTCGGTATTTGGGGCAGCGATGGTAACCGCGTCTTGGCTGTTACCGCGTAGGCCTTGATGCGGCCGTCCTGGAGCTTCGGGCTCGCTTCTGACACCTGGTCGAACATAACGTCGATCCGCCCGGCCATCAGATCAATCAGTGCCGGGTCGGTACCGCGATACGGGACGAACTGAACGTGCGTGCCGGTGAATTTCTCGAAATAGACGCCGGCTATGTGCGAACCGGAGCCGACGCCCGCCGTTCCCATCGTGGCATGCGGGTGGTCCTTGACCCAGGCAACGAGTTCTTTGAGGTTCTTCGCCGGCAGCGAATTGCGGCTGACGATCAACATCGGATTGCTGGGCAGCAGGGTGACGGGTGCGAAGTCGCGCAGCAGATCGTATGACAACTTGTAAATGGCGCCGTTGATGACGTGCGTGCTCCAATGGCCGAGGCTCAGCGTATATCCATCAGGCGGCGCGGCCGCGGCGCGGCCGACTCCGATCGTGCCAGCGGCGCCTGTGACATCCTCGACGATGACGTTCTGTCCAAGCGTCTGGCTCATGTACTGCGCCAGCAATCGTCCGACGACGTCGGTCGGGCCGCCGGCGGCGAACGGCACGATCATTGTTATCGGCCGCGACGGATAATCATCAGCCGCTGCCGCGACGAAAAATGCGAACGACAGCGCCAGCGCCAGCGCGACCCTAACAAGCGTTTTCATTTTTTCTCCCTGCTCTTCGTCTTTGCGCAGAACGGAGCAACCGGGCAATCCGGGCGGCGCGTTGGAGCTGCATCGCTCCGCTTCGCCGGCGACAGCGTTCACAGCGCCGCATAGTCGATTGGCTTGTGCCGATCGAGCGTGCGGCGAATAGGCGGCAGCGGATATTTCAGTCCGGTAGCGCAGTTGAACAACACCACGCGTTCGGCGTGCGAAACGCGACCATCGGCGAGGCTCAGCTTGTAGGCGGCGTAGGTTGCAGCGCCCTCCGGGCACATCAGGAAGCCTTCCTCACGGGCAACCTCCTCCAGGCCGGCGGCTATCGCCTCATCCGACACCGCGATGGCGAAGCCGCCACTCTCGCGCACCGCCCGCAGAATCAAAAAGTCGCCGATCGCCTGCGGCACCCGGATGCCGGCAGCAATGGTGTGGGAATCCTCCCAGCGCACCGCGTGCTCGACACCCTCGTCGTAGGCGCGCACCATCGGCGCACAACCGGACGCCTGCACTGCGACCATGCGCGGGCGCTTGCTGCCGATGAACCCGATCGCTTCCAGTTCGGCGAACGCCTTCCACATGCCGATCAGCCCGGTGCCCCCGCCGGTCGGATAGAAGATCACGTCGGGCACATTCCATCCAAGCTGCTCGACGAGTTCCAGACCCATCGTCTTCTTGCCTTCGATGCGGTACGGCTCCTTGAGCGTCGAGGTGTCAAACCAGCCGACCCTTTCCTTGCCTTCGGCGACGATCTTGCCGCAGTCATCGATCAACCCGTTCACCCGATAGACTTTGGCGCCCTGCAGGCCGATCTCGCTGACGTTGACCTCGGGCGTGTCTTCTGGACAGAAAATCGTCGTTTTGATGCCGGCGCGGCTCGCGTAAGCCGCAAGAGCTGCACCGGCGTTGCCATTGGTCGGCATTGCCATGTGCTTGATGCCGAACGCCTTGGCCATCGACACCGCCATAACGAGCCCGCGCGCCTTGAACGAGCCGGTTGGCAAGCGGCCTTCGTCCTTCACCAGGATTTCGCCGCCACCGAGTTTTGAGGACATTTTCGGCAACGACAGCAACGGCGTCATCGCCTCACCCAGGCTGACGATGTCCCGCACGCGGCGCACCGGCAGCAACTCGCGATAACGCCAAAGATCAGGTGGCCGGAGGGCAAGCTTCTCTTTGGTCAACGTCCTTCGCACGCCATCGAGATCATAGCGGACCAACAGCGGCTTGCCGGCGCGTGACAGATTGTGCGGCACGTCAGCCGCATGGCGTTCGCCAGTAGCGCCGCATTCCAGGTGGGTGACGAAGGTCGGGCGCTCGGTCGTCAGATTTTCATTGTAGAGCACGCAAGATCTCCCCGTAGCCGGCAACTGCCAAAAGGACTTATCGCATACCGAAACATCTTTTCCCGGGAAACCCCGCAACCAGCGAGCGGGAACTGCCGGACGTGCAACGCGTTAGTCCGACAGGGAAATCTGCATTGATTGGCACAATTTGCCATGCAAACGATTTACAAGCTGATATTCGTTCTTCTCATGCTCAGATCGCGGAAACGGTCCTGACCTTCTTTTCCGCCCCGTCGCGACTGGGGATAAAGTGAGGATCGAGGTGGCGGACCGTTGCCCTGCATCACCGACCATCGCATTACCGCGCTGAACGAGGCTGCACCATTGCCTCTGCGAGCCGGGTTACGCACGGCAGCCCGCTCCGGTTATGCGTAGCACTCGTCCGCAACTGTCGAGAAATAGCCGACATCGCACGAACGCAGGCGCACGCTTTCGCCGCAAGTGGCCGGTAGATAGCGATAGCCATGGTTTTCGCTGTGCAAAAAGACCGCGTGCAGGGGGAACGAGTGCCGCGCGCCCACCGAAGCGGAACCCGCTCGACGGGCTTTGGCCTTCGGCGATTGGCTGCATTGTCCGTCGCCATCGCGCTTGTCCTTGCTCTTGCGCCCTACGCGATTGCGCCGCTTTACCGGGTCGTCAACCCGGTTTCGACCCTGATGCTCTGGCGCTGGATGACTGGGCAGCGGGTGGAGCGGATTGTGGTGCCTCTTGATCGCATTTCGCCGATCCTGCCACCCACCGTGATCCTCGCCGAAGACGCCACCTTCTGTCACAATCACGGGATCGATCTCGGCGCCATTCGCGAGGCATTGCAGCAGTCGGACGATGACCTCGCCGAGTCGCGCGGGGCATCGACCATCACCCAGCAGGTTGCCAAGAATCTGTTTCTGTGGCCGGGACACAGTGTCGTGCGCAAGGTAATGGAAATTCCCCTGGCCGTATGGCTGACTCTGGTGTTGCCGAAGCGCCGTATTCTGGAAATCTATCTCAATATTGCCGAGTGGGGGCCAAACGGGGAGTTCGGCGTGGAGGCCGGTGGGCGCTGGGCCTTCGGCATCCCGGCGCGCAGGCTCAACCCCTACCAGGCTGCGGAACTCACCGCCATCCTGCCCAACCCCTACGAGCGCAGCGCACGCAGCCCAAGCTTACTGGTGCGGCGGCTGGCTGCGCTTTACGAGCGGCGCGCTGCCGCCCACAGGACACTCGCAGCGTGCATTTCCACCCGCTAGCGCGGCAGACTTAGCGGGGTGCCCTTGTCTTCGTGTGGCAATCCGGGAGAGGGCCTTTAGATCCGAAAGTCGCACCAGAATCATACAGTTGCCAGTGCTGCTTTGACCCCGAAGTTCGCATCGCGCCATGCTGCGCCGGTGAACGAACGCCGCAATCCGCCACTAGCGAGGCCGTCATCGTTCGACTATAAGCGCTGGTTTCGAGGCAGCCCAGAACACAAGGAGTGCGCCGTCATGGCCGTGCCGAAAAGAAAAATATCTCCGTCCAAACGCGGCATGCGCCGGTCGGCGGACGCGCTCAAGGCGCCCACTTATATCGAGGACAAGGATTCCGGCGAGTTGCGCCGTCCTCATCACATCGATCTGAAGACCGGGATGTATCGGGGACGGCAGGTCCTCAAGAAAAAATCAGAAGCATAGGCGGCATTTTCTCCGACCGCGGTGGGTTCCGGTCAAAACGTAAATATCCTTTGCTCTCGCTCGTGTGAGACGCAACCCGAAGCGGGGGGCCGCATGAAATGCCGGACGATCGTGCCTCGCCCGCCCGTCGCGCGGGCCGCTAAAGCGACTGCGAGAAAGCGCGGCCGAGTTCAACCTGCCCTCGGGCGACTGTCCGATAGGTAGAAAGCGCTTGCTCCGGCTCGGCGCGGCGGCGTGCGCGCGTTTGCGGCGCGCGCATGGCCGTGGCGAGCAGATGGGTGATGAAATTGGCCTTGGCGGCGAAATCTGTGCGGCCGGATCGAACCGTTTGCGCTACCGGTCGCACTGGAAGGAGCGCCCTGTTCGTCGACATAGCCGCCACTCTTGTGTCAATCCGGGACAACACCGGCACTCAAGCCAGGAAACAGCAAGCGGCATGCCGCGCCCTGGACACCCGCCTTTTGACGACGGCAAGCGCGGTATTTTTCGAATTCTTTAGGGTCTGCAGATACGGTGGGACGGAAGATGAAACTGGCGCACGACGTCGGCTGCAAACTCACAATTCGCCCCTGAGTTCTAGTGTCCCGCTTCCGAAGTTCGCATCATTATGCGGCACCCTCGTTTGCGAACTTCGGAATCGAAGGACACTAGCAGCTTATTGATCTCGTGTGGCTTTGGTTCAGAACTCCGCATGACGAGGTCGCGGCAGGAATGATGCGGACTTCTGAACGCCACACTAGCGAGGCGACCGTGATCCACGACGGTCCGCAAGACTTGCAGCAAGCTCGCAGCAGCGAGCTGCCACGTGACGCCAAGGTCGAGGCGACCGCCTCGGCAGCGCATCCCGGCGTGCTCGACGCCAACCAGATTCTCGCTTCAATCGGCGAAGCGGCCTACGACTGGCGTATCGATGGCGACGCTCTGGTATGGAGCGGGAACGCCGCCGCCGTGTTGCAGGTCCCCGACATTGCGGCGGTCTCGACCGGGCGCCGCTACGCGCAATTGATCGAGGCCGAGAACGGGCAGGCGCGGTTCGACGCCGTGATGCAATCCGGCAAACGTGACGAAGGAAACGGCGTTGCCTACCAAATCCAATACGGCATTCGTCCGACACCTGGTTCACAAGCCGGGCTGTGGCTGGAGGACACCGGCCGCTGGTTTGTCGGCCATGACGGCAGGCCGGCCCGCGCGCAGGGAGTCGTGCGCGTCATCAATGAGCGTCACGAGCAGGAATGTCGCCTCAACTATCTTGCCCGCTACGATGGCCTCACCGGCGAGCTGAACCGGCATCATCTGACCGCAATTCTCGAAGATACCCTGGAGGATGCGATCCGTTTTCGCTCCTCATGCGGCTTCCTTCTGGTCGCCATCGACAACCTCGGAGGCATCAACCACTCATACGGCTTCGATGTCGCCGATCAGGTCATAGCCGAGGTCGCTAAACGCCTGCGAAGCCGCATGCGCGGCAAGGACTCATTGGGCCGCTATTCCGGCAACAAGTTCGGCCTGGTCTTGCGCGACTGTACTCCGGACGACATGGCGATCGCCGCGGAGCGGCTGCTCCAGGCGGTCCGCACCGACATGGTGACGACCGGCATCGGACCGATCGCGGTGACTGCGACCATCGGCGGGGTCACCGCGCCGCGGCATGCCAGAAGCGTGAGCGAGGTCCTCGCCCGCGCGCAGGATACGCTCGACACCGCCAAGCGCACCCGCCGCGGCTCGTTCCTCGCGCATCGACCCAGTATTGAGCGCGAGGAATTGCGCCGAGAGAACGTGCGCGTCACCGACGAGGTCGTGGCGGCACTCAACGAGCGGCGCATTTTTCTGGCCTACGAGCCGGTAGTGACCGCAACGGATCGCCGGCCTGCATTCTATGAATGCCTCATGCGAATACGCCGCAGCGACGGCAGCCTTATCGCCGCCAGCGAGATCGTACCGATTGCCGAACGGCTCGGTCTGGTACGCCTGCTCGATTACCGCGTGCTCGAGCTTGTCGTCGGGGAGCTGAGCGGCGCGCCAGCCTTGCGGGCAAGCCTCAACGTCTCACCGGCGTCCACTATCGATCCGGACTGGTGGGCTGGGCTTGTATCTCTTCTGCGTTCCCGCAGCGGCGTGGCGCAACGTCTGATCGTCGAGATCACCGAGAGCGCGGCAATCCAGGACGTCGATGAAACGCGCGGCTTCGTGGCGCGGGTCAAGGACCTCGGCTGCCGCATCGCCATTGACGATTTTGGCGCCGGCTATACGTCGTTCCGGAACCTGCGCAAGCTCGGTGTCGATATCGTCAAGATCGACGGCGCCTACGTGCAGGACCTCTCGCGCTCAGACGACGATCGCGCCTTCGTGCGCACCCTTATCGAGCTCGCCAAGCGCCTCAAACTGACGACCGTCGCCGAATGGGTGCAGAGCGAGCAGTCCGCGCGGACGCTGGAAGCGTGGGGTTGCGATTTTTTGCAAGGCGCACTCGTCGGCCTCGCTTCGACGGATCGCCCGTGGACCAAAGGCTTGGCGCAAGCGATTTAGCCGAAGTCCTTCTTCCGTCGCCGACGCGAAATCTTAAAAAAACGTGCGGGCTCTATTTTATTTCGGCTGTCCCCATCTCCACCGTAGCGGAGAGCCGAAACGCTGGCGTCCTGCACCGGCCTAGCCCTGGCCCCCCGGTTTGTCCTTTTCCGTCAGGCGATCGACCTTTTTCTGCATCTCCTCGAGCTGCCGCTTGAGATCATCGATATCGCCGGACTTGGCGGAAGACCTGTCCAAGTCACCCACACCGCCAGACCCTTCGCGCCGCGCAAATGGAGCAAACATGGCAAACGCGCGCTCGAATATTTCCATGTTCCGCCGCGCCTGCTCCTCAAGCGACGTAAACGCCCCCACCCCGAACGCCTGCGCCATCTGCTGCCGGAATTTCTCCTGCTCGCGGGTAAACGAGTCGATCGAGACCTCTAGATAGCGAGGAACCAGCATCTGCATGCTGTCGCCATAGAAACGAATGAGCTGCCGCAGGAACGTGATCGGCAGGAGGTTCTGGCCTTGCTTGTTTTCCTGCTCGAAGATGATCTGTGTCAGCACCGAGCGGGTAATATCTTCGCCGCTTTTGGCGTCATGGACCACGAAATCTTCGCCATTCTTGACCATGGCGGCAAGATCTTCGAGCGTGACATAGGCACTGGTGCCGGTGTTGTAGAGACGCCGGTTGGCGTATTTCTTGATCTCTACCGGCTCTGCGGCCTTCGTGGTGGTTGTGCTTTCCGACATGAGCTTCTGCGGAGGACAGGCTTATTGCCAAAATAGGCGCTTTCTCCGCGCGCGGCTACCGTTTTGTGGTACGGGCACGCCAACGTTGGTCGCTGCATGGCCACGGGCCGCCTTGCGCCTTGCCGGTGGCGACCCGCGTCCTTATGACATATGTCAGATCTTGAGCCCACGCCGAACCGCGTGACCTGATTTCCAAGCTCGGAGGGAAACCTGCCATGAAAGACGACATCGTTATCGTCAGTGCGACGCGCACGCCGGTCGGCGCATTCAACGGCGCTTTCGCTTCGCTCCCCGCCCATGAACTAGGCAAGACTGCGATCAAGGCGGCGCTCGAGCTTGCGGGCGTCAACGCACCGCAGGTGTCGGAAGTTATCCTGGGGCAGATCCTTACCGCAGGACAGGGCCAAAATCCGGCTCGCCAAGCCTCCATCGCGGCCGGCATACCGGTCGAAGTGCCAGCCTGGGGGGTCAATCAACTGTGCGGTTCGGGACTGCGGTCGGTTGCGCTTGGCTATCAGGGGATTCTCAATGGCGATTCCGAGATCGTAGTTGCCGGCGGTCAGGAATCCATGAGCGTGGCGCCCCATTGCGCGCATCTTCGCAACGGCGTGAAAATGGGCAACTTCGAGATGATCGACACAATGATCAAGGATGGCCTGTGGGACGCCTTCAACGGCTACCACATGGGCAATACCGCCGAGAACGTAGCGCGACAGTGGCAGATCACACGGCAGCAGCAGGACGAGTTCGCGGTCGCCTCGCAGCAGAAGGCCGAAGCGGCGCAGAAGGCCGGAAGGTTCAAAGACGAGATTACGCCCGTCACCGTCAAAAGCCGCAAGGGCGATATCGTGGTGGACGCCGACGAGTATCCGAAGCACGGCACCACACTTGAAGCGATCAGCAAACTGCGACCCGCCTTCGACAAGGAGGGAACCGTAACAGCCGGCAATGCCTCGGGCATCAATGACGGCGCCGCCGCCGTGGTGCTGATGAAGGCGTCGGAAGCAGCCAAGCGCGGCAAGGAGCCGCTCGCCCGCATCGTGTCGTGGGCGCAGGCCGGCGTCGATCCGAAGATCATGGGCACCGGGCCGATACCAGCTTCGCGCGCAGCGCTGAGGAAGGCGGGCTGGACCGTCGGCGACCTCGATCTGATCGAGGCCAACGAGGCCTTTGCCGCGCAGGCCTGCGCAGTCAACAAGGACCTGGGCTGGGACTCCAAGAAGGTCAACGTCAACGGCGGCGCCATCGCGCTCGGCCACCCGATCGGAGCCTCGGGCACGCGCGTCCTGGTGACGCTTCTTCACGAGATGCAGCGGCGCAATGCCAAGAAAGGCCTCGCCACGCTGTGCATCGGCGGCGGCATGGGCATCGCAATGTGTGTGGAAAGGTAGCGGACGGACGACAAACGACGGAAAGAGAGGCCGAGCGTGAAGTTGTCGGCCGTCTATCTGTTGTCCTGTCAGAAGCCCTGCAACACGGGAGGGACAAATGCCCCGCGTCGCATTAGTGACCGGAGGAACGCGCGGTATCGGTGCGGCGATCTCTAAAGCGCTCAAAGCGGCCGGTTACGCGGTCGCGGCAAATTTCGGCAGCAATGAAGAGGCAGCGCAGAAATTTAGGGCCGAAACGGGCATTTCAGTCTACAAATGGGACGTTTCGTCGTTCGATGCGTGCGCCGCCGGGGTGAAGCAGATTGAGACTGATCTTGCGCCCATCGACGTGCTGGTGAACAACGCCGGCATCACCCGCGATGGCATGTTCCATCGGATGACGCCCGAACAGTGGAACACCGTGATCAACACCAATCTCGGCTCGCTGTTCAACGTGACTCGCCAAGTGTTTCCTGGCATGCGCGACCGTAGGTTTGGCCGCATCCTCAACATCTCCTCGATCAACGGCCAGAAGGGCCAAGTAGGCCAGGTCAATTATTCGGCTGCCAAGGCTGGGGAGCTCGGCTTTACCAAGGCGCTGGCGCAAGAGGGTGCGCGCGCCGGCATCACCGTCAACGCCATCTGCCCAGGCTACATTGCAACCGACATGGTGAAGGCGATGTCGCCCGACGTGCTGCAGAAAAACATTCTGCCTCAGATACCGATCGGCCGTCTGGGCGAGCCGGAGGAGATCGCGCGGTGCGTGGTTTTCTTGGCGTCCGATGAAGCTGGGCTCATCACCGGTTCCACGCTGACCGCGAATGGCGGGCAGTATTTCGCCTAATAGCCTTGCAGCGCGTTGGAGTTGGCTTCCGTTGCCGGCCCGCCCTTTCGGCTCAGCAGAGCCGCACTGCGAGCTGAAGCGTTATTTCGGCGTCCACCCCTTGGGCGCCAATTCGAACATGGAAAACTCAAATCCCGGCGCCATCGTACAGCCGGCGAGTGTCCAGTCGCCCAGCGTTTCGACCGACTGCCATGCGTAAACTGGGACAACCGCCTGCGGCCGCTGGCCGCCAACGAGATCGCAGCCGAGTGTCACGGATTCAATCGAAGACCCCGCCGCTTGCACAATTTCAAGTCTGAGCGGAGCACCCGCATACCAGTGCCAAACTTCGACCGCATCGACGCGATGCCAGTGTGAGCGTTCGCCGGCTGCGAGCAGGAAATAGATTGCCGTGGAGGCAGCACGTCCGTCCTTGACAGGCGTCGCATCGCGGAAGGTTTCGCGAAAATGTCCGCCTTCCGGATGTGGCTTCAATTCAAGGAGCCGAATAACATCGCGCGCCGCCAGTGATTGCATTGTGAAAGACGACGACAAGAGTGGCGTCTCAAAAGCGGTTCTTGCGCTCGCGAATTTCTGCAAACACTTTCCAGGCCGGGCTACCGGCAAGCCCGAGCGACTTCGCCATTTCGGGGTCGTCGGCGCGCAGGAACGGATTGGCTTTTTTCTCGGCGCCAATCGTTGTGGGAATTGTGAACTTGCGATCAGCGATGAGTCTAGCTACGTCCTCGGCACGGGCGGCGAGTGCCTTGTTGTCGGGTTCGATGGTCCTGGCAAAGCGGATATTGGCGTCGGTGTATTCGTGGCCGCAGTAAAAGCGCGTTTCGTCGGGCAGTCCGCGCAGTTTGAGCAACGAATTCCACATCGTCTGGGGATCGCCCTCAAGGATGCGGCCGCAGCCGATGGAGAACAGCGTATCGCCGACGAAGGCGACCTTATCAGCGGGAAAGAAATAGGAAATGTGCCCCGCGGTATGGCCCGGCGTGTCGATGACCTGACTTTCGAGTGAGCCGACGCGCACGAGATCGTCCTCGCCCACCGTTTCGTCTACGTGCGCGATGCGCTTGGCCTCATTACGCGGCGCCACCACGCGGCACTTGTGACGCTCCTTGAGCGCACCAATGCCTTGAGTATGGTCGGCGTGATGATGCGTCACCAGAATGTCGGTCAACCGCCAGCCGGTCTCTTTGAGCGCCGCTTCGATCGGGGGCGCTTCTGGCGCGTCGATTGCAGCGGTAGCGCCGGTTGCCGGATCGTGAACGAGTACGCCAAAATTGTCTTTGAGACACAGGAAAATATTTGCTTGCGCCGGCATCTTGTTTCTCCACCCAGGCGCGAGCGCCGGGCCGGTAGCCCCGAAAATATTGTCGTTGGCTTTAGAGTTAGGCATGACCTGCCACTTGGCGCAAGGTTTGGGGAGATCGACTGGGCTTTCTGCGCCCGCCTGCCGCGAGGCGACTGGCGGGTGCGGCCCGCTTGGGCGCAGCAGGCCATGACGTGCTATTTTAACGCCATGGACGTGGTCGACTTGCGCAATTTCTATGGCCAGCGCCTGGGAAAGGTTGCCCGGCGTTTCATAAGCCGCGGTATCCGTGCGCGCTGGAAGGACACACGCGCACAACGGGTCCTCGGTATCGGCTATGCAACCCCTTATTTGGGACTGTTCCGCGAAGAAGCCGAGCGTTGCCTGGCGCTCATGCCGAGTCCGCAAGGGGTCGTGCGGTGGCCTTCGACCCGGCCCGCGCTCGCGGCTCTGGTCGAGGAGTACGAACTGCCGCTTACCGATTCGGCAGTCGACCGCGTCTTACTGGTGCATGCGCTGGAAGTGTCGGCCGATCCGGGCGAACTGTTGCGCGAAGTCTGGCGTGTGCTGGCTCCAGGGGGACGATTACTCGCGGTGGTGCCTAACCGGCGAGGCTTATGGGCACGCATGGACACCACCCCGTTCGGCTACGGCCGTCCTTACTCGCGCTCACAGATCACCCAGCTCCTGCGCGAAACCTGGTTCACACCCGCCGGCTGGGAAGAAGCGCTTTACGTTCCGCCGATCGCACGCGGCTGGTTCTTACGCTCGGCGGTAGCCTGGGAGCGCACCGGCGCGACACTCTCCGCTCCGTTCGCCGGCGTTCACATCGTGGAGGCAACAAAACAGGTTTATCGCGCGATCCCGACGCGCCACGAACGCCGTCGTCTGGTTCCCGTACTCAAGCCGGTGCTTGCGCCCGCACCGGGAGCGGCGGCATTCGGTAACAACCGCCAACATCCTTAATGAACTCTCATTTGATTGCTGCCGAACGACCGTCGGCTTGGCGGGCAATGACTGTTGCGTATTCAAGATACCCGGACCTCGCAACCGCCAGAAAGCGTCCACTCGAAAATTTAATGTCCGTTACCTGGAACCTTTGGCAAGGAACGCGTTTGGCCGAAATGAAATCCGACTTTGCGCCGAAGGTTCCAAAAATGCACACAACGGACCGGTTCCTGAGATTTGCGGCCGAATGCGAGGTAATGGCGAAGTTCGCACGCAATCCAGAGAACAAGGCTGTGTGGAACGGCTTGGCGCAACGCTGGCTCCGATGCGCCGAGTTGATGGATCGGGAGCACACGATTGCGCAACGGCCAAATGCGGCGAGACGTCAGCGAACGTCCTCGCAAGGCTTGCCGCACTGAAATGCAGTCGGGCGAGAAGGCGGCCGGTTTCCGACAACAGTTCCCTCGCTCGCGGCGCGGCAATCTGCAACCTGCCGGGACGCCGCGGACACCGCTGCCGTCGGGCACAATATCGATGAACAGGTTTTATTTTTGGTCCCGACGGTAGCGCACGACGAGACTTGCGGGGCCGAGACTATGACCGGCCGTCGCCTGCAAGAGTTGATCGCGGTCGAGGCCGGCCGGCAACGAACCCGGCGGCAGATCGAGTGCAAGCACATCAATCACATAGTGGTGGGGCGCATCCAGCGGCGGTCCGCATGGCCCGCTATAACCGGACATCCCGCGCGAGTTCTTACCGTTGGTAATGCCGGCTTTGGCCGAGATGTCCCCCTCACCTTCCTTCAGACCGGTTCGCTCGGCGGGAATTCCATAGGCCACCCAATGCACCGATCCTAATCCGCGCCGTCCGTCGGGATCGATCATCACGACCGCAAAGCTTTTGGTGCCGGGCGGCGGATTCGACCACGACAATGGCGGCGAAACGTTGCCGCCGCGACTTTCTTTGCCGCAGATCACCCCTCCCGCGTATTTGATCGGTAGCACGCCATCGTCGCTGAATGCAGGAGAGGACAAGGTGAAGAGGCCTGAGCGCTCGTCTTGAGCCTTGCCGGGGTCAGTCGCGACGGTCAACGCGAGTACGACGGCACAAAGGATGGCAGGCCCGACAATCCAGGGCATTCCGTCGGTCGACCTCATGAAGGAAACGGGCCCCACGCACGTTGCACGGCCGGGCGCGCAGCGATCGCATCGTGCCAGCGCTTGACATTCGGATAATCACCAAGGCCCACATCGTTGACGCCGTGCAGATGCACGTCCGAATACATGGTCATGTCGGCAATCGAGTAGCTGCCGGAAAAATATTCGTTCTCGGCCAGGTGCCGGTCGAGGATGCCGAGCATGTCGCGCAAATTGGCCTCATAGTGCTGTTGGGCGGCCGGCGCCTTGATAGCTGATCGTATCGTCCAGTGACCGAACTGTTGCGCCAGCGTCGTAAAGGTGGCCGAGCCGTAGAACAGCCATTGGTCCACCTTGACGCGCGCGGCCGGATCGGTCGGATAAAATTTGCCTGACTTCTCCCCGAGATATTTGAGGATCGCACCAGACTCGCAGAGCGTCACGCGCGCGTTGCCGGGGCCGTCGTCATCGACGATGGCCGGTATCTTGTGCCCCGGACTGATTTTCATGAATTCCGGCGACATCTGGGCCCGCTCGCGGATATTGACCGGAACAATCCGATGCGGCAGCCCGGTCTCTTCCAGCATCATGCGCGGCTTGTAGCCGTTGTCGGTCGTCCAGGTATAGCAATCGATCATTTCATCCTCCCGAGAACTTAGAAAATTCGAGCAACCGGCGGTCCGCGCCGCGCTCCATCAAACGGCTCACATCGGCCAAGGCTCGGCAGTGACCGAGGCCGCGTCGGCCCCGATAAAGTCCTTAAGACTATCTCGGCGGTCATGTTCAAGCGCCGTGATCAGCGTGTCCTTGATCTCGGCGAGAAGGCCAAGGCCGCGGAACACGAGACCGGAATAGACTTGAATGAGACTGGCGCCAGCGCGGATTTTCGCCAACGCAGATTTTCCGGAATCGATTCCGCCGACGCCGATCAACGGGAAGACTCCTTCGACCCTGACATAGGTTTCCGCAAGCATCCGGGTGGCGAGAGCAAACAAGGGTCGTCCAGACAGACCGCCGGACTGCTTCGCCGCCAAAACCTCGCGCAAGCCGGGCGGCCGTTCAGTCGTTGTGTTGCTGACAATCATGCCGTCAACACGACGGGAGCGGGCGATGCCGACGAGTTCGTCGAGGTCCGACAATGACAGATCGGGCGCAATCTTCAACAGGATTGGAGTTGGACCTGAACGCTGCGCAACGCGCTCGCGCGCGTCAATCACGCGCGCCAACAGATCGTCAAGCACGGCCGCTTGCTGCATGGTCCGCAGGCCTGGCGTATTTGGCGAGGAAATATTGATTGTGACGTAATCGGCGACCGGGGCGAAGCGCTCGATCAATGCCACATAATCAACGATACGATCCGTCGAATCTTTGTTGGCGCCGATATTGATGCCGACGATTCCGGCCCAGGCCTCTCCCCTTTCGCGCGCCGCCTGAGACGCGGCACTGACGCACCCGGCGAGACGCCGGAGTACCGCGTCGGCTCCTTCCGAATTAAAGCCTAGCCGGTTGATGATGGCCTTATCGGCATCAAGCCGGAAGAGCCGCGGCCGCGGGTTGCCAACCTGGGGCAGCAGCGTCACAGTGCCGGCCTCGACAAAGCCGAAACCGAGGCGCAGAAGCGCATCCGGCACTTCCGCGTGCTTGTCGAAACCGGCCGCCATCCCGATTGGATTTCTGAAATTCAATCCGAATGCTCGCGTGGCGAGCCGCCTGTCGTCGGGGACAGACCGCAGCAATGGTGCCAATTTGAGCATGCGGAGTGCCAGGCGATGGGCATCTTCCGGGTCGAGCGCGTACAGGAATGGTCGCACCAGACTGTCGAGCAGCGCAATCACGGCTCCAGCTCCGGAAGAATCCGGCGACCGTCGTACTCGTCGGGCAACGGCCGCGCCCAACGCACCGCCTCAAGCGGGAGCGCCCCGTAGAGGTGGGGGAAGAGGTTGCCGCCGCGCGAACGCTCCCACCTCAATTGGCCGCCCAGCGCATCGGCCTCGACCGCGACCAGGATCAAACCGGATTGGCCGGCAAAATGCTGGTCTGCAGTGCCGGCGACTTGGGCAGCGGTAGAAAAATGGATGAAGCCATCACGCTCGTCGGCAGGCGAACCGCAATATGCCCCAGCCGCTTGGGCCGCACGCCATTCAGCCTGCCTGCAGATTTTATAGATCATCACCACGGAGGCGCGCCCGAAAGCCTGGGCGAGGCTATATCGGCGCAGTATCGGGTGTTCAAGCGTCATGCCAGCGGCATGAAGAGGTAGATTGGGGATTGAGCAGTGAGGTAAAATATTCCTATCATGGCGACCGCCAAGCAAGGGACTGTTTCGCGGAACCCACTGAAGGACAATCAATGCTCTCGCACGCCCAGATCTGGTCGGCGGTCGATCGCTTGGCAGGGCGGGCCGGCCTGTCCGCCTCTGGACTGGCGCGGCGCGCCGGACTTGATCCAACCACCTTCAATAAATCAAAGCGTATCACACCGAGCGGGCGCCCTCGCTGGCCATCGACCGAATCGATCGCCAAAGCACTGGCGGCAACCGGCACCTCGCTCGACGCTTTTGTTGGCTTGATCGAGCCGGACGGAAGCGCTCCGGTGCGCGCAGTGCCGTTGCTCGGCTTTGCCGAAGCGGGTGCCGGCGGCTACTTCGACGATGGCGGCTTTCCGGCCGGAGAAGGCTGGGACGAGATTGCGTTTCCCGCACTGAGCGACAATCACGCTTATGCGCTCGAAATCTCGGGCCAATCGATGGAGCCGGCCTACCGCGACGGCGACGTAATCGTGGTGTCGCCGGCGGCGCCGATACGCCGCGGCGACCGCGTCGTGGTGCGCACCAAAGCCGGCGAAGTCATGGCCAAGGAACTCAAGCGGCGTACCGCAAAAACAATCGAGTTGAAATCGCTCAACGCCCAGCACGCCGATCGCACATTGGCCGCTGCCGAGGTGCTGTGGATCGCGCGCATTTTGTGGGCCAGCCAGTGACATAGCGCGAACCGAAGCCAAGGCCTAGGCCGACCGCGTCAGCGTTCCATCGATCATGGCGATGGTGTCGGCAAGGCCGTAGAGGGCGACGAAGGAACCGAAGCGCGGACCTTTTTCCTGACCCAGCAGAACCTGATAGAGCATGTCGAACCATGCGAGCGACACGCCGGGCTTGCCGTCCTTGGCCTTTTTCTTCTCGTCGAGAAACGGTTCACGGCGGCCAACCTCATAGACGACGTTCTGGATGACTTCCGCAGCAGCGTCCGCCGGCAATTGCGACAGCGCCTCGCGCAGATCGGTGAGGGCGGCACGTTCCGTGGCATTGGGCTCGCGAAATCTTTTCGCCGGCAGCACGAAATCATGGAAATAGTGCATCGCGTATTCGACCAGGCCGGCAAGACGCGGATGGGTTTCTTTCGTCACGCCGGGACGATAGCGGCCGATAAAGCCCCATAACGTGTCGGCGTTCTCCGCATTCGAGGCGGTGACGAGCGACAGCAGCATCGCAAAGGTCACCGGATTATCGGGTTTCGGCGGCGAACCTGAGTGGATATGCCAGATCGGATTGGTGAGCCGCTCTCGCGGACCCTGCCGCTCATAGCCTTCGAGTAATTGCTGATACTCATCGACGTGGCGGGGTATTACGTCGAAGAACAGCCGCTTCGCAGCCTTCGGCTCGCGATACATGAACAGCGATAGACTTTCGGGACTCGCGTAACGCAACCATTCATCGATGGTCAGCCCGTTGCCCTTGGACTTGGAAATCTTCTGCCCGTTCTCGTCGAGGAACAATTCGTAATTGAATCCTTCCGGCGGCGTGCCGCCGAGGATGCGGCAGATTTTCCCGGACAGCTTCACCGAATCGATCAAATCCTTGCCGGCCATTTCATAGTCGATGCCAAGTGCGAGCCAGCGCATGGCCCAATCCGGCTTCCATTGCAGCTTGCAGCGGCCGCCGGTCACCAATGTGACGACGTGATCGTTCGTATCCGGATCTTGATAGGTGATCGTGCCTGCCTTGGCGTCGTGAGCGAGCACCGGCACCTGCAGTACAACTCCCGTGCGCGGCGAGATCGGCAGGAACGGAGAATAGGTTTGTGCTCGCTCTTCGCGCAGCGACGGCAGCATCACCCTCATCACGTCGTCGAAACGCTGCAGCATCCTAAGGAGCGCGGCGTCAAAGCGGCCGGACGTGTAGCAGGCGGTGGCGGACAAGAATTCATAGTCGAAACCGAATCGATCGAGGAAAGCGCGCAGCCGCGCGTTGTTGTGCTCGGCGAAACTCGCGTGGGTACCGAACGGATCGGGCACCTGCGTCAACGGCTTGCCCAGATGCCGTTCTATCATTTCCTTGTTGGGAACATTGTCGGGCACCTTGCGCAGGCCGTCCATATCGTCGGAGAAAGCAATCAGGCGCGTTTTGATCTTGTCGCCGGTGAGCACGCGGAACGCGTGACGCACCATCGACGTGCGTGCGACCTCGCCGAAAGTACCGATATGAGGCAGACCGGAGGGACCGTAGCCGGTCTCGAAGATCACCTCGTCCTTTGGTATCTTCTGCAGCCGTGCAAGCAGCTTTCGTGCCTCCTCGAACGGCCAGGCATGGGACGTTTCCGCAAGTTCGCGAAGATCGGTCACAGTTTCGGTCGCAGCGGTCGGCATCTTTCGGTATTAAATCCTCTCGGTGCGTCAATCCCCGATCGATCGCGGATTACGCGTTCAAAACGGGCTGATCGGGAAATAGCGCAGCCACAGATCGGTAAAGCTTCCCTTTTCCCATATCTGGAACAGCGCCCAGTTGAAGGCTTGACGCAGGATATCGTTGCCGGGCTTGACTGCAATACCGACGCCTTCGCCGAAAAAACGGCTCTCCAGGAATGGACCGCCGCGGAAGGCACAACAACCGCCGGAATCGGTACCATTGAGCCAGAACGAAAGCGCAATGCCGTCTCCGAACAGGAGATCGACTTGCTTGTCTTTCAGCGCAGCGCGCGCCGCTGCGGCCGTCGGATACGAATGGATCTCAGCCTCGGTGAACATCTGCTTGAGGAAAGCCTCGTGCGCCGTGCCGGCAATCACTGCGATCTTCTTGCCGGCTACCAGTTCGGGCAATACGTCGGTGATCGGGCTGTCGGCACGCGCGACGAAGCGTGCCGGCGTCCGGTAATAGGGGTCGCTGAAGTCGGCGCGTTTGCGAGTATCGGCCGTGGCCGCGATGGAAGCGATGACCGCATCGCCGGCACCGTCGTCGAGCGCATCGAGAAGCGTCGCGAATGGACGCGACTGGATGGTGCACGCGACCTTGATCTGATCGCAAATCAGCCGCGCGAGATCGACATTGAATCCGGCCGGGTTGCCGTCGGGCCCCGCATAATCGAACGGCGGATAACTCAGATCGGTAAGAAAGCGGGTCGTCTGCAGACGGCTCAGATCGGGCCGCTCGGGCCGACGCCGAGGATCCCAAAATCCGGGCACAACAACCGACTTGGACACGTCAGCGGAAGCAGCCGCCGCTGCGGATGGTTGCGCCGCGACCGGAGACGTCCAGTACCAGGAGAGGAGACAAGCTATCGGCAGGACGAGCCGAACGCTTCGGTTGCAAGATATTGTGTTTCTCCATTTCATAGGTACGATCCGGCAACGGCTGGCTTGGCCAAAACTAAGCCCGCTTAGCGGCGGTGCGGCAAAAAGTCGAGATGAGGCGGCGCTGCGTATTGCGCCGGGGGCGTAGCGTGGCGTTGGCGGATGTATTTGCGGCTAGGACCGATCCACTCCCTCGGCCAAGACGATCGCCGGACAGCGATTGGCTGTGGCCGCGCATTCGGACTGCCCGAAGCCGGCTTTTTCCCGCGCCACGTCCGCCAAGCGCCTTCCCGGAGCTCGACTGCGTCCGCACCGTCCTACCCAGGCACATCATCACCGGCGCCGAGCGGCGCGCACAATCAATCGGCCTCGGCGCCGACCGCGTTCTGGTCTGCGCCGACGCCATCACCGAGGAAGCCTATCTCGGCGCGCTCGCGGCCTCGCTCGGCACAACCTACGAGCCGCTCGATCGTCTTTCCCGGGCCGACTGCCCGCTCAACGACGAGCGATTGATCCAGGCTGCAGCGGCCGGATTGCTGCCGGTCCGCGAGCAAGGCAGAATTGTCTGGATCGTTGCGCCGCGCTGCCAGACCGCACGCCGGCTCGCCGATCCGCGGCAGGCCGTCGCGCAGTGGCTAACGCCCTTCCGCCTCACCTCCTCGGACCGACTTTGGCGCTTTGTTGCACGCCACACGCAACAGGCACTCGGCCGACAAGCAGCTTATGCGTTGCGCGACGAGCAACCGTCGCTGTCGAACGCGCCGCGGCGGCGCAGCGGACGACGCCTCGCGGCTATCGGCGCCGCGCTCCTCGCGCTGGTCGGCGCGGCGACGGTACCGGACCTGTCGATCGAAATAGCGACGACACTGCTGTGCGTAATATTCCTCGCCGCAGCCGCGCTGCGATTTTGGAGCGCCCTGTGCAGGCCGCAACCGCCGCCGGTGTCAGTCCGCACCATCGACAGCGAACTGCCAATCTACACGATCATCTGCGCGTTGTATCATGAGGCTACGAAAGTCGCCGATCTGGTCGCCGCAATTCGAGCGCTCGATTATCCGATCGAGAAATTGGACGTGAAATTCGTCCTGGAAGACGACGATCATGAAACCCGTCGCAGCCTGAAGCGCCTGGACCTCGGCCCGCCTTTCGAAATCATCACGGCACCGGCGGTCGGACCGCGCACCAAGCCCAAGGCCCTCAACGCGGCATTGCCGTTGGCGCGTGGCCTATACACGACCATCTACGACGCCGAAGATGTGCCGGATCCCGATCAGCTTCGACGAGCGGTCAGCGCATTCAAGTCAAGTGGCGACCGGCTCGCCTGTCTGCAGGCAAGCCTCACCATCGACAACACCGCCGACAATTGGTTGGCACGCATGTTCACCGCCGATTATGCCGGTCAATTTGATGTCATGCTCCCCGCCCTCGCTGCGCTGCAGACTCCATTCCCGCTGGGCGGATCGTCGAATCATTTTCGCACGGAAGCCTTGCGCGCCGCCGGCGGCTGGGATCCCTACAACGTGACCGAAGACGCCGATCTGGGCATTCGTCTGCATCGTCTCGGCTATCGGGTAGCCGTTCTTCCATCGACGACTTACGAAGAAGCGCCACCTCATTTGGCGCCATGGATCAAACAGCGCACTCGCTGGTACAAGGGCTGGATGCAGACTTGGCACGTGCACATGCGCCGCCCGGTTCGCCTCGTTCGCGAGCTTAATCCGGCCGGCGCCGTCGTCTTTCAGCTTTTGCTTGGAGGGAACATTCTGGCGGCGCTCGTCCATCCCTTCTTCATGGCCGGACTGTGCTATGCGCTGATCGCACAATCGCCGCTGCGGGCGGCGGCCACCATGAGCCATAACGCGCCGGCGTTCCTCGCTGCTCTGATTGGCGGTTACGCGTCGACCGTCGCGCTCAATCTCGTCGGACTGCGGCGGCGCCGATTGTTGCGCCACGGCTGGGTCCTGGCACTCACGCCCCTCTATTGGTTGCTGCTTTCGCTTGCCGCCTGGCGCGCACTGTTCCAACTGCTGTACGATCCGCAACGTTGGGAGAAGACCGAGCACGGATTGGCGAGGCACTCCCGCCTCGCCGAATCGAAGCGGCAAGCCCGGGCAGGCGCCGTCCGAGGTCCGATTGCACCCGCGACTGTCATGGTGAAAGTCACGGGCCCGCCGCTGCTAATGTTCAACCGCAAATTCCAGCAGCCGTCTTCGTCGGGGAACAAGCCAGTTCGATCCGTTAAGACGTCAGGCCACTACTACAAGTAGCGCCGCAACTCGGCGGCCTCTGCACCGGCAGTGCGCTGCATGCTGAACGGCGCGACAAAGTGACCATCTTTGTCCATAAGATAGACAATCGCCGTGTGATCCATCGAATAATCGCCGCCATCGAGCGGCACCTTCTTGGCGTAGACCCGGTAATCCTTGATCGCCTGATTGATTGCCTCGCGGTCGCCGGTGAGCCCGCGCAGGTGGGGGTCGAAGCTTGCCAGGTAATCCTTCAACACCGTCTGGGTATCGCGTTCGGGATCGATCGTGACGAACAGCGCACCGACGCGGTTGGCGTCCGGTCCGAGCTTGCGAAAGAGCTGCGACATTTCGAACAGCGTGGTCGGACAAATGTCGGGGCAATGGGTGTAACCGAAGAATACAAGGTATGGCTTGCCGATCATGTCCTTGTTGCTGAACGGCTTGCCGTTCTGGTCCACAAGATGAAAAGGGCCGCCGATCGTCGCAGCGCCGGCATTCGGTACCGGCGCCAGTCCGGTAACGAGAAAGATGATGCCGAGGAACACTCCAAGCCCGGCCAAAAAGGCGACAAGCACGCCGACAATTCGGGGGGCTTTTGCGCTCACGGCTCCGTCCTAGCTCAGCCAAAGCACGCCACGAAGCCGGCGCGGTTTGTTTCGAAGAACACCGTCGCTCCGTAGTGCGCCCAAAGCAAGACCCCGCCAAGCAGCATTGCAACCGCGCCGGCGACCACCAAAAGTGGCCGCGACAGCAGGCGCGGCGCAAGGGTCTTGGCCATGGCGTATTTCCGGCAAGCTCGATAGGCCCGCCGAAGCCGGGCAACAACCACCACGCGGACCGACACTGACCGTCCCGGAAGCCTCGGGCGACGGAAAGCGCCTTACCAGCAGGTTTGATAGAGTGCCGAAAGCTCGCGGCCACGAAGCTGGATAAGGTGCGGCGTCAGCCCGCCGTGCCGATCGATCCACCGGCGGATTTCCGGAGGATACATTCTCATGACCAGGCGGCTGCCGGCGCGCGTGGGCACCAGCGACCGCGACACATCGTCATAGTAGGACGCGGCGTGGAAGCCGAGCATCGCCCGTGGCGTGACGCAGATGCGGTTCCGGGGAATGATCCCGGTCAGCAGCGTGCACGCGGACAGGCACGGGCCGTCAATGACCACGCGCTGCCCCGAGTCTCGGATCTGATGGAACCTGTGCAGGTAGGAGGAGACCTCTCCCCCTGGATCGCCTTCGATGCGAACCGCCGCCGATGCCATCGATGACAGCAAAACTGCGGCGAAAGCCGACGCCATCGCGCCGGCCGGAAGCTTCCGCCATATCATGGAACTAACCCTCTCCCTCAATCTTGCGCAAGCATGCCGATGCATTATGGCAAGAGTTCGAGGATTGATTGACGGACGAAAAAAACCGCTTCCTTTTTGGGTGGCACCGCATCTTTGCTCGCACTAACATTGCAGCGCAGCGAAGCGTCGGACGGGGGGAACAAGATCGTGGATGGCGTCGTGACAAAAAATATCGTCTGCGCCGGCGGCTTGCCGGCTTTTTTCGCCGCCCCCGCGACCCAGGTCGCCGGCAAGATGCCGGCCATCGTGCTGATGCACGAGCGCTACGGGCTGGTAAAGCACACTCGCGATCTTGCGGAGCGCTTTGCGCGCGATGGCTTTGCCTGTCTGGCGCCGGACTTTTTCTACAAGCACCCCGACCAGGAAGCATTACACCGCGGTGACGTTGGCTACGCGCTTACGGATGGCGAGGCGATCGAATATCTGGACAGCGCGGTTGCCGAACTTGCGGCGCTGCCGCAAGTCGACCCCCAAAAGATCGCCGTGAAGGGCGTTTGTCAGACAGGCCGGCATCCGCTGGTACTGGCCGCGGAGGGAAAGAGCCGAAATATCGCCGCTGCCTTGGTCTGGTACGGCGCGGCCAACGCGCGCGAGTGGGCGCCCAGCGATCGTCACATGAAGCCGCTGGACGACATGCTCGCTCGGATCGAATGTCCGGTGCTCGGAATTTTCGGCGAGGCCGACCATTTGATCTCGCTTGCCGACGTGCGCCGGTTTCGCGACAGCCTCGACCACCACGACAAGACCTATACGATCAGAGTCTTTGCCGGCGCCCCGCATGGCTGGCTCAACGATACCATGCCCGGACGGTACCGCCGCGACGCCGCCGAAGCCGCCTGGGCGCTGCAGCTTGCATTTCTGCGGCGAATCTTCGCTCCCGGTTACGACAAAACGCTACGCGTACAGGTCTATGAATGCGAGCACTCCGCCGATTACCATTTTTCGAAGAACGTGCGGATGGAATGAGACTTTCACGCCTGCCATTCACCAAGCGCAGGACAGGTCGTCTGCCCCGCTTCGCGACAGCCTAAACTCCAGCTATAACAAGGCGCCACGAAGCCGGAGATTCCTATGGCGCGCGATTTCGAGGATCATTGCTGGAAGGACATTATCGACGCCGACACAATCGAGATCTATCATCCCTACCGGCGGAAAACCTACGTGGGCGACAATCCGGCGGTGCTTGCCATCGACCTCTACAACAAGGCCTACCAGGGCGGCAGTCGACCGGTTCGCGATGTGGACCGCGAATTCTCCGGTTCCTGCGGCGAGAACGCCTGGAAAGCGCTACCGCCGACGCAAAAACTGTTTGCCGCGGCCCGGCGCGCCTGCGTGCCGGTGATCTACACCACGCGGCACGTCAATACCGGCGGCGTGCACTCGACCAACCGCAATATAGGAAAAGAACGCGACGACACCTACGACATCAAGGCGGAACTCGCCCCGCAGCCGGACGAACTGGTGATCTACAAGGAGCGGGCCTCCGGTTTCTTCGGCACGCCGCTGATTGCGCATCTGCAACAGATGCGGATCAATTCCCTGATCATCTGCGGCGAGAGCACGTCGGGCTGCGTGCGCGCTTCAACGGTCGATGCCTATTCATATGGCTTTCACAATGTGCTGGTCGAGGAATGCACCTATGACCGCTCGGCGATCAGCCATAAGGTCAATCTGTTCGACCTGCATCACAAATACGCCGACGTGATGCACATCGAGGAAGTTCTCGCCCACCTGGACGGCCTTGCCGTGCAACGCAAGGTCGCCTGAAGTCGCCCGTCATTGCGAGGAGCGAAGCGACGAACAATCCAATAAATCATCGAGGCTCCGGATTGCTTCGCTTCGCTCGCAATGACGAAAAGTCAATCAGTCTTCGTCCAAACTAAAAGAGCTCCACATCATGGACACCGCAACCGCCCGTAACACCAATGCGCCCGATTTCGCCACCGCCTATTATTTCCTCGAAGGCCTGACCGAGCTTGGCGTTGAATATCTGTTCTGCAATTTCGGCACCGATCACGCCCCGATCATCGAGGAAATGGCGCACCGCAAGAAGCGCGGCGAAGCGATGCCGGGAATTTTGCACTGTCCGCACGAGAATACTGCGGCGCACATGGCGGAAGGCTACGCCTTTGTCACCGGGCGCGGGCAGGGCGTCCTGGTGCACGTTGATGTCGGCACCGCCAACACCGCCAATGCCATGCACAATGCCTACCGCAGTCGGCTGCCGGTGCTGCTGATGGCCGGCAAGGC
>JASHOR010000140.1 GCA_030041005.1 Xanthobacteraceae bacterium
AGGCCATTCGTCGCGCCAAGACTGGATATTCCGGGGGAGGACCCGTCGGTCATCCGCAAGGAGATCATTTTTATCGAAGCGTCTGCAGCGGCCGGCAAGAGCACGTTGGCGAGACAGCTGTCGGCGACGCTTAAGGCGCCGATCCTCGACCTGGCTAAAGTCCCCGTTTCGACCGGATCCCTTCACACTCTGCTGACCGATCTGGAAGCCACCGATAAAAGCGATCCCGTAGCCGCCTTTCACGAGGGCAAGATTCCAGTGATCGTGGACGCTCTCGACGAAGGGAGATTGTTGTCGGACGAGTTGGGAATCGAAAATTTTCTGGTAACCACCGCCGAGCTTTTGAGCAGCAACCGAAGTGTAACCTCGCGGCCCAAGCTGGTCTTCTTGGCGAGGTTCGAGTCGATCGAGCTGGCGCAGCAGTGGATTGAACGCACAGCGCCGGGAATTACACGCGCCACGGCTAAAGTCGGGTTCTTCGACAAGGAGGGGGCCTGGCAGCTGATCCAGGCCTATGCCGCGACGGCTGCCAAGCCCGGCTCAGCATATCAGCAACACCCGGAACATGCCCGGGATCTCATAGCCGTCTATTTTGACGCACTCGAAACCGCGCTTGGTTTGGCAGCGGGAGAGCTCTGGCAGAACGAACAAGGCAGGATACTCGGCGGCTACGCCCCGGTGCTTGCGGCGGCAGGGTCCATCTTGGCCGAGGTCGATGATGTCATCGCCGTCGTCAACAACCTCAAATCGCACGACGGCCGCGAGGCGTGGGGACTAATCGAGGCGGTCTTGTATGACATCCTGTTGCGCGAACAGGCAAAAGTGCGGGAACAACTGCGCGCGCAATGCAAATCGGCGCTGCCGCGTGAAGTTTATGACGTCGAGGAGCAAATGGCGCTGCTCGCGCAATATGTCGACTCGAAGCCATTGCACGGGGCGGGACGCCTGGAACTGCCGCCTGACGACATGGAAAAATACAAGGACATGGTGCGAACGTATCTGCCGCACCATCCGTTCATACGCCGGCACGAATTTGGAAACGCCGTACTGGGTTCGGCTGCGGTAGAGCGCGCCGCTTATCACGGCAGATCGATTTCCAGATATCGCCTGATCGCCCTGTCGCGTCAGTGGCGTCAGTCGGCGCCAACACGTCGGTTTTGGTCTGCGCGTTGATCGTGCGAGGCGTGACAGCTACGACTCCCAAAGTCGGTCGGCGCGGCGGTCGCCTCTATTTTGGGCCTGGCGGTTCGGTATGACCGATTCGTTTATCTGACGGGGGCCGCGTCGCCGAGGGCGGAAAGACCGAGCCAACCGATGGGGTGCTCGCTTTCAAGCTCCTAAACGCACCATCTAGCCAATTGACCTCGCGGTCTGACTCGATACTCTGGAAATTCCGTCAGCCAGTTCCAGCCAACTTGCGATAGCACCCCACACTGTACGAAGGCTGCTGACATGCTCGGCAAACTGACAATAGATGCCTTGCCGTTTTACAGTGACATCGCCATGGGCGGCGCATTGATCACCGTGGTCGGCGCACTTGGCGTGGTTGCGCTCATCACCTGGCTCGGTCAATGGCGCTATCTGTGGACTGAATGGCTGACGAGCCTCAACCACAAGAAGATCGGCATCATGTACGTGACCTTGGCGCTGATCATGTTGGTGCGGGGTTTTATCGATGCCATGATGATGCGGACCCAGCAGGCGGTCTCTCTCAACTTGCAGGGCTATCTGCCGCCAGCCCATTTCGATCAGATTTTCACCTCACACGCCACCATCATGATGTTCTTCGTGGCGATGCCGTTCCTGGTCGGCCTGTTCAACTTCGTCGTTCCGCAGCAGATCGGCGCGCGCGATGTGGCCTTTCCGTTCATGAACTCGGTGAGCCTGTGGCTGACCGCGTCCGGCGCCGCTTTGGTTGTAGTCTCGCTCGTCATCGGCAAATTCTCCGCCGCCGGCTGGAGCGCTTACCCGCCCTATTCGGAAGCGCAATTCAGTCCGGGCGTCGGTGTCGATTACTGGATCTGGGCGATCCTAATTAGCGGAGTCGGTTCGATCCTGACTGGGATCAATTTCCTCGTCACGATCGTCAAGCGGCGCGCGCCGGGTATGCGACTGATGATGATGCCGCTGTTCACCTGGACGGCGCTGTGTACCAGCATCCTGATAGTGTTTGCTTTTCCGGCTTTGACCGTTGCCGCTGCACTGCTTGGTCTCGATCGCTATCTTGGCATGCACTTTTTCACCAATGCCGACGGCGGCAACGTCATGAACTATGTCAATCTGTTCTGGATCTGGGGCCATCCCGAAATCTACATCCTGCTTTTGCCGGCGTTTGGAATCTATTCCGAGGTCGTGGCGACGTTCTCAGGGAAGCAATTGTTCGGTCATAAGTCGCTGGTCTACGCGACCGCGGTCATCACCGCGCTCTCGCTCAGCATCTGGCTGCACCACTTCTTCACCATGGGCGCCAGCCCCGATGTGAACGCCTTCTTTGGCAGGGTGGCCCCGCTCATTGCCGTGCCGACATGCGTGATGATTTTTGACTGGTTATTCACTATGTATCGCGGCCGGGTGCAATTGTCCGTGCCGATGCTGTTTATGCTCGGATTCATCGTAACGTTTGTCATCGGCGGCATGACCGGCGTTTTGCTCGCGGCCGCGCCGGACGATGTGATGCGCGGTACAACCTTTCTGACGGCGCATTTCCACAACATTATGATCCCTGGCGTACTGTTCGGCTATTTCGCCGGCTACCAATATTGGTTCCCGAAGGCGTTCGGCTTTCAGCTCGAGGAAAGATGGGGTCGGCGGGCCTTCTGGGCGTGGATCGTCGGCTTCTATCTGGCCTTCTTGCCGCTTTATATTCTCGGGTTCATGGGCATGCCGCAGCGCCTCGACCGCTACTATGTCGCTGCCTGGCAGCCGTATCTCATCGTAGCCGAAGGCGGCGCCCTCCTTATCCTGTGTGGCATCATCTTCTTCGCCATTCAGCTCGCCGTCAGCATCCGCGACCGCGCCGCGCTTGCAATCTCGACCGGCGATCCGTGGAACGGCAGGACCCTGGAATGGGCGACCACCGCTCCACCAGCGGCCTACAATTTTGCCGTCGTGCCACACGTGCACGGGATCGATGCATGGTGGGCCGTGAAGCAGGCGGGGAAGGCGGGCTACAGACCCGCCCGATTCCACGACATCATTATGCCTGGCGACAGCAGTGCTGGAATCGTGCTTGGAGGAATGTCGTTCGTGTTCGCCTTTGCGATGATCTGGCAAATCTGGTGGCTGGCCGCTGTCGGCGGCCTCGGCATGTTCTCTGCGGTGCTGTGGCAGACCTTCGATGATAATGCCGAGCGCCGCATCCCGGCGAGCGAGGTCGAAGCGATCGAGGAGCGCCGCAGCATAGCCCCGGCATTCGCATCCCGAGCGCCGATGTGACCGACGCCGTCACCACCGCCGTCGGTTCCGACGAAGAAACCGAAGCCGAAGAAGCCGGACGGGCCATCGACCAAAGGACGTACGGCTTCTGGATCTACCTGATGAGCGATACGATCATCTTCGCGTTGCTGCTCGCGACCTTTGTAGTGATGTCGCATAACACCGCTGGTGGGCCTGGCGGGCACACTTTGTTCCGGCTGCCGCAGACTTTTGCAAAAACTATGCTGCTGCTGGCAAGCAGCACGACCTTCGGTTTCGTCAGCGCTGCGATCGCGGTCGGGCAGCGCTGGCGCGTGCTCGCCTGGCTCAGCGTGACTTTCCTGCTCGGACTTGGCTTCATCGCCATGGAGATTTCGGAACTATACGGCATGGCAGTCGCCGGCGCCGGCCCGTGGCGCAGCGGTTTTCTCTCGGCCTTCTTCACGCTGGTCGGCAGCTACGGCACTCACGTCAGCGTCGGCCTGGTCTGGATCGTCCTCTCGGGTTGCGAGGTCGCGTTGCGCGGGCTGAACCCATTCGTCGTCTCACGCCTCTGCCGGCTGGGCCTGTTCTGGCATTTCCTCGATATCGTCTGGATCGGCATCTTCTCCGTCGTTTACCTGCCAGGGATTCTTTAACATGCCGGCCCCACCGCACGGCGGGGAAGTCACGATTAGGCCCTACTTGGTCGGCGCCGTTCTAGCGTTGGTGCTGACGGCGATTCCATTCGGCCTCGTCGCCGCTCGCCCGCTGCGGCCGATACAGATCTTTATCGTCATTGGCGCGACGGCCATCATCCAGGTCGTCGTCCACCTGCGGTATTTTCTGCACCTCGACTTGAAACCGTCGTCGCAGAACAAACTGATCGCGCTGTGCTTCGGCGCCGTCGTGCTCCTCATTCTTGTCGGCGGCACCCTATGGATCATGTTCAACCTCAACTACCGCCTGATGTAGGCGGCGGGAAGGAACATGACTCCGAGCAGGATTTTTATTTTTGCTGCAGATTACCGGCCGCGCGGGCGAGGATTTCCGTCAGGCTTTCCGTGCTGTCCGCGTCCGGGTCCAGCCGCTTACCGTCGGTTCCAAGGGCGCGCCGCCAGCGGCTGACGCGTTCGCCGAGCGCAGTCAGCCGATCGAGGACGCCATCGGCGAGATCGCGATTCTGCTTGAGATAG
>JASHOR010000141.1 GCA_030041005.1 Xanthobacteraceae bacterium
GAAGTCATGTGCACAAAGCTGCCGGAATTTTGCTCGCGGAAATGGGTGGCGCAGGCGCGGCTCATGGCGAAGCTGCCGTGCAGGTGCACGGCAATCACGTCCGACCAGTCGGACCAGCTCATGCGATGGAAAATGCGGTCGCGCAGGATGCCGGCGTTGTTGACGAGAATATCAACGCGGCCGAAGGCGTCGATCGCCGACTTGATGATCTTGTCGGCATTGCCCGGTTCGCTGATCGAAAGCGTGGAGGCGATGGCCTTGCCGCCCGCTTTCTGGATCTCTTCGACGACCTGCTGGGCCGGGCCAATGTCGGTACCGGCGCCGTCGAGGCTCGCGCCGACATCGCAAACGACCACGCGCGCGCCTTCCTGCGCCATCAAGAGCGCGATGCCGCGGCCGATCCCGCGTGCCGCCCCGGTGACGATGGCGACCTTT
This sequence comes from Xanthobacteraceae bacterium, assembly GCA_030041005.1. Taxonomy (GTDB): domain Bacteria; phylum Pseudomonadota; class Alphaproteobacteria; order Rhizobiales; family Xanthobacteraceae; genus BOG-931. The sequence goes on from JASHOR010000141.1 coordinate 436, forward strand.
CCGGCAACGATGTTCGGCATGAAAGTCTTTCACTCCCACAATTCAGCGTCATGCCCGGCCTTGTGCCGGGCATCCACGTCTTCCGTTCGCCGCAGCTTAAAGACGTGGATGGCCGGGACAAGCCCGGCCATGACGCGCTGAAGGCTTCTTTAATCTACCCCCACACTTCGCGGGCGACCTCGCCGATCATGGCGAGTTTCGCCCATTGCTGCTCTTCGGCAAGGATATTGCCTTCCTCGGTCGAAGCGAAGCCGCATTGCGGCGACAGGCAGAGCTGGTCGAGTTCAGCGAACTTGGCCGCCTCCTCGAGGCGGCGCTTGATCGCATCCTTGGATTCAAGTGTGCCGGTCTTCGTCGTCACCAGGCCGAGCACGGCGAGGCGGCCCTTCGACAGCCGGCGCAGCGGCTCGAAGCCGCCGGCGCGTTCGCTGTCGTATTCCATGAAATAGCCGTGCACCTTGATCCGGTCGAACAGCACTTCCTGTTCGGCTTCGTAGCCGCCGGTGCCCATGAAGGTCGATTTATAATTGCCGCGGCACAGGTGCATGGTCACCGTCATCTCCGGCGGAATATCGGAGATCGCGGTATTGATGAGATCGCCGTAGAGCGGGCCGAGCGCGTCCGGATCGTCGCCGCGGTCCCGCATCTGCTGGCGGTAATGCGGATCGCACAGCATGGCGATGAACACTTCGTCGAGCTGCAGATAGCGGCAGCCCGCGTCGGCAAAGGCGCGCACTGCCTTCTTGTAGGCCTGGCCGAGGTCCGCGAAGAAATTGTCGAGGTTCGGATAGATCGATCTGTCGATCGGCGTCGCATTCGGGCGGCCGTAAATCGCTGATGGCGCGGGAATGGTCATCTTCGGCGTGCGTGACGTATGCGCCTTGAGGAACTTGAAATGCTCGATCATCGGATGGTTGGAGAAGCCGATCTTGCCGATGACCTTGACCCCCTCATTGCGCGTCGTCACCGCCGCAAAGGCGATGCCGGTGTCCATGACGTGGCGCTCAACCCCGTCGAGACCCCAGAGAAAATCCAGATGCCACCAGGAGCGGCGGAATTCGCCGTCGGTGATCGATTGCAGGCCGACCGCCTCCTGCTTCCTGATCGCGTTCTCGATCTCGCGATCCTCTACGGTCTTCAGCTCGGCTGCGGAAATCTCGCCTTTGGCGCGCCGCTCGCGCGCTTGCTTGAGCGCTGAGGGACGCAACAGGCTGCCGACATGATCGGCGCGGAACGGCGGTTTTGTGCGTTGCATTGGTCATTCTCACTTTTGTTCACTTGTCGCCCACGCGCTTGACCCGCGGGTCCATGCGGCTCTGACGCTGCATGGATTGCCGGGTCAAGCCCGGCAATGACAAATCAACCCCACACCTCCTCGGCAATCTCGACGATCATGTGCAACTTTGCCCATTCCTCATCCTCGGCCAGCGCGTTGCCTTCCTCGGTCGAGGCGAAGCCACATTGCGGCGACAGGCAGAGCTGCTCGATGTCGATGAATTTCGCCGCCTCGTCGATGCGGCGCTTGATGTCGTCCTTCTTCTCCAACGTGCCGCTCTTGGTGGTGACGAGCCCAAGCACGACGGTCTTGTTCTTCGGCAAGAAGCGGAGCGGCTCGAAACCGCCGGCCCGTTCGGTGTCATACTCCATGAAATATCCGTGCACGTTGATGGTGTTGAACAGCACATCCGCCACCGGCTCGTAGCCGCCTGAGGCGACGAAGCTCGAGCGGAAATTGCCGCGGCACAGATGCATGGTGATGGTCATGTCGGGCGGGATGTCCGAGATCGCCGCGTTGATCATGCCGGCGTAGATCGCCGGCAGCGCGGCGGGATCCTCGCCGCGGTCGGTAACGACCTCGCGCAGCGCCGGATCGCAGAGATAGGCCAGATTGACCTCATCGAGCTGCAGGTAGCGGCACCCGGCATCGGCGAACGCGCGTATGGCTTTGCGGTAGGACTCGCCGAGATCGCGATAGAAATCGTCCATCGACGGATAGGTCGATTCCGGGACGGCGTCACGGCCGTAGCGGAAATGCAACGATGAGGGCGACGGAATCGTCAGCTTCGGGGTTTGCCGCGTGTGGGCTTGCAGAAACTTGAAATGCTCGATCATCGGGTGCGGCTTGTAGCCGCCGAGCTTGCCGATGACGCGCAACAGGATCGGCCGCGGCTGCGGCCCGCTCGCTGCGAACTTGATTTTACGCTCGCCCATGTAGGACTCGACGTTGTCGAGCCGTTCGAGAAAATCGTAGTTCCACGAGACGCGCCGATATTCGCCGTCCGTTATCGAGCGCAACCCGATTGCTTCCTGCTTGCGGATCAAGGCCTCGATTTCGCGATCCTCAATATCCGTCAGCGCCTGCGCGGAGATCGCGTCGTGCTTGCGCTTTTCCCGCGCCTCCTTGAGCGACGCCGTGCGCAACAGGCTGCCGACGTGGTCGGCGCGGAACGGCGGTTTGGTGCGTTGCATGTTTACCCTTTCATTCCACCTCTCGCCGCCGCGCAGGGAGAGAGAATTTAACCCCACACCTCGTCGGCGATCTCAACGATCATCCGCAGCTTCGCCCATTGCTCCTCTTCGGCGAGCACGTTGCCCTCCTCGGTGGAGGCGAAGCCGCATTGCGGCGACAGGCAAAGCTGGTCGAGCGCGATATATTTGGTCGCCTCGTCGATGCGGCGCTTGATGTCGTCCTTGCTTTCCAGGGTGCCGGTCTTGGAGGTGACAAGACCGAGCACCAGTTGCTTCTTGCCCTTGGGAAAGAAGCGCAAGGGTTCGAAGCCGCCGGCGCGGCCGGTGTCGTATTCGAGAAAATACCCGTCGAAAGCGGTATGGCCGAGCAGTTGGTCGGCGACAAACTCGTAGCCGCCGGAGGCGATGAAGGTGGAGCGGAAATTACCGCGGCACGAATGCATGGTGATCGCCATGTCGGCGGGCTTGCCGTCGAGGGCCGCGGTGGTCAGTCGCGCATAGATCCGCGGCAGCGCGTCGGGGTCGTCGCCCCGCATCTTCGATTGGGCGCGTTCGTTCGGATCGCACACCATCGCCCAGGCGGTGTCGTCGAGCTGCAGATAGCGGCAGCCGGCGTCATAGAAGGCGCGGATCGCGGCGCGGTAGGCCGCGGCGAGGTCGGCGAAGAACGGCTCGAGCGTGGGATAGACCTCTCTGCTGACCGCGGCACGGCCTTGGCGGAAATGGAAGGTGCTCGGCGCGGGAATCGTCATCTTCGGCGCCACCCGCGCATGCGCCTTGAGAAACTTGAAATGCTCGAGCATCGGGTGACCGGAGAAGCCGATCTTGCCGGTGATCTTGATGCCTTCGGCCTTGGTCTGCACGCCTTGAAATTGAATGCCGCCTTCGGTGGTGTAAGGAGTGACGCCGTCGAGACCCTTGAAGAAGTCGAAATGCCACCAGGAGCGGCGGAATTCGCCGTCGGTGGCAACCTTCAGGCCGATGTCCTGCTGTTTTTTGATGACCTTCTCGATCTCGCGATCTTCTACCTCCTTGAGCTCGGCCGCGGTAAGGATGCCTTGCGCATGCTTGCTGCGCGCTTGTTTGAGCGGCGCGGTGCGCAACAGGCTGCCGACGTGGTCGGCGCGGAAGGGTGGGGTGGTTCGTTGCATGGTTTCACTCCCTATTGCACACGGTATCGGCGCCCGTCGATGACGATTTAGCAATGCCGGCGCGCGGGTGTAAATGCCGGCCGTCGCCTCTGCGCCCTTAAAGAGACGCGGGACCAGTCATCGCCGATATTTTGTTGTAAAACGCGAAGGCCGCCACTATTGGATCGTTCGCCTCGATGGACGAGAGCGACGCGGAATATCTTTCATGCCTCCTTCACTTCGCCTCTACGAGGACGTGTTGTCGAGCGAAGCCGCCGCAGTCGGCCTGGCGGCGCTGCCGCGCCTGATCTTCGTCGTCCACGGTTCGGTCGCTGTGGCGGGTCGCACGCTGGGCGACGGCGAGGCGTTGGGCAGCGAAGATGCAGTCACCCTGCACGTCGCTGGCGAAGGCGCGACCCTGTGGCGCTGGGAACTGGTGTCCGGCGACGCCGGCGCCGGCGTGCCGGCTGCCCGCGGTGTCGCTTCGCGCGAGAAGCTGTCGGTGCGGCTCGATACCTTGCCGCAGGGGCGGTTGCTTCTGCGCGGCGACAGCGTCGCCTTTCCGCCCGGCGGTTGCGCCTACCTGCACCGGCACCAGGGTCCCGGCATTCGCTGTTTGCTGGAAGGCGGTATCCGCATTGACACGCACGGCCGCTCGACCGCGTACGGCCCTGGCGGCGCCTGGTATGAAAGCGGGCCCGACCCGGTGTTCGCCCAGGCCGCCGACCGGCCGACCCGTTTCATCCGTACAATGATCCTGCCTATTGCCTGTCTTGGAAAAAGCTCCGTCGAATACCTTCGTGAGGAAGACCGGGGAAAGCCGAAAGTGCAGCAGTACAAGATGTTCGCCGACCTGCCGCTGACGTGGGGAGTGGTGAACAACTAGTGTCCCCGATTCCGAAGTTCGCATCATTATGCGGCACCCTCGTTTGCGAACTTCGGAATCGAAGGACACTGGCAACTTATTGATCTCGTGTGGCTTTGGTTCAGAACTCCGCATGACGAGGTCGCGGCAGAAATGATGCGGACTTCTGAACCGCCATATACTAGAGCTTCTTCCGTTGGGTTCGTATCGTCCTGGAAGCGTCGGATCCTGCCGTCGATCGCAACCGTTGCGATCGACGACACGCCGTATCGAACTTCTGGGCGACGTTGCGTCCGAATCACACCGGTTTGTAATTGCGGTCCATCGGCACGTCGATGAGGAGCGGCGCATCGCTCTGCAGACCCTTGGCGATCAGATCCGTCGCGTCGTGAACGGTGCAAGCTCGCTCGGCGGCGATGCCGAGCGAGCGCGCCAGCCCGACATAGTCGATCGCCGGATTTTCCAGCTCCATGCCTACGAAGCGGTCGACTTGAGCCGCCAATCCACGCTGCGCGAACAGGCGCTGCTTGAGGATGCGGTACGAGGTATTGTTGAAGATGACGAACACCACGGCGATGCGGTCATGCGCCGCGGTCCACAATGCCTGGCAGGTGTACATGGCGCTGCCGTCGCCGACGAGCGCAACCACAGGCCGCTCGGGCAGCGCCAGCTTGACGCCGAGCGCGGCCGGCAAACCCCAGCCGATGCCGCCGCCGCGCAATCCGAAAAAGCTCTGCGGATCGTCGCTGCGAATGAGCGAACGGATGCCGACGGCCGACGACACGGTCTCATCGATCACCGCCGCGTCCTTTGGCAGCATTTCGCCGATGGCGTTGAGCAAAGACAGCGGCTGCACCGGCGTCCGCTCGATCATCCCGCGCGCCTTGGCCTTGAGCGCCTCGCGCTCGGCAAGTGTCGCCTGCTTGGCGGCTTCGAGCCGCTCGCGCGCGGCGCCGCGGGCGCCGCTGGTCATCGCCTCGCGCACCGCGTGGGTGATGTCGGGAAGCGTTGTCTTCGGGTCGCCGAGGATTGCGACTTTGGGCGGATAATTCTTGCCCAACTCCCACGGATCGTTGTCGAGATGGATGAGCGTCAGCTCTTTCGGCATCGGCTCGATGTCGGACGGCAGCGACAGCGTGAACAGATCGCCGCCGACGGAAAACAACACGTCGTATTGTTCGAGAGTCTTTCTGATCGGACCCTGCATGCGTATCATGCCGCCGCGGAACAGCGGATGCGAAGCCGGGAATGACGCGGTGGAAGGAACAAGCTCGCTGTAGACCGGCGCTCCGATCAGTTCGGCAAGTTCGACGAGTTCGGCATGCGCCCGTCCGCGCGCCACGGCGTCTCCGGCGATGATGAGCGGACACTTGGCTTGCGCCAGAATCGCCGCAGCCTCGGCGACGGCTGCCGGATCGCCGCGCATGTGTGGCGCCACACGGGTCGGCGCCGACAGATCGATTTCGCCTTCCGCCTTGAGAATGTCGCCCGGAAGCGAAAGAAACACCGGCCCGGTCGGCGGCGCGAGCGCGGTCTTGGCCGCGCGGTGCACGAGCCGCGGCAGGTCCGCCAGGCGATGGACTTCGGCCGACCATTTGGTCAGCGGCCGTGCGATCGGCGGCAGATCGGACCACAGGATCGGTTCGGTGGCGTTGAAGTCCTGGTCATGCTGCCCGGCGGTGACCAGGATCGGAGACCCTGCCTTCTGCGCGTCGTAGAGCATGCCCATGGCATTGCCGAGCCCCGGCGTGACGTGCAGGTTGACCACGGCGAGCTTGCCGGAGGCCTGCGCATAGCCGTCGGCCATGCCGATGACGGTCGCTTCCTGCAGGGCGAGCACGTAGCGCAGCTCGTTGTCGACCGCGAGCGCATCCATCAACGGCAATTCGGTAGTGCCGGGATTGCCGAATATGATCTCGACGCCCTCCTGTTTCAATAAATCGAGGAAGGCGCGCTTTCCGGACATGACGGGCAAAAGTGTTTCCTCCGATTGTCGCTCCGGCGGCGGGCAGGGGAAACCGGATGCTCGCGACGATATTCGCAGCTTTGCGTGCGACAGACCATGCCCGCGGTCCGGGCGTCGTCAGGAAAATCTCGCAAACGGGCGTCGATGCAGGCCGGAAATTCGTCCAGCGGTCAGTCTGGCGATGAGGCGGCTTCCAACACGTCATCGAAATTGCGCAAGCCCAGGCGCGGCGCATTGACCAACACGGCCATGTTGCCGGGCTTGTGCCGGTTCGTTCGCATCAATTCGTGCGCGTACGGGATCTTCTCCCAAGAAAAGACGTCGCTCATGCATGGGTCGACGCGGCGGTCGATGACGAAGCGGTTGGCGGCGCTCGCCTGCTTCAAATGCGCGAAATGCGAGCCCTGGATGCGTTTCTGCCGCATCCACACGTAGCGCGCATCGAAGGTGATGTTGTAGCCGGACGTGCCGGCACAGAACACGACCATGCCGCCGCGTTTGACGATGAGGCAGGACACCGGAAACGTCGCTTCGCCGGGGTGTTCGAAGACAATGTCGACATCACGCTTGCCGGTTATGTCCCAAATCGCCTTGCCGAAACGGCGCGCCTCCTTGATCCAGGCGTCGTATTCCGGCGTGCCGACTGTGGGCATTTGCCCCCAGCACTTGAACTCCTTGCGATTGATCACGCCCTTGGCGCCGAGATCCAAAACGTACGCGGACTTGCTTTCATCCGAGACGATGCCGATCGCGTTGGCTCCGGACGCGGCCACGAGCTGCACGCCGAAAACGCCGAGTCCGCCCGAGGCGCCCCACACCAGGACATTATCCCCCGGCTTGAGGGTGTGCGGGGGGTGGCCGAACAACATGCGATAGGCGGTGGCGAGCGTGAGCGTGTAGCAGGCCGCCTCCTCCCACGTCAGGTGCGCGGGCTTCGGCATGAGCTGGCGCGACTGCACCCGGCAGAACTGCGCGAACGACCCATCAGGCGTCTCGTAGCCCCAAATGCGCTGCGAAGGCGACAACAATGGGTCGCCACCATTGCAGTCCTCATCGTCACCATCATCCTGATTGCAGTGCACAATGACTTCGTCGCCAATATTCCAGCGGCGCACCTTTGAACCGACGGCCCAGACGATGCCCGAGGCATCGGAGCCGGCGATGTGAAACGGGTTCTTGTGTACATCGAGCGGCGAGATCGGCTGCCCGAGTCCGGCCCACACCCCATTGTAATTGACCCCTCCGGCCATGACGTGGACCAATACCTCGTCCTCTGCGATCGGCCAGGTCGGCACAATTTCGCACTGCATTGCCGTTTCCGGCGGGCCATGACGCTCCCTGCGGATAACCCAGGCATGCATCTTTTCCGGCACATGGCCGAGCGGCGGGATTTCGCCGATCGCGTAAACATCCCTGAGCGGCGCGTCTGGCCGCTTTTTCTGCACAACGGCCATGGCAAGCTCCAGCTTATGGCTCAGGAACGATTGAGATGACGCGGCATCGGCCGTTCCCAGTCTGCCGTAACCGATATTGCAGTGCAACAATTACTTCAGGTGAATAACCGGATCAGGCGGAGCCAGACTTGCTGACAGCCTCCAGTGGTCGTCCTATCGTAGCGGGGCGCCTGCGAGCGGGGCGCACCGGCCGGCCTTTGCCGGCGCAAAATGGGGGATGTCATGGGCATTATTATCTGGCTGATCGTCGGCGCCATAGCCGGCTGGCTTGCGGGCATGGTGGTAAAAGGGGGCGGCTTTGGGCTGATTGGCGATATCATCGTCGGCATCGTCGGCGGCTTGATCGCCGGCTATCTGTTCCCGCGGCTCGGCATTCCAACCGGCACCGGGTTTATCCGCGACATCATCGACTCTTTCATTGGCGCCGTGATCCTCTTGATCATCCTCCGGTTGGTCAGGCGAGTCTGACCGGCGCTAACTCCGCGGACGCTAAGTCGGCGGAAAGGAATGCGCGGTACAGCGAGGTCCGAAGGATCTTCGCGCCAACGCTGATCGTCTGACTGCGCTTCCATGGACGCCGCTCAGGTCGCCAAGCCTACCGCCGCGCCGCAATTCTCGGCGCGGCGCCTGATCGCGGCGATCGTGGCGGCGCTGGCGCTCGGTTATCTTGTGGTTCTCGCCGGAACCTGTCTGCAAGGCCATTTCCTTACCGATTTGCAAGACCGGCCGATCGCCAACGATTTCGTCGATGTTTACGCGGCCGGACGGCTCGCGCTCGCCGGCAGGGCCGCATCTGCTTACGACTGGCCGCTGCACAAAGCGGAGGAAGTCCGCGCGGTAGGCCACGATTTTTCCGGCTATTACGGATGGCACTATCCGCCGCCGTTCCTGTTTGTCGCCGCATCGCTGGCGCTGCTGCCGTATCTTGGCGCCTTGGTGGTTTGGCTTGCCGCGACGCTTGCCGCCTATGCGTCGACCCTCCGCTTTGTGGTCGGCGATCGCCTTGGCGCGATGCTCGCGCTTGGTTTTCCCGCCGCGATCTGGAACATGACTGCCGGACAGAACGGTTTTCTCACCGCGACGCTGGTTGGCGGGACGCTTGTTTCGCTGCAACGGCGCCCGATCGTCGCCGGCGTTTGCCTCGGGCTTCTCACCTACAAGCCGCAATTCGGTTTGCTGTTTCCGCTGGCGTTGATCGCGGATCGGCGCTGGCTCACGATCGCGGTCGCTACCGCGGTGGCGATCGCGCTCGGCGCGGCCTCTTTGGTCGCCTTCGGCGGCGCAAGCTGGCTCGCCTTCGTGCACTGGCTGCCCATCAGCAGCCACATCATTCTTGGCGAAGGCGGCGCCGACTTCGGCCGCCTGCAGAGCTTCTATGGCCTTGTACGCCTGCACGGCGGCGGAGAAACGGCTGCCTGGGCCATACAGGCCGCCGGCACCTTGGCCGTCGCCGCCTTCGTCGTTTGGCTCTGGCGCGCACACTTGCCGTTCGAGCTAAGGGCCGCCGCGCTTGCGGCTGGCGCCCTGGTCGCCACGCCTTACGTGTACATGTACGACCTGGCGGTGCTTGCTGTCGCGGTCGGGTTTTTGCTCCGCTTTGCGCTGGAACGTGGCGTCACCGTCGCTGAAGCCGCAGGACTGAGCTGCGCCGGCGCGCTCATTCTGTCCTTCCCGTATCTGAAGACGCAGGTCGGATTGCTGGCGGTTCTGATCGTATTGGCCCTTGTCGCGCAGCGCGCGCTCGTCGAACTGCGGCAGGCAAAGGACCGCTAGTGTCCCGATTCCGAAGTTCGCCTCATTATGCGGCACCCTCGTTTGCGAACTTCCGGAATCGAAGGACACTAGCAACTTATTGATCTCGTGTGGTTTTGGTTCAGAAATCCGCATGACGAGCCCGCGGCAGGAATGATGCGGACTTCTGAACCACCACACTAGTGTGGCTTTGGTTCAGAACTCCGCATGACGAAGTCGCGGCAGGAATGATGCGGACTTCTGAACCGCCACACCAGCAAATGGCGGTCCTCGTCGCGCTTTGGATTTGACGTTCGCTTCACGAGTTCGCGGCACGCGGGCAGCGAATACCGAATTCGCTCACCTCGGCGTTATTCGGCCGGTACCGCGGCTGCAATCGATCCCAGCGCCAACTTGTCCGTCGGCCGCTCTGCGACGGTCCGTCCAGCCCAACGAGCGGCGGCGATCGACAGCAACGCGACAGTGATGCCGGCCAAAATGTCGGCGAGATAGTGTCCGCCATTGATCGGCGTCGCGGCGAGCATGGCGCCGAACGCCAGGACGACGATCGGGCGAAACCAGCGCGCCGGCCACAGCGCCCACGTGTAAAGCACGGCGGAGGCCGCATGAAAGCTCGGGAAAGTGACGATGCCGCCGAGCCCCAGCAGGTCGAGGTGGCGCAGAACGCCGGCGCGGGTCGGCGGCAGATCGCGCAACTGGTCGAGATAAGGTTGCACGTTAAAGTGCCTGATCGTGGTCGGATCGAGTCCAACCTGCTGATAGGCGCCGATTGCCGGCACGACGGCGGAGATGACGGTGGTGGCGATCAGCGCCCAACCGAATGCGAAGGTGAATTCCTCGATGCGCTGAAAACGTCCTGTGGCCGCCAGGATCACCGGGATGGCGAATATCGGCCATCGGATCATGGTGTAGCCGTAATTCAGCACGGCGGCGAGCAGCGCATGACGGTCCATATAGTGCACGTAAGCCACCCAATCGAAGCCGAGCGCGCGGTCGAAGGCGAGCAGGTTGGCATCTTGCATCGGCAGATCAGTCGCGGCCGCCACGTAGGTCAGGGGCGTCATGATTGCGGTGATCAGCACGAGCTGACCCGTACCGCCGAGCACAAACATGACCTGCGGATCGCGTCTGCGCATTGACTTAGCATTGGCGTGCGCGAAGCCGCTGTAAATGCCGACGTAGCCGACCGAGATCGCGAGGCCGGTCAGCTCGATGGAGAAATGCGTCACCATCAAACCAAGCGCCAGCGCCGCAGCCATGCCGCCGATCAGCGTCCAGTTGAGCAGAAAATAGCGCCAGGCGGTCTCGACGTCGTCGGGCACGGTAGGTTGTCTTGCGTACATCAGGCCAATTTCCGCTGCATATGTTAAGCGCCAGGAAATTGCTGCCGTAAGCGCAGTGGTTTTGGTTAATGCCCGGTTCGAAAATGATTCGAATCGACACGTTGCATTGCAAAAAAAATGCGCGCAGATTGCCGACCTTCTTGCGCGTACAGGGCCGATGGACGACCAAAATCACCGCGACAAACCCTGGATTTTCCGTACCTATGCGGGCCACTCCACCGCGGCGGCGTCGAATGCGCTCTATCGTAGGAACCTGAACAAGGGGCAGACCGGCCTTTCGGTCGCTTTCGACCTGCCGACGCAGACCGGCTACGACAGTGATCACCCGCTCGCCAAAGGCGAGGTCGGCAAGGTCGGCGTTCCGATTTCGCACCTCGGCGACATGCGCGCGCTCTTCGACGGCATTCCGCTCGACGCCATGAACACGTCGATGACGATCAATGCCACCGCTGCTTGGCTGCTCGCGCTCTACGTCGCTCTTGCCGACGAACAAGGCATCGCCCGCGAGAAACTGCAGGGCACGACCCAGAACGACATCATCAAGGAATATCTTTCGCGCGGCACTTACGTATTTCCTCCGGGTTCGTCCATGCGTCTCACCAAGGACGTGATTCTGTTCACGACCAAAGAGATGCCCAAATGGAATCCGATCAATGTTTGCTCCTACCACCTGCAGGAAGCCGGCGCCACGCCGGTGCAGGAACTGGCGTTCGCCCTTGCCACCGCCGTCGGCGTGCTTGATGCGGTAAAGAGTTGCGGCCAATGCGCGCCGGGACAGTTCGGCGAAGTGGTCGGGCGGATCTCGTTCTTCGTCAATGCCGGGCTGCGCTTTGTCACCGAAATCTGCAAAATGCGCGCGTTCGCCGAATTGTGGGATGAAATCACGCGCGAGAGGTACGGCGTCGGCGATGCCAAGCAACGCCTGTTCCGCTATGGCGTCCAGGTGAATTCGCTGGGACTGACCGAACCGCAGCCGGAAAACAATATCGCCCGCATTCTGCTGGAAATGCTCGCAGTCACGTTGTCCAAAGGTGCGCGCGCGCGCGCCGTACAGCTTCCGGCCTGGAACGAAGCGCTCGGGCTGCCGCGACCGTGGGATCAGCAATGGTCGCTGCGCATGCAGCAGATCCTCGCCTACGAGACCGACCTGCTCGAATACGACGACATTTTCCAGGGTTCTCCGGTGATCGCCGCCAGGGTCGCGGAACTCAAGGAAGCGGCCAGGGAGGAGCTTTTGCAAATCGAGAAGATGGGCGGCACTCTCGCTGCGGTCGAGTCCGGGTATTTGAAGCAGCAGTTGGTCGAATCAAACGCGCGCCGCGTCGCTGCAATCGAACGGGGCGATCAGATCGTCGTCGGCGTCAACCGCTTTGTCGAAACCGAACTCTCCCCGCTGCAGGAGGCCGCCGAAGCGGTGGTTACCGTATCGCCGCAGGCCGAGGCCGATCAGATCGCGCGGCTTGTCGCCTGGCGCGCCGCACGCGATGCCCGAGCGGTCGCCGCCGCGCTCGCTTCGCTGCGCGAGGCGGCCAAAGGCGGCGACGATATCATGCCCGCCTCAATCGCTTGCGCCAAAGCCGGCGTCACCACCGGCGAGTGGGGTTTTGCATTGCGCAAGGCTTTCGGCGAATACCGCGCGCCAACCGGCGTCGGCAGTGCGATGCGCAACGATGCGCAAGGCCTCGACGATGTCCGCGCCGAAGTGGATCGCGTATCGAAAAAACTCGGCCGGCGGATGAAGCTTTTGGTCGGCAAGCCAGGACTGGACGGTCACTCCAACGGCGCCGAGCAGATCGCGTCTCGCGCCCGCGACGCGGGAATGGAAGTCATATATGACGGTATCAGGTTCACGCCGGAAGCCATCGCCGCGGCGGCGGCCGAGAAACGCGTCCACGTCATCGGGCTGTCGATCCTGTCAGGCTCGCATCTGCCGCTGGTGCGCGACGTCATGGCGCGCATGAAAGAGGCGGGCGTCGACGATGTGCCGGTCGTGGTTGGCGGCATTATTCCGCCGCAGGACGCGAGAGCTCTCAAGGAGGCCGGTGTTGCCGAAGTCTATACGCCGAAGGATTTTGAATTGAACCGCATCATGACGGACCTGGTGCGCATCGTCGAGGACGTTGCCGACGCGGAGCAATAAGCCTGCGCGCGCGACCGGAATTTTTTAGATCGCAGTTTGCATTTTCAGGTAGTCCATTGTTAGCCGAACCTGACGTTCGACCGGGGTCATTAACGCAAGATTCAGTCATCGGCGCAAAGTTCCTGCACGTTGGGGCAGGCGGAAAAGCCTGATTTGTCACATTGACGGCGATGAACACGGCAACGAGAGCGACCGCTGCCGAGGACTTCCGGCGATCCCTCGAGGCTCGGGGTAAATTGCCGGCGCTGTCCATTGTCGTTCCTACGCTCAATGAACGCGACAACGTGCGAGAACTGGTCGATCGCCTCGATCGCAGCCTGGCTGGTCTGACCTGGGAGATCGTATTTGTCGATGACGATTCGGCCGACGGCACCGTCGACATCCTGCGCGATTTGAGCCGGGCTGACCGACGCGTACGCCTGCTGCATCGGATCGGCCGTCGCGGCTTGGCGTCCGCCGTCGTCGAAGGCGTCCTGGCTACGAGCTCGCCCGTTGTGGCGGTGCTGGATTCCGATTTGCAGCATGACGAAGCGCTGCTGCCGGCAATGCTCGGCCGCCTTGTTGCCGCCGATTGCGACGTCGTGGTGGCTTCGCGCTACATGACGACCGGGGGCGTCGGTGACTGGACGCAAGGCCGTCTCTTTGTCAGCCGCGTGGCGACAAAACTCGCGGAACTGCTTCTGCACTCGGAACTGACGGATCCGATGAGCGGGTTCTTCATGATCAAGCGAACCGCTTTCGATCAGGTCGTCCGCAGTTTGTCCAACCAGGGCTACAAGATTCTCCTGGACATCCTGCTGTCCGCCAAACCGGCACTCCGCGTCGAAGAAATTCCCTACACGTTCCGTTCGCGCCGGAGCGGCGAAAGCAAGCTGGATACCACCGCGGTCATCGACTATCTCGCGCTGTTGCTCGACAAGATGATCGGGCACGTCATCCCGATTCGCTTCGTCATGTTTGCCTGCGTCGGAGGCTTGGGCCTGCTCGTGCATTTGAGCGTGCTGGCAAGCCTCAACCGGGGGATGGGCGTCGCCTTCGCCGTGGCGAACCTTGCGGCCGCCCTGGTGGCAATGACGTTCAATTTCTTCATCAACAATCTGCTGACCTACCGGGACATGCGGCTTCGAGGTTTTTGGCCGATGCTGCGCGGGCTCATCAGCTTCTCGGCAGTGTGTGCGGTCGGAACGGCCGCCAATGTCGGCATTGCCGTCGTGCTGTTCAAGCAAAACTACACCTGGTGGCTGGCGGGGCTCGCCGGCATCTGCATGGGTGCGGTTTGGAACTATACCGCAACGTCAATCTTCACCTGGCGCAATGTGCGGTCATTGACGCGGGCGTCGGAGAACGGCGAGGCTTTCGCGGTCAACTCTGCCAAACGGTTGCGGCGGCAGGTTCAGCACGACCAGGCCGCTTGACTGTCGCGCTCCGGTCGAGCGGTGCGGCAAAAGCGCCAGCGTTTGTCGGTTCTGCGGGCTTCGCCGTCAGGCGCCGCAGCACCATGGCGAACAGCAAGGCGGAGGTCGCGATCACGGAAAGCTTCAGCGCGTCGTGAAACAGCATGATCTTGAACGCAACCGGAGCCAGGTAGGCGGCGACCAGGGCCACGCCTTCGCCGCGCCGGAAGCCGTTTCGCATGCCCTCACTGAGCAACCAGATCATCGGTACCGCCAGGATGACCAGGTCGTACTCCAGCAAAAACGGCGAACAGAACGGCACGCAGGCGGCGATCGCCGCGATTTCAGCCCTGCCGGACCGCACGCCGGATGGCCGCCGCCGCAGCGACACCACCAGCATGAGCACGGCACTCATGCTCACCGTCGCCTGCAGCGCGTAGGCGAGCGGCAATGAGCCGTCGTGCAGCCGCACCGCGCCGAAAACGCTGATCCAATAGCGCAGATAGAGGGGATTATAGCCCTCCATCCAGTTACGCTTCGCCTCGGTACTGTCGGCCAGAAATGCCGGCCAGATGTCGATCCCGAACACCAATGTGGCGACCGCGGCAAGCGCCAGAACGGTTGCCGCCGCGGCGGCGAAGCATCTCCAGCGTCTTGCAACCGCGAGCGCCAGCGGCACGACGATCCCGAGCTGTGGCTTATAAGACAAACAGCCGAGGCAGATGCCTGCCAACGTCGGCCGCCGGTCGAGGAGGGCCGCAGCCGCGCCGAACAGCGCCGCGCTCAGGAAACCGTTCTGACCAAAGCCCATGTTGAGCATGACTGCGGGGTAGCCGAGCAGCAGCAGCCAAATCGACTCGCGTTCGGGCAAGTCTCTCGGCACCATGGCGCGCAGTGCCGCAGCGTAGCAGGCGCAGGTTCCCGCGAGCCACAGGCAGAGAGCGGGAAGATAAGGAAGCGATGCAAAACCGGCGCAGAGCAGCAAAAAGTACGGCGGGTAAAAGAAGGCGAGGTACGCGCGGCTTGGGTCCTTATCCAGTTCCAACTGCGCGAAGTAATGCGGTACCTCGCGATAGGCATCTGCGGCGTGGTGCTGCAGCGCCAGCAGACCTGCAGTCCAGAAGCTGACGAAGTCTCCCGACACGTTCGGAAATTCGGACGCTCGGAACACCCACTGCACCCACATGATGCAGAAGCTCGCAAACGCCACAAACGCCAAGGCGGCGCCGACGCGCGGCAGATAGTGTGAAAGGTATGAGCGCCATCCTCGCCGGGGCAAGGCGGTCGGCGCCACGGCGTCGACGGACAAGACAGGATCGATCGTCGCCATGCGTGTCCGACTGTCTGCTGCGGCGGACATGGTGGTTAGCGAGTTTTAACAACCACTTAATGCGTCGATGCCCTGCGCCTTGCGCAGCAAAGGCGCGGCAAGCGTCGAGCACCAGCAAGCAGTCGCCGGGAATGGCCTTACGGTCGCGCCAAAGCGGCGGCGATTGCGTCGCTTAGCAGGCTCGGGCTGATCGGCTTGCGCAGATACGAATCCATGCCGGCGGCGCGCGCGACCCTCTCGTCGCCGACTTCGCTGTGGCCGGAGATGCCGATAATCGCGGCCGATCCCGCGGCGCCGGACAAGGCCCGGATTCGCCGTGTCGCTTCCAGGCCGTCGATGCCCGGAAGCGTTACGTCCATCAGCACCACGTCATAACCACGCGGCGCGGCGGCAACTGCCTCCTCGCCGGAGCCGACGAAGTCGACGCGATGACCGAGTTCGGTGACGATGGTGTTGAGAATGACGCGTCCGTAGGGGTTGTCCTCAACACACAGCACGGCGAGCTGTCGCCCTGGCGGCGAAAGCGGCTGCTGCGCGCGCGTCTGCGGCGTGGCGCCGGGAGGCGCCATCGCAAACGCCGCCGTGAATCGAAAGCGCGATCCGCGACCGGGCGTGCTTGTAAGGGTGAGATCGCCGCCCATCAGCCTGGCTAGACGTTTGACCACGGAGAGACCGAGCCCGGCGCCGCCGTAGCGGCGGGCGATCTCGGCGTTGGCCTGGGCGAATGGGCGAAACAGCCTCCGGATCTCGGCCGCAGACAGTCCGATTCCGGTGTCGCTGATCGTGAAAACGAGCTGCACACGGCGGCGTGACGCCTTCTGCGCACGAACATCGAGCCCAATCGTGCCGGAATCCGTGAATTTCACGGCATTATCGATGAGATTTTCCAACGCCATCCGCAACCGCACGGCATCGCCGAGGAGGAGTTCGGGCAGCTCCTCGCCAACCGACACGTCGGCGCTGAGACCTTTGGTTTGCGCCCGCGCGGACAATGACTTCGCCAATGCTTCGAACAGCAAGCGTGGCTGGAATGCCACCTGCTGCAGCCGCAGCGAACCATCTGCGGCCTTGGCGCCGTCGACCGCAAGTCCGGTCAGCGCGGCGAGATGCTCGGCACCCTCCTTGATGCCGAGGGCCCATTGGCGTTCGCGTTGGCCAACACCGGAGCTGGCCAGCAATTCGCCGAGCGCGAGGATGCCGGTGAGCGCGGTGCGAACGTCGTGGGCGAATGCCGCAAACGCGACCTCGCTGGCGCCGTGGCCCCGGCGCCGCGTGCGGGATCGCATCGACCGCGCAGTCGATTTCCTGCTTTTCTTTTGTTTGGACTTCACCCGCGCCATAACCGCACCCAGCCGCCAGCACTTAGGGCGCCGCGTACAGAATGCCACAATGAACGGCTAGCGACCAAGACCTACCATTCGCTTGACATCGGCTGCACTGACCCCGGCTGCGCGTAATTCGCGCAGGCTTGTGGCATGCGTGGCCTTCGACAGCTTGCGGCCATCGTCATCGGTAATGAGCCGGTGGTGATGATAGACCGGGTCCGGCAGCCCGAGCAGTGCCTGCAGCAGGCGATGAATGCTGGTCGACCAGAACAGGTCCTGTCCGCGAACGACGTTGGTCACCCCTTGCAACGCGTCGTCGACAACGACGGAGAGATGGTAGCTTGTCGGCAGTTCCTTCCGGGCCAGAACGACGTCGCCCCATTGTTGCGGTACGGCAGTGACACGCCTCGTCTCCGCGCGCGGACCGCGTGCGGTTTCCGACCAGCTCAGCACGCCGGCGCGCGCGACCGCCGCGTCCGTGGCAAGACGCAGCGCAAACGGCTCGCCGGCGCGGCGCCGGCGCTCCCGCTCGACCATGGACATTTGACGCGCTCGCCCCGGATAGAGCGGGACTCCGTCCGGGTCGCGAGGCCACGGCCCGTGACGCTCGCGTTCCGTGACCAAAGCATTGATCTCGCTGCGGCTTTCAAAACTGGGATAGACGAGCCCTGCGGATTCGAGCTTCGCAATCGCTGCCTGGTAATCGGCCAAATGCTGGCTCTGGCGGCGTACCGGCTCGACCCACGAGATGCCAAGCCAACGCAGATCCTCGTAGATAGCCGCTTCATATTCCGGCCGGCAGCGGGCAGCGTCGATGTCCTCAATGCGCAGGATGAAGCGACCGCCGAGTTCGCGTGCCATGTCGAAGTTGAGCAAGGCCGAATAGGCGTGGCCAAGATGCAGATAGCCGTTGGGACTCGGTGCAAAACGCAAGACGCTGGTGTACATCGGCGCGACTTTGTGGCGACACGGCTCTGCTGGCAGCTTGACCGGCAGCGGGTGTGCATTCAATCCAGCGAGCGGACGTTCATGGGAGCGCAGCCGCGGCTCGATTCGGTCGGTACGGTGGATGGAACATGCTCACTCGCATTCATACAGACGCCGATCTCGACTTGGCGCTGACTGCGCTCGGACAAGTCGACCCACGTTTCCTTGCTCTCATGGCGACAGCAGGGCGGCCGCCGCTGCGACGCCGGCCCGACGGCTTTGTCGGGCTCGCCGCGACCGTGGTCGCGCAGCAGCTTTCCACCGCCAGCGCCGAGGCGATCTGGAAGCGCCTTGTCGCCGCCTTCGATCCGCTCGCGCCCGAAGCCATTATGCGGGCGCGGCGGGAGCGGCTTCGGCGGATCGGCTTGTCGTTGCCGAAAATCCGAACCCTCAAGGAGATTGCGCGCGCGATCGTGCATGGGAAACTTGCGCCGGCCAAACTCGTGGCGTCAAGCGCCGAAGAGGCGCACGCGGCCCTCACGGCCATCCACGGGATCGGCCCGTGGACCGCCGATATCTATCTGCTCTCCTGCCTCGGTCACATGGATGCCTGGCCATCGGCGGATCTTGCGCTGCAGGAAGCGGCGCGTCTGGCGTTCAATTTGCGTGCGCGCCCGACGGCCCGCGAAATGATCGCGCTCGCCGAGCCGTGGCGGCCTTGGCGATCCGTGGCGGCGCGTGTGTTGTGGACGTATTATCGCGCCATCAAAGGACGCGACGGCGCGCCCCTTTCCCCCACGGCTCCACCCTTGAACGCGCGAAGCAAAAGGAGCCGGCCGCCAAAACGGAGTGGCAATGGCCGCTGAACTCGACGGTCCGCGGGTTGCCCCGCGCTCGGGCGCCGCGCAGCAACTAGTAGTGTTCCTGCACGGCTACGGCGCCGACGGCAACGATCTCATCGATATCGGGCGCGCCTGGCAGCAATACCTGCCGCGGGCCGCCTTCGTGGCGCCGCATGCGCCCGAGCCATGCCAACAGGCGCCAATGGGTCGGCAATGGTTCCCCCTCACTGTTCGCGACCCTGATGAGCGCTGGATCGGCGTCAACAAGGCGGCGCCGATCTTGCAGCGATTTCTCGACGCCGAACTGCGCCGGCACGGAGTGCCGGCCTCGGCGCTGGCGCTGGTTGGGTTCAGTCAGGGCACGATGATGGCGTTGCACGTGGGATTGCGCCGCTCCCGCGCGCCTGCCGCGATCGTCGGCTATTCCGGGCTTCTGGTCATGCCGCCGGAGAGCGAGATCGAAGCCCGCGCCGCCGAAATCCAGTCGCGTCCGCCGGTGTTGCT
Organism: Xanthobacteraceae bacterium; assembly: GCA_030041005.1. Taxonomy (GTDB): domain Bacteria; phylum Pseudomonadota; class Alphaproteobacteria; order Rhizobiales; family Xanthobacteraceae; genus BOG-931. The sequence goes on from JASHOR010000141.1 coordinate 19,877, forward strand.
CGTCCACGGCGACCGCGACGATCTTATCCCGCCGCAAGCCCTGTTCGAGGCGGCACAGGGCCTCGCCGCGCTCGGCCTATCGGTCGAATGGCATTTGTCGCCCGGCATCGGCCACGGCATCGATGCCGAGGGATTGCGGTACGGCGGCGATTTCCTGGCGCGCGCGCTTGCTGCTGCCCGTTAACCGCGGGCTGCATTCCGGGGTAACGCTTTTCTAGTGAAGCCGGCTTAGAAGCGCGCGCTTGGAGGATAGCGCGATGCTTGCGGCTTTGCGGCAGAGGCTGGTCCGGAGCGCAATCGGCCTTCGGTCCTCCCGGCATTTCGCCCTGTGCAGAAAGGGCGCGACAGCCCTCGAATTTGCCCTCGTGGCGGCGCCGTTCCTGGCGCTGCTCGTCGCCCTGTTCGAGACCGCGCTGGTGTTCTTTGCGGGGCGCGTCCTCGACGAAGTCACCGAAGAGGCCAGTCGCTACATTCTGACCGGCCAGGCTCAGCAGTCGAACATGACCCAGGCCCAGTTCCAGACCTACCTCTGCACCAGCACCAATACCGCGGCGCTGGTCAGCGCGCTTTTCAACTGCAACAATTTAATGGTCAACGTGGAGAACTACACCGACTTTGCCTCGGCGAGTACCTCTACGCCGACCCTGACCTTCAACAATAACGGTCAAGTCAGCAATACCTGGACCTATTCGCCGGGTACGCCGGGGAGCATCGTGGTTGTCCAAGTCATGTACCAATGGCCAATCGTGCTCGGCCCGCTCGGGTTCAATCTCTCCAATCTGTCGAACGGAAACCGGTTGTTGGTGTCGACCGCCGTATTCAAGACCGAGCCCTACTGATGACCGCCGCATCAACCAGTTCTTCGCGATCATGTGGCAGTCTGCGCCGCTTCATCCGCAATCGCGACGCCGTCTCCGCCGTCGAGTTCGCCCTCATACTGCCGTTCATGCTCACGCTTTATCTCGGCGGGACGGAACTCGGCAATGGAATGGCAATTCAGTTCAAGGCGACGCTCGCCGCGCGCACGGTTGCCGATCTCAGCTCACAATATACCTCGATCGACTCCCAGACGATGAGCGAGATCCTCGGCGCCGCGTCGACGGTGGTTACGCCTTATGCGGAGAGCAACATGGTCGTCACCGTGTCGGAACTGGAATTCACGGGCGGAAGCGGCAGCGCCACGGTGCAGTGGAGCTGCTCGCTTCACGGCACCGCGCGCGCGCAAAACTCGACATTCCCGCTGCCGACCGCGCTGCAATCCCTGCCGAGCGGGACCTACTATCTGATCCTGGGTGAGGTGACATACCCGTACACTCCGTCGATCGGCTACACGCTCACCGGCACCATCGACATCTACAAGGACATCGTGTTCTTTCCGCGGATGTCGAACTCGGTGACCGACAATAACGCTTGCTGAGCCGATCGCAGAGGATTACTGCGACAGGCGCGCGGTGCTGACGGCCTGCTGGAACAGCGCCTGCATCGCCGCGGTTATGTCGCCGTCGGTGGTCACCTGGAAATAGAGCCCGGACGACGCGCAGCTCTGCAAATTCGTACCGATCTGGCTCTGAAACGGCGCGACCCAGTCGTTGTACCATGCGTTGGTGGGGAGCGGCAGGTACTCGGTATAAAGCACCGCGATGCGAATCCCGCGGTTCTTCACGGTCGTACACCACGAGGTATTGAACGGCTGCTGACAGCGCGAGCCGTCAAGCGTCTGCGAGCAGGAACTCGTGTTGATTTCGTCGTCAACGCCGTCGGTGACCAGAAACAGCACCCCCTGAGGCGAATTGCCGGACGTTCCGGTTCCAGGAGTCAACATGATGCTGTTGATCGCCGACATCGCGGTTTCAAAATCGGTATCCGTGTCGTTGTTGTTGTTGCTGCAGGTCAGGTAATTGTTGGAGCAGACCTCCATCACGTCGATGCCGTTGGCCGCCGTCTGCGCGGCACTCAGGTTGGAGGATGGCGCGCAGTTGGGAGCATAAATCGTTTGGATCGACGTGTTGTTGCATTGGCTGGCGCTCTGGCCCTCCGCGTTGAACGTGAAGATGGCCATCTCGTAGCAGCCCGGACCGTTAGGGCAGGTGGCGTTGTTTGCCGTCATCATTTGCGAAGCCGTGTTCATCAACGATGACGTGGCGCTCGCCATGTTTTCGATGCGCGTGACCACGCCGAGGTTGTTCGCCAGCGTGTAATTGTCTTCTCCGTTCGGGTTGCCGAGGTTGTCAGCCGCCGGGTTGGTCTCGTGGCAGGCGAACGCGCAGCCGCCCTGAGCCGAAGTGTTGGAGACCATGGTGTTGATGCCGGCGGTGGTCGCGGCGATGTCCATGGAGGGGGAATTGTCCAGCAACAGATAGAAATTGATGTTCGGCGACGTGGTCGCGGTGGCGGTAGACGACCCTGTGATGGTCCACGTCGTTGCTGGAGCGGAGGAGAGCAAAGCATATACGTTCGGAAACGCATTCACCGAGTACGCCTGGTAGCTGACGGTGATGGTGCGGGTCGATGCGCCGTCCTGACACCCGCTGAAAGTCGGCGCGCCGTAGTTGAGACCCGACACCAGGGATGCCTGTCCCATGAAGATATTCTGCGCGATGGATTGCGCCTGCGCGCAGGTTTCGGTCATGGCTACAGGCGTCACCATCGACAACGCGGCGGAGTCTGCCGCGGCGTTAAGCTGGATCCGCTTTTCCGCTGCCGACGAGAAATCGAGGCCCATCCCGGTCAAAAATATGATCGGAACGATTGAGAGCGCAAAGATGATCGCGGTGTTGGCTTTGCGATCGCGAATGAAACGACGTGCGAAATCGGCAAGCATGCCTGTGTCTTTTCGGCGTAGAACGCGGCTTGATCCTCGCGCGACATAAAGCACGGGCATTGATTTTCCGTTGTGGGAATCACGTAGCTGCGTGGTCCGAAATTCATTGGTGAATGGCTCCCGGCACCCGCTTGCCGCCGATCGAATGCGTATTTCGGGGGTCGCCGCCCAGGAACGCGGCATTAAGGTTGATTGTTCGGTTACGCGGCAGATTGCGATTGGTCGGAAGTGGGCGTTCCCGCCGGCTTGGAGGCGCGCGGCGGCCCCATGAGCGCCGGTTGAAACAAGGCGGCCGAGGCGAGCGTGCAGGCCAGCGACAGCGCCAACAGCTTTCCCATGCTGGAAATACCCGGGTGGGCCGAGAACCACAGGCTGCCGAATGCTGTCGCGGTCATCAGCGCGCTGAAGAACACCGCGCGTGTGAGGCTCGACTGCAGGAAGTTGGACTCGCCGCGGCGCCAGGCCACTACGTAATAGATCTTGAAGGCGACGCCGACGCCGAGCAGCGCCGGCAGAGCAATAATGTTGGCGTAGTTGAGGGCAAAGCCGGTCAGGGCGCAGATTTCCAGCGTTGCCGCGGCCGCCACAAGAAGCGGGACCAAGGTCAACAGAACGTCGCGGACTCGCCGCAGCACAAGCCAGAGCAGGACCGCGATCGAACAGATCGCTATGATGCCGGCTTTGATGAACGCCGCCGTTACGGTGCGTCCCCATTCATAAATGACGATCGCTTCTCCGGTTGCGTTCGGTTCGACCGAGAGGACGGCGCGCGCAAAGCTGCGTGCCGCTTCCACGCTGGCGTTGCTTCCCTTGAAAAGGATCTCTGTACGAACCAGCCCGTTGGGCGCAACCCATTGACGGACGATGTCGCCGGGCAGATCGGCCGCCGTCACCGCTTGCGGATGCAGCGATGCGGAAATTTGCTGAAGGTCGATTTCCAACGGTGTTATGAAGGTCGCTTGTGCGCGCTGCCGAAGCCCGGGATCGCCGTTGGCAAGCGCGTCCATGTCGTTGGCGAGCCGCCTGGCCGCTTCGGCGCCTGCTCCGCTGGCGTTGCCGGCGATCTGCCGCAAGCCGTTCGCATCGCCCTTGAGCGCGGCAATGTCCTCGGCGTCGCTCGGCTTCGCCACGGGTTTTGTTTGCAAGGCGGGGTCGAGAACGACAGCCGCGGCGGCAATCAATTCGCGTTTTTCCGGCTGGTCGGCGGGGACGAAGCTGTTGAGACTGCGCGTGCCTGCCACCTGCGGAAGCGCTGAAACACGCTTGGCAACCGCGGCGGCGTCTGCAGGCGGGGTCAGAGTGTCGGCGCTTTCGAAGCTCAGCCGCTTGTTGGCCTGCAATTCCTGCAATGTTTTCACCGCCTCGGAGTTCGGAATCTGCAGGCTGTTGGGATTGAAGTTGAACTTCAAGAAGATCAACGACGGCAACGCCGCCAGCACGACGATCGACGTCGCGGTAACGATTGCGATCCGGTGCCGTTGCATGAAGCGGTCGACGCCCGCCATCGCATGGTAGCCGAGCGGTCGCGGTTCCGCGGGCGGGTTGAACAGCGAAAGCAGCACCGGCAACAATGTCATCGCGGCGATGTAGGCCACGATCATGCCGACGCCGGCGATCAATCCCAGTTCCGCCACCCCGCGATAGTTGGTCGGGACGAGGGACAGGAATCCGGCCGCGGCCGCCAACGCGGCAAGCGTCAATGGTGGGCCCACGTAACGCGCGCCATTGCTCAGCGACAGATTGAGCACGCCGCTTTCATGCCGCTCGGTTCGGTAGCGGACGCTGAATTGAATGGCGAAATCGGCGCCCAGGCCGACGAACAGCATGGCGAATGCGACCGAGATCGGATTGAAGGCGCCGACCAGCAACAGACCCAGCGCGGCCGTCGCGACAAGGCCGATGAAGATCGCTATCACGACGGCAAGCACAATGCGGGCCGAGCGCAGCGCCAGCCACAGAACGAATAGAATGATCAGACCGGTGATCACGCTGTTGAGCAACACTCCCTGCTGCAGCGTTGCGAACTCCGCATCGGCGAGCGGTATTGTTCCGGTCAGATGCAGCGCAGCACCGTAGCGTGATTTCAGGTGGGCAGCCGCTACGGTCCTGCTCACGGCCTCGGTCGCTGCACGCCCAGGCTCAAGCGCACCGAAATTCAGCGCCGGCAGGATCTGAATTACTTGGGTCAGTTGTTGGGCGGTGGCTTGAGTGCCGTTGACCAGCGTTTGCCAGGAGAACGTCGCGTCTCGACCGTTGAGCACGTCCTCGATGGTCTGCGCGACCATGTTGAGAGGTCGCGCCGTCTCGTCCAAGGCGATACGGCCGGCGGCTACCCCGTCAATGCTCATTCCCAGGGCCTGGGCTAGTCCGCGCAATGACGGATCGGAGACCAGCGTCCTGATCAACGGCGCCGCGCGACGAAGCTTCTGCATCCGTCCGGCCAGATCCTCTTGCGACAGATAGAGCAAACCATTGCGCGCGAAAAACTCACCGCCTTCGGCATTCCAGACGGAACGAAAATAGGCAGTCTGCGGCTGCAGCCGGCTGGCCAAGGCAGCAGCCGCCGCGCCGGCAAATTCCGCAGTCGGTGCGCTGACCACCGCGAGGATGGAGGTGGCCTGCTCCGGGAATGCCTTCTCGTAGGCCACTTCGCGCGTGCGCCAGGGCAGATTGGGCGACAGCAAAGCGTTGATATCGGTATTGATAGCGAAATGCTTCGCCACGTAAGCGGCAGAGCCGGCCAGGACCAGCACGCTTATCAGAACGATCAACCAAGCACGACGAATGCAAAAATCGATGATGGCGGCAAAATTCACATACGACATGGCTCCGACGCGGGTTGCGCCGCATCGCCTGCCCTACCGGAGCGCCGCGTCAATGCCGAGCGGCAGACGGAACAGGCGGCAGCGTCTTAGGCATTAATGCAGGCTGCGGCATTTTGGTTCACGAGGGCCCGGTCCCGATGACCGGGCGTTGTCGTCTTCGCCGATGCACGCGAGTGATTGGACCCGATTGGTCGCGCGAATGTGAAGCGCGAGTGAATCAGTCTCCCAGAATTCGCCGCGATGGAAAGGGATCAACTCCAACGCGTTGCCGCAGCCGCTTTTTTCCGGTCGTTGTCCGAATGCAAGTTTCAAGGCGTTGGTCCCCGAGGGTAATTCCCGGCGCGTCAATCCAAGGAGCTGCCAATGTTGAGATTGACGCTGGGGTGGTGGCGCCAGCTTTGGTGCGGAGGGCTGCGGCCGGGTTCCTCCTCGTCGCTCCTGTTCGCGACGTTGTGCATCGGGCTTGCGACGATTGTTCGCATATTGCTTGGCGAACTGAGCACCAGCAGCGCTGTGTTCGCGCCCTGCTACTCGGCGACTCTGGTCGCGGCTCTGGTCGGCGGTACGCAGGCCGGGACTCTGGCGGCCCTGCTTGGAGCGATCGCCGCGTTTCTGCTTTTTGTTCCGCCCGACTGGGCGTCGCATGCCTTCGACCAGAACCAACTCGTCAATGTCTTGCTTTTCGCCGGTTCGTCCGGTGTGATCATTTGGGCGGCGCAAAGCTATCGCGCATTGCTGTGGCAGCTACGCGACGAGCAGGAACGGCGACAACTGCTCAATCACGAGCTTGTCCACCGCATCAACAACATTCTGACGATCGTGCAAGCGGTGATTGGCCAGACCCTGCGCGCCGATCCCGAAGCGCGCGACAGGCTGCGCAACCGCATCGCCGCGCTGGCAGCGACCAACGATTTGCTCGTAAGGGCGCAGTGGCGCGGCGCCTCCGTGGAGCGAATTCTTGCCGGTGAGTTTGCGCCCTACGATCCCGGCAGGTTTCTGCTGTACGGCGAGGATTTTGAATGCCCCGCTCAGATCGCAACCGTGCTGGCGCTGATATTTCATGAGCTGACGACCAACGCGGCCAAGTACGGTGCGCTGTCTGCGCCGCGCGGACGCGTTGTGCTGTCGTGGACAAAGCGCGGCAATCGCGTCGAGTTCGACTGGGCCGAAAGGGAAGGGCCGCCGCCCGCGGAGGAGCGGCATGACGGCTTCGGTACCGTACTGTTGCGCCAGGGTCTGCGGCAGTTCGACGGCGCGGTGCAGATGGCTTTTACGCCGCACGGCTTGCACTGCAGGCTGTCGTTGGCTTTACCGTCGCCGCAGCAGGAAGAGACGGTCGACCTCGCCTCACGCGAGTCGGCGTGCGGCGACAGTACATTGCCGCTCGACGTAACGGCCGGAAATGCTGAGCTCGCTCTGCACCCGCCTCGTCTCGTCGGCCAGAAGTAGCACGTCTTTCGCGTCCCTAAGTCCTTGATCGGCCAGGCTCCTAATTGCCGCTTGTTCCACCCTCGCCAAAAGCTGCCCCGAGACCGCGCTGCCATCTTTTCTGGCCGCCCGCCCAAGCTTCGGAGCGGGGTTCACAATCCCGTCACGGCTGCCTATAAACTAGCCCTCAACGCCGCACTGCGGCACGTTTTGAGTCGGACAGGAAGGGCTGTCTTGAACGTTCACGTATCGCCAGTGGCAACGCCCTCAGTACCGCCATCGGGCTTTCCGGCACTGGTGCTGAACGCCGATTTTCGTCCACTCAGCTACTACCCGCTGTCGCTGTGGTCGTGGCAGGACGCGATCAAGGCCGTCTTCCTTGAGCGCGTCAACATCGTCGCCAATTACGATCGTGCGGTGCGCAGCCCAACTCTGGAGATGAAGCTCCCAAGCGTGGTGTCGTTGAAAACTTTCGTCAAACCCTCCACGAATCCGGCGTTCACGCGCTTCAACGTGTTCTTGCGCGACCGCTTTTCCTGTCAGTACTGCGGCGCTCGCGAGGACCTTACCTTCGACCATCTCATTCCGCGCTCCCGCGGCGGCCACACGACCTGGGATAATGTTGTCGCCGCGTGCTCGCCGTGCAATCTGCGCAAGGGCAATATGACGTCCACCGAATCGAACATGCGGCCGGCGCAGAAGCCGTTCCAGCCGACGGTCCAGCACTTGCACCGCAACGGCCGGCTGTTCCCGCCCAATTACCTGCACGAGAGTTGGCTCGATTATCTGTATTGGGACACAGAACTCGACCCTTAAGGCGCAGCGGGCCGACGGTGGCACCGCCGCCGCTGCCGTTGGCGGCGGAATCAGCGACCGATCATGCCGCACACGGGGGCCGTCGGCGGCTCAACAAGCCGATTCGCGCTTGTGCAAATTTATTCCGCGGCTTCCTGGTGACCGCTCGCGAACGCGGGAGCGACTTCGGCCATGAAGCGGGTCATTTCGTCCTTGACTTGGCTGTGCGGCTTCAAGCCGACGTTGACGTAGAGGATGACCTCGTCAAACCCGGCCGCCTCGACCTTCTTCAAAGTATCGACGATGCGCGTCGGCGAGCCGAGCAACACCGAGTTCTCCGTCAAGTCTTCCGGTTTGACCTTGTGCAGCCGCTCGACCATGTCGACGAAATACCGGTAGCTCGGCGGTGCCGTTTTCGGATCGCCGGGCAGGGCGGGGATCACGCATTCCCGGTAGTAACGGATTTGGCGGGCGCGTGCCGTGTCCTCCTCCGCCTTGTTATCGGCGAAATGCGTGAAATAGCTGCACATCAGGCGACCCGGCCTGCTGCCGTGCTTGGTGCAAGTCTCGTGGTAGAGGTCGTGAACTTGCTGCAGTCCGCCGAACGTCATGGCCGCGGCGAACGGCGCCACGATCAGGCCGCAACCCAGCCGCGCGGCGAGTTCGATCGATGGCTTGGAGAACGACCCCACGTAGGTCGGAATCGGGCGTTGGATCGGTCGCGGCGTGATGCGTACGCCGTCGAATGAATAGTGCTTGCCGTGGTGTGAGATGCGTTCGTCCGCGGTCCAAAGCCGCCGCAGGACTTCCAAACCCTCTTCGAAGATGCCCTGGTTGTCGTCGAACGAGACATGGAACGGCTCGTATTCGCGGCGGTCGTAACCGCGGCCACAGGCGAAATCGACCCGACCGCCGGAAAGCAGGTCGAGCGTCGCCCATTGTTCGGCGACCCGGATCGGATGATGCAGCGGCAGTACGTTCACCGCGGGCGCCAGCCGGATGCGTTTGGTATGAGCGGCGACGTAGGCGAGCACCAGGTCCGGACACGACAGCACACCCAGCGAGTTGAAATGGTGTTCCCCAATCCATGCCGAATGCATGCCGAGCTTTTCGGCATGCAGGGCTTCGGCGGAAATATCGGCGACGAACTGGTTCGACGAGCGGGTATTATTTTCATAATGGTTGTCGCTCAGGGTAAAGTAGCCGAAATCCACGAGAGCCTCCCTGAAGATGACATTGTCCGTCGCACCTGATGGTTAGAATAGTTGACAATGCATTTGTTGTAAATGCAATAATCGAGCGCACCAAGACTGGCGCCAGGGTTCTCGTGTCAGGGCGCGCGCCGACGGGTGATCGGGCTGTGAGAGATAGCACCAAGATCGATCTGAGCGATTATCTGCCTCATCTGGTAAACCGGGTCGGCGCCATCCTGGCCGAACAGTTCGGCCAGGAGACGCTGGCGCCACATGCGTTGAGCATCGCGATGTGGCGGGCGTTGGCGGTGTTGGCCGCGAACGGCCGGCAGCGTCAGATCGACCTCGCCGATCTCACCAGCATCGATGCCTCGACGCTGTCGCGGATCGTCACCCGGCTGGTCCATCTCGGCCTGGTGACGCGAACGCGTTCGAAGAGCAGCAATCGTGAGGTCATCGTCGCGCTTTCCGCAAACGGCGATGCGCTGGTCGCCCGCCTCATCCCGTTCGCTCGCGTTATCGAGGCTGACGCCAGTGCCGGCCTTTCGTCGGAGGAGCTGGCGGTGGTCAAACGCTGCCTGCGCCGCATGTACGCCAACATGCAGAAGCGGCCGGCGGCTGTCGCGCCGCGGCCGAAACGCCTCGCCGGTTGAGCTCCGCGGGCCTCTCGCAGCGGTAGCCCAATTGATGCGAGGCTTGCATGGGCGCCATTCCAACCGGCATCTCCGACATGCCTCTTATGCGGCCCTTTCGTGCGGCGATGTCACGCATAAAACGAACGGTTCTGCGGCGTTACGCTGGTCGCTTTCTGGTTTGACGGTTCAGAACTCCGCATCGTTCTTACGGCGGGTCTCGTTGTGCGGACTTCGGAATCGCGACAGAGATTTGAACCCGAGCAACAGGAAATCGAGAGGACGGAATGGCTACCAGACGATCATTGTTACTGACCGGTCTTGGCGCGCTGACCGCTGCCGCGACCACCACTCGAACAACGGTGCTGGCCGCTCCCGCGCTGGAGAAAGTAAGCGTGGTCGAGCCGGCGAACAGCGTCCTCGTTCTGAGCTGGTTGGGCGCGAAGGATGCCGGAATTTTCGCCAAGCACGGGATCGATCTTGAGGTCGACATCCGGCCTTTTGCCGGCTTCCTCGCCAGCATACCGTCGAAGCAAACCTTGGTGGGAGACTATTCCGGCATCTCGGCCATCGAGAAGATCAATGAAGGCCTGGATTGGGTCATTCTCGGACCGGGACTGACCGTGGTGGAGAACGTCGTCGTCCGCAAGGATGCTCCGTTCAAGACCGCCGCCGATCTGCACGGCAAGAAGTTCGGTACATGGTCCACGGGCGCCGGAGCGTACAAGTGCGTGAGAGCAGCTCTGATCGATGCCTATAATCTCGACGTGGTGAAGGATACAAAATTGGAGCAAATTGCAGCCCCGGCATTGCTGAAGCTTCTGGAGGAGGGGCAGGTCGATGCGATGTGCAACATCACCTCCTTTACTCTCGAAGCGGAAGCGCAACCGGACAAATTCCGGGTGCTGTTTTCCCCAAACGACTATTGGAGGGAAAAGACAGGCTATCCGATCACCTGGGCATCGCCGCTGGACGGCTGGAGAAGCTGGGTCAACGAGAATCCGGCGCGGGCGAAGAACTTCGTGACAGCGACCGCGGAAATGTATAGCTGGTTGGCAAAGCCCGCGAACCTAAAGGTTGCCGTAAAGAACCACGGCAAGCTTGCCGGGGTCACCACGCCTGCGATGGTCGCCGAGTACGTCACGTTGCTCGGCGAGAAGCACATGTTCATGACCGATTGGAGCCGCAAAGCCGTCGATGCGCAATGGCAATTCCTCCAGGTCTGTCAGCGAGCCGGCATCATCAGCAAGGTGCCTCCCCAGGATAAATACGCGATGTTCGTCGGCGAACTGGGCGCGTAGAGGGACCGGCGCAAAACGTCCGGAATGGGCGAACAATCACCAGAACCTGTTGGCGCCTTTCGCCAACAGGCGCCGCGCCGTCGGCGGACAAGTCCTGTGTGGTCGAAACAGGACGCGACAGCGCAGCGTCTCGAGATGCGTTGTGAAGACGAAGATTCGCCCGGAATGAGGCGCATCGGGATCTAAAGCTTGCAAAGTTTTTTTAGTTCATTGCGGGGGATATACGCGACATGACGGGCAAGCTATCGGGGAAGGTCGCCATTGTTACGGGTGCGGGGCGCGGGATCGGAAGCGCCATTGCGCAAGCGCTCGGCCGCCAGGGCGCGTCGGTCATCGTCAACTACGCGCGCAATCACACCACCGCCAAAGAGACAGCCGCGGCAATCGAGACAGCCGGCGGTCGCGCATTGGCCGTGCCATTGCTACTCGATGGCGAGGCGCCCGTGCGAGCGCTGTTCGACGCGGCCATTGCCGCATTCGGTCGCGTGGATATCCTGGTGAACAACGCGGGCATCGCCCGTTTCGCGCCCATCGGCACGGTCACGGAAGCGGAGTTCGACAAAACCATCGCCGTGAACGTCAAGGCCGCGTTCTTTGCCTTTCAGCAGGCCGCGTCGCGCATGGCCGACGGCGGCCGGATCGTGAATATTTCCGCGGCAATGACCGCGGTGGGTTACGAAAATACGGTGCTCTACGCCGGCACAAAAGGCGCGCTGGAGCAGTTCGGCAAAGCGGCGGCGAAGGAGTTGGGCAGGCGCGGTATCGTGGTTAACACCGTTTGCCCCGGCGCCACCGAGACCGAGCTTTACTTCGGCGTCAGCACCGAAGCCGGGCGCGCGGCAGCCGCGCAACGCTCTCCATTCGGCCGGATCGCCAAACCTGACGACATCGCGGATGTCGTCGCCTTTCTCTGTGGGCCCGACGCGCGCTGGCTCTCCGGCGAAATGCTGCGTGCGAATGGCGCGGCACTATTTTGACCGTCAACTGCGCTTGCGAAGAGCAGAAGCTGGCAACCGGCTCCGGGAGCGATTCCGGATTTTGCTTCACCAAGCCTCCGAAGGAGGATAGTCTGGCGCGCTTTCATCCTGCAGCGCGACAACTATTTCACATCCTGCAGCGCGACAACTATTTCACATCGGAGACGATCATGAACGCTTTGACCGGAGGATGCGCCTGCGGACGCATTCGATATGGGTGCAGCGAGCAACCCATAGTTCAGATTATTTGCCATTGCCGGGATTGTCAGCGGGCAAGTGGGAGCGCCTTCGCGGCGGTCCTTGCCGTGCCGAGCGATCGATTGGAATTCACAGCAGCGGAGCCCAAGTACCACGCCGTGAAAGCTGATAGCGGCAGGACAATGCAGCGGGGCTTCTGTAGTGAGTGCGGCTCGCCCGTCTCGATTCGCCGGCCTGAGACCCCGCTTGTGGAGTTTTTGCAGGCGGCAAGCCTTGACGATCCGTCAGTATTCCATCCTAACTGCGAAGTGTGGGTTTCGAGTGCCCACCCCTGGCACCCGATTGACGATGGCCTGGAGAAGTTCGACCAAAATCCCTCAGCAGAAGCGGTACGGGCGCGTGTTGAGGAGTACTTTGCGGCGAGAGCAAAGACGGCGACCTAGCGCGGGGAGTTCATTTCGGCACACTGCAAGCTTGCTACTGTCCGAATTCGCCTGCGCCTGCCCGAGTCGGCAGATCTCGAATCCGACGTCGTATCCTGGTGCAGCGAGCGCCACCGAAATTACCGTGGCTTGGTCTGGTAACGCTCGGCGCGAATCGACTGCACGACTGCGCTGCGAAAGACCGCAAGTTGCGCGGCCATGAAGCCATCCCACAATTTCGGATCGGCGAGACCGGGAATGCAGACAATTTCATCATGCTCCAGCGCCGAAAGGGATGCGGTCACGACGTCCTCCGCGCTCATCGGGTGGGTCATCTTGCTGGTATCGATTCCCTGCGCGGCATGAAAATCGGTTTCCATCAAACCGGGTATGCAGACCTGAATGCGCACTCCTGTGCCCCTGGTTTCCGCCGCCAGGGTCTGGGTGAAGGCGAGGATGAAAGCCTTGGCGCCGGCAAAGACGGCGCGTGGAGGCAGCGGCGAAGGCGGCAAGGCGCTCGCAAGTCCGAGCAAGCCGGAAATGTTGATAATGGCGCCGCGGCCGCGGCGGATCATGCCGGGCAGCGCCGCGCGCGTCGTGCGGGCGAGTGCACGAACGTAAAGGGTGGTCAAATCGTCGATAACCTTGGTCTGCATCGATGCAAACGGAGAAAAGCCCGCAAAGCCCGCACTGTTGATCAGGAGCGCGAGCGAATCGTTTTTGCCGAGCACAGCCTCCACTTCGCTCAAGGCGCCGGCATCGCTTAAGTCCGCGCCCAGCGCCTCAACGGCGACGCCATAGGTCTGGTGCAGCCGAGCCGCTATTTCCTTCAATCGCGACAGGGGAGGCGCCGGTCACCAGCGCACAGCCGCGCCCCGACGCGGACAATTGTGCCATGTTGTTTCTCCCATTTGTCCCCGATGCGCCTTGGGTCCTACTCGACTTTCGTCCCCGGCGCGCCATCCTCGAACACCGAAACATCCGGCGGCTTGCCGGCAAAGCCGAGTTCGCTCCAGCGCGCCACGACCTGCTCGTACATCGGCTTCGACAGCTTGGTGCGCCTGGAGAACGTCTTGATGTGGCGGAAGTCCATGCAGGCGTTGATCAGCGCCTTGGAGCCCCACGGGCGGATTTCTGGCGGATTGAGGCTCGGATCGAGAAACGTGCTCCAGGTCTCGCGCAAAATGTCGATCGATTGCGCCGGCCGCGACCGGGTCGCCATCGCCCATAAGACTTGATGCACGTTGGTCGGATCGACGTCATCGTCGACCACGATGACGTATTTGCCGAAATAGGCGCCGCTGACGCATTGCGCGGCGAGCGCCATCGCCTGCGCGGCATGGCCGGGATATTGTTGTTTGATCGAGACGACGGTGATGCCCCAGCCGGCGGCTTCCGGGATCGACCACACGCCGACAATGCCGGGGACGCCGAGTTTCTGCAGGTCCGCCCAGATCGCCGCCGAGCGCAACGCCGCCCAGAACAGCCCGGCCTCGTTGGCCGGCCCGTCGGCCATCAGCGCGCAGGTCAGCGTCGGATTGTTGCGGAAGCGGACTTTTTCCACGCGCATGAACGGCGTGGCGCCGCTCGGCCGTCCGTAATAGCCGGTGAATTCGCCAAACGGGCCCTCGGCGAAGGTCTCGTCGGGATAAACAAAACCTTCGATGATGATCTCGGCGCGCGCCGGCAGCGGCAGTCCGGTGAGGTCGCTCTTGAACAGTTCGATCGGCGCGCCGGCGATGCCGCCGTAATATTCGTATTCGCTTTCGGTCTTCGGAAACGTCGTCGCCCCGACCAGGAACAACAGCGGATCGATGCCGTAAGCCGCCGCGATCGGCATCGGCTTACCCATCTTCCACCACTTCTCGCGATCGAGCGTGGCGTCCTTGCCGGGCGAGGTATAGACGCCGATCTCGCGCGGCCCTTTGATCATCATCCGGTAGGTGCCGACATTGATGCGGCCGGTTTCCGGACACTGCGTCACCACGGCGTCGCCGGTGCCGAGATAAAGCCCGCCGTCGAGCGGCCACATGCGCTGCGCGGGAAAACGGCGGATGTCGATCGAGTCGCCGGTGACGACATTCTGATTGCAGATCGCGGTTTCGGCCGGCACTTCGCGCGGCTTCATGGTGCGACCCATCTTGCGCTGCAGCGCCTGCACCGCCTGCAGCGGATGATCCACCGGCTTCTCGCCGATCATCAGGCAGAAGCGCGACAGATTGCAGCCGATCATGTTGTAGAGCGCGCGATGTCCCGGATGGCCCTTGATGTTTTCGAACAGCAAGGCCGGGCTTTGCTGGCTGCCGGCCAGATAGGTGATGGTGGCGGCTTCGAGATCGGGATCGACCTCGGCGGTGATGCGCTTTAATTCGCCCATCGCCTCGACCTTGGCGAGCCACGCGTCGAGATCGCTGGCGTTGGGGCTGCGAACCGCAGCCGACCCAGCGTCGTCTTGATCGGCGCGCTTGCCGGCCGAACCGACTAAAACGCTCATGTCCATGACAATATCCTTGGCCCTGGCCCACCCTTCGGGGGGCTGAGCTTATTGACTATGATGCGGCGGGGAAAGCGCTTCTGGTCTGGACAGAATCTTGATCCTGCATGGATCGAGGACCGTGCCGATCGCGGCAGCGGATTTGCGCTCCGCCGTTATTTGACGGCGCCGCCGGTTATGCCGCTGATGAACCGGTCGAGGAAAAGATTATAGGCGATCGCCACCGGGATGCTGGCGATCAACGCGCCGGCCATCAGTTCGCCCCAGTAGAAGACATCGCCGCGCACCAGATCGGTGACCACGCCCAATGTCACCGGCTTTTGGTCCGAGGAGGAAATGAACGTCAGCGCATAGACGAATTCCTGCAGAGTCAGGGTGAATGTAAAAATCACCACTGTCAGGATGGCCGGCAGCGATAATGGGACCGTCATCCTCATGAAGGCGCCGAACAAGCTGCAGCCGTCGACGATTGCCGCCTCCTCGATCTCCGGCGGCATGGCCTTGAAAAACCCCATCAACAGCCAGGCGCAGAACGGGATGGTGAAGGTCGGGTAGACCAGCACCAGCGACCACATCGAATTCTGCAATCCGAGATCGGCGACGATCCGCGACAGCGGCAGGAACAGCAGACTCGGCGGGACCAGGTAGGTCAGGAAAATGCCGATCCCGAGCGCCTCGCCGTTGCGGCCGCTCATCCGCGCCAGACTGTAGCCGGCGGGTATCGCGGTAACCAGGGTGATCGCGGTGACGCAGAGGCCGATGACCAGCGAGTTCAACAACCAGCGCACGAACAGCGTCTGTTCAAAAAGATAGCGGAAATGCTCGAGCGTAGGCGCTTCGGTAAACCAGAAGGGGATGTTGGTGACGTTGTAAAGATCGCTATTCGTCTTCAGCGAGGTGATCAGCATCCAGTAGAACGGGAACGCGCAGACAATCACAAAGAATGCGACCGCGCCGTAGAACGCCGTTTCGCGCCCCGTTATGGCCAAAATGCGCCGCATCTCAGATCTCCCGTCGCCGGATGAAACGCAGCATCCCTATCACCACGATCAGCAACACCGGCAGCATGAACAGCGAAATGGCTGCGCCGTGCGCCACGTCGCCGGAGGCGATGCCGACCTGGAAGCCCTCGAAGCCCAAGACGGAAGTTGCGCCCGAGGGCCCGCCGTTGGTCAGCAGAAAAACAATGGAGAGGTCTGTGAAAGTGAACACGATGCCGAAAATCAGCCCGATGGCCACGATGGGCAAGATCATTGGCAGGATGATCTGGTAATTGCGGCGCCAGAAGCCGGCGCCGTCGACCGTCGCCGCATCGATCACGTCCTGCGGCACGGCGGTGATGCCGGCGAGAAAGATGACGATCGCAAATGGAAAGAAGCGCCATGCATTGATGATGATGATGCACAACATCGCCAGATGCGGGCTGCCGAGCCAGTTCGGCGCGTCGTCGCGGGTGACGATGCCGAGCGCGATCAACGTCCAATTGATGACGCTGTAGAGGGAATCGAACATCCACTCCCAGGCGATCGTGGCGAGCGCGATCGGCACCGCCCACGGCAATATGATCAACGCCCTGACGATCTTGCGCCCTGGGAACGGTCGCAGCAGCAGCAGTGCCCCGAACTTGCCCATGATGAGGCCAAGCAAGTTCGACCCGAAGGTGAAGAGGAACGTATTGCCCAACGTTTCGAGAAAAACGGGGTTCTGGATGATTTGTTCGAAATTCGCGAGACCGACGAAGCGCCAGGTGGGATCATAGAGCGTATAGGCGCTGACCGAATAATACACCGCGAGCAGGAAGGGCACGCCGACCAGCAGCAGCACATAAAGAATCGCCGGCGCGATAAAGATCGAGCCGAGCACGTCGCGCCGGTCCAGGATGAAACGAAAGCGCGAAACCGGCTTGACGGCTAGTCGTGCTGATTCGGCGATCACAGCCATCGGCTAAATCTCTGTGTTAATGGCGACCGGCCCGCTTGCCATCCTGGTCGAAATGACGCAGCGCGCTGTCGCGCACGGCGAAGGAATGCCATTCCCCGGGCCGGATCCATTCGTCGGCGACGTGAGCCGGCGGAAGCTTCGCCGTGATTGCCTGCTTCGGATCGAAGCCTTCCAGTACACCGTACACGATCCGCTCGGACCCGAGATACTCGGAACGGTCGACGCGGAACTTGAACTCCGTGCAAGCCGCGTCCTTGATCATGGCTTTGGGCAGGAAATTCTCAGGGCGGAAGCCGAGGTAGCCGCCATTTTGCGCAACGATATTCATCGGCGGCGTACCGACGAAGGTTGCGACAAACCGGTCGGCGGGGTCGTCATAAATCTCCGACGGCGTCCCCATTTGCCGGACCTGCCCATGATCGATGACGGCGATGCGGTCGCCCATGCCCATCGCCTCGACCTGATCGTGGGTGACATAGATCGTGGTGACGCCCACCCGCTGCTGGAACTGCTTGATCTCCTGGCGGGCAGAGGAGCGCAATTTGGCATCGAGGTTCGACAGCGGCTCGTCGAGCAGGAGCGCGGTCGGCTCGCGCACGAGCGCCCGTGCCAATGCGACACGCTGGCGTTCGCCGCCGGAGAGCTGACGTGGCCGGCGATCGAGAAGATGCCCGATGCCGAACATTTGCGAGGCCCACGCGACTTTCCTTTCGATTTCGGCGCCGGGAACGCGCTGCGTGCGCAGTGGAAACGAAATATTCTTGCGCACGGTGTAATGCGGATAGAGGCCGTAGCTCTGAAACATCATCGCAACGCCGCGGGCGCGCGGCGGAAGGTCGTTGACGACGGCGCCGCCAATCATAAGGTCGCCGCTGGTCTGCTTCTCGAGCCCGCAGATGATGCGCAGGAACGTGGTCTTGCCGCATCCGGACGGCCCGAGCAACACCATGAACTCGCCGTCGGGCACCGTCAGGCTGATGCCGTTCACAGCGGGAATTTCATCGAATTTCTTGATGATGTCCCTGGTCGATACCGCAGCCATCGAACCTCCCAGAATCCAACGTAGAACATCGGCCCCGCCGTTCCCCAAAGCGGAGCGCCGTGCTTGCGCGCTTGGCGGACAAATCAGCGGCACCGGCGAGTCCGGACCGCGCACGAGAGCGCGGTCCGGACACCGCCAATCAGGCCTTGCCGGCCCACTTCTTGAAGATGGCTTCGCACTGCTGCGTGGCCCACTTGACCGAGTCCTCGGCGGACATCTGGCCTGTCGCCGCCTTCGACATCATGTCGCAAATGACGAAGTCGTTATAGACCTCGTCGACCGCGGGTGCGGCCGGCCCGGGATAGCCGGGAGCGGCGGACCACTCGTCTGAACTCTGCAGGACCGAGAGCTTGTCAGTCGGGTTCGACGTCGGATCGTTCGACAGGATTGGCATCGGCTTGGGCACGATGTTGGCAAAGCAAGGGTTGTTGTAGCCCTCACTCGCCTTGAAGGCTTCCGGCCAGTGATCGGCGTAGTATTTGAGGAATTCAATCGCTCCTTCCTTGTTCTTGGCGAATTTCCAGATGCCGTAGAACCCTGCGGCTGCGCCCATGAGTCGGCCGGCCGGGCCTTTGGGCGGCTTTGCCACAAAAATATCGTCGGCCAACTTCTTGTTGATTTGCTGCGCCGTGCGATAAGCGGAGATCGGATTGAGGATCAGCGAGGAGATGCCGGAATCAAGATACCGGTTATTGCTGGAGTCGTCCCACGAGAGGACCTCCGACGTCATCGCCTCCTTGTAAAGCGCGGTGACGGATTTGACCGCTTCGATCGTCTCTTTGCTGTTAAGCACGACTCGCTTGCCGGCCTTGTCCTGAACGGCGCCGCCGTAACTCCACAAAAAGCCACGCCAAGTCGTGTTCGGATCGTTGCTGTGGCCGAGCGAAGTTCCGACCGGATGGCCTTTCTTCTTAAGCTTGGCGCCGCCGATCCGCACGTCATCCCAGGTGTCCGGCTTGATCCCGATCTCGTCCCACATGCTCTTGCGATACATGGTCGGATAGTTGATGTAGAAATCCGGAAACGCGGACCAGCTCTTGTCGTCCGGGTTAAAGCCGATCTGTGTGCCGATGATGGTGGCCTTGCCGAACTTCTTCTCGGTGGATTCGACCAGGTTCGTGACGGGAATGAGAAACTTTCGATAAAGATGAGCGCCGCTGGCGCCACCGTTCCACCCGAAGATATCGTGACCCGCTCTGGCCGACGCTTCGGCGGCCGCGCGCGCTGGGATGTCCGCCTCGTTGATGTGATCGACCGTGACCGCGATATGGTTCTTCTCGCCCCAATCCTTGGCGAACTTGTCGAACCATGTGTCGTAAGCCGGAACGAAATGGCTCCATTGCAGGATCGTCAGCGTCTTCGTGTCGGCCATCGCCGTCGACACGAACGGTGCCGACAGCGCCGGCGCCAAGCCGGCAGCGCCGGCGACGACGCCCGACGTTTTCAAGAAGTCCCGACGCGAGACTGATTGCTTTTGTTTGTTTCCTCCCGAACGCATCGTACAGCTCCTCTCTAGACAGGTTGATTCTAAGTCGTTGACGCTACTCCCAATTGCTTGCTTCGCCGGAATTGTCCGGCGGATATGGACGCGCTGTTTGACCCGATCATCCTCGGCGTCCGCTTGTTGGACAGAAGCCCCCGCAAGAGCATGCATTCCGATCATGACATCGGCAAACTGTCGCAACGCTACCACCGGGCGGCACTCGAGCCAAGGGCCGGCCCGGGCCGGGCCGCTGCCCAACAGTGTCAGGACGCCGCACCTGATGACGGCGTAAAACCCAGACAGCCAGTCCATTGAGCCGTTGTGCCCCGCCAAGGCTGCGGTTTCGCAATCCCCGATAACGGCGTAATCTTCGATCTTCGAGGCCGTCGCGGCGCCGCTTGCCCCGAGTTACAGCGCCGCAATGCGCCACGTCGTTCCAGTCCTGCAAGGAGCCAATCGCTGATGACGACAAAACAATTAGGCGGCGGCCAAATCGGTCGCTCGGTGCCCCGTCTTGAAGCCCGCGAAAAAGTCGCCGGCCGTGCCGAGTACACGCATCTGATGCGAATTCCGGGCATGCTGCATGGAAAGATCTTTCGCAGCACGGTGGCGCACGGCCGTATCAAATCGATCGACGCAAGCGTGGCGCGACGGATGCCGGGCGTATTTCAAGTCGTCACCGCCGAAGACGTCGTCAAAGTGATTCCAAATCCCTATTACGGTCCCGCCTTCCACGATCAGCCGATCCTGGCGATGGAGAAGGCGCGTTTTGTCGGCGAGCCGGTAGCGGTGGTCCTGGCGGCCGATCCGCACGTCGCCGACGCCGCGACGCAAGCCATCGTCGCCGAATATGAGGAGCTGCCGCCGGTCCTTGACGAGGTCGAGGCGATGACCGCTTCGTCCTATGTGCACGAGGAGCTGAAGCCTGCCGGCACCTTTGCCGATCTCAAGCATCTCAAGGGACAGAAAAACACCAATCTCGCGCTCAACGCCAGATTGCGGCGCGGCGACGTGGACCGGGCGTTCGCAGAGGCGGCGCGCGTATTCGAGCACGAATTCCGCACCCAGAAATGCCTGCACGTCCCCTTTGAGCCGTTCGCCGCGATCGCGGATGCGAAGGCAGACAGCATCACGATCTACACCGGGTCGCAGGGCCCCTCGTTCGTGCGCGCCGAAATTGCCCGCCTGCTCGGCTGGCCCGAGAACCGCGTACGCATCAAGGTGCCTTATCTCGGCGGCGGGTTTGGCGGCAAGCTCTACATCAAGCTTGAGGCGCTGGTCGCCGCCTGTTCGCTTGTCGCCCGCCGCCCGGTGAAGATTGCGCTGACCATGGAAGAGCAGTTTTATCAGATCACCAAACATCCGGCGACGGTGCGCATCAAGAGCGGAGTCGACAACAGCGGCCGCATCACCGCGCGCAAATGCGAGGTGTTTTGGAACGGCGGCGCCTACGCGGATATCGGCCCGCGCGTCACGCATAAATCCGGATTCACCGCCGGCGGCCCGTACGACATCGACAACGTGTGGATCGACTCCTACGCGATGTACACGAACATGACGCCGGCCGGCGCATTGCGCGGCTTCGGCATGCCGCAGCTCACTTTCGCGTACGAAAGCCACACCGACATGGTGGCACGCGCGCTCAACATTGATCCACTCGAGTTCCGCCGCAAGAACGTGCTGCGCAACGGACGGCCGCAAGCAACCGGCACGATTCTCAAGGACACGGCGCTCGAAGCTGTTCTTGAGCACGTCGCCGACCGGATGCGCTGGTCGAAAAAATTCGATCGCGGCAGCGGCACCCTCAAGCGCGGCCGCGGCATTGCTCTTGCGCTCAAAGCGTGCGTCTCGCCTACCACCTCCGTCGCCATCGTCAATGTCAACGCCGACGGCAGTCCGACGCTTTATATCTCCACTGTCGACATGGGACAGGGGTCGGACACAGGAATGGCACAGATCGTCGGCGAGGTCCTGAACGTGCCGGCGGAATCCGTCAGGGTCATCGCGCGCGATACTGACGTGACACCCTACGACATGGGCACGCTTGGCTCGCGCTCGCTGTTCCACATGGGTCATGCCGTGCGGTTGGCCGCCGAAGACGCGCGGCAGAAAATCGAGGCGTTGCGGCGCGAAGTCGGCGAGCCGGAGGGCAGCAATACTCCGATCTCCGGCCTGTTCGTCAAGAAATACGGCATGAAGGCCGGCAACATCGTCGGCAGCGGCAGTTACCGCCCCGAGCACGTCGAACCGGACCATGACACCGGACTTTCACCGCAGATCACGCCGTTCTGGATGGTCGCCGCCGCCGGCACCGAGATCGAGGTCGACACCGAAACCGGGCGGGTGCGCATCCTGAAGCTGATCAATGCCGTGGACTGCGGCACCAAGGTCAATCCGCGCATCGTCGAGACGCAGATTTCGGGCGCCGCCCTGATGCAGCTCGGTTTCACCATGTCAGAGAAGATGAATTACGACGGCGGCCAGGTGACCAACGCCTCGCTTGCCGACTACAAGATCACCGGCATTGGTGATTTGCCGGGAGTGATGATCAACGAGGCGATCGACGCTTTTCAGCACAACGCGCCGTTCGGCGCCAAAGGCGTCGGCGAGTCCTCGACGATGCCGGTGTCGCCGGCGATCGCCAACGCGCTGGACGACGCGGTTGGCGTACGGTTGACCGAATTGCCGCTCACCGCCGAGGCGGTATTCCGTGCACTACGCGCGAAAGAAGGCCGGGCGCTCGCCGACGCATGATTGTCATTGCCGCGACGAATCCCCTTCTCCCCGCGTGCGGCAATGTGCGGGGAGAGGGGGGCGTGCACCGAATGACGGGCACTGTCCCACTTCGCGGCCGCAATATCCCTTCCCTTTGCGTAGTCCCTGCCTTACGCTTTCGGTGCCGCGCTCGACCGGCGCGACAACGATAATCCTGACGGGGTGGGAACGATGGCCGGCGAAACGGAAGTCCAGGTCTCGCATCTGTTGGACGAGCACGGGCTGGGCTCGTTTCAGATCAACCTCCTTTTCTGGTCGGTTCTGATCGCCCTGATCGACGGTTACGACATCGCCGCGATCGCGTTTGCCGCGCCGCATCTGATCCACGATTGGCACATCGCTCCGAAATCGCTGGGCCTGGTGCTCACCGCGAGCAATTTCGGCGTGCTGTTTGGCTCGCAGATTTTCGGCTGGGTCGGCGATCGCTACGGCCGCAAGACCTCACTGATCGTCTGCAACATTCTGTTCGGCATATTCACCTACTGGGCCGCGTATTCGACCAACCTCACCGAACTGTTCTGGCTGCGGAGTATCGCCGGGCTCGGCATCGGGGGCGTCATCCCGAACGTGGTGGCGGTCAACGCCGAATCGGCACCGCGCAACCTGCGCGCAACGCTTGCCATCATTGCCACGGGCCTCGTCCCGATCGGCGGAGCGCTGGCGGGCTTCGCCGCCGCAGCCTTCATTCCGCACTACGGCTGGACCATCCTGTTCAAGATCGGCGGTGTCGTCCCGATCCTGCTCGCGATTGCCGCGATTTTCGGCCTGTCCGAATCGATCAAATACATGACGCTGCATGAGAGTCAGCGGAGCAAGATGGAACACTTGATCGCGGCGATCCGCCCCGATTTCAAGGTGCCGCCCAACGCACGGTTCGTGATCGAGGACGAAAAGCAGTTCCCCAGTTCGAATCCGCGCTACCTGTTCCACAATGGCCTGCAAGTAATCACGCCGTTGACCTGGTTGGTCTTCATCCTCAACCTGATGGGCTACTTCTTTCTCATCAGTTGGACGCCAACCGTGCTGGTCGCCGCCGCTCATGCCTCGCAATCGGTCGCCGCCCTTACCGGGGCGGGCCTTCAGGTCGGTGGCACCGTGGGCGCATTGGTGCTGTGCTGGTGGCTGCAGCGGCAGCGCTTCCTGGCCATCGCCATCCTGTTCCTGGTCGCCATTCCAGTCGTAGCCTCGATCGGTTATGCCGGGCTATCGTCGACGACAGCGCTGGTGCTGGTCGCCTTCCTCGCCGGCGCGGTCGTGCTTGGTATCCAGTCCGGCATCAACGTCGTCGGCGCCATGATCTATCCGACTTCGCTGCGCGCCAATGGCTCCGGCTGGCAACTCGGTCTCGGCCGCTTCGGCGCCATCCTCGGTCCGCTGCTCGGCACGCTGCTGGTCGGCCTGCCGATCCAGCACCTGTACCTGTTCGCGGCGATTCCTTTCGCCTTGGGCGCCGTCGTGACCTTCATCATCTACGTGCTCAACAATGCGCGGCTTAAGGCCAATCCGGAGCTGGCAAAGGCGCAGTAGCGGCGGCTCCCGGTCGGAGCTTGGCGTCCGCCTCGCCTGTGCCGGCCAAAGCGTGCGGCGTCGTGCCGACCGTGGATGACGCCTCCCATCCTTCCCGGCTGGTTGCCGGACGTGAGCTCGGTTCAAAAAGGCAAATCTCGCCGCGCTGGGGCTGCGCCGCATGCGCGGTTCAGAACGGCTCGTAGCTGCGCAGCGCCGGAATTACCTTTTCGCCGAACAAGCGGATCGACCGCATCAGGTCGCCCTCCGGCAAATCGGCAAAATTGAACTCGCCCATGAACACGTTGAACAGGCCTGCTTGTGCGGCATCGCGAATTTTCGCCGCCACGGTCTCGGCTGAGCCGATGAAGACGAGATCGTGCCGGTTCAAATAGTCGGCGTTAAAGAGGTTCTGCATGATTTCGGAAGCGCCGGGCTCGCCGCGGCCTATGAACATCCTGGCGTGGGCGTCGGCGCGCTGGGCGAACGTTTCGCCCGGCTGCGGCGGCGCCAGAAATCCTTCATAGGCGCGGCTCGCCCGAAACAAGGCGGTGTCCATCGCCTGCTTATCGCTCTCGCCGACATAAACCACGGTGCAATAGGCGATGTTCGGCTGTTGCGGCCAGCCAGCCCTTTGCCAATCGGCCAGAAACTTGCGATAGCGCGGCGCGGCGTCGGCGCGCGGGTAGACGAGGAAATAGCCGGGGCTGATGCCGTTCTTGGCACAGAATTCGAGCGTCTGCGGGTCGCGGCTCATCATCCACAGCGGCGGATGCGGACGCTGCGCCGGGGGCACCGCAAGGCGCGCATTGTCGGTGTGGAATTCCTGGCCGTGAAAGGAGAACGGCTGGGTGTCGCCGAAGGCTGCGCGCAGATAGTCGACGAATTCCAGCGTCGGCGATTTTCGTTGCCCGTAATCGAGGCCGAATGGGCGGAAATAATCCGGATTGATGCCGGGCACGAGGCCCAATTCCATGCGTCCCCCCAGCATCTGGTCGACGATGGCGATTTCTTCAGCGAGGCGAAGAGGATGATAGAGCGGCACGATGTAACCCATCGGCCCTATCCGCAAACGCTTCGTCCGCGCCCCGGCGCCGACCGCGTACAGCGAGGGTGACGACATCCAACTCTCGTCCGGGCGGAAATGGTGCTCGACGCAGAATGACTGATCGAAGCCGAGCTGGTCGCACAATTCCAGCTCGCGCCACAATTGCTCGTACCGCTGGTGCGGGGTCATGCCGGGCTTGGCCCAGATATGGGAGAAGTGCGCGAACTTCATGGTTTCACTCAGCAGGCTCGAGCCGCAAATAGCAATGAACGCGGCCATCGGAACAGCCGACGGCGTGCAGAACGTCGGCCTTACACGAAACTTCCGCCATTCCCGTCGCCGCGGGCGTGACCGCCTCGAGGTTGCTCGATCGGGCCGGAGGGCTCCTCGACGGCCGGGCCGCACATGATTACATGCTCCGGAGCACAATGGGGAAG
>JASHOR010000002.1 GCA_030041005.1 Xanthobacteraceae bacterium
GACTTTATTCCATTTAATAGGAATAATGTCAAGACGCTGCGGAGCCATGGCCGCCAAGGCTGGTTCACACGACCCACACGACTTTTTAGAAGTCCGAAGCGAGGCCGTTGACTTCCCAATCGCCGTAGCGGGTCGGGTCCAACCCCTTGGGGCCGCCGATTTCCTTGACCTGCCCCGCCCGCTGGCGCTCGCGTTCGGCGCGGCGCGCCGCAGCTTCGGCCAGCGCGCGCTCCGCGGCAGCCGGAAGCGGACGCTTCTCGCCTGCTTCCGCCAGCGCGGCTCCAGAGGCGGGCTGTCCCGCGGCTGCTTGATCGGTTGGCACAAGTGCTGACTTGGCGTAGCCCTGCCCGATTGCAAGTACCACCAGAAGAGGAATGCTTGCCAATGAAGCGCGCGCGCACCGCGCCATCCCGTTCTCCACGCCTCGACAGCGTGCCCGGCTTCGCAGTGCGAAGCGTGGCCGCCGACATTGTCGAGGGGGTGCTACGCGGGCGCCGCGCGCTTGACGACTTGCTGGACGGAGCCGGCGCAAGCGCCGCAGGTCTGGCGACGCTGGCCGAGCGCGACCGCGCCCTTATGCGCGCCATCGTTGCCACCGTGCTCCGCCGGCTCGGCACCCTGCGCCATCTCCTTTCCTCATTTCTCGATCGCGGTGCGCCGGCGCAGGCGCCGCGCGTCGAGACCGCCCTGCTCCTTGGTGCGGCGCAGATCCTGTTTCTGCAAATTCCGGATCATGCCGCGGTCGATCTTTCGGTGCGGCTGGTGCAGGCAGACCGCAATGCCGCCGGGTTCGCCGGCCTGGTAAACGCGGTGTTGCGGCGGACCGCGCGCGAGGGCGCCGAGCGGCTCGCCGCGCTCGATTCGATCGCTCTCGACACACCCGAGTGGCTGATGGCGCGATGGATCGACAGCTATGGCGACGCAACCGCCCGAGCCATCGCCAGCGCCAACGGCCATGAGCCGGCGCTCGACCTGACCATGAAGAGCGATGCCGAAAGCTGGGCCAAGCGGCTTGGCGGGCGCGTCCTTGCAACCGGGACCGTACGGATGATGGCCCACGGCCCGGTAACGGCGCTGCCCGGTTTTGCCGAGGGCGCGTGGTGGGTTCAGGACGCGGCGGCGGCGCTGCCGGCCCGTCTGTTCGGCCGACTTGAAGGAAAGCGAGTCGCCGATCTATGCGCGGCACCGGGCGGCAAGACTGCGCAGCTCGCGGCGGCCGGCGCCCTCGTCACCTCCGTCGACCGCGCGACCGCACGCCTCGATCGCGTGCGGGACAACCTCAAACGCCTGGCGCTGGCAGCCGAACTCGTCTGCGCCGACGTTCTGACCTGGATGCCGGAGCAGAAATTCGACGCGGTGCTGCTCGATGCACCGTGCTCCTCGACCGGCACCATTCGCCGCCATCCTGACGTAGCGTGGCTCAAGCGGCCTGCCGACGTCGCGGCTCTGGCGCGCGTGCAAGGCCGGCTGATCGAGCGCGCGTTGGCGCTCACCAGGAGCGGCGGCACGTTGATCTATTGCACCTGCTCGCTCGAACCAGAAGAGAACCAAAATATCGTCGCCGCGCTCCTTGATCGGGAGGTCGGCGTGCGGCGTGCGCCGCTTGCGGCAGATGAAGTGTTTGGCATGGCGGACTTCCTCACCGCGGACGGCGATCTGCGCACGCTGCCATGCCAGCTTCCAGATGTCGATCCGCGGCTTGCCGGCCTCGATGGATTCTACGCCGCGCGACTGGAAAAATTGTAGAACGATCAATTCGTTGATCGGTCGTTTGGCCGGCCGCCGACGGCTCATTGTGCTACAAATGGGAAAATCCGCCCGGTAACAGCGGGCAGAAAGGGGCAAGCGCCGCAATGCCGCGGCTTGCATTTGGCGATCATGGAAGACTGGCCGGGATGCTGCTGCGCGGCGTGCTGCGGCAGCTCGCCTGGCCCGTTAGCGGCCTTTTACTGCTGCGCTTGCCGCTCTTGTCGTCGCGCGCAGATCGGCTGTTGATCGCGCCGCCGGACCTTCGCACTGCCGACGCCACCCGCGCCGGCGAAATCTATTCCGGCCGGTTCGCCTTTGCCGGAAAGGTGGTGATCTGTGACAGCCGCTCGATTTTCGCGATGGAGCCGCCATCGGAGGAATGGGCCGCCGAGCTGCTCGGCTTCGGGTGGCTGCGCCATCTGCGCGCCGACGAATCCGCAATCACCCGGGCGAACAGCCGCGCGCTCGTCGATGAGTGGATCGCGCTGCAGGGTTCCTGGCATCCGCTGGCATGGCGGCCGGACGTGCTATCGCGGCGCGTCATCTCCTGGCTTAGTCAGGCCGCCCTGGTGCTGCAAGACGCCGATTTGCCGTTTTACCGACGCTTCCTGCACAGCCTCGTTCGTCAGGTGCGCTACCTGCGCCATACCGCGGGCAACGCACAGCGCGGCGTCGTTCACACGCAATCGATCATTGCGCTCGCCAATTCCGCGCTCTGCATCGCCGGGCAGGCGCGGCGGATCAAACCCGCCACCGAGCGGCTGCGGCAGCAACTGCAGCATCAAATTCTTCCCGACGGCGGGCATATCAGTCGCGATCCAGGCGCGATCATCGAGATCGCGCTCGAACTTCTGCCGCTGCGCCAGGCTTACGCGTCGCGCAATTTTGCGCCGCCGGCGGCGCTGCTCAACGCCATCGATCGCACGATGCCGATGCTGCGATTCTTTCGGCATTCGGACGGCAGCTTTGCGCGCTTCAACGGCATGGGACCGACGCCGGCCGATCTGCTGTTGACGCTGCTGGCCTACGATGAGGCCGGCGGCGCGCCGCTCTCGAACGCTACCCATTCCGGTTATCAACGTCTGGAAGCCGGCGGCGGCGTGCTGATCATGGACGTGGGCCGCGCGCCGCCGATTGAGCTGAGCCTCGAAGCCCATGCCGGCTGCCTTGCGTTCGAATTCTCCTCGCCGCAACATAATCTGTTTATCGTCAATTGCGGCATGCCGCCGACCGCGCGCGAGGACTGGCGCCAGCTTGCGCGCGCGACACCGGCGCATTCGACGGTCACGTTCAACGATACGTCCTCGGCGCGCTTCGTCACCTCGCCCGCGGTCCGCCGCATCCTCGGCGGCGCGCCGATGCTGGGCGGACCGCGGCACGTAGCGGTAACGCGCGAGGACCGCCCGGAAGCATTGGTCTTGCGCGCCAGTCACGACGGCTACGCCCAGCGTTTCGGCATCGTGCACGAGCGCACGGTCGCACTGGCGGCGGACGGAACGTGGCTTGAGGGGGAAGATATGTTCCACCCCGCCGACGGGCGGCGACTGGGCGGCACGCGCGACGAATATGCCGTGCGCTTTCACCTGCATCCGACGATCAGGGCGACGCGGCTCACCGACGGCCGCGGGGCGATGCTGGTGGCGCCGGACAAGGAGATTTGGAAGTTCTCCGTGCGCGACGGCCAAGTCGAAATCGAGGATAGTGTCTATCTCGCCGGGGCGGAGGGGCCGCGGCGCACGGCGCAACTTGTCGTGTACGGTTCCGCCAGCGATACGCCCTGTGTCGCCTGGTCGCTGCAGCAGGCCAGCTCGGGTGTGGCCGCAAGAAGCACAGGGCGCGGCACGCGCGCCGAGCAGCCAAAGCTGCCGCTCTGATCCTCATCCTCCCCGCGAAGCTTGCGCTTCGCCGGGGAGGATGAAAAAAATACCTCATGGCCGAGCAACTGCGCCGCGCGACGCGCGCCCTCATTTCCGTCTCCGACAAGATCGGGGTAGCCGATTTCGCGCGCGCGCTCGCCGGCTTCGGCATCGAACTCGTTTCGACCGGCGGCACGCGCAAAATCCTGACTGAAGTCGGGCTGAAGGTCCTCGACGTGAGCGCGATCACCGGCTTCCCCGAAATGATGAACGGCCGCGTCAAGACCCTGCATCCGGCGGTACACGGCGGGCTATTGGCAGTGCGCGACAATGCGCAGCACCGTGCGTCGATGCAGGCGCAGGGCATCCGCCCGATCGATATCCTCGTCGTCAATCTCTATCCGTTCGAGGAGACCGTCGCGCGCGGCGCCGCCTTCGCCGACTGCATCGAGAACATCGATATCGGCGGCCCCGCCATGATCCGCGCCGCCGCCAAGAACCACGCGGATGTCGTCGTATTGGTGGATTCGATCGATTACGCGGCCGTGCTCGACGAACTGGCGCGCCACGGCGGCATGACCGAGCTGGCGCTGCGCCGGCGGCTCGCGGCGAAGGCATTTGCCCGCACCGCCGCCTACGATGCGGCGATCGCCAATTGGTTTGCCGGCGAGATCGGCGGCGCGGCTCCGGATTATCGCGCCTTCGGCGGCCGTATCATCGAGGTCTTGCGCTACGGCGAGAACCCGCACCAAGCGGCCGCCTTCTATCGCACGCCTGATGCGCGCTTCGGCGTCGCCACCGCGCGCCAGGTCCAAGGAAAACAACTCTCCTACAACAACATCAACGATACCGACGCGGCCTATGAATGCGTTGCCGAGTTCGATCCGCGCCGCACCGCCGCCTGCGCCATCATCAAGCATGCCAATCCATGCGGCGTCGCCGAAGGCGCCAGCCTGCCGGAAGCCTACCGCAGGGCGCTGGCGTGCGATCCGGTTTCGGCCTTTGGCGGCATCGTCGCGCTCAACCGCACGCTTGACGCCGACGCGGCCCGGGAAATCACCGAAATATTCACCGAGGTCATCATTGTACCGGACGCAACGGAGGAAGCGATCGCCATCGTCGGCAGCAAGAAAAACTTGCGGCTCCTGCTTGCCGGGGGCCTGCCCGATCCGCGCGCCAGCGGCCTGACGGCCAAGACGGTCGCCGGCGGCCTACTCGTGCAGTCACGCGATAACGCGGTGGTTGACGACATGGAGCTCAAACCCGTGACCAGGCGAACACCGAGCAATGCCGAGTTGCGCGACTTGCGCTTTGCTTTTCGCGTCGCCAAGCACGTGAAATCGAACACCATCGTTTATGCCAAGGACTCCGCCACCGTCGGCATTGGCGCCGGGCAGATGAGCCGCGTCGATGCGGCCCGCATCGCCGCCCGCAAAGCCGCCGACGCCGCACGGGCGGCCGGTCTCGCGGCGCCAGCAACGCAAGGCTCGGTGGTTGCGTCAGACGCGTTCTTTCCGTTTGCCGACGGCCTCCTGGTCGCCATCGAGGCCGGCGCCACGGCGGTCATTCAACCCGGCGGCTCGGTGCGCGACGACGAGGTCATCAAGGCCGCAGACGAGCACAACGTCGCCATGGTGTTCACCGGCACGCGGCATTTCCGGCATTGACGGCTGAGGCCTTCATCCCGGCCATCTTGCAGACGAGTTTCCACTCCTCGGCGGTGACGGGCTGCACCGACAGCCGGGCGTATTTCACCAGCGCCATGTCCTTTAATTTTGGTTCCGCCTTGATGGCCGCGAGCGTCACGGGCTTCGGCACCGGCTCGGCTGCACCGGTCTGCACAGCGACCCACGGCTCGCCGTTCTTCGCGGTCGGGTCGGGATACGCCTCGCGGATGATTTCGCCGATGCCAACCACCTGCTTCTCGGCGCCGGTGTGATAGAAGAAGAACTTCTCGCCTTTTTTCATCTCCTTGAGATGCCTCCGGGCAGTGAAATTGCGTACGCCGCTCCACGGCTCACCCTTGGCGCCGCGGTTGACCTGATCGTTCCAGGAGAATTCTTCCGGCTCCGTCTTCAACAACCAATACGCCATGATCACTCCTCCGCTTTCAACGGTCGCGTCAGCAAAGACTCGATCGCCGTATCGACGCTCATGCGTTCTTCGAGCAGCGCGGCGACGGCGGCCGCGATCGGCATTTCGACTCCGCGGTCGCGCGCCATGTCGAGCAGTACCGGGGCGGTGAAGACACCTTCGGCAAGGTCGCCGTGAATCTCCGACGGCTTGCGTCCGCGGCCCAGCGCGACACCGAAGGAGAAGTTGCGCGACTGCGGGCTCGAGCAGGTCAACAGCAGATCGCCGAGCCCGGAAAGACCCATCATCGTTTCGGCTTTGGCGCCGTAAGCCTTGCCGAAGCGCGCCAACTCGGCGAAGCCGCGAGTGGTCAGCGCCGCCGCAGCACTGGCACCGAGCCCGCGGCCGGCGACCACGCCGGCGGCGATGGCGAGCACGTTCTTGGCGGCGCCGCCGATCTCGACGCCGCGCACGTCGGTTGAATGGTAGGGGCGGAAACCTGTCGAACCGATCGCCTGTGCCAACGCGGCGGCAAGATTGCCGTCGGGTGCGGCAAGCGTCACCGCGGTCGGCATGCCGCGCGCCACGTCGGCGGCAAAACTCGGCCCCGAGAGAATTGCCGGCACGGCGTTCGGCGCGCATTCGGCAATGATCTCGGTCATGAATTTTTTCGTGCCGCGCTCGATGCCCTTGGCGCAGACAATCACGGGCGTTGCCGCCGCGAGCAAAGGCGAGAGCGCCTGGCTCGCGCCGCGAACCGCCTGCGCCGGCACGACCAGGAGGATCGCCTGCGCGCGCGCGGCATCGGCGAGATCGGCGGCGATGACGATGTCATCGTCAACGCGCACGCCGGGCAGAAACAGGCTCGTCCGCTTCTTGTTCAGACTTTCCGCGTTGGCAACGTCGTGCTCCCACAACGTGACCTTGCGCCCGGCACGCGCGCAGGTGAGCGCCAACGCCGTTCCCCAGGCGCCGCCGCCGATCACTGCAATGTCTTCGAAGGCCATGGACGCCAGCAATTCGACCTACAGCATCTCGCCGCGCAGCAATTTTGGGATTTCGCCGGTCAGCCCGGCCGCTTCGTGGATGAACAGGCGCTTGAGTCGCGGCACACGCTCGACCATGCCCAGCCCGAGATCGCGCGCCAGGCGCAGCACGTCGGAGCGGTTGGAGAACAGGCGGTTGAGGCCGTCGGTGGCCAGTCCCATCGTCATCGTGTCGAAGCGCCGCCAGCGCTGATACTGCTCGAGCACGTTGGCCGCCCCGGGATCGAGCCCGAGCCGTGCCGCATCGACAATCACTTCGGCCAGCGCGGCAACGTCTTTCAGACCCATATTGAGCCCCTGCCCCGCGATCGGATGAATGATATGCGCGGCGTCGCCGATCAGCGCAATGCGCTCGGCGACGAATGAACGCGCGACGAACAAGCCGAGTGGGTGCGCGCGTCGCGCGCCGATGATCCTTATCTCGCCGAGATGCAGCTTGAAGCGCCGCTCAAGCTCGGCGCGAAAGTCATCGTCCGGCAGCGCCATGATGCGCGCGGCCTCTTGCGCGCTTTCGGTCCACACGATCGAAGAGCGACGGCCCTTGAGCGGCAGGATCGCAAACGGTCCCGCCGGCAGAAAATGTTCCTCGGCGCGGCCGCCGTGGTCGCGCTCGTGCGCGACGTTGACCACGATCGCCGACTGGCCGTAATTCCAGCCGTGCGTGGAGATGCCGGCCGCTTGGCGTATGGTCGAGCGCGCGCCGTCGGCAGCAACAAGGAGCCGCGCCGCGATCATGGTGCCATCGGTAAACTCAACATCGACACTTTGCGCGTGACTCGTCGGCGACTCCCACTCTCCCCTGGAGGGGGAGGGTCGCGAGCGAAGCGAGCGGGGCGGAGTAAGCGGCAGCTCAGCATTCACCCCACCCCGACCGCCTGACGGCAGTCGACCTTCCCTCTCCAGGGAAGGATGAAGCGAGAACTGCGCGACGGCTGTTCTTCGCAGATCGATCCCCAATTCGCGCGCTTTTGCTTCGAGCGCCTCGACCAAGAGCCGGTTTTCGATCATGTGGGCGAACGGTTCGCCCGGTTCGATGTCGCCGGCGAAGGTGAGAAAGACCGGACGCACGGCATCGTCCAGGCGACTGTCGGTGACCACCATGTCTAGAATCGGTTGCGCCTCGCCGGCGACACCGTCCCAGACGCCGATCGTCTCGAACAGCCGGCGCGCGGCGGCAACGATGGCCGAAGCGCGCTCGTCGCTGGCATGGCTCGCACCGAGCGCGGGATCGGCGACCGTGACGGCAAACGACGGCCCGAGCGCCTGCCGCAGCGCGACGGCGAGCGTCAGCCCGGCGAAACCGCCCCCGGCGATGAGCACATCCGTCCCGTTGGGGGGCATGCCCGCCCTTGTCTTGTGCGCGCCTGTCTTGTCCGCATTCGTCATGGTCGCAAGTCTAGCATGGCCGGCGGCCCCGGGCTTGACCCGCTCCGCGATCCCGTATGCAAAGGGTTAGCGGCCGATGGCGCAGCCGCGAGGGACAGGCCATGGCTTCCGCCGTCGAAGAACTGCTGGAAATCCTCGACCTCGAACCGCTGGAAGTAAACCTGTTTCGCGGCCGCTCACCGCAATCGCGCTGGCAGCGGGTTTTCGGCGGGCAGGTGATCGGGCAGGCCTTGGTCGCCGCCTGCCGCACGGTCGACGATGTCGCGCTTCGCCCACCGCATTCGCTACACGCCTATTTTCTTCTCGGCGGCGATCCCAAAGTGCCGATCATCTACGAGGTCGACCGCATCCGCGACGGCAAGAGCTTCGCCACCCGCCGCGTCGTGGCGATCCAGCACGGGCACGCGATCTTCACCATGGCGGTGTCGTTTCACATCGCCGAACAGGGCTTGTCGCATGAGGTCGAAATGCCGAGGGTGGCGGCGCCCGATGCACTGCCGAACGAAGCTGAGATGAAAGAACGGATATGGCCGATGATGCCGGAATCCGTGCGCCGCTACTACGAACGGGAGCGGCCGATCGAGCTGCGGCCGGTCGAGATCGGCCGCTATCTCGGCGAGAAGACCGCGGCCGGCCGCTTCCACGTCTGGATTCGCGCCACCGGCCGCCTGCCCGATGCGCCGGCGATTCATCAATGCGTGCTCGCTTACGCCTCCGACATGACGTTGCTCGATTCCGCTCTCATCCCGCACGGGCTCAGCGTCTTCGACAAGAACATCATGGCGGCAAGCCTCGATCACGCCCTGTGGTTTCATCGCCCGTTCCGCGCCGACGAGTGGCTCCTTTACGCGCAGGACAGTCCGAGCCTTTCCGACTCGCGCGGCTTTTCCCGCGGCCTGATTTTCGCCCGCGACGGCACGCTGATCGCCTCGGTCGCGCAGGAAGGGCTGCTGCGGCAGCGCCGGCAAGAGCCGGCGTAACAGCAATCGCGTCAGTCGCGGGCCTTGATGCCGGCCGCCTTGATGATCGGCCACCACTTGTCGATCTCGACTTTCTGATACGCCGCAAGCGCTTCCGGAGTTTGCTGATTGCGCGGGGGGATTTCCTGGCCCTGGCCGGCAAAGCGTTTTTGTACGGCCGGATCGGCAAGTGTCTTGACGACCGCGGCGTTGAGCTTGGCGATGATATTGGCAGGCGTGTCCTTAGGCGCCCATAGCCCGTGCCAGAACGAGACGTAAATGCCCGGCACGCCCATTTCCTCGAAAGTGGGGACCTCAGGCGCGCCGAACCAGCGATGCTTTGCCATCACGCCAAACGCCTTGATCTGCCCGGCGCGGTAGAACGGCAGCGAATTTGCCGAAAAATCGCACATCATGTCGACGTGTCCGCCTATCAGATCCTGCATCGCCGGCGCGCCGCCGTGATAGGGAATGAACTGCACGCGAATTCCAGTCTCGTTCTGCAGATAGATGCCGCACAGATGCGAGGCGCTACCGACGCCGACGGTGGCCGCCGTGGCCTTGTCGGGATTGGCCTTGAGCCAAGCCATCGCTTCCTTGAGGTCCTTGGCGGGAAAGTCCTTCCGGGTAACGAGCCAGAGCGGCGCGTCGGCGATGCGCGCGATCGGCGCGAAGTCCTTCAGCAAATCGTAATCAACCGGATAGACAGCGCCGCTGCCGACGTTGCTCGCCCAGTTGCCGAACAGGAGCGTGTAGCCGTCGGGCGCCGCTCGCGCCGCCTTGGTAACGCCGATGGTGCCGCCGGCGCCCGGCACGTTTTCGACAATCACCGTCTGGCCCAGCTCGGCCTTCATCTCTTCGGCGACGACGCGCGCGAGCAGCGTGGTGCCGCCGCCGGCGGGAAATGGCACCACCATGGTGATCACGCGCGACGGATAAGTTTGTGCCGCAGCGTTGCCGACGAGCGCCAGCAGCGCGAACGCGGCGATTGCAAGCAGTCTGCGCGTGAACGGCTTCCCCATACGTTCAGTCGCCCGTCTTGATGCCCGCCGCCTTGATGATCGGCCACCACTTGTCGATCTCGGCCTTTTGGTAGGCCGCGAGCGCCGTCGGCGTTTGCTGATCAGCGGCGAAAATGACCTGACCGAGCTGGATGATCCGATCGTGCACCGCCGGCTCTGCCAGCGCCGACTTCACTGCCGCATCGAGCCGATCGACGACATCCTTGGGGGTGCGCTTGGTCGTCCACAGCCCATGCCAGAACGGCAGGCTCACACCCGGCGCGCCCGCCTCGGCCATCGTCGGAGTATTGGGCGATTTCGGCCAGCGCTGGTCGTTGACGACGGCGAACGCCTTGAATTTGCCGGCCTGCACGTAGGGCAGCGTGGAAGAGGCTTCCAGGCACGACAAGTCGATCTGCCCACCCAAGAGATCCTGAATCGCCGGGCCGGCACCGCGATACGGCACATAGTCGAACTTCACGCCGATCGCGTTGGAGAAGGAGATGGCCGCGAGCTGAGCGGCGCTGCCAGTGCCCACCGTGCCGAACGTCGTCGGCGTCTTTTTCGCCTTCAGCCACGCGATCAGCTCGCTCGCTGTTTTCGGCGGGATCGCGTTTTTGCCGAGAATCCACAGCGGCGAGTAGGCCAACAGCGAAATCGGCTGCAAATCCTTCTGCACGTCGAAATCGAGTTTGTAGATCGCCGGCGACCCGATATTGCTGGTCCAATTGCCGATGCCGATCGTGTAGCCGTCCGGCGCAGCATGAACCACCCGACCGATCGCAATCGTGCCGCTGGCGCCGCTGACGGTCTCGACGATGACGGTCTGGTGCAGCGTCGCTTCCATTCCCTTGGCGAGCAGCCGCGCCAACGCGTCGGTCGGGCCGCCGGGCGGGAAGCCGACCAACAAGGTGATCGGGTGCGAGGGATAATCATCCGCACGGACCGCGGCAGTACCGAGCAGGATGGCGAGCGACGCCATCGCGAGCATGATCTTTCGCATTGTCCTCCCCTGGTGCTTTTCGCAGGCTTTGCCTGTCGTTGCTGTTGCCGACGATGACACGCCTGCGGCCGCGCTAAAAGGTCAGGACCGCTGTCGCGACGGCATCGCCGTTCCATCGAGCGTTCCGGAAATGCTCCTCGAACGCCGATTGACGGCGCCCATAGGGGCCCTGTAACCATCCGAAAATGTTTGCGCTTTTCGAGCGATTCCTGCGGCCGACAGCAACGCCGGAGAAGCCGGAACCGCCGTCACAGCTCGTCCCCTTCCTTTGGCACTTCGCCCGCCAGGCGAAATGGCTGTTCGTCGCTTTGTTCGTGGTCGAACTGCTGGTGGCGCTCTCCGATTCGTCGGTGCCCTGGTTCATGGGCCGCATCGTCACCATGGTGACGAAAACCCCGCCCGAGCGGTTCCTGGCGACGGGCTGGCCCTGGCTTCTCGGCATGGCCATTGTGGTGCTGATGGTGCGGCCGGGGGTGACACTGACGCGCTATCTCATCACCAATCAGGCGATCGCCGCGCCGTTCACCGGCCTCATTCGCTGGCAGTCGCACTGGCATGTGGTACGCCAGAGCTGGGCATTCTTTCAGAACGATTTCGCCGGTCGCATCTCCAACCGCGTGATGCAGACCGGGCCGTCGGTGCGTTCGACCCTGACCGCAACGATCACCACGGTCTGGTACATCATGGTGTACGGCGTATCCGCGGTGGCGCTCACGGCGCGCGCCGACGGCTGGCTCTCACTGCCGATCTTGCTCTGGTTCGCCGGATACGCGGCGCTGCTCCTCTATTTCGTGCCGCGCATGCGCGAGCGGTCAAAAGTCTCGTCGATCGCGCGCTCGACGCTGATGGGCCGCATCGTCGACAGCTATACCAACATTCTCACCGTGAAACTGTTCGCTCGCGCGCACGAGGAGGACCAGTATGTGCGCGACGCAGTCGATAGCCACGTCGGCTATTTTCTCGCCTCGCAACGCCTGCTGACAGCGTTCGGCGCTCTGCTCGATCTGCTCAACGCGCTGCTGATCGCCGGATCGGGGGCACTGGCGTTGGTGCTGTGGGGCTACGGCAAAGTCGAGGTCGGCACGATTGCCATGGTGCTGCCCCTGTCGCTGCAGCTCAGCAACATGTCGCGGCAGATTGCCATGCGCATCACCGAGATTTTCGAAGATATCGGCGTGGTGCAGGAGGGCATGCTGACCATCGCGCAGCCGCTGCAATTGCCGGATCCGGAAAACGCCCGGCCGCTGGCGGTGCGGGCGGGCCGCATCGATTTCAAGAATGTCAGCTTCGGTTACGGCCGCGAGGCCGGCGTATTGAAAGACTTCAATCTGACCATTCATCCTGGCGAGAAGATCGGGCTGGTCGGCCGCTCCGGCGCCGGCAAATCGACGGTGGTCAATCTCTTGCTGCGTTTCTTCCATCTCGAAGGCGGCGTCATCCTCATCGACGGTCAGGACATTTCCGGGCTGACGGAGGAATCACTGCGGGCGCAAATCTCGGTAGTGACCCAGGATACCTCGCTCCTGCACCGCTCGATCCGCGAAAACATCCGCTATGGGCGGCCGGAGGCAAGCGACGAGGACATCCTGCGGGCTGCCAAGCTCGCACACGCCGACGACTTCATCGCCGAACTGCAGGATTGGCAGGACAGGCGAGGCTTTGAGGCTCACGTCGGCGAGCGCGGCGTGAAACTTTCCGGCGGACAGCGACAGCGCATCGCCATCGCCCGCGTGATTCTCAAGGACGCGCCGATCCTGGTCTTCGACGAAGCAACCTCCGCGCTCGACAGCGAAGTGGAGGCCGCCATCCAGTCGAGCCTCGGCACCCTGATGCAAGGCAAGACCGTGATGGCGATTGCGCACCGGCTCTCCACGATCGCCCAGATGGACCGATTGATCGTGCTTGAGCGCGGCCGCATCGTCGAACAGGGCAGCCATCGCGAACTCATCGCGCTGAACGGTCATTACGCCGCGCTCTGGCGCCGCCAGGCCGGCGGCTTCCTCGACGCCGCCGACATGCAGGCCGCAGAATGATGCCAGGCGGTCCGCCTATCTCGGTGGACCTCGGCCTATTTTTCAGGAGAATCGCGCTTGAGGTGTGGCAGACTGCCGCACCCCGGTCGCAATTCGTTCTTATCGGCAGTGGCATTGGCCGACACGCCAACCCCAGGAGATCGCGCGATGCGCCCCCGACCCACGATTGCCTCCGCCTCGATCTTTGTCGCCGCGATACTGGTCGCCCTCGCGCCCGCCGCCTTCGCCCAAGGTCAGTTGCCGCAGCCGCCCATTGGCCTGCAGCCCCCGCCACCGCCGCCACCCGCCCCGGTCAAGCCCTACACGCCGGTCGCCGTGACACCGGCGCAGTCGTTCAATGATGCAAGCTTCGACGCGTTCCGCAAGAATCTCGCCGACGTCGTACAACACAAGGACCGCGCCGCCCTTGCCAAGCTGGTCGTGGCGCAGGGCTTCTTCTGGGTCCAGGAGAAGAATGTGGCCGACCCGAGCAAGCCGGGCATCGACAATCTCGCCAAGGCCATCGACCTCGACAATGCGGATGGGTCCGGCTGGGATGTGTTGGCGAGCGACGCTGACGATCCGACCTTGGCGGAGTTGCCGCAGATCAAAGACATATTCTGCGCTCCGGCCCCGCCAAAATTCGATCCGCAGGCATTCGAGGCGCTGGTGCAGGGGACCGACACCGATCCGACGGATTGGGGCTATCCCGGCGACAGCAATGTGGAAATCCGCGCGGCGGGGCAGGCGAACGCGCCGGTCGTGGGCAAGCTTGACATGGCGTTTGTGCGCGTCCTGTCCGACAACACCAGCACGGCGCAGTACCTGCACGTGGCTTTGCCGGATGGCAAAACCGGATACGTCACGGCAAACGACATCGAACCGCTCGCCAGCGACCAAATCTGCTACCGCAAAGCAGCGGACGCCTGGAAGATCGCCGGCTATATCGGCGGGGTGTCGCCGTAGAGAAGCGGCAAGGCGCAGAGTTTGCCGCGCCCGCAATCGCTCTTCTTCGCAGGCGCGGGCGCAGACGTTGCGCGCCTTCCTCGTTACGGCCGTGATGCAGCCGTACGCTGGGCCGCATTCTTCACCGAAATAGCGGTCTGACCGAACAGGATGGCCCGTTCCTCCGCCGTCCGTACCCCGCCATGTCCGGGATTGATCTTCGGCGTCCACTCATAGGCTTTGACGACCGCGGGGCGCGCCTTGATGCTCTCGAACCAACGCTGCAGGTTGGGGAAGTCGGAAAGCTTCTGGCCCTGACGCTCCCACGGCACGATCCAGGGATAGCAGGCCATATCGGCGATCGAGTAATCGCCGGCGAGAAATTTGCGGTCGGCGAGGCGATTGTTCATGACGCCGTACAGCCGATTGACCTCGTTGCGATAGCGATCCATCGCGTACGGAATCTTTTCCACCGCGTAGTTGCTGAAGTGATTGTTCTGACCGGCCATCGGACCGAGACCGCCCATCTGCCAAAAAAGCCATTGGGTCGTTTCGGTGCGGCTGCGGATGTCCTTGCCGATGAATTTGCCCGTCTTTTCGGCGAGGTAGAGCAGGATGGCGCCGGATTCGAAGATCGTGATCGGCGCGCCATTGTCGACCGGATTCCGATCAACAACGGCGGGAATGCGATTGTTGGGCGCAATCGCCAAAAACTCCGCCTTGAATTGCTCGCCCTTGCCGATGTTGACCGGGATGAGCTTGTACGGCAGCCCGGCTTCCTCAAGAAAGATCGTGATCTTATGACCGTTCGGCGTGGTCCAATAATGCACTTCAATCATGACAAACCTTTGCTCGGTGGGTGGCGATATGTGCCGCAGTCTAGCCGATCAATCCTGCGATTGCATGATTTGGCCGCTCGCGCCCGCTGCATGGGTTCGGAAGGATTTCAGGCGCGTGGTGCCCTTCAGGAAAGCAGCGCCCTCATCTTTTCCTGGTTGATCGCCTTCACCAACTGATCGACCAGCCCGCCGAGCGGCACCGCGACCTTGGCCGCCTGGGCGAGTTCAAGCGCGGTGTCCATATCCTTCTCCGCCCATTTGCCGGTGCTCTTGCCCCAGCGCGACAGCGACCAATTGGCGCCGCTGCCGCGATTGAGCGCGGCAACGAGCTGCGGAATGTCCATGCCGAGCTTTTTTGCCAGCGTGAGCGATTCGAAGTTCGCCACCATGGTCGCCCATAGCAGCATGTTGTTGATCATTTTGGCGATCTGACCCGAGCCGACGTCGCCAAGGCGAATGACATCGCGCCCGAAACTCTGCAGGACCGGCAGCGCACGCGAGAACCAGCGCTCCTCGCCGCCGACATAGACCGTGCAGGTGCCGTTGTCGGCTGCTTCCTGGCCGAGCACGACCGGCGTGTCGAGCACGCCGATGTCCTTGACCGCCGCCAGCGCGGCAAGTCGGCGGCAGGTTTCCGGCGTCACCGAGCTGGCAATGCAGATCACCGATCCGGGCGCCAACGTGCCGAGCAGGCCGGAGCCTTCGATCACGTCATCGACCTGCCGGTCGGTCGCGACCATGACGACCACGACCTCGGCGTGCTTGCCGATCTCGGCGGGCGAACTGCGGTGCCGGATGCCGTCGTTCTTCGCCCGGCGCACGGCGTCGGCATCGACGTCGTATCCGACAACGTCGAACTCCTTGCGCAGCATGTGGCGGGCGAACTGGATGCCCATGGCGCCCAGGCCGATCATCCCGGTGCGTTTGACTGGATTTGCGTGGTTCATGGCATCCTCATGTCCGTGTCTTTTCACCTTCTGCGCAGCCGGATGATTCGGTGGCCGCTACGATTTGCGATTTTTGCCGGAACGGTCGGGTTCACTGGATGCTCCGCTTTCACGGAGCATGGCACGCATCCTGATCGTCGCTGCGGCGTCGACTTTGTTCCTGTCGGCGGTCAGCACGACGCCATAGTCGCGCTCCGCCGCCTCCGGCGACACGAAGCCTTCGCGCAGGTCGGCGAGCACGCTCTCCGGCGGACGCGCGAGTGGATCGCCGTAACCGCCGCCACCCGGTGTATCGAGGCGAAAGACATCGCCCGCCTTCAGCGGATAATCGGCGTAGCGCGTCGGCAGGCGCTTGGCGCCGACGGCGTCGGGATTGATCCAGATGTCGCCAGGGCGACCGTCGCGACCGCCTGCCATGCCGTGCGGCGGAATGACGTGCTTCATCGAGCGGATCGAGAAGCGCGCATCGGCGAGATTGAGGTATTCGCGCCGCACCCCAAGCCCGCCGCGATATGTGCCGGCACCGCCGGAATCGCGAATGAGCTCGAACCGGACAAGGCGGGTGGGGAATTCACTTTCGATGATCTCGATCGGCGCGATCTTCGCATTGCTCTGGTTGACGGTCGTGACGGAAGCGCCGTCCCCGGCTGGGCGCGCGCCGGCGCCGCCGGCGATGATCTCGTATTGCACGTAGGCCTTGCCGGCCGAGGTGGTGCGTCCGCCGATCACGATCGACCGGCTGCCGCTGCCATCGGCGCGCATTTTTCCCGGCGCGATGGGAGCCAAAGCGGCGAACAAGGCGTCGACCAGCGCGTGAACGGTCGGATTGTAGGTATTGACCGGGGCCGGGAACCGCGGATTGAGTACGCTGCCCTCGCGCGCGAAGACGCTGAACGCGCGCAAAAGTCCGCTCGACACAAACATGTTCGGATCGATCATCGAGATCAGCGCGTAGGCGCATGCCGCCTGCACCAGCGGCGGGCGGATATTCGCCGGGCCGCGCGTCTGATCGGCGGAGCCGGAAAAATCGAAATGCAAACGATCGCCGCTCTTTTCAGCGGTCACATGAATGCGCACCGGCTTTTCCAGGTCGATGCCGTCATCATCCACGAAGCGCTCCGCCTCGTAGCGCCCGTCGGCCCATTCGGCGATCGCGCCGCGCACCCGTGCCTCGCCGATCTCGCACAACCGCCGAAAGCTCAGTTCCACTTTGTCCTTGCCGTATCTGCCGACCAGCTCATGGAGCCGCCGTTCGCCGAGCCTGTCGGCGCCAAGTTGACCGCGGATATCGCCGAGGACGAGTTCAGGCGTGCGGCTGTTGGCGGCGATGATGCGCTCGATATCCGTGAGCGGGGCGAAATTGCGCTGATAACGGACCGCGGGCAGATGCAGACCTTCGTTGAAGATCTCGCGCGCCTGGCCAGAGCAGCTCCCCGGCACCGGGCCGCCGATGTCACCCTTGTGCGCAATCGAGCCGGCAAAGCCGAACAGATCCCCGCCGACGAAGATCGGCGTGATCACGCAGACATCGGGCGCGTGCGGACTGCCGCCCTGATACGGATGATTGATCAGGAATGCATCGCCGGCCGCGAGATCGCTGCGAAATTCGTCGAGGATCGCCGCGCAGCACGCGGGGAACGCGCCGATATGCAGCGGCAGTACCACGTGCTGGGCGACAACCTCGCCGTGCGCGTTCATCAGCGCACAGGAAGCATCCTGCGACTCGCGTACGATGGTCGAGAAGCCGGTGCGAAACAGCGAGTTCTGCATCTCCTGCACGATGCCGGAGAGACTTGCCTTCACCACTTCCAGGTCGACCGCGTCGATGTCCATGTTACGAGCGCTTCAATTTCTGTTATCTGTCATCATCCGCAGAAGGCGGGCCCGCCTTCGCGGGCCATGACAACGATTGAGCCCGCATTACCCCTCCTCCGTCACGATCAAATTCTTCCACGCGTCCACGCTCGCCACCTGGCCGGCGCCGATCACGGTGGTGCAGTCGAACTGATCGACGATTGCCGGCCCGCGCACGACGTGCCCGACATCGAGCTTATCGCGCTGATAGACCGGGCAGGGAATGGCCTTGCCGTCGAAGCGAACCGGTCGCGTCTGCCGCAGCGCATCGCCAAGCCGCAAGCCGCCCGGAGTGAACGCCGGCGTGGAAACCGCAGGCACAAGACCGATGCCGCGCACGCGATAGGACACGACCTCGACCGGTTCGTCCGGCGCCATGTGCCCGAATTGATTTTTGTGCTCGGCGTCGAAATTCTTGCGCAAATGCCCGAGCGTCTGCAACTCATCCGCCGAGCAGGACATGGTGATTTCGTAGCCTTGTCCGGCATAGCGCATATCGAGCGCTCGCTCGATGCGGATCTCCTGCTCGACAAAACCATCGCGACGAAGGTCGTCGCGGGCCTGAGATTCCAACTGTGCAAATACAGCCGCAACGCTGTTCGCATCGAGTTCGACGATCGGCGTCATGCGCGAGCGAATGTAGTCGTGCTTGACGTTGGACATCAGAAGTCCGAGCGCGGAAAAAACGCCGGCGTTGAGCGGCACGATGACGCCGGCCATGCCGAGGTCGCGGGCGATGCGCGCGGCGTGCACCGGGCCGGCGCCGCCGAAGGCCAGCAGCATGAAATCACGCAGATCGTGGCCGCGCATGGTGGAGATGGCCTTGATGGCTTCCTCCATCTTCACGTTGATGATGCGCACGATGCCTTCGGCCACCGCTTCCACGTCGAGCGACAGCGGCTCGGCGACGCTCGCGAGGGCCGCTTGTGCCTTGGCGCGGTCGAGCCGCATGCGTCCGCCGAGAAAATTGTCGGCGCTCAGATAACCGAGCACGAGATTGCAATCGGTGATGGTCGCCGATCGACCGCCGCGGCCATAGCAGGCAGGGCCGGGCACCGCGCCGGCGCTCTGCGGACCGACTTGGAGGATGCCGAAGCGATCGACTGTGGCGATCGTGCCGCCGCCGGCGCTCACCGTGTTGATGTCCATCATCGGCACGGCGATGTCGCGGCCTTCGATCTTGCCGCGGCCTGAGAAAATCGGCTCGCCCCCCTTGATCAACGCTACGTCGCAGGACGTGCCGCCCATGTCGAAGGTGATGATATTGGCGCCTTGCAATTGGCGGCTCGCCGCCACGCCGGCGGTAACGCCGCCCGCCGGCCCCGACAGCACGGTCGTGACGGCAGTGCGCGCGGCATCGCGAAAAGTGGACATGCCGCCGTTCGACTGCATGACGTATTTCTGCCGCGTCGCGACGCCGGCCCCGGTGATGCGTCGATCGAGATTGTCGATGTAGCGGGCGAGGATCGGCTGCAGATAGGCGTTGATGACCGTCGTCGAGAGCCGGTAATACTCGCGAATCTGCGGCAGGATGTCCGACGAGAGCGAAACGTTGCACGACGGCAGTTCCTGCA
This sequence comes from Xanthobacteraceae bacterium, assembly GCA_030041005.1. GTDB lineage: Bacteria > Pseudomonadota > Alphaproteobacteria > Rhizobiales > Xanthobacteraceae > BOG-931. Next base: position 19,245 of record JASHOR010000002.1, read on the forward strand.
GCGCGATTTCGCGCACGCGCCGTTCATGCGCAGGATGCAGAAACGAGAACAACAGACATACGGCAAGCGACTCGATTCCCTGTTCCTCAAGCGCCTGCAAGGTCGAGCGCAACGCCCCCTCGTCAAGCGCGACAAGCACGTTGCCGCGGGAGTCGACCCGTTCGCGCACCTCTCCGGTACGGCTCTGCGGCACCAGCGGCGTTGGCTTGTCGTACATCACGTCGAATATGGCGCTGCCATAGGGACGCGCCTGCTCGGCCACCTCATAGATGCCGCGAAAGCCCTCGGTGACGAGAAGCCCAGTTCTGGCTCCCTTGCCTTCAAGCAGCGCGTTGGTGCCGACGGTGGTGCCGTGACAGAAGTAGCTGACCTCCGCCACGGCCGCACCCGCACCTGCCGGCGGCTCTGGCGACGCCAGCAATGCCTGGACACCCTGCAGGATGGCGCGCGATGGATCGTCCGGCGTCGAAACCAGCTTGGCGATAGTGATGGCGCCGGTCTCTTCGTTAAGATAGACGAAATCCGAGAACGTTCCTCCCGTATCGACAGCAACTCGGTAACGAGTCATGCGAGGGCGTCTCTTCGGCAACCAAAGGCAATAACGAGGATGGCAGGCTGGGAAATGCCCCGGTTTGGCCGGGTCTGGCAAGAGGTTCCCTGCGGACGATATTGCCGCCGACGGATCGGGGTTTAACTCCCGGCAGGGAGATGGCAGAACCCTTTAGGGAACCCCCGCAGGCGCGGAACTTTTTTGCGCTTTCGGCGTTCCGCCACATCGTCACAGGCAAGGGCAATGCAAAGCCTGGTCAGGGCAAAGGCCTTTCTTCTTAGAGCGAAGCCGGAAGCTCGCCGTTTGTGGCCGCCGGACTCGCCGCGGGATCTTTCAATAAATCAGCCCGCGCCTTGCTCCGGCGAATCAGGATGGCGGCTTTGAGCGTCGAGTCCAACAGCGCGGCGACATCTCTACCCCCGGCACGAGCGAAGCGGCGCCCGCACTCGGTCCGATATTACCTCATTCTCGTCGCGCTCGCGGTCTCGGTTCCGCTCGTCGGGTTGGCCTTCTACGTTTCGACGGCATACGACTGGACTGTCGGAGGGGCGATCAGGGACAGCATGCTGAATGCGCCATTGCGGCGCACTCAGTGGATGCTATTGGCCGCGGGCTTGGGCTGCATTGGACTGGGCGTCCTCTGCGCGTGGCTGGTGGCGCGCCGGCTGTGCGACAGCGCTTCGATGTTGCGTGGTGCGGCGACGGCGATGGCAACCGGTAAGCCGGTCACTGCGCTGGCCACCGGCGTGCGCGAATACGATGAGGCCGTCGCCGCCTTTGCCTCCGCTTCGCAGACGTTAGGCACCCGGGCGCGTGAGCGCGATCGGGCCGAGGCGGCGCTGCGAGCCCGCGAATCGGAACTGGAAGCGGTGATCAGCCGCACGCCTTTCATGCTCACCCGTTGCAGCAGCGATTTGCGGTACAGTTTCGTCAGTCAGGGATTTGCCGATTTGCTCGGCCGCAGGCCTGAAGACATTGTCGGCAAGCCGATGATCGACGTCATGGGTGAGGCGGCGCTCAAAACGATCCTCCCCTCTGTCGCCAGAATTCTCAACGGCGAAAGGATCGAGGCCGAAGCTGAAATTCCCTATCGGAATGCCGGCTCCCGAGTGGTTCACGTCGTGTCGACGCCGGAAACCGACGAAAACGGGAAGGTGACCGGCTGGGTTGCATCGATGCTCGATGTCACCGAGCAGAGACGCACCGAACGGGAACGTCGTCGCGTCGAGGCGGCGCTGGCTAAAAGTGCGGACGAGCAAACCGCACTTTATGAATTCAGCAACAGATTGTACCGCGCCGAATCGCTGGACGTCGTTTACGGGGCCGCGATCGATGCCATCTTGCGCGCGCTGCATTGCAGCCGGGCGTCGGTGCAGCGCCGAGACAAGCAGGACGTCATGCGCTTCGTCGCCTGGCGCGACCTGTCCGAACGTTATCGCTCGACGGTCGAGGGGCATTGGCCATGGGCCGCGGACGAACCCAATCCGGCAACGGTCTGCGTCGGCGACATCGATAGCGCCACGATGTCGGAGGCGCTCAAAGCCGCCATCAAGGAAGAAGGCATACGCGCCTTGTCCTTCACGCCGCTGACGTCTTCGGAGGGCGCACTTTTCGGAACATTCGTGGCCTACTACGAAGCGCCGCGCGAATTCACGCGCGACGAGATCGAGCTAGCGATGCATCTCGCACGCCGCCTCGGTTTCGCGGTCGAGCGGATGGAAGCCGAACAGGCGCGGCAGCTCGCCGAACAGGAATTGCGCCGGCTCAAAGAGAAGTTGGAGACGGAAGTCGAAGAGCGGACGCTGGAGCGCGATCGGATCTGGCAGGTTTCCGAGGACCTGCTCGGAGTGTCGAATTTTGAAGGCTATTTCACCAGCATCAATCCGGCCTGGACCAAGCTTCTCGGATGGTCGGAAGACGAAATCAGGTCGATGCATGTAAGCGAGTTGCGACATCCGCAAGATGCGGCCGCAGCGGTGGCGGCGCGTGCCCAGCTCGCCGAAGGCGTGCCCACCGTTCGCACGGAGAATCGCTTTCGGCACAAAGACGGTTCCTGGCGCTGGATCCAATGGACCATGACGGCGGAAAACGGCCTGATCTACATTTCAGGCCGGCACGTCACCCTGGAAAAGGAAGCGGCGGCGGCACTCGAGCGGGCGCAACGGCGATCGGCCCATTCGCAGAAGATGGAGGCGCTCGGACAACTGACCGGCGGGGTCGCCCACGACTTCAACAACCTGCTGATGATCGTCAGCGGGCATGCGCAAAGTCTCAAGCGCCGCCTCACCGATCCCAAGGACAAACGCGCGCTGGAAGCGATCCAGATTGCCTCAACGCGAGGCGAAAGCCTGACCCGGCAGCTCTTGTCGTTTTCGCGCGGCATGCCGCTTAATCCGACGGTCATCAGCCCCGCCGAGGCGGTCGAGGCGATCCGGGACGTCATCTCGGGCACGTTGCGGGTCAACATCGAATTGTCGACCGACATCCCGCAGGCTACGTGGCCGGTGCGCGTCGACAAATCCGAGCTTGAACTGGCGCTGGTCAATCTTGCCGTGAATGCCCGCGATGCCATGCCCGAGGGCGGTCTGCTGTCGATGTCCGCCGCCAATGTCACCCTGCATCCAGACGATACGCCCGAAGGACTCGCCGGCGATTTCGTCGCCCTTTCGGTCACCGACACCGGCTGCGGCATTTCCGAAGACGTTCTCGGCAGAGTTTTTGAACCCTTCTTCACCACCAAAGGCTCGGACAAGGGCACCGGCCTGGGCCTGTCACAGGTTTATGGATTTGCCCGCCGCTCCGGCGGAACCGCGGTCATCGCCAGCGAAGTCGGCCGCGGTACCACGGTGACAATCTATCTGCCGCGCAGTTTCGCCGCGGTAACGGTCGCGCCGGAAGAGGATGCCGTGCAGTACGCGGCCCCTGCGGGAGCCACCGTGCTCGTGGTCGAGGACAACCGCGATGTGCGCGCCGTCACGGTTTCGCTGCTGGAGCAGCTTGGCTATCGGACGATTGCCGTTGAGCACGCCGCAGCCGCGCTCGAAGCGCTGGCATTTTCGCGGGCCATCAGCGTGATCTTCTCGGACGTGGTGCTTCCGGGCGAGATTGATGGCTTATTGCTGGCGCGTACTGTGAAGGCTCGCTACCCCGATGTCCCGGTTGTTTTGACAACTGGTTACACGAGAGGCTTCGATTCCGAGCCGGAGTTTCCGGTGCTGCGCAAGCCTTATCAGATCTCGGCGCTCGGCCGCGTCATCCGCGAAGCACTCGATTCGGCACAGGGGAAGAATAAAGCGCTGGCCGGCTAAGCTTGCGCACTCGCCCCGGCGGCTGATGGCCGCATTCGGGACACCAACGGCCCTAATGCATCGCGGCCGCCGCAGCGGCGGGATTCTCCATCGCCGCGATGTTGTTCTTGACCGCCTTCTGAACCTTCTCGAAAGCCCGTACCTCGATCTGCCGCACCCGTTCGCGCGAGACGCCGAACTCGTCGGCTAGTTCCTCGAGCGTGATCGGGTCGTCGGCGAGCCGCCGCGCTTCGAAAATGCGGCGCTCGCGATCATTGAGCACCGTGAGCGCCTGCCCCAGCGCCTTATGACGATTCTCCGACTGCTCGGATTCGGCGAGGCGGCTTTCCTGGCTGACGCTGTCGTCGACCAGCCAGTCCTGCCACTCGCCGGAATCACCGTCCTCGCGAATAGGGGCATTGAGCGAGGCGTCGCCGCCCAGGCGGCGGTTCATCTCGATGACATCCTGCTCGGTCACACCTAACCGCTTGGCGATGAGCTTGACCTGATCGGGGCGCATATCGCCATCATCCAGCGCGGAAATCCGGCTCTTGGCCTTGCGCAGATTGAAGAACAGCTTCTTCTGGTTCGCCGTCGTGCCCATCTTCACGAGCGACCACGAACGCAAAATGTACTCCTGGATTGCAGCCTTGATCCACCACATCGCATAGGTTGCCAGCCGAAAGCCCTTATCGGGTTCAAAGCGCTTGACGGCCTGCATCAGGCCGACATTGCCCTCCGAGATGACCTCCGAGATCGGCAGGCCGTAGCCGCGATAGCCCATGGCGATCTTGGCCACGAGCCGCAAATGGCTGGTGACAAGCTTATGCGCCGCGTCGCGGTCGCCGTGCTCCCGCCAACGCTTGGCCAGCATGAATTCTTCCTGCGGCTCCAACATCGGGAACCGCCGGATCTCATCGAGGTATCGGGTAAGGCCGGTTTCCCCCGACAGGACCGGCAAAGCTGCAGTCTGGGCCATGATAGCGCCCTCCTTCGTGGTGCCCCCGCGGCGCGGCGGGCGAAACGGCCGTCGCTTCAAGCCGACGAGCCGGTTCCTTCAGTTCGCACCCGCAACATACACGGTCGAATCGGCTCAGTGGAAGAGAAGCAGGATCACTTCAGCGCGATGCTGCGTTGATCTCAATCACCTATCCCGACGGACATGGAATTCGGTAAATTTCTTACCTCTTTCCACTCGCCCTGTCGGACGCGATTGGATGGGACTCCGCCCGACCGCGGACCAATTCATCGTGTAAACGGGCAAGCTGGGGCGGCAGTTCCGACCGGAACGCAAGCAATTTGCCGCTCTTGGGGTGCGTCACCGCCAATATATGGGCATGAAGAGCCTGTCTGCCAAGGGCCGACAGGGCCGTTTGAGCACCCTCGGCCAGGAGCGTAGCCTTGGTGCGAAAACCGGCCCCGTATGCCTGATCGCCCAGGATGGGATGGCCGATCGATGCCAAATGTACGCGGATCTGGTGGGTCCGGCCGGTTTCGAGCCGGCAGGCGAGCAGGCTCGCCACCGGTCCGGACTTGGTCCCAGCCCTGCCCCGCGCCGCCTTGCCGGAGTCCTTGGCAATACCCGCTGGATACTGTTCCAGCACCTGCCAATGAGTGAAGGCTTCGCGGCCGCCCTCGCTCACGGCCATATGGTCGCGGGCAAAAGGGGAGCGGTCGATCGGCCGGGCAATCGTCCCGTGGGGACGCTCGGGCGCACCCCAGACGAAGGCAAGGTAGCCGCGCTCGAACGGTTCGCCGCCGCGGCCGTGACTGGCGAACTGCGCCGCCAGCGAACGATGGGCTGCGTCGTTCTTCGCCACGATCATCAGTCCGCTTGTATCCTTGTCGAGACGGTGCACGATTCCCGGCCGGCGCTCGCCCCCTATGCCTGAGAGGCTGTCGCCGCAATGAGCGATCAAGGCGTTGACCAGCGTGCCGGTCCAGTGGCCGGGCGCCGGGTGCACGACCAGGTTGGCGGGTTTGTCGATGACGACGATGTCCTCGTCCTCATAGACGATGGAAAGTGGAATGGCTTCCGGCGCGGGTTTTGCAGGCTCCGGCGCAGGAACGTCAACAACGATGGCGGCGCCGGAATTGACGCGATGGCTTGGATCGCGGATCGTACGGTCGCCAACCGCAACCGCGCCCGTTTCGATCAGTGTCTTCAGCCGGCTGCGCGACAGCTCGGTGACATGCCGGGCCAGCACGCGGTCGAGCCGCTCCCCGGCGTCACCGTGCGAAACAACGATTGATTTCTGCATCATGTGAGCGTCATGCCCAATATATCGGATAAATCAGCGCAAAAAACCGAGTCGCGCCAGGATGCGCCGGCAGACCTGACCGCCACGGTCAAGCGGGTGCGCTGGCTGATGATCATATCGGCGCTGACCACTGCGATCGCCATCGCCGCGGTGATCGGCGCCATCGGCTATCGTGTTTTTGCCGGCGCCGGCCGCGCTGTGGGAACGATCACCAACGGCACCGTTTTCCTCCCCAAAGGCGCACACGTGGATTCCACCACGGTCGGGCAGGACCGCATCGTGGTGACTTTCGACGTTAACGGCGCGAGCGAGGTTCGCATATTCGATCTCAAGACGCTGCAGCTCATCGGCCAGCTTCATTTCGCGACTGCGCGGTGAGCGTCGTGAACGCGCTTGCATGCCCGCGCCATGGCGGCTATCTCGGATCGAGGCTCCCTTCGTCTAGCGGCCCAGGACGTCGCCCTCTCACGGCGAAAACAGGGGTTCGAGTCCCCTAGGGAGCGCCAATCAATAAAATCAATAACTTAGATAGTGGCACAAGGGACATAAGGGACATCTTTTAGGGACAGGTAATTGTAACCATTCCCACTGATCGCGGAAATTTTTAGGACGCCCAGGACCGACCTCGGTGTCATCCTATCGGCAACGCCAATCGCCAACAACTTTCGTGACTTCTCGACTCACCCTCTGCCTTATAGGTTGCAGCGGTGGGAGTGTTATATGCCGATACCTATCAAGCAGCTGGTCGATCTCATTGAGCCGACCCGAACGGTACTTTTCTTTGGCGCGGGGTCATCAGTACCATCGCGCGCACCCACGACTGACGCGCTAATCGCCCATTTTGCAAAGCGCTTCAAGCTGCCCGAAGTCGGCTTCAACCTCAGCGAAACAGCTAGCCTCGCCGAACATCGGACATCACGCGGAGATGTAATCGCCGCTTTGCGAGAGCTTGTAAAAAATCTAAAGCCCACCGGAGGTCTTCTTAATTTACCTCTCTACAACTGGCGTAGTTTGTTCACTACTAACTACGACGATTTGATTGAGCAGTGCTACAGCCGCCGGAATATTCCACTCACCACGTACTCCTCGAATTTTGATTTCGGCATAGATAGCAATCCTTCCGCCACAAAGCTTTTCAAATTGCATGGCACGATAGAGAAGGACATATCAGACGGTCACAAATCCCGCATCATCTTGACCGAGGCGGACAACGATCAAACGGTTGAATACAGAGAGCACTTGTACGATAGGCTGAAAGCCGACCTGGGCGGAGGTCGTCTCATCATTATCGGCCATTCGCTCATCGATACTGACATTCGCGAGATAGTAAATCGTGCAGCACAAATAAACGCCAAATCCGAAAACAGCGGCCAAATCATTTTGCTCCTTTATTCGGAAGACCTCGACCGCGCGTCTCTGTTTGAGAAACGCGGGATTACAGTATGTTTTTCCGGCATAGACGATTTCTTTGCCGGACTGACGCAGCGGCATTTTGGCGACGTGGAACCTAGAACTGCGTCTGATCCCTTGGACGCGCATCCTGCATTGCGACCAGTTACGATAGATGTCGATCATGCGTCCGATCCGAAGCGCGCTGATGCAAGCGCAATGTTCAATGGCTGGCCTGCAACCCACGCCGATATACTCGCGGGTCTTACTTTTGACCGAACAGTCTCGACAGAAATCGTCAACTATTTGAAAGAGGATAAAGCACTCGTCGCCATCCTATTGGGCGCAAGTGGAGTCGGCAAAACAACCGCAGCGAGACAGGTGTTGCAACATTTGCGTCGCGAAGAATTCCTATGCTGGGAACATAAAACAGATTTACCATTTTTGGCTGATCAATGGGTCGATGTTGCTAGAGAGTGCCGAGAGCAAGGCAAGGTCGGCGTACTCGTAATCGACGATGCTCATAGCCATCTGTATCGAATAAACGATCTTGCGGATCGTCTGTTTGCGGAAGATAACGGCCATCTTAAGTTAATCCTCATCGCAACACGACATGAGTGGAATCCACGCATCAAAACCCCGACGCTTTATAAGAACGGTAAGGAATTCAAGCTTGTTAGACTTTCAGTCGAAGAGATAGAACGACTATTACAACTAGTGGATTTGGTAGAGCCGCTCCGAAGGCTTGTCGAACCTATATTCAGCGGCTTTTCGCGACAAGAGCGCCGAAGGAGACTTATTGATCGGTGTGAGGCTGACATGTTCGTGTGTTTGAAGAACATTTTTGCGTCAGAGACTTTCGATGACATTATCTTACGCGAGTATGCTAGCTTGGCTCCAGAGCTACAAGACATCTATCGCTACGTTTCGGCCATGGAGATAACGGGAGTTCGAGTTCATCGCCAACTAGTGATCAGGATATTGCGAATTTCCGCCAACAGTATTGCAGCTATTTTGGATCGCCTTACTGACATTATCAGCGAGTATGAGGTCAGTGACAGGGAAGGTATCTACGGATGGCGAACGCGTCACAGCGTAATCGCGGGCATTATCACTCGTTTCAAGTTTAATGACGGCGCAAAAATTATCGAGCTTTTGGACCTAGTGATAGATAATCTCAGCCCGACATACGATATTGAGGCGCGTACCATTCGTGATTTGTGCAGTGTCGAAACGGGGATACCTAAAATTCCAGACAAAGACACCCAGAACAGACTGTATAGAAAGCTTATGTCCATTGCGCCTTCGGAACGAGTGCCGAGGCATCGCCTTATTCGCAATATGATTGACGCCGTTGCCTACGACAAAGCCGAGACAGAGATTAGGATTTTCGAAAACGATTTTGGTGCTGATGGGCCGGTTTATCGTTACAAAGTGCTTCTATTGCTTTCGCGTGCTCAGCACGCCCCCGGTATTTTGCAAGAGGATAGAATTCAAATTCTGGAACGGGCGAAGGAGATGGCACTGTTGGCCATCAGTCGCTTTCCGTTAAACAAGACATTGCTGGCTGCCTATGCCGAAGTTGGGGTAGAGTTTTATCGTCTTACACGGTCATACGAGTGCTTCGATCACGCCATTGAACTGCTGAAAGAGGCCGAGGCAAAGCTCGGCGATCCTGATGTAGCGCGCATAGTGAATCGATATGTCAGGCGCGTTCAGGGTCAACCATACGATATGACTGAGGAGGATAATTGAGCGGCGCGAAGTCTGGGCTTTAAAATCGAGCGGCACCGGCTCTTTGATGCCATGGGCCGCGAGAGTGGTTGTTGCTTGCCCTATCGCACCGCTGCCGCTTGTGGTGGCACTTCAAACATCACCACCATCCGCCTGTTACCGCAACGCGGACAGCGCAGCCGACTTTCCAAACTCGACAGCGGGAACGCTCGGCCGCGCGTGCAAACCAAGGTTTCAAGATCAAGCTCGCACCGAAAAGTGCATTCGCGGCTTGACCGCGAGCTTGGGCCGTCCTCGCGGCCACGGGCGCACCGCGCCACGACGCGCCAGCCGAGCGACCACGCCTCCCCGATTGTCTCTATGCCCATGAGAACAAATCATGTACAAATGGGACGGCAAGTCAATGCGTCGAGCGGATCAGGCACAATGCCCCCCGGAAATTTAACGGCTCAGGCTCTATGACACTTCGGGGCTGGGAAGGCACATCGGTATGGCCAATTCGGAGTTGTCGGTATCGGCTGCGACGTGATGCCCTCTGCAACGCACATCACAGCGTCCATGCTTTCCTCCGCGTTCCCAGAGCAACGGTATAAGCGCACCAAAATTCTTACGTTGCCATACGGGCGGCAACCAGACGGCTCCGTAAGCTTAGGGGCCATTGAGTTCCTTTCCACTCAAGGTGCCCTCTCTATCATCGACACAGGAGCGAAAGGCGTGGGAGCGATCGGCGAGAGCGAAGCCGATCCGTGGGAAGTGTTGGGAGGCAGCGGCGTCGCGGATGAGAGCTTCGATCTTATTATCATGAACCCGCCGTTCACGCGGCTCACGGGCGGCGGTGGAAAGTCAGGCGAAGTGCCACTCCCAATGTTCGCAGCCTTTGGCACCGAGGCCGAAGAGCAAGAGCTTATGTCCCAACGTACAAAGAAGCTGACTCAGGGGACCGTAGCGCACGGAAACGCCGGTGAGGCCAGTATTTTTCTGCAGATGAGCCACAACAAGACGAAAATCGGGGGCTGCATTGCACTCGTGCTTCCTATCACAATGCTTTCGGGTGTTGCCTGGGCGGCATGCCGCGAGCTTATTCGCAAAAATTACCACGACATAGTTGTTGTCACTATCGCAAGTTCAAGTTCAGGAAGCTTTGCCTTTTCGGCAGATACCGGGACGGGCGAGTGCCTTATTGTCGCAAAAAAGGGCAACGGCCCGGCCAGCCGTCTCAGCAGCATCAGTCTCACAGCGAAGCCCTCTGCGCCCTTCGAGGGGACCGAGGTGGCACGCATCATTCGCGAGGCCATCGCCAGTGGCACGTTGGCTACGCTGGAAGGTGGTCCCCTGGGTGGTACGCCGCTAACATTGGGCGATGTCCGTTTCGGCGAGATGATATCCGGTCCTATTGGACAGAATGACCAATGGCCCCTATTCCGCATTGCGGATCACGCCGTCGCTCAGGTGGCGTACCAGCTTGTTTCAAAAGGTACGCTGTGGCTTCCGGGTTCTACGAAGAGTGAAGCACTGACAGTTCCGATGTGTCGCTTTGAAGAGCTTGGCGAGGTGGGGCCTTATCATCTCGATGTCGACGGCGCGAACATCTCCGGCGGGGCAGCACGCGGACCGTTCAAAATCCAAACTGTGAAGCCGGGGCACGCGGCGACATTCCCGTTGCTGAACAGTCATGATGCAGACAATGAGCGGACACTAGAGATCGCCTACGACTCAGAAGGCGTAGCGAGGATCGGCAAATCAGCAGATGAGAAGGAAGTACTGCAGGAACGCCGCGACCGCATTTGGGCGACACGCTCCCGACTGCACCTAAATACAGACTTTCGCTTCAATTCCCAAAGTCTTGCCTTCGCCATTACCAGCGATGAAAGCATAGGAGGCCGCGCGTGGCCAACGTTTAAGATGACGGATGCCGACTACGACATCATTGCATCGCTCTGGTACAACTCCACACTCGGCATCCTGAGCTATTGGTGGAGCGCAAACAAATCGCAGGACGGCCGGGGTTCAATAACGACCACCCAAATGCCGAAGCTTACGTTGCTCGATCCTCGGAAGCTAAAGCCAGCGCAAATAAGCGAAGCGAAGAAGTTTTTCAACAGCAACAAAGCCAAAGCACTTTTGCCCGCGCATCGGATAGCGACCGATGCAATTCGAGCCGAACTCGATGAGTTTGTGCTTAGGGAACTACTTGAGGCGTCGAACATGCCCACCACCATGGAGCGGCTGGCCGTGCTTCGCAGGAAGCTCGGCGAAGAACCGTCATTCAATGGCGGAAAATCCTAAAGACGTTCGCGGTTGTTTTTGGCACGGCCATTCGCGCAAACGTTAGCGACGTGACTGCGGCTCGTGCTCGCTCACGACAGTCGGCGTAAGCTGGATAGAGACGGTAAGCGGGACCTTGCTGGCCTGCGCACCGGACTCAAAGCGCCGGAAGGCGTCACAGACTTTTCGGGCCGAGTGGTCGCGCTCCGCCGTCGTCAAATCGGGCGTGGCATCGAGGCGAGCTTGCGCGGCCGATAGTCCGGCGGCGGCGCGCAAAAGGTCGTGCATGCTGGGGCAGGATCAATCGGCTGCAAGCGACAGTCCCCGTGCCGTCTCGTGACAAAAGCTTCCGCAAGAATCAGCCCAATGAGGTGTATTGCATTGAGATAGACCCTCACGAGGATCACAATGTCGCTACGCTCTATTCGTGGATCCTGTTACCGGCAATGACGGAGGTAAGGAAGTATCTGGAGTCTGTAAAAAAATATCCAAATCCACCTTCGCCGGACTTCACACAATTCCGGCAAGGCGGTTGACGGTACCTCTCGGTGGATCGGCGTGGAGTTTGCTTCCAGTGATCAGCAGGATTGGAGGATCGTTTCTCTTGCCTCAG
>JASHOR010000142.1 GCA_030041005.1 Xanthobacteraceae bacterium
AGTGTCCCGATTCCGAAGTTCGCATCATTATGCGGCACCCTCGTTTGCGAACTTCGGAATCGAAGGACACTAGCAACTTATTGATCTCGTGTGGCTTTGGTTCAGAAATCCGCATGACGAGGTCGCGGCAGGAATGATGCGGATTTCTGAACCGCCACACGAGTGTCCCGATTCCGAAGTTCGCATCATTATGCGGCCTTGCGCGAGGCGGTGTCGTGCGCGACACGGCGCGGGAGACACGCCGACTTCGCGCGAACGTTCACGGGGTGGGGACAGGAGGACGGATATCGGGGACCGGTGTGGGGCCAAATAGCGGCGAGCGGGCTTGTTCTGGCGCTCCGCTCGGCCGCGTCATCGCCTCCCCGTCAGCCGCAGGGCGTGCACGGAGAACATCCCGTCGGTGAACACTTCAATCGGCGACCAGCCGCTGCCAAGGGCCAAGGCTTGAAACGATTCCACCGAATATTTGTAGCTGTTTTCGGTATGGATCGTCTCGCCGGCGCGGAATTCGACGGTCGCGCGGTCGACCCGCACGCTCTGTCGCTTGCCGCTCGCCAGGTGCATCTCGATGCGCTTCTTCTCGCTGTTGAAGAAAGCGTGGTGCTCGAAGCTGCACAGATTGAAGTTGGCGCCAAGCTCGCGATTGATGCGCGCCAAAAGGTTGAGATTGAACTTCGCGGTGACGCCTTCGGCGTCATTGTAGGCGCGATAAAGGATGTTCTCGTCCTTGATCAGATCGATGCCGACGACCAGGAGCGAGCCGATCCCGAGTACGTCGCCGATATGGCGCAAGAAGCTCGCTGCCTCGTCCGGCTCGAAATTGCCGATGGTCGAGCCGGGAAAGAAGCCGACGCGCGGCAGTGCGGCGAGCGACGCCGGGATCGCGAACGGCCGCGTGAAATCCTCCACCAGCGGATGCACCTTCAGGCGCGGAAAATCGCGACGCAGCAGCGTCAGATCCTGCTGCAGGAAATCTCCGGAAATATCGACTGGAACATAGGCCTCCACGGTGGCGGCGGCGCCAAGAACTATGCGCGCCTTGCGGCTCGATCCGCTGCCAAACTCGATCAACGCGCAGCCCGGCGGAAACGCCGCAGCGATCGCCGGCGCGTTATCCTGCAGGATGCCGATCTCGCAGCGCGTCGGGTAGTACTCGGGCAATTGCGTGATGCGCTCAAACAGCGCCGAGCCCGCCAGGTCATAAAAATATTTCGGCGGCAGATGCTTCGGCTTGGCGGTGAGGCCTGCGACGATATCCGCGGCAAAGGTGTCCGCCATCCGGTCCGGACGCGTCGCGCGAAAAGCGTTTTCCGTCTTCATGTATAACTCAACCTTCGTATTCGGCGAGCCGCAAGCCGGTAAACTGCCAGCGCGCCGAGGGATAAAAGAAATTGCGGTAGGTCGGCCGCGAATGACCCGCCGGCGTGGCCAGCGAGGAGCCCCGCAGCACCATCTGATTGACCATGAATTTGCCGTTGTACTCGCCGAGCGCGCCGGCGGCCGGGCGATAGCCGGGATAGGGCGCGTAGGCGCTGCGGGTCCACTGCCAGACGACCCCGAAAGCGTCGACGAGCGCGCCATCCTGCCGCGCGGCGACTTCCCATTCGGTTTCGGTCGGCAAATCCTTGCCGGCCCAGCGCGCAAATGCATCGGCCTCGTAATAGCTGACGTGACAAACCGGCCTGTCCGGCTCGACGCGGGCGAGCCCGCCGAGCGTCATCGCAAACCACTCGCCGTCGATTTCTTGCCAATAACCCGGCGCCTTCCAGCCCTGCGTCTCGACCGCGGCAAGGCCGTCCGAAAGCCACAGCGTCGGCGTCGTGTAGCCGCCGTCGGCCATGAATTCGAGCCACTGGCCGTTGGTGACGAGCGACGGCGAAAGCTGCACAGGGCGCAGCAGAATCTCATGCGCCGGCTGCTCATTGTCGAAACAGAAGCCGACCCCCTCATGCCCGATGCGATGGATGCCGCCGATGAGCGGACCCGCGGTGCCGTTGGCGGGCCTGCGCTCCGGCCACTGCCAGTGCGGATCGTAGGCCGGATAGGTCGCATTGAGCGAGAAAGCATGCAGGATGTCGGTCAACATCAATTCCTGATGCTGCTGCTCATGATTGATTCCGATCTCTATGATCGGAATGAGCGGCTCCGCATCGTTGATCGATTCGATCAGCGCGGCGACGGCATCGTCGACATGCTTTCTATAGGTAGTGACTTCAGCGGCGCCGGGACGGGTGATCAGGCCGCGCTGCGGCCGCGCATGCCGCGGACCCGCCGACACGTAGTAGGAATTGAACAGATAGGCGAAACGCTCGTCGAGCCGCTCATAACCGTGCGCGAATCTCCGCAGCAGGAACTCCTCGAAGAACCATGTGACGTGGGCGCGATGCCATTTGGCCGGGCTCGCATCCGGCATCGATTGCACAACCTGATCCTCGGCGGACAAGAACGCCGCCCGCCGCTCGGTTTCGGCACGCACGGCTCGATAGGCGTCGAGCCAGAATTGGCGCGGATCCGCGGACAGCTTATGCGAGGACGGTTCCGCGGAGCTGCCGTCCCCGTGACCATCCGGGGAACGATCAGACCCGCGAGCGCGGGGCGAAGCGGCTGAGGATGGCATCATGAAATCCGCAGAATCGGGCGATCAATAGCGGCGGACAATGGCTGCGATTACAATCAGAGCCCCTCCCCTGTGGTTCCATAGATGCTCCGTCCGTCGCGGACTGCAATGCGATTTCTCCGGAGCTAACGGGGATGTGATCGGCATGCCGGATCGGTCGATCGCAGCCGTTGTCGGCATTCATCGTGCGACGTATGGTCATGCGCCTCATTGCCCGCCGCCGGGATATGCGACGGGCGCGGCGATGTTTTGCATGGTCAAAGCTTGACACACTGACAATTTGGCACACTGAAAACTCGACACAATGAAAAAATCGGCGACTCGAAAGAAAGCCACCGTCAAACCCATGCTGCCGCGCGAGCGCGCCGATTATTCGGCGATCGTCGACCGGCCGCCGCTCAAATTGCCTGGCGGCGCGCGCGTCGTGTTCTGGACCATCGTCAATCTCGAAGTGTGGGACATCGGCAAGCCGATGGCACGGCAGGTGCTGGCCCCGCCCACCGGGCAGACGCTGCTCCCGGACGTGCCCAATTGGAGCTGGCACGAATACGGCATGCGCGTGGGCGTGTGGCGCTTCTTCGACCTGTTCAAGCGTCTGGACATCCGCCCGACGCTGGCGATCAACGCACGGGTCTGCGAGGACTATACGCGCGTCGCCGAACAGGCGCGCTCGCAACGCTGGGAATTCATGGGCCACGCCTACCAGCAGGGACCGATCCACCTGGAAGCGAACCAGGAGACCATGATCCACCGCTCGCTCGACGTGATCGAGCGATTTTGCAAAAAACGCCCGGTCGGCTGGCTCGGGCCCGGATTGACCGAGACGCTAAGCACTCCCGAGCTTCTGGCCGAGGCCGGCATCAAATATATCGGGGACTGGGTCTACGACGACGAGCCGACCACGATCCGCACCGCCAAGGGACCGCTCGTCACCCTGCCCTACACGGTCGAACTCAACGACATTCCGATGATGATCGTGCAGCATCACCAGAGCGATTACCTGCTGCGGCGCGCCATCGATCAATTCGATCGGCTCTACGCCGAAGGCGAAAAGCGCGCCAAGATCTTCCCGCTCGCCATCCACGCCTATATCAGCGGCCAGCCGCACCGCATCAAATATCTGGAAGCGATCTACGATTACGCGCGGAAATTCGACGGGGTGCTGTATTGGACCGGCGAGGAAATTCTCGATTGGTATTTGAAAACTTCATCCTCATCGTGAGGTAGCCGCGAAGCGGTGCTCGAAGGATGGGGAATCTTCGAGGCTCGATTCGTTCGCACTTTAGGATGACGGAGAAGAGTCCGGCGCAAAACGCGGGAGGAATGATGCGCAAACTGCAAGTGACCATTGCCGCGGTTCTTTTCGCGAGCCTGCTCGGGGCAGCCGCGCAGGCCGCGGTGCCGTGCCGCACGTCCGGCCCGTACGCGACCTGGCTCGCCGGCCTCGAGCGCGAGGCCTTGGCGCAAGGCATTTCGCAAGCCACGATTGCCGAAGCCGCGCCGTACCTGACCTACAGCCAGCGCATCGTCGACATCGACCGCGGACAGCGCGTCTTTACGCAGACGTTCCTGCAATTTTCCGATCGCATGGCGGCCGCCTACCGCATCGTCCGCGGCGAGGCGCTGATAAAAAAATATGCGCCGGTGTTCGCCCGCATCCAGCGCCAATATGGCGTGCCGGCGCCGGTAATCGTCTCGTTCTGGGGGCTGGAGAGCGATTTCGGCGCCAACCAGGGCAAATATCCCTCGCTCAGTTCTATCGCCTCGCTCGCCTACGATTGCCGCCGCGCCGATAAATTCCGCCCGCAGCTTCTCGATGCGCTGCGGCTCATTCAGCGCGGCGATCTGAGACCCGCGGAGATGATCGGTTCCTGGGCGGGTGAACTCGGCCAGACGCAGATGATGCCGACCGAGTACTACAAATACGCCGTCGATTATGACGGCAATGGCACGCGCAATCTCATCCACGACGTGCCCGACGTGCTCGGCTCGACCGCCAATTATCTGGTCGGGCTCGGCTGGAGGCGCGGCGAGCCGTGGATGACCGAGGTGCATGTGCCGTCCCGCCTGCCCTGGGACCAGGCCAGCCTCGACATCCAGTTGCCGCGGTCGAAATGGGCCTCGTGGGGGGTGACGCTCGCCGACGGGCGGCCATTGCCGGAAGACAATCTGCCCGCCTCGCTGCTTCTGCCCATGGGTCGCTTCGGCCCGGCCTTTCTCGTCTATCCGAATTTTCAGGTCTATCTGCAGTGGAACAACTCGCTGGTTTATTCCACCACCGCCGCCTATCTCGCCACCCGCATCGCCGGTGCGCCGGCGCTGCATCGCGGCAATCCGCCGCCTGCGCTTTCCTTCGATCAGGTCAAGCAACTGCAGACGCTTTTGGTGCGCGCCGGCTACGACGTCGGCAAGATCGACGGCTTTCTTGGAGAAAAGAGCCGGGAAGCGGTGAAGGCCATGCAAATCAAATACGGCTTGCCCGCGGATTCCTACCCGACCGAGGAACTGCTCGCGCGCATGCGGGCGAGCGGATACGCAGGGAACACAAAAACGCGATAACCTCCATTTCCGGCCTGAAGGATTGCATTTCGCCTCCCCCCTTGAGGCCCTCAAGGGGAGAAGCAATGAATAGGAGGATCGGATTTGCAAAGAAAAATAGGAGACGAAATGCCCAAGCAAATCCGCCGCGTGGTCACCGGCCATAATGCCGGCGGCAAGTCGGTCTTCATCATCGACGCCGCTACCCCGCACGTGTTCCAGCGCACCACAGGCAGCGCCATCGTGCATGAGCTGTGGGAGACCAGTCGTACGCCGGCCGACAATCATGGGGCGGCCGACGCGATCGCCCGAGGCCATCGGCTGCCGCCGCCGCAGAACGGTTCGGTGTTCCGCGTCATCGAATATCCGCCGGATTCGGAACGGCTGACCGCGCTCGCGCGCGAGCAAATCATGCCCGACGATTCCGGCCGCGCCGAAGCGACCGACCGCAACAATCCGCGCCACGCCGGCTTTCACAAGACCGCCACGATCGACTACGCGATTGTCTTGTCCGGCGAGATTTACGCCATGATGGACGAAGGCGAAGTGTTGTTGAAGGCCGGCGACGCGCTCGTCCAGCGCGGCACCAATCACGCTTGGAGCAATCGCACCAATGAGACCGCGGTAGTGGCGTTTGTTTTGATTGATGCGGAGCCGGTGTGAGGCGTCGCGGTCTTGCTGTCTCGAAAGTTTGGAACTGCGCGACAAGATTGCTATCGCGCAAGCGGGCCAGTCCTGAAATCCCGCTTCCGCGGCAATGGACGGAGACGGCGGCGATTACCGCCGATCGTCCAGTTCCGGCACCTTGTAATCCTCCCAGCCCGGCACGTCGGCCACCTCATAGAATTTTTCGCCAAACGGCCGCGTCGCGTCGATGCCGATCATGGAAGCGACGCGCATGGTGCGGTCGCGGGACAGATCGACCGACGGATCGGAGGGGCCGGCCGGCACATTGTCGACAGTGATGACGTCGCGCGCCGGCTGCACCCGAAACGCCATCGCCCATTCCACCTCGGTCGAGGAATGCACGTCGATATCGGGATCGACGATGATGGTCCATTTCGGCCGGATGTTGCTCGACATCATCGACAGAATGACCTGTCGCGCTTCGCCGGCAAAGCGCGGCTCCATGGCGATGACGACGTAGAACGACACGCCGGCCGAAGCGCGCACCGACACCGCCTTGATGGTCGGAAACTGGCGCTGCAGCATGCGCAGCACCGAGGCCTCGAACGGCACCTGCTTGAGGATGTGATTCTCGGTCACCGGCTTGCCGGTGAGAAGGCCCTGGAAGATCGGCTTCTTGCGGTGGGTGATCGCGGTGATGCGCGCCACCGGTTTTTGCGACGGGCGCGTGTAATAGCCGGTATATTCGCCGAGCGGCCCCTCGAGCACGGTCTTGTCAAGATCGACCTCGAATTCGATCACCACTTCCGCGGTTGCGGGCACCTTCACGTCGCAGGTCTTGCATTTGACGAGTTCGATCGGCGCGCCGCGCAGGCCGCCGGCCAGCGCCCAGTCGTCCGTCGTGTCCGGCACCTGAACCTGGCACGTATAGGCGATGATCGGGTCGACGCCGATCACCAGCGCCGCCTTGGGCACGATGCCGAGCTTCTTGCACTTGGCGAGATTCTTGCCGAAGCGGTGGAACGGTTGCGCCGAGTAGGACATCGTGTCCTTGCCGAGAATCAGGAAGCGGTAGTGGCCGACGTCGGGCACGCCGGTCTCAGGATCCTCCGAAACGACGATACCCGGCGTGATGTATGGCCCGCCGTCCTTGGGGCTGTATTGCGGCACTGGAAAATTGCGGATGTCGATGGCGTCGCCCTCGATGATCTCCTCGTGGCACGGCGCGCTGTTTTTGGTCACGACCGGCGGGATCGGGTTGTCGAGCCCGCGCAGGACTTTATCGAGGATGGTGTCTTCCTCGGCCTCGAACGCGATCAGCGCCTTCTCTCGGTTCGAATAGACGCCGGCGACCAGCGGATAGTCCGTGCCGTTATTGTTGAACATGATGGCCGGGCCATTGCGCACGTAGCTCTGCTTCATCGCCTTGCCGACGTCATTGAGTCCAATTGGACGATTGACATCGACCAGCTCGCCGTGCTGGCGCAGCACGTCGAGAAACTGACGGAAGTCCTGAAAGGGCATTTGAAAGGTCCTGAACCGTCACCCTGAGGTGCGAGCGAAGCGAGCCTCGAAGGGCGACGGCCCGAGCGCCTCGGCCGGCATCCTTCGAGGGCCGCTTCGCGGCTACCTCAAGATGACGGCAAACAAATACGCTTACATCACGTCGCCCATCACCACTTCGCCTTCGGCCGGCGGGCGCTCGTAGAATTCCGGCCGCATGCGGCTCTCCAATCCCTCGCGCGCGAGCGTGGCTTCGAACTCCTTGCGGATCGCCGGATCTTCCTGGTGATAGCCGATGGCGCTGCCGCCCTTGGACAGTTCGATGGCGCCGTAGTCCATGAGCTGCTCGCCGGGGACGCCCGGTTTTCGCGCGCGCTGATTGTTGGGGCCGTGCCAGGCGGTGATGCGCAATCCTTCCTTGCCGATGCCGAAATGCTGGTGATACCAGTCGCCGCTCATCGGCGCCGCCGAGACAAGTCCGACCGGCTCATAGTCCTGCCGCAGAATCTTGTCGGCCTTGCCGTCTTTCCACGGCGTGGTGCCGAGCACCTCGGGCCATGTGTAGGTGTAACCCTTGCCCTTGATGCAGACGAGCACCGCGGCGGAGGCGTGCTTGTGTGCCTTGGAATAGCGGCCGGTCTCGTGCTGACCGATCCACAGATAGAAGCGGTTCTTGGCCATCGCCGGCTCGACGCGGCGGTAGCCGGGCGAGCGGCGGTTGTCGAGCGGCAGGTCGCAATTGACGATGTCGGGGATGAGGTTGGTGCGCCGCATGGCGAGCCCGCGGATCGGATCGGGCTCGAGGTCGTCGTTCGGCTTGAAGAAATCCTCGGCGCCGGAGAAACGTTCGCTGAAAGTGTATGGACAGTCGAAGACGAAATCGAGGTTGTCGAGGACGTTCATCACGTTCGGCGCGGTCGTGCCACAAAGCAGCAGCGCCGGCGCGCTGCCGGCATTGATGATGCGGTGATAGGCATTGAGCGGAATGGCGAACAGCGATCCCTTCTGCCATTCGAACACGTGCCGCCTGGATTGACCCTCCTGCCAGACCTCGGTGGTGCCGCGGCCTTCGACCACGAGCACGTTTTTCTCATAAAGATGCCGCTCGACGTTGAGCGCGCCCGCTCCCGGCACTTCGACCACGTAGAGCCCCCACAGCCCCTCGGTGCCATAGAGCTGAACAAACGAGCCGCGGCCGCCGAGCCGCTTCCAGGGCGCAAGCGGCAAATCCTGGACTCGCCGCACCCCGATGCCGCGGTAGCAAGGCACGCCCTCCGCCTCCATGAATCGATCGTAGGGTAAGGGCTGGCGCTTGAACTTGCCGTAGCCGGCATTCTCGCCCGCGCTTGGTTCGTGCCAGTGGACCTGATCGGGGGTGTCGTGCATGCGTCCTTCTCCGTTGCATCCGTAGCAGCCGCCCGCCCACGCGACTCTATCTCCCATAATGGCAAATCGCCGCCGAGACGAGCCAGTCGGCGCGGCGCCGGCGAAAGATATCGACGTTGCATTTTGCCGCGTCTGCGATGGGGCATGCGGAAACGCGGAACATCCTCAGCGGAATCCCGCCTTGCTTTTGTAATGTTATAACATTACGAATCGAATTCGGGGAAGCCGCCGCGGCGGCGGCGCTGGAATTCAGTGCGGCGATTTCAAGCAAGATTCTCGGGGTGTGATCCATGACCGCTGGCGTCTGTCCTTCGCGCCGTCTCGTTCGCGCGATTGTCCTCGGTCTTTCTTCAACGCTGTCGGCCGTAGTCGCCATTGGCGGCCCGGCGGAGGCGCAAGTGCAGCTTCCGCAGGTCACCGTCACCGGCGCGAAACCGAAGCCGAAGCCACGTCCGGTGCGGCGACGGGGGGCGGCACGGCCGACAACGGCCGCCGCGACGCGGGCCATCACGACGGCCACCCCTTCCCGCATCAATCCGGCAACCGCCAAGAACAATGCCTTCGATGCCGCCCGCCAAAGTCTCTACACGACCGCCGGCACCACGTCCGACACGCTCGGTCACGACACCATCGAGGCCCTGCCGCAAGGCACCAACGCGTCGGTCGAGAAAATCCTGCTGCAGACGCCAGGCGTGTCGCAGGATTCCGCGGCGAGCGGTTTGCTCCATGTTCGCAACGATCACGCCAATGTGCAGTACCGCATCAATGGTGTCATGCTGCCCGACGGCGTCACCGGCTTCGGCAGCATCTTCGACCCCAGCCTGATCGGCAGCATGGCGCTGATCACCGGTGCGTTGCCGGCCGAGTTCGGCATGCGAACGGTCGGCCTCGTCGACATCACGACCCGCTCGGACATTTTCAACAATTCCGGCAGCGTCGGGTTTTACGGTGGCAGCCGCGGCACCATCGAACCGAGCTTCGAGTATGGCGGCACAGCCGGGAACACGTGCGGCTCCGGCACGCCCGTCGCCACCAAGGCGGCGCAATCGACCGGGGGATCCGATTGCTTTCCCGGCGTGCAGTATTTCTTCTCCGGCCGGTATCTGCAGACCACGGAGGGCATCGAGAATCCGCTGCCGACACTCAACGCCATCCATGACTTCTCCCAGCAGGATAAAGGCTTCGCCTATATGTCGACGTTCGTCGATCCGGTGACCCGCCTGAGCCTGATCGCGGGAACGTCCACAAGCTGGTTCCAGATTCCCAATGTGCCTGGCCAGCCAGTCGGCTCGATGGGGAATCCGCCGGTCACCAGCGCCTTCGGCATCACCAATTTCAACTCGGCAGACCTCGACGAGAACCAATACGAGGACACCCAGTTCGGCGTGCTCGCGCTGCAGCGGTCGGTCAACGGCTTCGACGGGCAATTGTCTTATTTCACCCGCTACAACTTCCTCCACTTCATGCCGGACCCGGTCGGCGACCTTTTGATCAACGGCGTCGCGTCCGACATCACCCGCGAGTCCTACAGCAACGGCATCCAGGGCGATGCCTCGTACATCATCAACTCCGCGCACACATTGCGCGCCGGATTCACCGTGAGCGGAGAACAGACCGCCGTCGGCAATCAATCGCTGGTCGAGCCGGCCGACGCGGCCGGGAATCCGATCGACGCGCCCGAGACGATTAGCGACGATATCTCCAAAGTCAGCTGGCTTGCAGGAGTCTATGCGCAGGACGAGTGGAAGCTGACCGACAGGCTGACGATGAATTACGGCGCGCGCTTCGACCAGATGTGGGAATACGTCGATGCCAATCAATTAAGCCCGCGCGTCAGCTTCACCTACAAGCCGTTCCAATATACGACGCTGCACGCCGGCTATGCGCGCTATTTCACGCCGCCGGTGCTGGTCGAAGCGGCGCCGTTTAATCCCTCCTTGTACACCGGCACCTCGGCGGCCTCGTCGGTCACGCAGGCGAGCCCGGTGCTGCCCGAGCGCTCGAACTATTTCGACGCCGGCGCCGATCAGCTGATCAAGTTCGGCTGCATCTCCTCGGCCGCCAGCGATTGCAACGCGCTCAACCTCGGCGTCGACGCCTATTACAAGCTCGCCAAGGATCTCATCGACAACGGCAATTTCGGCCAGGCGCTGGTGCTTGACGCCTTCAATTACGCCCATGGCATTGTCGAGGGCGTCGAATTTAGCGGCAAGCTCAAGAGCGGCCCGTTTCAGGCCTATGCCAATCTCGCGCTCGGCTTTGAGAAAGCGACCGACGTTGTCTCCAACCAATATCTGTTCTCCAGCGGCCCGCTCGCCGACCTCGGCGGCGAGACGCTGCTGCAATACGTAGACTCTCACTGGATCTATACCGACCACACCCAGATAGCGACCGGCTCGGCCGGCGTTTCCTATCAGTTCTGCGGCCGGCCCGCCTATGCCCAGGAAACGTTCGGCGACTCACTGTCCTGGTGCGGGACCAGGATCTCGGCCGACATGATCTACGGCAGCGGTCTGCGCACCGGCGACGCCAATATCGATACGCTGCCCCCTTACACGCAGTTCAATCTCGGCATCGCCCGCGAATTCCTGCTGCCGAACGATCCGAAACCGATGACGGTCCGGCTGGATGTCGTGAACGCATTCGATACCGTTTATCTCATTCGCGGCAGTTCCGTCACCTGTCCCACCGGCAACGGCACCTGCGGAATCGGCGTGTTCGCCCCGCAATACGGTCCGCGCGCCGGCGTCTTCCTCGGCATATCGAAGAAGATTTGACGGCTCAGCCTGGTCATGCCGCCGCGACTGAGCGGAGCAAAATGCGTGCAAAGGCGGCGACGAGAAACGAGCATTGGCCCGGCGTCGATCACGCCGACAAAGAGTGAGATGGTGACAGTAGAGGAGGTAAACATCATGCGGCAAAGATTGCGCTGCGACCGCGGCCAAACTGCCGGTCGCCTTACGCAACGTGTCGCGTTGGCGCTCGTATTGTGTGCCGGCGTTATGTCCTCGGCACAGGCGGCTGATCTTCCGACAGCAGCGCCCGTTCCGGAGAAAGCGCCCGCTGCTCCAATCTATAATTGGACCGGCCTCTATGTCGGCGGCAATATTGGCGTGCCTTGGAGCGGGCAGAGCGGCACCAATTTTTCCGACACGTTGGGCAGCGCCTTTACGGCGCCGACCAACATTCAGCTCATGGGCGGTGGCCAGGCCGGCGTCAATTATCAGTTCTGGGGCGGCGCCGTCATCGGCGCCGAGGTCATGTTCGACTGGCTGGCGACAAACCAGCACTCGCCGATCACGGCAACGGCTCCCGATGGCACATCCGCCTTCATTAACGCCATCGACTATCGATGGCTGACGACTGCCACCGCCCGGCTCGGCTATGCGTTCGACCGCCTGCTCTTTTATGGCAAGGGCGGCGGTGCCTGGGTGGCGTCGACCAGTCCGGGGATTACAACGAGTGGGATTTCCGCCAATCTCGCGGGCACCAACACTTCCAGTGCCGGTTGGACTGCCGGTTTCGGCCTTGAATGGGCTTTCCTCGACAACTGGATCTTGCGCGCCGAGTACGACTATGTCGGCCTCAGCAATCAAACCTTTACAGCGCCGCCGGGGCTGCCGACTTTTGCCGGCGACGTCATCACATACAGCGATCGAAACATCTCGATGATGACGGTGGCCGTCAATTACAAATTCGGCGGCTGGTGATTCAGCACCGTTTGTTCCGCTGTACACCGGCCCCAAACACGTGAGGCATCGCCATGTTCGCCCCGCAATACGGTCCGCGTCGCGGCTTCTTCTTCGGCATTGCAAAGAAGATCTGATGGGAAGAGCAAAGACATGCCGCAAAGAAACCGTATTGGTAGTTCACCCGCTCTCACGCGCCCCTTCGTTCCCGCGCAAGCACACGAGGAGCCGCTTGTTGATATCGCCGAAGCGGTGGACCACATTGCCCGCGCGCTCTCGGCCATCGATCACAACCTGAAAATACTTGTTAGCCGACTCGATGCCGACGGCGCCGTCGGCTGCGTCGCCGCCTCGTTGAAGGAGGAGCGCTCGGAATGAGCAGACATTCGTCGTCGCGCCGGCGCCGTCGTCGTGCGAATACGTTT
>JASHOR010000143.1 GCA_030041005.1 Xanthobacteraceae bacterium
AATGAAAGACCTCCTGGTTGCGCTGATGCTTTGCGTCAGCGCTGTTACACGGGCTCATGCCTAATCCGGCATTGCCTCGGTCTCTTGGGAAGGCACGCGGACGGCGGGCGGTGAGCGGCTATGTCCGGGCTGCTTCACCGCCGCGCATCGCACGCTGCCGTTCGGCACGCGCGTTCTGGTTTGCCGCGCTCGCGCGATTGCCGCGCGCCAACCCAATCGCGCTCGCGCGGATCGGAGATGCATCGTCGTGCGCATCAACGACCGCGCGCCGTTCGTGCGTGGGCGCATCATCGACCTCACGCCGGCGGCTGCGCATGCACTCGGCTTCTCCGGGCTCGCGCCGGTCACCGTGGACGTGCTGCGTTGATGAAGCCGTCGCGATTGTCTGAAGGAGATTCCAGTCATGACAATTGTCCCCAATGTCGCCGATATGGCGCACTTCAACCCGGTGAATTTTTCCGACATCGCCAAAGCCGGCATCTGGGGCGTGATCCATAAGGCGCGTCAGGGCATCGGCTATGGCGACCCGATGTACGCGCGCAGAATGGCGGCGGCGAAAGGCGCGGGCCTGCTCTGGGGCGCCTATGACTTCGCCACCGGCGACGATCCGGTTTCCAATGCGGCTACGTTTCTCGCCTATGCCGATCTCGGCGCGCGCGATCTCGCGGTGCTCGATTTCGAGGACAATACTCAATCGCAGATGTCGGCCGCGCAGGCCTATGCCTTTCTCGATGAAGTGATGCAGCGCACCGGGCGCGCCTGTTGCATCTACGGCGGCAATCGTATCCGCGAGCAAATCAGGGCCGACGATCCCAAATGGATCGACATGGCGAAAGTCGTTCGGCTTTGGCAATGCCGCTACGTCAGGCTGCGGCCTGCCGATAATGCCGGGCTGTTCCGTATCATCGACCCGATCCCGCCGTGGACCGGGAATTTTTTGATCCAATACACGGGTGATGGCGCCGGTCCGCAGCCGCACACGGTGAAGGGCCTGCAGAGCGGCGCCGATCTCAACGCGTTCAACGGCACGCGCGACGAACTGGCGAAGGCGTGGTCCGGCGCGCCTCTCGCCGGCACGGCGTGAGCGGGTGTCTGCAATCGTTGAATGGCGACGAATGTAACTGCCTCTCCCCTTCGGCGAGACGTGAATCACCAAACAACAAAACCGGAGCCTGGAGCGGGCGCTCGCGCTGTTCCTGGACCGATCGCCTATGGGCGCGTCCCGGAAAATTTCCTTCCTGAAACGAATGGAGAATGGCCATGACCGACAACCAGCGCGCCGGCAAGTCTGCGGCGAAAATCGACGAACGGAAACTCGAACAGGAGGCATCCTGGATCGGGGCGCGGCTGCGCGAGCCTTCGACCTATGCGGGGCTTGCTGCGCTCCTCGGCCTCATCGGCCTGGACGGCGGCGCGGCGGATTTGGTCAAAAACATTTCCATGATCGGCATGGGCATCGGCGGTCTCATCGCGATCGTCCTGCCGGAAGCGAAGCGGATCGGGTCGTAACCGATGGCCGCGTTGCTCGTTGCGCTGCTGCCGCTCATCGGCTCCCTGCTCGGCGGATCGAGCGTTGCGACCGTGCTCGCCGCGCTCAGCGCCGCTCAATGGCGAGCCATTGCCGCGGCGATGCTGCAGGCGATGGCGCAGGCGCCCGCTGTCGTCACGCAGTTGGCCGCCATGCATGCGGCGCTCGACGCTCTCCTGGACAATCTCAGGACCAGCGGCGACCCGACCCAGGCGGCGGGCGCGGCGCGAAACTGGCTTGCCGCAAACGGCGAAGCGGCGATCACGCTGCAAAGCGCGCAGGACTGACAAACAAACATCGATCGGCGTCGCCCGAAACGGCGTGCGGGCGACGATTGCCTTTTTCATCACGCCCAGCAAGGACAGCCATGAGCACTTTGACCAACATCGTCTCCGTCCTCAAATCGTCGGGTCTGACCGGGGCCGCTCTGACCAGCGCCGTGCAGGCCATTGCCTCGCAGAGTCCGACCTCGGCCATTCAGGCCTCGTGCACCACGATTCTCGCCAACAGCAACAACCCGGCGGTGGTCAAAGACATGGCGGTGAAAGTCGCGGAGATTTCCAACCTGCCGATTGCGGTGGCCAATCTGCTGCCGAGCCTGCAGGCCGCGGCCGCCAACGCGGCTACCGACCCCGGCGCAGTGGTTCAGGTGGTGCAGGAGATCGAGACCGCGATCGGTCCGTCGACCGGCGGCCTCGGGCTCAATCTCGGCTCGTTTGTCTAAGCGGCGCAGGTCCGCCTTGCCGTTGGATCTCGAACTGGCGCAGGCTTGCGCGGCGACCTACAGCTCGCCCGCGAGCCTGCCGGTGCCGTCTTCGGGCGCCTACGTGCGCATCACTGCAACGGCGCAGGGCGACAAGATCGTCGCCTTTCGCGGTTCGGTGACGGCCGAGGATTGGGCGCGCGATTTCATCTGCGCGCCGATCGTCGACCGCGAGGATCCGCAGCTCGGCCGCTGTCACGCCGGATTTCTCGATGGTGCCGAAAGCGTGACCGGCAGCATCGCCGCGGCTTTGGGGAGCGATCCTTACTATCTCAGCGGTCACAGTCTCGGCGGAGCGCTCGCGCTCGGCGTCGGCGGACTGATGATGTGTGCGGGCAGAAAGCCGGCCGCCATCGTCACCTTCGGCGCGCCGCGCTTTGGCATGGCGAAATTCGCCGCCGTCCTGGCGCCGGTCCCGGTCCGGCAATACCGTCGCGGCAACGACCCGGTGCCGATCCTGCCTTTCGACGTGCCGCCGCTGCTTGAATTTCTCGACGCGCGCGATCCGTTGATCGCCGTCGGGGTGGCGGAGCCCGACCCCTTCTCCTGCCATGCGATTGCCGGCTACGTCGCCGCTGTCGCCAATCTGAAATCGAAAACGTAAATCTGAAAGCCGGAATGAAGCGAGGCAACGCACGTCTCGCTCCGCGCCCGTTCCGGGCTCCGGTTTCAACCTCGCGCCATAACGGATAACGCCATGCCTGGAAAACTCGACGAAATCAGCGAAGCCATCGGCCGGCTGCGCGCCAGCGTTGCCGACATTCAGCGTCGTATGGAGGAAAACCGGCGGCTGCAGGAGCGGCGCTACGCCGACACCAGCGCCGCCTTGCGCGATGTTGTGCAAAAGCTCGACGAGCACGCCGCCGCGGTTGAAGTGATCCGACCGACGGTGGCGGCGCTGGCGCTGTCGCGCTCGCGGCTGGCGACCTGGGCCACGATCGGCTTTGCCGCCGTAGTGATGCTCGGATGGATCGTGGAAGCGTCGGTCAAATGGGCAGTTTCATCGTTTCTTGCCCATGTTCAATGAAGCGGCCGGTGTTCCGCCATTGATCTGGCCGCCCGCCCGATATGGCAAAGCCGATCCATCGAATTTTACCGAATCCCGAAAAAGCTTGCGAGGATTGTCCTGCTAGACAGGCGCATGCGCCCGGTAGCGGCGCAAGGGGGATAGTGCGGTGCCCAGCCTGGCCGGTACGACTTTTCTCATCGATCCGCCGACCGTCTGCGCCGTAACCGTATTCGTCGCCCTGATCGGCGGGTTGCTGCTGATACTCGCCTGGATGCAGAACCGCAGCGAGCCGGCGCTCGCGCTCTGGGGCCTCGGTTATCTCCTGGGCTCGCTGGGAGTAGTGCTGATGGCATTGGGCGGGCCCGCGTCGCCCGGCTGGCTGATATGCATCGGCAATGCGCTGATCTGTTCCTCCTACGGTACGATGTGGGCCGGTGCGCGCAGCTTCGAAGGCCGGCGCATTCGCATTGCGCTAGTCGCAGCCGGCGCCGCGGTCTGGATTCTGGCGTGGCAGTTCTCCGGCTTTAGCCAGTCGGTTCGGTTGCATGTCGTGCTGCTGTCCGGCATTTGCGCCGTCTATGTGCTGCTCGGCGCGCGCGAAGTATGGGACGGCCGCGACCCCGACCTGATTTCGCGCTGGCCCACGCTGGCGGTGGTTTTGATCCACGCCGGCTTTCTTCTGGCGCGCATTCCCTACGCGGCGTCGCTGCCGCTGACCCCGATCGTTATCGAGGCGCACCGCACCGCGGTCGTGATCCTGGCGTTCGAGGCGCTGTTCGCCGCTTTCAGCTTGGCGTTTCTGCGCGTCAGCATGGCCAAGGAGCGCGCGGAACTGCAGCAAAGGAAGGCGGCATCGACCGATGCGCTGACCGGCATAGCCAACCGCCGTTCCTTCTTCGACGTCGGCGCGCCGATGCTTGAACGCGCGATTGCCGATCGTCGCCCCGCCGCGCTTCTTCTGTTCGATCTCGATCGCTTCAAGGAAGTGAACGATACCAACGGGCATGAGGCCGGCGACGATGTGCTGATCAGATTTTCGCGACAGTTGGCTTCAAGAATGCGGCCCGGAGATGTGTGCGCGCGGATCGGCGGCGAGGAATTCGCCTGCCTGCTCGTCGATACGACGATGTCCGCCGCATTGCAGGTGGCCGAGCGGATCCGCAACAGGTTTGCGGCGACCGTGTTTGCCGGGCTGACCACCAGCACCACCGTCAGTGTGGGGATCGCCATGGCCGGCGAAAGCGGGCGCACGCTCTCGGCGCTGCTCGGACGTGCCGACCGCGCGCTCTATCGCGCCAAGGCGGAAGGCCGCAACCGCGTCGCGCCGGAACCGCTCGTCCTCGTAGAAAAGAATGGTGGCGAGGCGACGCGTTTGCCTGCCCTCGAAGGTCGAACAGCCGCGTTCGCCGCGCCGTTGGCCGGATAGTGGAGCTTTGGTTCAGTACTCCGCATGACGAGGTCGCGGCAGGAATGATGCGGACTTCTGAACCGCCACCCTAGTGGTCCTTTGATTCCAACATTCGCACGAGGGCATGCCGAAAAGGAATGCGAATGTTGGAATCGGACCACTAGTCCAGGACCTGAAGGCTACAAGCGCCGTCCGAAGCCGCGGAAGCCGCCCGCCACAAGCGATATCAGGAACAGCACGAGGGCGACGAAGAATACAATCTTGGCAATGCCTACGGCAGCGCCGGCAATTCCGCCAAAGCCCAGCACGGCGGCAATGAGCGCGATGATCAGCAGCGTGACGACAAGGCTCAACATCGTAAGGCTCCGTATCCAAGGTGTCGGGCCGACAACTCGCAACGATGCAGAGCGGTTCCAGAGTAAAAACGGCGATCAAATCTGATCGGGGTCGTCCCTGGGCGGGAACAGCAGCACGCTTAGGACGACGATGACCGCGATCGTGGCGTAAACATGCAACTGCTGATGTTGCAGGGCGGCCGCAAACTGTCCGCAGACTCTATCGATGAGGAGGAACATCAAGACGCCGCCGTTTCGGTTCCAACACCAGGCTTCGCCGAGAGTGCCTGGATACGTTGCGCCTATGCGGACAGAAGCAAGCAAAAGTGTGGCTTCGAAACGACGCGACGAAAACGCTTTTTCGGTGCCGCAGAGCAAGATAGCAGACCAGCAAGCCAAGCCTTTTGGCTCGACAATTCGATCGGGATAGCCGGCGCACTGGTCGGAGGCTTTTTTGTCCGATCTGTTCGAGGAAGCGGCGTCACGAGACTGAACATTTTCAGCGTCATTGTCGCCATCGTCGATTCGATCGTGGTTCTTCTGATGGACTACGCTGTGACCGGACGCCGCCGCGCCTGATGCATCGCGGGGCCGTTTGTCCGAGCCGTGACCGAAGGAGTTCCGAATTACCCACGCTCCGCCGGTCGGCGAACCGCGGCTGTTGCGGTGCACAAGAGAGTCGGCAGATTTGACTTGACCGGCAGACCTGTCGGGTTAGCGTAGGAGCAGCAAGGAGGGGTCGGGGCGCAAAGGGAGAACGTCCCGTGGATACAACATCGTGCGCCCAGTGTGGTGCGACGATCATCGCGCCCATTTGGGCCGAACATGTCAGCGAGCGTCGCGTTCGCAACGTGTGGTCCTGCGAGCAGTGCGGCTACGAGTTCGAGACTCATGTGTACTTCGCAAGTCCGAGCATGGCCGTAGATGACGACGAGCCGCTTGATGTTGCAGGCTTCGGCGAGCCGAAGGACGCCGTCAAATTCGAGCAGTCATTGCTGGACTAGGCCGGATAACTGCACCTCATTGAAGCTGCCGTCTTCCCTCTCCCCCCGCAGCCGCGCAGGAGAGGTGGCGTCGCGGAGGCGACAGCCGAGCGACCCCCGGATGGGGGCATCTTTTTTTCTTAGCAATCCTTTCCGCCAGGCCCATTTTTTTCGACAGTAGCCATTCGTGCTGCGGCGCGCGAGACAGGTGCGCGCCCGTGGATGTGCGAACGGTCTGTGCTCACGCTGACCAGAAATCCGGGATGGGTGAGGACCAAAAAGACCGGTCACAAATGTGCAGACAGAAACGCGTAAGCCCGCCGGCGATCCGCGACGGCGAAGGTGTGTGGACCATTCGGTACGTTGATGACGACGGCAGATGAATGGAACACACGCTTATACGTCGCGGCGGTATCGCTGATGCACTGTCTGACCAGATTCCCGCCCATTTCGAAGCCAGCAAGATAGACCGCCGCCCGCCGGAATTTGGCCAGATTGCCCGGGTCGATGTAGTCTCGCAGCGGAGCATTGAACCACAACGGGCGCGGCGCCAGCGTCTCCAACATCGCTTCGAATGGAAACGGCATCGACTCCGGATTGGTCGGCATGTCGGGAAACCATGAATGAAACGCGGACAAGTCGTGCGGGTTGTGAGCTGCGGCGTAGAGATACCAGGGTGTAACGCCGCAGCTTGAGGCCATCGCCTTGATGCGGTGATCGAAATTGGAGATACAGATTCCCGCCAAACCCCCGGCGCTGTGGCCAATCACACCGATGGAACCCGGAGTACGCGGAAGCGAATCGAGCATGTCAATCGCACGGCGCAACAACCGCACGGCGCGAAGCTGACGACGCGGCGTGCCGCTTGGACTGTTGTAACCGTTATCGGCGTAGTCGAACGGATCACTCATTGTTGGCGGGTACCCACCCCAATTCGGCGTGAGCGTCACAAAGCCCCGCTCGGCGAGTTCAAGGGCATACGCCAGCGTTCCGGCGAGGCCGACGGGTTCTTTGAAACCTTGATCGTAGGAATTTTGGGTCTGATGCAGACACAAGATCGCCGGCACGCCGTGGCGGGGTCTCGTCGGGATCATCAAATAAGCCTGCACGATATCGTCGGCGCCGTCAGGACCGACGAATTGGTAAAGCTGGCGTGTGCACGATCCAAGATTGTCTTTTGCTGTGACGGGCGAGAAATTGAGCGGACCGCCATATGGCGGTTTGGGATCAGCCGCCGGGTCGCCGCCGAGGAGAGAAACCATGCCGGCGCGGGTCGTGGCGCTCTGCCTGGACCAATCCTGCAGCGCGCTCGTTCTGTGGACCCGGCGACCCCAAGCCGTGCCGACGCTGCCGTACTCACCAGCGCTCATTGCGGCTGCGGCGAGCACGAATGAACGACGCGACATCATTGTCAACGTTCGCATTCCCTTTTTTGTTTGATGGGGCCGCCCGCGGCGTTGACAACACGCAGCCTGCTGCATTCGATGCCGATTCGGGGCTGTCCACCCAACGCTTCGTTCGTTCGCAGAAAGGTCCGAACGGCCGGAACAGGTTTTGTCATGAAAATCGAGCGTGATTCGATATGAGCGGACACGGTTCCCAATCACTGACCAAGATTCAATGCGGCGATAAGTCCCGGCCGGGCATGGGGCTGCATGTTCGCGTAACCGTGGCGTAAAAATTCTCCCGGCCTGGCGCAACGATCACTGGCAGATGGCTGAACCCGGCAGCGTCGCAACTCGCGGCGGCCGCGTGCACGCGCGGTGCGTTTGGTACTTCGCCGAGCCAGAGGCGGCGACGTCCGAAGAACTGCTTCGGACATC
Source organism: Xanthobacteraceae bacterium (assembly GCA_030041005.1). Taxonomy (GTDB): domain Bacteria; phylum Pseudomonadota; class Alphaproteobacteria; order Rhizobiales; family Xanthobacteraceae; genus BOG-931. The sequence goes on from JASHOR010000143.1 coordinate 7,850, forward strand.
GGATGCGGGGCGAGAGAGGATCGAAATTAAAGTCCTGCCTTGGTCGGAGACTCCATAGCGAAGAATGCGGACATAAGCTCTCGAAGAGCTGATCCGGTTATTGATGGTCACCCGTAAGAAGCGGCAAGGCCGCCGCAGCAAGTCGTTGGGTGCAATTAGGCATTGGACGGCGAGAGGCAGCAACCGAGCTTTAGCCTGCGTGCGGTGACGTGGAAGCCGATGAGGAATCGATCCGAAAGCTTGAGGCCAGGTAGCGACGACCGATGCTCCCGCGGGAGCATTTGGCTCGTCAGCTTGAATGCACCATGATCTCGGTTATATCGACCTGGAGCAGAGGACCTTGCAGACCAACGACAATCCGTTCGGCTCGAGATTGTCACCCATGTCTCCGGGCCGGACACAATTGGGAATGTGGCTGGGGAACTAGGATTCGAACCTAGATTCTCGGAGTCAGAGTCCGATGTTCTACCGTTGAACTATTCCCCAAGATCGTGACCAAGGCCCTGATCTGCCTTGCTTTCGGCGTTTGCCAAAAGACCTTGCCCGCGGCCTGGCCGCTTCGCCCCGGCGCGGCATGATGTAAGGCATTTCCGGCGTCTTTCCAAGTTCGTCGCCCCAAGTTCGTCGGCCAAGTTCGGCCCAAGCTCGTAGGTGCCGAGAGCCGCAAGCTCCCCGGCGTGGTGCTGGCCGTGCCGGCGGAACGCGGGCGCTGACGTTGCGCACCGACCTTCCCGACATTCCGGCGCCGCCTCACGCGCGAGAAGCCGAGACTTTGTCGGAAATTATTCTTTGGGTCAGCTTGCGTTTGGGCGCATATGGTTGTCTTGCATGGGCCTTGTTAGCCTCATTCGAAGCATTCGAGGAGCGGGGTAAAAAGCGGCCACAATCAAAGCAGCCACTATCCAAGCCTGCAGAAGTTGGCCATCTGTGGGGGCCGTGCTAGTGTGGCGGTTCAGAAGTCCGCATCATTTCTGCCGCGACCTCGTCATGCGGAGTTCTGAACCAAAGCCACACGAGATCAATAAGTTGCTAGTGTCCTTCGATTCCGAAGTTCGCAAACGAGGGTGCCGCATATGATGCGAACTTCAGAATCGGGACACTAGGTCTTTGGCGCGGAAAAGCTGCGAAAGGCCGGCCAGCGTCAACCCCGGCGGGTTGGCGCAGCGGATTATGGGGGTAGCAATTCCGGTCTTCCGGCGGCGGCAGCGACGGCGCTGGTCGGGTGGGGGGCGGCAGCAAACAAGCAGCAGCAGCGGAAGAAAGCCGTGAGCATTCGAAATCCCGTCGTGACGCTGAGCACCGGTCTTGTCGCTGCGGCCATTGCGCTCGGGGGCGTCATCTATTTTGCCGATGGAAATCTCCGCGCGCAGGCGGAGCGCCTGTCGAAGCCCGCGGCGGCATCGGCGCACCGTTTGCCGTCTGAGCAGCTCGCCCAGGCGCGTCCGACTCCTCCCGCCGAGGGCACCGCGCCGGTCCGCACCGAGACCATCACCTACGACCAATGGACCGTGACCTGCCGCTACGCGGCCAAGAAGGTCTGTTCGGCAACGCTGCCCATGCTGGCGCAGCAGCAAGATCGGCGCATCAACGTCGGCGCCTGGATCATCGCGCACAACAACCAGGGCGCGCTCGTTTCCCTGCTGCAGACGCCGCAGATCAACATCGGCGTGTTGGTGGCGAAGGGCATGGAGCTCAAGCTCGGCAACGCCACACCGACCAAGATCGGCTTCCTCGCCTGCAATCCGCAACGCTGCGAAGGCACCATCATGATGGACGCGGCGCTGACCAGGGAAGCGATCGCAGCCTCCGGCAGCCCCGCAGCCATCACGTTCTGGAAGGCCGACGGCTCCCCGTTCACGATCAATATCGAGTCGATCAAGGGAATCGGCCGGGCGATCACGGCCTTGCGTTGAGCGATCGCCGACGCGCGTCGGAAAAGACAGCGCCAAATCTCGGACGCAATGACGTAACGGGTTCGAGCGGCGGCTTGGGCCGCGTCGGCGCGCCATTCGCGCCGTCAGCGACCCATAAGTATTATTTCAGATCAAGTCATCGGAAATTATGCACTTGAGTTAGCGGACCACAAGGGCTAGTTTTCGCCTGCTCCGATCCGCTCGGGGCTGGCGCGCCCGCTCGATCAGGCTCATATTGCCCGGATGGGCAAGTCACCGTCGCCGCCATCGGCGGACCATTACAGTGACCAAGAGGCGACCCGCCGCCGCGAGGCCGCGCTACAGCGGATGCTCAGGACGCCACCCCAGCCCCATCGGCCGGTGAAGAGTGCCAAGCGAAAGCCGAAAGGCCCGGGACGCCAACCACGCAATTGATCCGGATTGTGTATTTTTTGCCGCAACGGCCCGACCAAAATGGTGCGAGTTTAGAACGAATCGTGTACCACAGGTAAGCTGGAATCCCATGAAATCTTGCAAAATTCGACAAAGTGATTAGCTATTTTTCGACGCTACGGAGTTATGCGTATTGCAATGCGACCGCATTCATGGGTAGGATTGCCTTGCGGTTGAGAGGGCTGCGGTTTCGCGGTCCGTTGAGGCGAATGCCTCACTCAGCTGCATTTTTCTTGCTTACAACCCGAAAATCTCCCAGTGTCGCTGCATGCACTTGCTGTATGTGGACGATTCCGGGTCTGTAGGAAACGCGAGCGAGACTCATTTTATTCTCGGCGGCGTGGCCATCTTTGAGCGTGGCATCTATCACGTCATTAAGGCGCTTGATGATGTCGTCGCCGGTTTTGGTCTTGGCGGTAATCCTCACGACATCGAACTTCACGGCAACGAAATGTACAATGGGCGAAGCAATCCGTGGAGTTCGGTCAAACGATCCGTTCGCGAGCAAATGATTAAGGCCGCGCTAAATGTAATTGTCACCCAACGATCTGCAATTCGGTTATTTGGCGTTGCTGTGAATAAAGCGCACATTGCTCCGCAAGACCCGGTCGAATACGCTTTTGAAGAAATTTGCAACCGGTTTAATCTCTATTTGAGACGCTCAAATAACCGGGAGGGGCGGTCGGGCCAAGGTCAACGCGGTCTCGTTATCATGGATGAGAGCCACCATGAGCAACCGCTGCAGGCACTTGCGAGACATTTCCGCGTAAACGGTACCCGATGGGGTTCGCTCAAAAGCATGGCAGAGGTTCCGCTGTTTGTTGATTCAAAGGCGTCGCGAGCGATTCAATTGGCCGATCTCGTTGCTTATGCGCTCTGGCGAAAATATGAGAGCCAAGACGGCCGATTTTTTGATTCGACGATTCCGTTTTTTGATAGCGAAGGCGGCGTTATTCATGGGCTAGTCCATACGAAGCCGCGTAGCCCGCAGTGTTTCTGTCCGTCGTGCATGTCGCGCAACAGTGCGCCGAAATTTAAGGCCGTTACAGGCGACATTGCATAGAGCCGCGCCGTTTCCGCCAAGCCAAAAACCGCCTAGCAATTTGCTTTCGCGTTCGGGCTTTAGTGAGCAGGCCGGTACGTGAGGCGCTTTCCCTCCGCGCCTTTGAGCGCGAGCGCCGCACGTTCCCCATCCTTCATCTTGCGAGTGTTCCACTTGAAATCCCATTCAATCAGGTAGCGCGGCAAATGCGCCTCACTCACAGAATGGTGCGCACCGAATACAGCTCGCTTCATGAGGCCGAAACGGGATTCGGCAGTGTTGATATGAACGAAGCCGCCAAGCCGCGCATATTCATTGGCCGAATGGTTGACCGTGCTGTGGCGACCCTCGAAATGCTTTTCGCCGATGCCCCAATAGGCCGGAAATTCGTCCGTCATGAGGTGCGACTGGCGATCAACCACGCGTGTAATAGTTTCGCGTAACGTCTTGGCCTTGATGTTGGCAACATGAAACGAGTGGCTTTTGCCATCGCGCTCAACGAGAGTCACGACAGTTTGTTTCTTCGGCTCTTTCTTGTAGGCGCGGTTCTTTGCCTTTCCGCCGATCACGGTCTCATCGCTTTCGACGGTGCGGCCAGCACCACCGAGCGGCCCGATCTTGGCCGGCTTCATCGCTTCGCGGATGCGATGGCACATGAACCAAGCCGAGCGATAGGAACCGAGCCCAAGCATCCGCTGCAATTGCAGCGCGCTCACGCTCTTTTTGCTGGCCGCCATGATGTGCGTCGCCAGCAGCCACTTGTGCAGAGGGATATGCGACCGCTCGAAAACCGTGCCGGTGCGGACCGTGAACTTGTCGCGGCAATCATTGCACAGGAACATGCCCGCCTGGGTCTTGCCGCCCATGCGGCGCACGTTGACCGAACCGCAGAACGGGCACGTCACACCATCCGGCCAGCGATCGGCCTCCATATGGGCCGTGGCTTGCTCTTCACTGTGGAAAATCGGGTTGGTCAGGTCAACGTCGGTGGCCATCGCAGCATCCCCTATCTGCCGCCTAATCTACCCGTAGCCGCCTGCTAAGGCAAGTGCATAATTGCCAAGTCATCAATACATGTCATCATAGTATATATCCGTCAGTATAACCACGTAATACAATATAGATTCACCAATATTCGGACTTATTGTTTACCGGCTCACCGATTTAATCTATGCGTCCCTTTCAGGGGGACCACGCGATGACTGCCGACGTTTTCGTCGATCGCCTCGCCAAGGTGCGCCAGCGGTTCGTATCGACGCTTGAGGCCAAGATCGAAGAGACCAGTGCCGCACTGCCCGCGCTGGGCGGGGCCGCGACGCACGCGGCTGCCGCCGTGGCGGACGCCTACATGCGTATTCACGGCATCGTCGGCATCGGCCGGACCGTCGGCTTTCCTGACACCGGTCGCGCGGCACACGCGGTTGAAGACGTGCTCCGTCAACCGTATCGAACGGGGCGAGGTCTTGTGGCCGACGAGATTTCCCTCCTCAGAGAGGCGCTGCAGACATTGCGCGCGGTTGCCGCGCGTGAGCTGCAAGCCTTGCAAAAAAATCCTTCAGAGTGACGCCGTAACATGACCATGCGCGCGCCTGTCACCTTCATGCTCGGTTCGACGTTGCTGCTGTTGCCGTTTCAGGCATCCGCGCAGAACCCGTCCGCGGTGCATCGCCCGCCGCCGCATTCGCTCAAGCTCGCATCGGTGCAACGATTCAAGCCGCGGCCGAAATTGGCGCGCCGCGCTCCGGAGCGGCAAGCCCGGCCGGCCGAAACGCCTGCGGCGCCAGAGCCGCCCAAGCCGAAGGGCCTCGTCGCGGCGGTCACTCTCGCCGATATCGGCTTCGCCAATGGCTTGCATTTTTCCAATCTCGGCGGTCATCACGAACTGTATGTGCCGCTGCCCGAGGAGGGCGATGTCTCGGCCAGCGATCTGGTGCTCGCGTTCGACGACTTCGCCGCTCACGACGCCAAGCGCAATCTTGTCGTGCAAGTCAACGATCGCACCGTCGCCGCCATTGCGCTCGACGGCAAGGGCGAAAGCCGCACCATCCAATTGCCGCTCGGCGGCGCTCGGCCCAAGAACGGCTATCTGAAAATCGCCTTTCTCTATTCCGGCGCGGCCACGCCCGATCATTGCATCGATGTGCGCTACGTCGGCGACAGCGTGACGATCAGGCCGCAAACCGCGGTCGATATCAACGTCGGCGATCCGGGCAAACTCGACGTCGCCACTACGGCGGAGCTGATGCCGCGCGACGTGGCCGTGGTTCTGCCGAGCCGTCATCTCGCCGCGAACGAGATGGCGACCGCGATTACGGTCGGGCGCGCGCTCCTGTCCAGCGGCCGTCGCGTTGCGTTCTACGACGGCTACGATGTGGTGCCCGATCTCGCCAAGCGCGACCAGTCCGGTCATTGGGCTCGCGGAATCATTCTGGTGGGCACGCTTGCGGACGCGACCGGCGTCGTCGATTCGCCGATTGCGACCGTCGCCGGCGACCTGCGCGGTTTCGGTATGATCGACGCGGTGCGCGTGCGCGGTCTGCCGTCGCTGGCGATCGCCGATGCCGGCAGCGTGCGTGCCGCGCAATTGTTCGGCACGCCGCTATTGGCGGCCACGCGCGGCATGGAGGCGGCGTCGGTCGGCGCAGTTTCGCCGCTCGCCTTGCCTGCGGATCGTGTCACCTTCGATCAGCTCGGCATACCGCCGCAGGCCGTCGAGGTGTATGGGCGCGCCGAGCTCGGCGCCATCATCGACACGCGCCGCTTGCCGGCCGGCAAGCGCCCGACGCGGCTGTCGCTCGATGTCATGGTGGCGCCGGATGGCGCCGGCGCCAAGGCCGTGGTCAGCGTCTTCGTCAACGAGCGCCTGCTCGGCTCGACCGTCGCCGCCACCGACGGCGCGACCCATCTCGATTTGCCGTTGCCCGATGGCCTTGTCGGCGCGCTTGCCAATCTTCGCGTCGTCGTCGAGCGTGATATCGCGCAAGGCGATTGCCGCTTCGGGCCGCAGGGCTATCCGGCGCAAATCCTTGGATCATCGGCGCTTGTGCTCGGCAACGCCGGCGGCGCGCCGCACGATTTCTTCGATCTCACGTCGCGATTTACGCGCGGCGTCGATGTGCTGCTGCCGGCCGCCGCCGCCGATCGGCCGGCGCGCGTCCTCGGCCTTGTTGCTCAAGCGGCCAACCAGTTGTCGCCCGACGCCGCGGCGATCAACGTGACCTATGTCGCGGCCGACAGCGCGCCGGTGCCCGATGCGCCCTTCATCGCGGTGAGCGACAGGCCGCCGGCCGGCGCCGATCCGCGCGTTCGTTTCGATCGCGGACGCGTCGCCGTGACCGATCAGACCGGGCACACGCTCTTGGATCTCGGCGGTTTTGACGGCGGCGCGGTCCTGCAAGTCCTGCAATCCGGCGACACGCCCGGACTGTGGATCAAGCCGCTTGCCGCGGACGGGCGGACGCCGTCACCGCGCGAGCTTCACCTCGACCGGGGCGATGTCGCGTTCGTCGATGACAAGGGTGTGGCGCTGGCGATGTCGACAGAGCGCGACACGCTGGTCAGGATTTCCTATCCCGACCAGGTGTCCTGGCTCACGGTAGCCGACCGGTTCCGTTCGTGGATCATCGCCGCGCTGTGGCTGTTGGCGACCGCCGTTCTGCTGCTGGCGCTGCAACGCCTGTTCCGCCGCCACCCTGCCAATCCCTCCGAGTAGGCTCATGGCACTGTCGCCATCGGACCGCGGCCTCGGCGATCTCCTGGTGGGCCGTCGCATCATCACGCTGCCGCAGCTCGACGAGGCAGCGGCGCTGGCGGAGCGCTGGAACGTGCGGCTTGGCGACGCATTGTTGTCGCGCAACTGGATCGATCCGCGCCTTTATTACGAGACCTACGCGCAGAATTTCGACCTGGCGTTTGTCGACCTCATTCGCGAGCCGCCGGATCGAAGGCTGTTGAACGCCGCCGAAGCCGACAGCTACGCCAGCCGGCTGACCATGCCGTGGCGAAGAACCGAGGGCCGGCTGCTGATCGCCACCGCCGAGCCGGGGCCGGAAACGGTGCTGTTCGCGCGCGGACGCTGGGGCACCGAGATCGAGTTCGTCGTCGTCTCCAAGTTCGACATTATCTTCACCCTACAGACGGCGTTCGCCGAGTCGCTGTCGCGTCGGGCCGTGTTTGAACTGGCTGATGTCGATCCGAAAATGTCGGCGCGCACGGTCTTTACCGCCGCGCAGGCGATCGCCGCTTACCTGCTGCTCAGCGGCGTTCTCGCCGCTCTGGCGTTCGCGCCGCTCGCCGCGCTGATCGCGCTCAACATCGCCTTCGGCGTGTTCTATCTCGGCAATTTCGTCTTCAAGGGAGTCATGATCGCGTTCGGCGGCGGTCGCTCGGCCGCAATCGACGAGACGATCGCGATCGAGGCGCGGGCGTTGCGCGAGGAGGAGCTGCCGGTCTTCACCGTGCTCGTTCCCATGTTCCGCGAGGCAGCGATGCTGCCGCGGCTGGCGCAGGCGCTGCGCGACCTCGATTACCCGCTCGCCAAACTCGACATCAAGATCGTGCTGGAGGCGAACGATCTCGCCACTATCGAGACGGCGCGCTCGCTCGGTCTCGAAGGCGTCTTTGAGATCATCATCGTGCCGCGCTCAGAGCCGCAGACCAAGCCCAAGGCTTGCAACTTCGCGCTGCGTTTCGCGCGCGGCGAGTATCTGGTCGTCTACGATGCCGAGGACCGGCCCGAACCGGACCAGTTGCGCAAGGTGGTGGCGACCTTCCGCCGCTCGCCGCCAAACACCGCCTGCCTGCAATGCCGCCTCAATTACTACAACGCCCACGAAAACTGGCTCACGCGCATGTTCACTCTCGACTATGCGCTGTGGTTCGACCAGGTGCTGCCCGGCCTCGAACGCCTCGGCATGCCGATTCCGCTCGGCGGCACCTCAAATCATTTTCGCATCCGCGTTCTGCGCGAGCTGCACGCCTGGGA
>JASHOR010000011.1 GCA_030041005.1 Xanthobacteraceae bacterium
ACGCCGCTCCTGCTGATGGCGACGATTCTGGCGCTTGGCATTCTGATCTACGCCTATACCGGCCATGCGTTGGCCGCGGTCGGCTAGCCCTTAGCCGCGGCTGTCTGACTGGCTAGGTGCTGTCCTCGACATCGGTTTGCGGCCGGTCGCGCCCAGGCGCCTGCTCGGTGTGCCACCTGCCGTTCTCGTCCTCGTACTCAATGGTCTCGGTCTCTCCGGTCTGGCGTTGTTCGGCGGCGGCGCGCCGCGCAGCAGCGAGCGCCTCGACGTGGGTGGGGTAGCTCTCCGAAATTGTGCCCTTGACCGCATAAGCCCAGCCGTCCTCGTGGCGGATAATCTTGTAAGTCACATGTGCCATTTCATCACCTCAAAAAACTGCAGCCGGCCTCGGCCCTTGGCCCGTATCCCGCGCGTCGCCTGTCGAGACAGCCTGGGCGCCGAGATTACCGAATGACCACCGCCAAGCGAAACGACGGCGATAGGTTAACGCGGCTGGCCGTCGTCGAACTTCCGTTCGAGAATCTCGCCCAGCGAAGCGTAGAAGAAGCCGTTGAGGCGCCCGATCGGATTTAGTTTGCGCATGTCGATATAGCCGTTGGTCATGCACGCCCGATCGACATGCATCAGCACAACCTCGCCGATGACCAGCGGATGCCGGTTGGGACCAAGCTCGATCAACTGATGCAGCGTGCACTCGAAATGAATCGGCACCTCTTTGACGCGCGGCGGCCTGATCTTGACGCTTGGAATCGGCGTAAGGCCGGTCCGGTCAAACTCCGATTCGTCCTCGGGAAATCCGTTTGCCGAATCGACCATCTCCTTCCACACCGGCTCGGTCACCACGTTGAAGCAGAATTCGCCGGTGTGCAGAATGTTCCTGAGCGTGTGCTTGTCGCTGCCGTCGGGGTTGCGCGCGATGGTCAGCGAAATCATCGGCGGGACGACGCAAACCACGGTAAAGAAGCTGAACGGCGCCAGGTTCGTGCGGCCGTGGGCGCTCACCGTGGACGCCCAGCCGATTGGACGCGGCACGACCGAACCGACCAGCATGCGATAGATCTGTCGCCTCTCGACTGTGGCGGGATCCAGTTCAAGGTATTCGCTCATGCTGCACGGCCCTTCGCAAAGGCAGTAAAATAGCAGCGTTGGCGCACGGCCGCGACCCGGCTCGTCATGGTCCGCAACTTGTGGCGACAGGGGCGAAACATCGGCTAAGCTGACGCGCGGCGAGCCGTCCGCGTCGTGCCATGGTCTGCATCGCTGCGTTCGGATCAGGGAGCTCTGCAATGAACATCGATATCGCGGCCAAGACGCAGACCACAAGCGCCACACCGCCTTTTCAGATTGAACGCCTTGGCGCCAGACTCGGCGCCGAAGTCATTGGCCTCGATCTCAAGACGCCAATGTCGCCGCAGACGTTTCGCGCGTTCGAAGCCGCCCTGATCGAACACAAGGTGCTGATGCTGCGTGATCAGCATTTGACGACTGCCCAACACATCGCGCTCAGCCGGATGTTCGGCGAACTCGAAGCGCATCCGATGCGCCCGCAAGGCGAGTTTCCCGAAATCCTGGTGCTTGACAACCACAAGGACAACCCGGTGCTGTCCACCGACGTTTGGCACAGCGACACGACCTTCCGCACAAACCCCACCAAATACACGATCTTGCGCTGCCAGATCATGCCCAGGCTTGGGGGCGATACGCTTTGGGCGGACATGGAAGCCGCTTACGATGGACTGAGCGAGACGTTCAGAAAGATGATCGACGACCTGCGCGCGGTGCACGACTTTCAGAACTTCCGTGTGCTGTTCAAGAAGACCGACGAGGACAGGGCCAAGCTGCGCAAGATGGAAGAACTCTTCCCCAATCCGTCGCATCCAGTGGTGCGGACCCATCCGGTGGCGGGACGCAAGAGCATCTACGTCAATCCGCAATTCACGTTGCGCATCGAAGGCCTGAAAGCTGCCGAAAGCCGGGCCATCCTCGACGTGCTGTTCGCGCAGGCGCAGGTCCCGGAATATCAGTTCCGGCTGCGCTGGGCGCCTGGGATGATCGTGTTCTGGGACAACAGGTCGACCCAGCATTACGCGGCGAACGACTATTATCCCGAACGGCGGCGCATGGAACGCACTGCGGTGGTCGGCGACGTCCCCTGCTGATCCCTCGCCGGCGCGATTGAACCCTCGACGTGCGTTGCGACTGAATGGCGAGCCAGACCCCCGGGCGCGGCAAACCCCGCGTCCGCCGGATTCCCGTGCGATGTCTCGGCGGTTCTCTTTTGCGGCAGATTTCGTTCAACCCGCCGCCGGACCGGCGCACGCCCAGATAGCGGTCTTAAGGAGTTTATCCGAAAGACCGGTCCATCGGAGAAGTCGAGCATGATCGTTGGAAAAATCGCGTCGGCGCTGGCGCTGCTCCTCGCCGTGACATCGCTTGCGATGGCGCAGGGCAAAACACAACACCGACGCACCCACCGTCGTCCCGGCGTGTATTTCGGCAACGATTATGGTCCGCGATTTCGCAACCTGAGATCGCGGCCCGATGCTGGAATCCACCAGCGACAGCAATAGAAGCCGGCGCGCCGGCTCAGGGAAGAGCGAAACCCGGCGCGACGAGCGACAGCCGGATTTCGCTTGTTCCGTCAGCAACGATTTCCGATCACCTTCCCTTGTGCAGCGATCGGTCGCTTAGCCGTGCCGGTAATGGTGGCGGCGCACATGACGATAGACGTGGTGATAGACATGCCGCCGGTAGTGCCGGTAGGAGTGATGAACGACCGGGACACCCGGCGAATAGGATACGGGATGGATGCCGAGTGCGCCGTTGATCCCGCCGATGACGCCGCCGACCACGCCGCCGACAAATCCTCCGATCGGACCCGCGTCGTGGCTGCCCACATAAGCACCATGAGCGGCGCCGTCGGGAACCCCCTGCGCTTGCGCCGCCAACGGACAAATCAGCGTTGCGGCGAATACGCCGGCGATGACGATATGCAATTTCACGCGATGACCCCTCTTGTTGTGTGTGTCGGGATTTCGCCACGTCGCCCACAATCAAGGCGTTTGCGCGGCACGATCGAGGCGGCCGATTTTCTCCGGACGAGTGCGGCAAATGAGACACAGTCCCAATCGTTGACATATCCCGATGCGCGTTGCCTGCCGACCACCGCCGCAGTTTTCGATTGCCAATCCGCGAGAATGCAGGTGCGATGCACGCACATTGGCGTGATAAAGGGCGAGCGGGAGTGACCAGTCCCCAGCAACACCTGACTATTGCCGTCATAGGCCTTGGCAGTATTGGCGGCGTGGTTGCCGGTTGCCTTGCCGCGGCGGGGCGGCACGAGGTGATCGCCTGCGTCCGCCGGCCGCTCGATCGACTGACGCTGGAGCAACCGCAAGGCGCCGTCGAAGTAAAGCTTGCAGCGTTTACCGATCCGGCGCGGGTCGAAAAGCCGGCCGATTGGGTTCTGCTGTGCACCAAGACGCACGAGACGGAGTCGGCTGCGCCTTGGTTCGAGCGTTTGTGCACATCGCAGACGCGCGTCGCGGTGCTGCAGAACGGCATCGGCCATGTCGAGCGCGTCGCGCCGCTCACGCGCGGCGCAACGGTATTGCCGGTGATCGTTTACTACAACGGCGAACGGCTATCGCCCGACCACGTGCGCCTGCGGCAGGGGTTCGATCGGGACATCGCGGTGGCAGACGATGAAGCGGGACGCGACTTCGCGCGTCTGTTCGATGGTACGCCGCTTCGCGTGCGGACGAGTTCCGAATTCGCCGCGCTCGTTTGGCAGAAGCTTCTGATCAACGCCGTCGCCAATCCGATCACGACGCTCACGCTGCAGCGTCAAGCGGTGCTCCGCCGTCCCGACGTGCAGGAGCTTTGCCGCAGGATTCTCAACGAGGCGGTGGCCGTTGGACGCGCCGAGGGCATCGCGCTGGCCGATGACGCGGGCGAGCGAGCGCTCGCCACGCTATTCTGCTTTTCCGGCGAACTGGGCACTTCGATGTATTTCGATCGGCTCGCCGGCCGCCAACTCGAAGTCGAGGCGCTGACCGGCGCCATTGTCGCGGCGGCCGACCGGCACGGCGTCCCGACGCCGCTCAACCGCGCACTGCTCACGCTGCTGCGGGCGATCAATGACGCGGCAGCAGCGGGAAAGCCGCCCTGAGCGTTCGCAGAGCGCCACACAAATCCATACAAGCAAGAACGCCCGGTCACTCATGCGACAGCGGTTTGCTCTCCCGATGCGGATCGATTTCTGCTAGAGTGCAATCATGAGCCGACGCCCCACCGATCCCCGCGCCCTGGCCGAACGGGCCTTCAAGGCGGTGACCGCGCCGAAGCCTGTGGAATTGCCGCCCAAATCACCGTCGCTGCCCGGCGTCAAAGAGACGGTGACGTTGCGCATCGACCGCGACGTGCTCGACTTCTTTCAGGAGAGCGGGCCCGGCTGGCAGGATCGCATCAACGCCGCGCTGCGCAAGGCGGCCGGCAAATAGCTGGCCAGTGACCTCCAGTTGACCGGGCCGAGTCACGGGTCGTAACCGCCCGACTTGACGAGAAGCGCGAGTTATGTTCCTCTTTTGTTCTTACGCACCATAGAGCCGTCTCGAAGGGCGGCTCCGGCCAGAGGAGGACAACGACATGCGCATGATGACGACGATAGCCTTCGCCGCGATGATGCTGCCCGTGGGCGCAGCAGCACAGAGCGCGACCATTGTGCCGGCGCAAGCGAAAATCCATGTCGGCCAGACCGTGACGGTCGAAGGTCCGGTGAGCAATGTCTTTGTCACGCGTACGGGCGCAGTCTTCATCGACATCGGCGGGCGCTATCCCGACAATGCCTTCACCGCAGTCGTTTTCCCGCCCGACAGCGTTAAATTCCACGGGCTCAGCGCGCTCAACGGCAAGACCGTGGATATCAACGGCGCGGTAAGGCTCTACCAAGACAGGCCCGAGATCGTCCTCACTTCAGAAGATCAATTGAAAGCCAAATAGCCAAGCGGCGACAATACGCGTGGCGTTCGCGCCGACGCAACGCGGTGGCACCCAGCCGCAATCTGGAACACGCCGAGCAGTCTGGTGCGGCGGTTCAGAAGTCTGCATCATTCCTGCGGCAAGCCCGTTATTGCGGACTCTGAACCAAAGCTCACGAGATCAACACGTCGCCGGTGTCCTTCAATTCCGAAGTTCGCAAACGAGGGCGCCGTACAATGATGCGGATTTTGGATTGAGGACACGAGCGGCGATCATCTCTCGGCGACCTCATTGTTCGGCTGCAATCGGGTCTGCCGCACGCCCGTACCTTCCGTGGCTTCGATGCCGGATGGGCCCGCGTAACAGGCTCTGCCGATCACGTCGAAGCCGCCGTCTATACGCCCCAGCCATCCGGGCGCGTCCACCAATTCCACTGCAACGTAGATAGGGGCGACCGAAGCGGTCACAAAGACGTGTGCGCCGCCGATCTTTTCAGCCACCACCCGACTCGCCGCAGAGTCAAGACGAGCGATCGTTGCTATTTCGCAGCAGTGCGTCGCGTTGCTTGCTCAGCCTCTCAAGCTCTTCGTTCTGCTGGGCAAGTCGATCCGCGTTGCGTTCCTCGTCCTCGGCGCCGGAGAAACCCGCCGCTTGCTCGACGAGTTGGCGGATGTTGTCGCGCACGATGGCGATCCGCCGCTCGATTTCAGCGAGCGAAAGCGAACGATCGTTGCTCATTGCCTCCCTCCTGTCGTTCAGCTCGCCAAGCGGGCGCACAATCGAATACGATTCAGCCGGAATGCCGGCGAATGCGGGCATCGCGACGATACTTGCCCTGAATTTCGTTCAATCTACATTCCAGTCTGCCAAATGCGCCACGCGGATCGCGCTTGCTTTCCGGAAGGCCGACATCAGGGACATCGTGCCATGGTCCACAGTCGATTTACACCGCCACGAGGCGCCTTCACGCGCAGCGTTCCGATTCGTTTTTCCCATTGCGACGCCGCCGGCATTGTCTATTTCCCGCACTACTTCGACATGTTCAACGGTCTGATCGAGGATTGGTACACGCAAGAACTCGGACACAATTATGCCGATCTGGTGATGACGGGCCGCCATGCCTTTCCTTTCGTGCGCATCGAATGCGACTTCAAAATTCCGAGCCGGATGGGCGAGGTGATCGATCTGACCTTGCTGGTCGAACGCGTCGGCCGCTCCTCGCTGAATGTCGCCATCGTCTGCCACCGCGACGGATTCGAGCGCCTGCGCGCGCACATGGTCACCGCGATGATCTCGCTGGAGACGCACAAGCCAGTGCCGATGCCGCCGCCGCTGCGCAATGCCATAGAAGCGTACCAGGGAAGGACGGCGCGCCGCGATGAGCGCGCGTGAACCGTCGGGGCAGTGGCGTTGACACAAAGTCTGACGGCCGTGTTGCCTCACGCGGCGCCGCGCTTACCGGGTCGGATAACGGCTCGCGATCTCGGCAAGCGCCGGTCGGGGACGATCCTCGGCCGGCGCCGGCGCGCGGCCGATGTGAACGAACCCGGCGATCTTCTCGTGCGGCTTCAAACCCAGCGCGTCGAGCACGGCGCGATCGTAGGCGTACCACTCGGTGATCCAGCTTGCGCCGTAGCCGAGCGCGTTGGCCGCCAGCACGAGATTCATCGCCGCGGCGCCGGCGGACAGCACCTGCTCCCATTCGGGAATTTTCACGTGCGGGGCGGCGCGGCTGACCACGGCGATGACGAGCGGCGCACGGGCGAGCCGCTCGCGCTCAGCTTCGGCCTGTTCCGGCTTGGCGTCCGGATATTTGGCACGGAACGCGGCAACGATCGCCGCCCCGGCGGCGCGCCGCGCTTCGCCCTCGAACACGATGAAGCGCCACGGCGTAAGCTTGCCATGGTCGGGCACCCGCGAGGCAACGGTGAGCAGCGTCTCGATCTCGGCCGAGGACGGCCCGGGACTGGCAAGCTCTCGCGCCTTGAACGACCGGCGGGTTTTGAGAAGTTCAAGGGCGTCGGGCATTGTTGAAGCTCCAGGCGCGTGCGCCTAGCACACTGGTGCGCAGAGGACAAACGTGTGTAAAACTCCGTCTCTTCGCCTGGACAGAGGGTGGACACGAAACAGCGGCGCGGCTTCCTGGCGCGGCAGGGTTTGAACGAACGCGATGAGCGCGCGGATTTTGCCGTTTGCATTTGTTGCTGCGCTGACCCAGGCGCTGGCGGCGACGACTCCGTCTGTTGCCGAGACGATCAAGCCGTCCGAAGCCGCTTCGCATCTCGGCCAGTCGGCAACCGTCGAAGGCGTCGTCAGCGGCGTGTATCACGCCGCCTCGGGCAATGCGGTCTTCATCGACATCGGCGGCCGCTACCCGAAGAACCAATTTGCCGGCGTGATATTCTCCGATGACGAAGCCAAATTCCCCGACGTCGATTCTCTGAGCGGCCAAACCGTCGACCTCACGGGCACGATCAAACTCTACCGGGGAAGGCCCGAGATCATTCTGACCGATCCGGCCCAGATCAAGGCCAGGTAACAAAAGCCGCTGCGCATGAGCGTGAAGGGGGAAACCTCCTCATCGCAAGCCAACGGCTCAAACCCGAAGTGGCCGGCCGGACGATCAGGCTCAGCGAAGCAAATCCACTCCGGCGCCAGGAACTGGACTGCTTCGGCGCTTACGCTCCTCGCAATGACGCGATAAGTTTGCGCTCGGTGGATCATTCGGGGGCAATTCGAGGGGAAACGGCGTGGGTAAGGGGCACAAGGACAAAGTCGCCGTCATCACCGGCGCCGCGAAGGGCATTGGTCAGGCCTTCGCCAAGCGGCTTGCCGAGGACGGCGTGCATGTCGCGATCGCCGACATGGCCGACGGACGCGAGACCGTAAAGCTCGTCGAGAGCGCGGGGCGCAACGCGCTTGCAGTCATTTGCGACGTGTCCAGTGAGGACTCGGTCGCCGCGATGGGCAGACGGGTGCAGGAAAAATTCGGCCGCGTCGATATCGTGGTGAACTGCGCCGGCATTTATCCGCAGCAGGATTTTTCCGCGATGACCTTCGCCGATTGGCGGCGCGTTCTCTCGATCAATCTTGACGGCACGTTCCTCGTCACCGCCGCCTTCGTTCCGGGCATGCGGGCGCGCAAATGGGGGCGCGTCGTCAACATGGCCTCGAGCACGTTCGGCTCGGTGACCACCGGTTTTGCCCATTACGTTGCCAGCAAGGGAGGCGTCATCGGTTTCACCCGCGGGCTCGCCGGCGATGTCGCCGCCGACGGCATCACCGTCAACGCCATTGCGCCGGGGCTCACGCGGTCGCCGGGAACGATCGTCCGCAAACCGCGGCCCGGCTTCGCCAACATGGATGAGGAATTTGTCGCCATCGCCAGCCTGCAGGCGATCAAGCGCCCGGAAGTGCCGGACGATTTGGTCGGCGCCCTGTCGTTTCTAACGAGCGACGACGCGGCTTTCATGACCGGCCAGACGCTCAACGTGGATGGGGGAAGAGTGCGGTCCTAGGCAGCATGGAGCACGCAGTCCGCATGAGCGTAGCCATACCCCGGCTCCCGCAGGACCAGGCCAATTCCTTTGCTTCGCTCATCTGGGCTTCTCGCCACTCGCCGCGGCAGGCGGCGGGGAAATAGGCGGCGGGCCTGCCACGCGCTATGGTCCCTTTTGGGGGTAGCCGATTCGCGTCATCACACGCCTTTCAAGAACGTATTCAGGAGCAAACGCCCAATGCGCACCTTTTCCGCACTTCGAGCAAGCCTGATCGCATTGCTCTCTTTAGCCGGCATA
>JASHOR010000144.1 GCA_030041005.1 Xanthobacteraceae bacterium
GGCGCTTGTCTACTGGACGTGGCCCTTTGGCTCCGGCTCGGAGATTGATCTCGCTCCGGCGGCGCCCGCCAATGCCCAAATGGCTCCGTCGCCGCCCGCTCCGGACACCTTGGACCTGACGGACTCGCAGCTGACCGCTGTCAAGGTTCAACCGGTGGAGGAGCGCGAATTCCCGGTCGAAAAGCAGGCCGTGGGCAGCATCGATTTCAACGAGGACATGGAGGTTCCGGTTTTTGCGCCTTACCAGGGCAAGATCATCAGCCTGTTCGCTGATGTGAGCGACGACGTCAAAGAGGGGCAAACTCTGTTCACGATCGACAGCCCCGATCTCCTGCAAGCGGAATCGACGCTGATCGCCGCTGCCGGTATCTTGGATTTGACCACGCGAAATCTGGCGCGGCTGCGCTCACTCTACGTTACGCGGGCGGTGTCGCAGCATGACGTGGAGCAGGCCGCCTCGGATCAGCAGACCGCGGAAGGCAATATGCGCGCGGCGCGCGATGCCGTCCGCATCTTCGGCAAGACCGACGCCGACATCGACAACATTATTGCCAAACGCATCGCGGATCCGACGCTTATCGTACACAGTCCGATTGACGGCCGCGTCACCGCCCGCAACGCAGCACCGGGACTGTTCGTTCAACCCGGCAACGGTACTGCTCCCTTCACCGTGGCCAACATCGACACGATGTGGATGCTCGCCAATGTCGGAGAGGCCGACAGCCCCGCGTTCCGCGCAGGACAGCAGGAACGGGTCACGATCGACGCCTTCCCCGGACGTGTCTTTGATGGCCGCGTGACCACCGTCGGAGCGACGGTCGATCCCAATACGCGACGCGTCCTGGTTCGCTCCGAAATCAAGGACCCGCAGCACGAATTGCGCGCCGGCATGATGGCAAATTTCACCATCAGTGTCGGTGCTCCCATGCGTTCGCCGGCAGTGCCGCTCGACGGGGTGGTACGGGAGGGTGACGGCACGCAGACCATATGGATCACCGCCGATCGCCGGCGGTTCACGCGGCGAACGGTCAAGATCGGCGAGCAGGCTGACGGTTATCGGCAGATTCTCGATGGAGTAAAGGTCGGCGAACTGGTTGCGACCGACGGCGCGATCTTTCTCAGCAATATGCTGGCGACCAAAGACGCCAAATGAGGTTTTCCTCCGTGGGGTGCATGCGAGATCGGGGGCGGCCGTGCTGAGAGGCATACTCGCATTCGGTCTCAGCCGCCGCACGATCGTGTTGCTCAGCTTGCTGGTGTTCATTGGCGGCGGACTTTTCGCCTTCAGCAAACTCAATATCGAGGCATATCCGGATCCCGCGCCGGTGATTCTCGAAATCACCGCGCAGGCGCCCGGCCTCTCCGCTGAGGAGATGGAACGCTACTACACGATACCCATGGAGACCGGCCTCTATACGACACCCGGAGTAGCCAATATCCGCTCGACCTCGTTCTATGGCCTGTCATTTGTGCGCGTCACATTCAAGTACGGCGTCGATTATTACTTTGCCTACACGCAGGCGGCGTTGAGCTTGCAGCAGAATGTCAATCTACCAGGCGGACAGGTCCCTTCCATTCAACAATCGAGCCTGACCGGGGAAGTATTTCGCTACCAGGTGGTCGGTCCGCCGCATTTCGGGCTGACCAATTTGCGCACCGTGCAGGACTGGATCGTCGCGCGCAGGCTCTATCAGGTTCCCGGCGTCGTGCAGGTGAATGCCTGGGGCGGCACGACCAAACAATATGACGTCGATGTCGATCCGCGGAAGCTCGAAGCCTATAATCTCACGATACCGCAAGTCATTTCCGCGCTCGGCAACGCCAATATCAACGTCGGCGGCCGCGAAATCACGGTCGGCCAGCAGTCGGTCAATATCCGCGGTATTGGGCTGTTCGACAGCGGCGGCGCCAAGGATCTGACCCAGGGCTACAGGACCGAAGATATTGCGAATGTGGTGCTCGCCGAGAAAAACGGCGTGCCGGTGCAGGTCAAGGATGTAGCCAAGGTTTCGGTGGGGCACGTGCCGAGGCTCGGCATCGCCGGCAAGGACCACCAAAGCGATGTCGTGTTGGCGATCGTGGTCATGGGCCGGACCTTCCATACCAACGACGTTGTCCCGCGCATCAGGGCCGAGATCGAGAAGCTGAATACCGACGGCTCGCTGCCTCCGGGAGTGAAGCTCGTTCCCTATTACGACCGCACGCAGCTCGTGTCCGTGACGACACAAACGGTCCTGCACAATCTCATCTATGGCTGCGCCCTGGTTTTCGTCATCCAGTGGATATTTCTTGGCAACCTGCGCAGCGCGATCATCGTCGGCGCCAATATCCCCTTCGCGCTGTTTTTTGCCGTCATCATCATGGTGCTGAGCGGACAGGATGCCAACCTGCTGTCGGTCGGCGCCGTCGATTTCGGCATCATCGTCGATTCTGCAGTGATTCTGGTCGAGAACGTTTTCCGCAATTTTCAATTTGGTCCCGCTGAACGCGAAACCCTGCTGCGGCAGCTCGCCGGTGGCAGGTTCGGGCCGGACCCGACGCGACCAGCCGATGCGACGATCGCGCGGGCATGGAACGACCGGTTGCGGCTCATTCTTGCGAGCGCCCTGCAGGTCGATAAGGCGATATTCTTCTCGGCCGTGATCACGGTCGCGGCTTTCGTGCCGTTGTTCACCATGCAAGGCGTTGAGGGTCAAATCTTCAACCCGATGGCGCGAACCTACGGTCTTGCGCTGGCCGGGGCATTGTTGTCGACGTTCACGGTCACGCCGGTGCTGACCTCATATCTGTTGCCGCATCATGTGGCCGAAGCCGAGACCTTCGTCGTGCGGGCGCTGCGCGGGATTTACACTCCGACGCTGCGCTGGGCGCTGGGTCATCGCAAGACGATGGTCGCAATCGGCGCGATATTCCTGGTGGTAACCGGATTGTTGACGCTCCGGCTGGGCAGCGAGTTCCTGCCGGCGCTTGAGGAAGGCAATCTGTGGATTCGCGCGTCGATGCCGCCGACTATCGGGCTCGAGGCCGGCGAACCCGCCGTGGCCAAGATGCGAGAGATTCTGCTCCGTCACCCCGAGGTTTTGTCAGTCACTTCCCAGCACGGCCGGCCTGACAACGGCAGCGACGCTTCGCCGTTCTCGAACGTCGAGTTGTTCGTGCCGCTCAAACCCTATGACCAGTGGCCTGTGGGTTTCAACAAGCCTGACCTGATAGGGGAATTACAGCATGAATTCGCCGACGAATTGCCGGGTATAGACTTCAACTTCTCCCAATATATTCAGGATAACGTCGAGGAGGCGCTCTCCGGCGTCAAGGGCGAAAACGCTGTGAAAATCGTCGGCCGAGACCTGCCGACGATGGAGCATCTTGCCGACGAGATCAAAGCACAGATGCAGAAGGTGAAAGGCATAACGGATCTGGGCATTTTTCACGTGCTCGGCCAGCCCAACCTGGACATCAAGATCGATCGCGAGAAGACCGCGCGTTACGGCCTTAATACCGGGGACGTCAATACGGTCATCCAGGCGGCTTTGGGCGGCGCGCAGGCGACGACGCTGCTCGAGGGGGACCGCCAGTTCGGCGTGGTGGTGCGGCTGCCGGCCAAGTACCGTTCGAACATCAGCGCTGTCCGCAATATCAAGGTCGCTTACCAAACCCCGAGCGGGATCGATGCCTACGTCCCGCTCAGTGAACTCGCCGATATCTCGCTCGATACCGGCGCCACCTCCATTTATCACGAGGGGGGCGAGCGCTACATCCCTGTCAAGTTCAGTGTTCGCGGTCGTGACCTGGGCGGAGCGGTCTCTGAAGCGCAGCAAAGGATTGCCAAAAATGTGAAACTGCCACCCGGTTACCGGCTGGTGTGGGCCGGCGAGTTCGCCGACCTGGAGCAGGCGAAAGCGCGCCTCGAGGTGATCGTGCCGATCAGTCTGTTGCTGATTTACGTGCTGCTCTACGCGCTGTTTAATTCGTTGCGTGACAGTTTGATGGCGCTTGCGGGGATTCCGTTCGCTGCCGGCGGCGGGATACTGGCGCTGTATCTCTCCGGCCTCAATTTCAGTGTTTCGGCCGCGGTCGGATTCGTCTCGCTGTTCGGCGTCGCGGTGATGAACGGGATTCTGATCATGACCTATTACAACGAGGTCAGGGCGAGCGGCGTGGCCGCCGTGGACGCGATGTTCCGCGCGGCGTCGCAGCGGATGCGGCCGATGCTGATGACGGCGCTGTCGGCCTGTATCGGCCTGCTGCCGGCGGCCGTGTCGACGGGCATCGGCAGCCAGGTGCAGCGGCCGCTGGCCACTGTCGTTGTGGGTGGCATGTTCATCGGACCGATCATCCTCCTCGTGGTCGTGCCGGCGCTGCAGACGATGTTTCTCGATCGTGGGCAGCCGCAGGGGCCGGCGGCAGAACCCGATCTGCCGCAAACGAGCGCGTGAGCAGAGCGATGGCAAGGAACCCCGCAATGCGCGTCGCCGCTTATCTGATCGCCGTCGTGCTAGTCGGATCTTTCGTGCCATATCCGCGTTTCGCCGGCGCACAACAACATCGGATTTTCGACGAGCACTCGCACGCCAAGGGCGGCAGCGCGATCGAGCCGAGCGAAAATCGGAATTTTCAGGCGCGTCGGCCCCCTGCCGTAACTGGACCGGCCGACTTTGTTACCCGCAACGCGATCGGACTGCCGGTGAAACCTCGCGCGGTTTCACAAGGTCCCGGCGGCCCAGGCCTCCCCGGTTCTGCGACGCCGCTTTTCCCGATGCAGCCCAGAATGGCCGGCCCGTTTGGCGGTGGCAGCGGCAATGCCGGCTCACGGTCGGTCACCGTCTCGCGCGTGAGCCCGATCGCCACGCCGCTCCCGCTCCCTGGTGCGCGCATTGAGGGTGCTTGGATGTCCCGCCGCGTTGCCGTGCCGGCTGCCATCGGCGGGCCGGCAAGGGCGGTGGCCGGGATCGACGGCACCAAATTCCGGCGCAGGCCTTAAGCCTCCTCGAAATGACGCCACCCGTTCGCTCCGGGCCTGCTGCACGCCATCGAGATTTGATCTATTGTGGGCAGTCATTGCGCGCGAGTCGCATTGCGCTCGGTGCCGTCCTTTACGCTGCGGCAGCCGGCCGGCGAGAAAACAAGCAAGGACACTCTGCCATGCCTGCCTATTCGAGCAAATCGACGCGCGCGGAGCCCTCTTCGGAAGGGCCGCCGCCGTCGGCGACGATACCGCCCGCCGTGCGCGTCGCTGCCGTTGCCTTGCGCACGGCATTTATCTGCATTTTGATTCTGATCACGCTCATCGTCAGCATGCCGCAGAACGAGACCCTCTGGACCATCTACGACACCCCGCTCGACGTCGTTCGTCTGCTCTTGGGTCTCGCAGTCTGCGTCTGGCTGGCTATCCAGTTGTTCAAGGTGCCCACGGACGCAGCGGGTTATCGGACGTGGATGTATCTCGGCATTTGTGCGATTCCATTCGCGCTTGTCTGCCTCGGTTATCTCTGGTTCGACTGAGCGCGGTTTCTGCCGGAATCACGGTTCGATCAGTCGGCCGGTGGCCGCCTTGATCGCCGCTTCGGTCCGCGTGGCAGCGCCGAGCTTTTCGCGGGCGTTGTCGATATGAAAGTCGACGGTTCGCTTGGTGAGACCGATAATTTGCGCGATCTCGGTCGAGGTCTTGCCGCGCGCCACCCAGGTCAGCACCTCGACCTCGCGCGTGTTGAGCGCCACCGTCTTCGGCCACAAACCGGTGCGGGCGATTCCGGCGAGACGCCCGCTGATGATGGCCGCGAGCATGTCGAAGTCGATCGGCTTGGTCACGTAGTCGTCGGCCCCCAACTGCCGCCCCTTCAGTTCATTGTCCCGATCGGTCAGCGCCGTGAGAAAGATGAATGGCATGTTCGAAAACCGCGGGGCCAGCGCGACCAGGCGCTCCAACAGCTCGAACCCGGACATTGCGGGCATGCTGATGTCCGATAGAACCAGATCGGGCATGATGCTGAGGATGGCGGACAAGCCTTCGCTTCCGTCGTGAGCGATGGTCACGTCATATCCGCGGTCGACCAGTTCCTCGGCGATCAGCGCCGCCGTTTCCCTGTCATCCTCGATGCACAATATTTTCTTCGGCGGTTCAGGCATGCGACGACGGCCTCAGCCAGGTAGGCTTCGCATCGTTCTTCTCTCTACCGGGGCGGCCGGTCTCCGGCAACGATTTGTCGGACGCTGTTCCGTCGCGACCCGGTCTCCGCTATAAGCGCCGTTGCAACCCGCTGCCGTGCAGGCCCCTGTTAAACGATGGTCCTATTCATGCGGCTGCCGCAATCCATCCGCCTTCATCTTGCCGCGGTATTCCTGCTGTTCTTTTCGCTCGTTGCCGCGCTTGGGATGTTCAGCCTCTGGCGCCTGAGCAATTTCAACCTGCTTTCCGGGGACGTCGCCCAGATCTGGTTGCCTACCACGCGGGCAATCGGCGATCTCAACAATTATACGTCCGACTTCCGCGCCATCGAGGGCAGCAATCTGCTGTCGTCGACCCCGTCGCAGGCGACAGCCACCGAGCGGGAAATGGCGGAATTGGACCGCTCAATTGCCGATTCCGAACGCGAATTCGAAGCGATCGCGCACGATACGGCGGTGGCGAGCCTTTACCGCAAATTCGTGGAACGCTGGACGGCCTACCGGACGATTGTCAACCAGATGTTGGAGCTCTCGCGAAGCGGCCAGAAGCCGGCCGCGCTCGCGATCTATAACGGCGCTTCGCGCGTTGCTTACAACGCCGCGAGCGACACTCTCGGCCTGCTCACGGATCGCGCCGTGGCGGACGCAAAGATGGCCAGCGATCGCCTCGGCGTCGCCTACCGGCAGGCGGTGTGGCTCATCGCGCTCGTGATGGTGATGGCGGGGGTCATGGTGGTTGCGGCACTGATCCATATCAGGCGCTCCATTTCGGCGCCCCTGCTTGTGCTCGCCGACCGGATGCGTCGTCTGGCCGCCAACGAGACCGCGATCGATGTTCCGGAAATTGAACGACGGGACGAGATCGGGGAAATGGCCAAGGCGACCGTGGTTTTTCGCAACAATGCAATCGAGCTTGTCCACAGCCAGAAGGTGCTTGCCCGCCAGGCCGCAATTCTCGAAGAACAGTTGGCGCAGGAACAACGACTGGCTCTGCTGCAGCGCAATTTCGTCTCCATGGCCTCGCACGAATTTCGTACGCCGCTGACGATCATCGACGGCCACGCGCGTCGGCTGGACAAACTCAAGAACAGCGTTCGAGCGGCCGAAATCGGGGAACGCGCCGGAAAGATTCGCAGCGCAGTGCTGCGCATGACGCATTTGATCGACAATCTGCTCAATTCGTCGCGCCTCATCGACGGCGGAGTTGAGCTTTATTTCCACCCTGTTGAGATCGATCTGGCCGCGCTCCTGGAGGAGGTCTGCCAGTTGCACCGCGAGATGGTGCCGGGCGTGCAAATTGCCGAGCATTTCGCCGCGGCGCCGATCCCGATGGTCGGCGATGCGAAGCTGCTTTTCCAGGTTTTCAGCAACCTTCTCGCCAACGCGATCAAGTATTCGCCGGGCGGCGGGGCGATCGAGGTCGACGCGCGGGTCTGCGGCGATGAAATCGTCGTCGCGGTCGCTGACCACGGCATCGGCATTCCCGCGGCCGATTTCGACCGGTTATTCGAGCGCTATCATCGTGGCAGCAATGTCTCAGGTATCGTCGGAACCGGCGTCGGCCTGCATCTTGTCAAGATGGTCATCGATCTTCACGGCGGTCACGTTGCGGTTGATAGCCGGGAGGGCGAAGGCGCCCGGTTCACAATAACCCTGCCGATCAAGGGGGCGTTGTCACCGAAGCTCGACGCGCCGGCAGGACTTGAGGCGGCAACAGCCTCCTTGGGCCCGATCCTGGCGTCCGATTCGCCAAATGGATCGGATAAAATCGCTGCGAGCGAGCAAGGCAGCCCAAGGCAGCCAATGAGTTGATCATGCGCGATTTTTCAACGACATTGCGTCGGGCACTGGCCGCAGCAGGTGTCGCGGTGGCGATCGCTGCGACGCTCATTCCCTATTCGCAAACGCTGGCGGGCGAAGCGAACACGGCGCTCGTCACCGTGCCCTTGATGACGGTGGATTGGCAGGGTCCACATTCGCTGCCTCTGCGGTTTCGCAATCACTGCCGCTACGACGCCCGTCACCAACAATGGTATTGCGCGAACCATTGCGGGCTCGATTTCCAATTTTATTTCTGCTCGGCGGGTTCGTTCGGCTGCTGTAAGCCGGGCTACGGCTACTGCGATCGAAGGGGCCATCTGCGCTGCGCGCCGTGAGGCCGCACCGCGGCATTTCGCGCGCAAGCCGCGCGTCTGGGCGTGGACGGCGGCCGACGTCTCGTTTAGATTTTCGATTTCACCAATGGAGGTTGGCGATCATGCTGGAGGACCATCATCAACACGGCGACTTTCACTGGCCCAACAGCCATCGGGTGGCGGTGACGCTCACGTTCGATTTCCAGGGCGGCGAGGACGTGCGACCGCTCGACGATGGAACGCGCGATCACGAGGAATATACCCAGTGCGAGTACGGGCCGCACACGGCGATCTGGCGACTTCTGCGCATTCTGGAGGAGGAGGACGTCAAGGCAACCTTCCTGACGTGTGGCGCGATCGCCGAGCGGTTCCCCGATGCGGTCCGCGCCATCGTCGCCAATGGGCACGAGATCGCCGGCCACGGATATCATCACGAGATTGCGCGCAAGCTCACCCGCGAGCAGGAATCGGAAGTGATGAGAAAAACCATCGATATGATTCGTGATCGCACGGGTCGGCGCCCGGTGGGTTGGCGCTCGTGCACGCAGAGCCCCAACAGCCTCGAACTTCTCATCGAGCACGGCTTTCTCTGGAACAGCAATTCGTTCTCTCATGACCTTCCATTCCTGTGGGAATGCAACGGCCGCACGCTGGTCGAACTCCCCCGACAGCCATTCGGTGATGGCCGCACCTACCAGCATCGCAATAACGATGCCGGCAATCCGGGGGATACGCTTCTGATCTGGAAGAGCATGTTCGACGAATTCCACGAGGAATCAAAACGCTCGCCTGCATACTGCCCGTTCCAGTTTCATCCCTACATTTCCGGTCGACCCGGCCGGGGCAAAACCCTGCGTGCGATCATTCAGCACATGAAACAGGCGGGGGACGTGTGGTTCGCGACCGGCGGCGAAATCTCGCGCTGGTGCCTCGACGAAGTCTTCGCGGCCGAGCGGGTGACGGCGATGCCGCGGCGAGCGGCTGCCTCGTAGCGGGCGCGGTCCGGCGGTCGCAGGCCGCTCAAACGTTGGCGGTCAGACGCAGGATGCCGGCAATCACGATCCTGGCGGTTCGCGTGATCACCTGGGAAAGGAAGTCGAGATCGACGCCGAGCTGAGCGCCGAACAGCGGCACGATGATGAGCAGCCCGATCAGCAGCAAGAGGCCGTATGGTTCAAGCCGCGAGTACGGTCTTGCCAGCGCATTCGGGAGCAGGCCGGTCACGATGCGCCCGCCGTCGAGCGGCGGGACCGGGATGAGATTGAATACGGCCAGGATGACGTTGAGCACGAGCGCATTCTTGAGATTGTCGGCGATAAAGCGCGCCACGAATTGCGGGGCATAATCCAACAGATGGAAGGCGGCTGCCGCGATAGTTGCGAGCAGCAGATTTATCGCCGGACCGGCCGCCGCCACCAAAATCATGTCGCGGCGCGGATGTCGCAGCGCCCGGAAATTCACCGGCACCGGCTTGGCGTAGCCGAACAAGAACGGCGAGCGCAGCAACAACAGAAGCGCCGGCAGTACGATGGTGCCGAATGGGTCGATGTGCTTGAACGGATTGAAGCTGACTCGGCCGAGGCGCCACGCCGTATTGTCACCCAGAAGTCGGGCGACGAACCCATGGGCTGCCTCGTGAAACGTCACCGCGATAAGGACCGGCAGGAGCCAAACCGAGATTTGGAACGCAATGAAATCGAACGGTTGATCCATAGCCGCCGCCGTTGGCCCTCGCTCGGATGGCTTTATCAGCCGCGCGATTGCACCGCCAGCGCTGGCTTCTGCGGCATGGCGCTGCGAGGCCGTCCGCAAGCAAAAGTGGCTGCTCAACCGACCGGATGAGGCGACATCGAGACTGCAGGGTCGTCGACGATGGGGTGGATCTTGTCTTTGAACTCCTGCAACTGGGGCTCGTCCAGGGTCTCCTGCTCCAGCAGCAGTTTGGCGCCCTGTTCAAGCAGGTCACGGTGGTCGCGGAGAACCGATACGGTGCGGTCGAACGCCCTCTCCACAATGTGCTGGACCGCCTGATCGATCGCGTGCGCGGTCTCGTCGCTGTAGCGGCGCTCGTGCCAGCCTTCAGGTGTGCCGCTCATGAACGGCAGGCGCGGGTTCTCGTACGATACCGGGCCAAGTGATTTGTCCATGCCGAAGCGCATCACGATGTCGCGGGCAACGTCGGTCACCTTGGCGAGATCGTCGGCAGCCCCGGTCGACAGATGGCCAAAAACGATCCATTCCGCGGCCCGGCCGCCAAGCAGCACCGCCATCCTGTTGTCGAGCTCTTCCCGCGTCATCAAAAAGCGATCCTCGGTCGGACGCTGGATCGTGTAACCCAGCGCACCGATGCCGCGGGGGATGATCGATACCTTGTGCACGGGATCCACCCCCGGCAGCGACATCGCCGTCAGCGCATGCCCCATTTCGTGATACGCGACGACTTCGCGTTCTTTACTGCCGAGAATGCGCTTTCGCTTCTCGAGACCGGCCACCAGCCGTTCGACCGCGCTCGTGAAGTCCTTCATCGTGATTTCGGTCGCCTGGTGCCGGGTAGCGATCAGCGCCGCTTCGTTGACCAGATTGGCCAGATCGGCACCGGTAAAGCCGGGGGCCAGCGCGGCGATTTTTTCCGAGTCGACGTCCGCCCCCAGGCGATGCCCTTTGAGGTGGATTTTCAGGATGTCGATTCGGCCGGCCTTGTCGGGCCGGTCGACCAGCACCTGACGGTCGAAGCGTCCGGCACGCAGCAGAGCCGGATCGAGAATCTCCGGCCGGTTGGTGGCGGCGACCAGCACCAAACCGGTCCGCGAGTCGAAGCCGTCGAGTTCAACGAGGAGCTGATTGAGCGTCTGCTCCTTCTCATCGTGTCCGCCATAAGGATAGGCGCCGCGCGCCCGTCCCAGTGCGTCGAGTTCATCGATGAAAATGATTGCCGGCGCCTTCGCGCGCGCCTGCTCGAACAGGTCGCGCACGCGCGCTGCGCCGACGCCGACGAACATCTCGACGAATTCCGAGCCGTTGATCGAGAAGAATGGAACGCCGGCCTCGCCGGCGACGGCGCGCGCCAGGAGAGTTTTGCCGGTCCCGGGCGGACCGACCAGCAGCACGCCTTTCGGCACGCGCGCTCCCAGTCGACCGTATTGCTTCGGATTCTTCAGGAATTGAACAATCTCGGCGAGTTCGTCCTTGGCCTCGTCCACCCCGGCGACATCGTCAAACGTGGTCTTGGTGTCGGTCTCGACATAGATCTTTGCTTTGCTGCGACCGATCGACATGAAGCCGCCGAAGCCCTGTTTTTGCGCGACGCGCCTGAACCAGAACACCCAGATGCCGAAGAACAACAGCGTCGGCAGGACCCAAGACAGAAGCGTGCTGAGAAAGGTGCTTTGGACTTCGCCGGAGAACGTGACGTTGTATTTTGCGAGTTCGCCGGCGAGGTCCGGAGGCACGCGCGTCGTGACGAATGACGACTTGCCGTTGATCGGCTGCTTCCAGTCACCTTCTATGTAGTCGCCGGAGACCCGCACCTGCGCGATTTTGCTCGCCTTGAGATCGGTGAGAAACTCGCTGTAGGGGATGACCTGAATAGCCTGGTTCGTGGCCCAGATTTCTTGCAGGATAATGATGCCGAAGATCGCGGCAACGAAATACCAGACGTGCCAGAGATGCTTCTTGTCCATTACCGATCTCCTGCCATAATCGTCAATGCAAGCGCCGGCACGCGGTTCCTCGGCGGCCAGTATAGCAGCGCCATCGGAGCGTGGGAGCGGATGCCGGAGTCTGTAATCTGGTCGCGCAACTCCGTCGCGCCACCGAATGCAGTTCAGAATCCGGAATTGGCGCGGAATTGATGCTGGCTTATATACAAAAACAGGTCGCTGCAGTTCGGTAAAAGTCGAGAGCGGGGATCGCGTGGCCGCAAGGGCGAGCATGAATTATCGCAGGAAATTCGTTGTAAAGCCCGGCTCGAATCTTCGCCTCGACAAGATCGATCCGGGCTACACAGACAAGCACGAGACCCATGAAACTGCAGACAAGGACACCGCCAAAGAAGTCGGGCGCATGGACCGGCTGCAGTACCTGCTGTACGCCGACGCCAGCCGATCATTGTTGATTGTGCTGCAGGGGATGGACGCGGCCGGAAAGGACGGAGTTGTCCGCCATCTATTTGCCGGCATGAACCCGCAGGGCACCCGCGTATCCGATTTCAAGCAGCCGACCAGGGAGGAGCTGGCCCACGATTTCCTTTGGCGCGTGCATCAGCGCACGCCGGCGAACGGTCAGGTGGTGATCTACAATCGTTCCCATTACGAGGACGTCCTGGTAGCTCGCGTCAATAAGCTGGTGCCTCGCTCGGTCTGGTCAAAACGCTACGATGTGATCAACGATTTTGAAAAAATGCTGAGCGAGCATCGAACGTGCATTCTGAAATTCTTTTTGCACATCTCTGCGGACGAGCAGCTCGATCGCTTCCGCGCGCGCCTCGACGATCCGGCGCGCAGATGGAAGATCAGCGACAGCGACTATTCCGTGCGGGAGCTGTGGCCGAAATACATGGAGGCTTACGAAGAGGCCATTATGCGCACCAGCACCAAGCGCGCGCCATGGTATGTCATTCCGTCAAATCATAAATGGTTTCGAAATCTGGCGATCTCGCGGATTGTCGCCGATGCCATGGATGAGATGCAGCTCAAACTGCCGCGACCACACGTTGACCTGACGGAGATTCGGCGAAAATATCACGCCGCCGAGCGCGAGGCGGACGGAAAGAAGAAATAGCGTGGCGGCAGCGCTGCCCGGATCAATGTCTTCGGCGCGAGGGGCGGCAGCGTTCTTGTGACTGCGGCGACTCCAAGCTAAGCTTCAGTCGAGCCGATTGTCGTTGCCGAGTGGATGCCATGCAACGGGTGGGTGCCATGCAAGACGTCATCGATATTCAGGTTACGCCGCTATCGCCGGCCTGCGGAGCCGAGATCAGCGGCGTCGATTTGTCAAAACCTCTCGGCGAACATCAAGTGCGGGCGATAAAGGAGGCCTGGAAGAAGCATCTCGTTCTGGTGTTTCGCGGTCAGGAGGTCTCGCAGGACGACCAACTGCGATTTGCGTCCTATTTCGGCGATCTAGGCAACCGCAAGAAGGCGCCCGAGGCGTTACGCACGCGAGCCGAGGGTGTCGAACAGAACCACGAGAAGATTCTCCTCGTCACCAACATCAGGGTCGACGGTCGGCCGATCGGTGCATTCGGCGACGGCGAATTCTGGTTCCACATCGATTCCGGCTATTCGGAACGGCCATACAGGTACACCTTCCTTTACGCGCTCGAACTGCCCTCGCGCGGCGGCAACACCATGTTTTCCAACATGTACAAAGCCTACGAGGCTGTGCCCGCGCCGCTGAAGGAAAAGCTGTGCGGCAAGAGGGCGCTCCACATCCACGAATACAATCGGGCAAAACAGGCGAGTTCGTCCGGCGACATCAGCGGCATCCCGCACTACAGCCACCCGCTTTTCATCACGCATCCGGATACCGGGCGAAAAACGCTGTTCGTCGACCGACTGATGACGACGCGTATCGAAGGCTTGAGCCAACAGGAAAGCGATCGGATTCTCGATCAGCTCTACGAGATCGGCGAGCGGCGCGAATTCATTTTCGAGCACGAATGGAGGCTTGGCGATTTCCTGATGTGGGATAATCGCTGTACTATTCACGCCCGCACCGATTTCCCGAAAGAGGAGCGACGCCTGCTGCGCCGCTGTACCGTCGAAGGCGAACCGCTTTACGAGTGAGGCCCAGCGCGATGCCGAATGGACGCTTGCCGGTTTTCGATGCTTTCATTGCCGATTTGCGCGCGGTTTGGGCGGCCGACGTCGACGATGGGCGACGTATGACCAAGGCCAAGCCGTTGCTCGAACGGCTTGTCATGGATGAAACATTGAAGGCTCAATCGGCGAACTGGCCGTCGACGGAGGGACGCAAGAATCTCCTGTTCTATGTCGATCCCGACTATCATTTCGTGATCAACGGCGTAGTCCGCGTGCCGGGACGCACCGGCAGCATTCACGATCACGCCGACGCCTGGGTGCTTTATGGGGTGCTCGACGGAACCGAGAGCCTCGAGCGCTTCGATCGCGTCGACGACGGCAGCCGGCCGGGCCATGCCGAAGTCAAGCTCGTTTCGGTAACGACCGGCTCGCAAGGCAAAGTCGATCTGGTCCCCCCGCGCGCGATTCACGCGGAGCAGGGCGGACCGACACGCTCGGTGGCCGTCATCGTGCGCAGCCAAAAGCTAGGCGAGGGCACGGTGCTGCAACATCGTTACGATCGAGAGGCCAAAACGGTCGTCGAACAGTACGGTCCCACGCAACTGCCGTACGATATCTCCGTCTCAGCTTGAGCGGGTCGCCCTCGTTGCGGGCTGCTTTGAGATCTTGTCTGCAACAGACGGCGCAATGCGGCGGCGGGCAGGCGGTGAGCTTGCCTTATTGGTGGTTGACCCCGACCGACATGTAGCCGCGAACCGGGCCGAAGCTCGTTTGCCCGCGCACGTCGGTGGTGAGATAACCCCGCGCCGGTGCCGTCACCGTACTCGATGCACCCTCGTTCGCGTTCAGGGCATTCCAGTTGATGTTGCCGTTGCCGTGCGCCGTCGTCTCAGTTTGGACCCAGCCGCCGATCTTCATGCAGAGGTCACTGCCGGGCACGCGGCGAAACCCGGCGCCATAGGCGCTGCAATTCTTCGAGTGGGCTAGTGGTTTCATTTTGCCCTGAACGTCGCCCGCGTGCGCTGCGCCGAGCGTTATCAGACCCGCGGCGCTGCCGAGCAAGACAGTTCGCAGCCATTTCATTGCATCCTCCGCGGGCCGATCCCGTGAACGGTGGAGCCCGATCAGCGCGGCCATCCACACTCTGCGGCTGCAATCGCTTGAGATACCGACACTCTTCAAAAGTGATATTACCGCATTCGCCGGGCGGTCGCAAAGGGAGGAAAAATTTGCATCCATCAACCGCGCGGACGCCTCAGATCACTTCCTCGGTCTTGTCGTCGGTCTCGCCGCAGCGTCGCAACGTGGCGGGTCTGGTGCCGGCATGAAACTTTTCCAGGCCGGGCGCGATCTTGGCGTTTTCGCGCTCGAACAGGCTGTTGACCCCCAGGGAAATCTTGATGGCGGCCTTGGCCATCAAGCCCTCGGCCGCGTGTTGAATGGAAGAGATCGGACTCATTTATTGCTCGCTGACTATTCGGCCGCGGCCCGATCGCGGACCAAACTCTCCCCCGGCCTGACGTGCGTAAACGCGACCGGCTGCTCGCCGATTTCCAATCGGCCTTCGCGCTGCCGCGCGACCGTGAAGGTCGAAGTGGCGAAGTCGCCCGGCTCGGGAAAGTCCGTCCGGAAGTGAGCGCCGCGCGAATTCTCGCGCTTCCCGGCGGCAAGGGCAATGACGCGACTGATGTCAACGAGAGAGCGCAGATTGAGCCAGTCGTTCCAGGTCAGATTGAAGCGGCGGTCGGTATCGGCGACGCCCATCGACAACAGCTCCGCCTCGATTTGATCGAGCGCGGCGGCGCCGCGTTCGAGACCGGCGCGGTCGCGAACCACGCCGACATCGTCCCACATCGTGTCCAGAAGCTTTTCCCGCAGCGCGTTGAGGTCGCCGGGCTTTCGCGCGAATGGATGCAGCGCGCGCTGCACTTCCGCATCGAGGGCCTCGGCGTCGGGAGCCCGATGTCCCGGCCTGTTGTCGGCAATCCAGCGCGGCATGACATCGCCCGCGATGCCGCCGAAAACCGTCGAGTTGGCGACCCCGTTGCCGCCGAGCCGGTTGGCGCCGTGCATGCCGCTTGCGTCCTCTCCGGCGACGAACAGGCCGGAACAATCGGTGGCGGTATCCACGCCACACATCACGCCGCCCATGAAATAATGCGCGGTCGGCACCACTTCGACCAGGCCGCCGGCAAGGTCGAAGCCGCAATCCCGGCAACGCTCAACCATGCCCTTGAACTCCTTTGCCACCTTGGCGGGGCCGAGATGGCTCATCTTGATATAGACGCCGCCATTGGGCGTGGTGCGCCCGGCGCGCATCTCGGCGTCGAGGGCGCGGCTCACCACGTCACGGGTGGCGCGTTCGAGTCTTTCGTCGTAATCGGCCATGAAGCGGTGCAGGGCGCCGTTGAGGAGATGCCCGCCGGCACCGCGCAGCCCTTCTTCCAGGACAGTTCCGGTCATCCGCGTGTCCGTTCCGGCGAGGAGTCCGGTCGGATGGAACTGCACCATCTCCATGTCGCGCAGCGGCAAGCCGAGGCGGAGCGCCATCGCCAAACCGTCCATGCTCTTGTCGCCCGAGGGCGTGTGATAGCGGTACATGGTCGGGCCGCCGCCGGTGGCGAGCAGCACGGCCTGCGCCGCCACGAAGCGGAATGCGCCGCTGCGCACATCGATCAAGAGGGCGCCGGCCAGCGTTCCGTCCTTTGCGGGAACGAGCGCCACAGCGCGATGCTCTTCGAGCCGTCGTATGCTTGGGCGGGCCCACACCTGCTCCATGAGCCGGTTGACGATCTCGATGCCGGTGAGGTCGCCCTTGTGCACGGTCCGGTCGAACGTTTGGCCGGCAAAAGCCTTGCCATGCAGCGTGCCGTCGGGATTGCGATCGAAGAAGCAGCCGATTTCGTTTTCGAGCTCGTGCACGCGCTCGATCGCGGTCGTCACCAGCGTCCACGCCAGCGCCTGATGCGGCAGCCATTTGCCGCCTTCGATCGTGTCCATGAAATGGCGCTCGACCGAATCGCCCGGATTGAGCGCGACGTTGTAGCCACCTTGCACCATGCGCGTGCAGCCGCATTTGCCGAGCAGTCCCTTGCTCACGATGCTGATGTCGAGATCGGGATTGGCCTTGTGCGCGTGCAGGGCGGCGAACAGCCCGGCGCCGCCGGTGCCTAAGATCAGAACGTCGGTCTTGAGCTGCTCGATGTTCATCGTTTCAGAACACCCGCACCAGAAAGACGAAGGCAACGACCGCCGAAACGCTCGCGGCGAGCATGGCGAGCTGCTTCTGCCCGTCGTGCCAATCGAAATTCTCGATCACCAGCACGCGGACGCCGCCCAGCAGATGCACCGTCAGCAAGAACACCAAGCCCACCTCGGAGAGCTTGACCAGCGGCTGATCGGTCCAGCGCAGAAAACCCTCGAGCCGCGCTCCGCCGTGGAAGGCGAGCGAAAGGACAAAGAAATGTACCGGCAGGAAGATCGCCAGCGCCAAGCCGGACAGCCGATGGATCATCGCCGCGATCCACAGCGTGCTGCCGCGGGGGCCGAGTGCGCGCGTCTTCATGCCACGACCAGCGCGAAGACTGCGTGGAAGCCCAACGCTGCGAGCAGCAGGCCGAGCGCGAGTGCTAAAAACCCGGCTTGACGTTCGCCGAGCGGCGACCATTCGGCGAGCACGTTGCGCACGCCGATCGACGCATGGAGCGACACTGCGGCCACGAAGACACTATAGAAAATCGCCCAGGCGATGCTGTCGTGCGTGCGAGAGAGAATATCTGCCGCCGACAATCCGGCGCGCGTGGCATAAAAGATGACGGCGATATGGACGAGAACGAACGGTGCCATCACCGCCGCCGTCGCCCGCTGCCAGACGTAGAGACGGGCATTCATGCTTTCAACTCGCCCTTGAGATACGCCAAAGCCGTGCGCCGCTTTAAGCCCGCGATCGAGGCGGTGGGATTGAGCGACAGCGGGCAGTGCTCCTGGCACGATTGATGCGAGTGGCAGGAATGGCAGCCGCCGGAGGCGGCGACTGCCGCCATCCGCGCCGAATTGCCGGCATCGCGCGCGTCGTTGAAGAGCGTCCAGGCACGATTGAGCGCCGCCGGGCCGAGATAATCCGCGTTCCAGCGCACCGTGTCGCAGGCGGCATAGCAGACGCCGCAATTGATGCATTCGATCCCGGCGTCGGCAGCGATGCGTGCCGGGCTGTCGGGCTGAATTTGCGCGATGGCGTCGCGCCTTGTCGCCGACGGCGCAAAAACGCCTTTAGCTTGCTGCCATTTCTCAAAAAAGGGCTGCATGTCGGTCGCCAAGTCCTTGATCACCGGGAGATTTTCCAGCGGCCCGATTTCCAGTCGGTCGCTCCGCGCCACCTTGGCCACATGGGTGCGGCAGGTCCAGCGCGGCCGGCCGTTGACGGTCATGGCGCAGGAGCCGCACATGCCCACACGGCAGGCGAAGCGGTAGGACAGCGTCGGATCGATATGGCGCTGCACGTAGGTGACTACATCGAGCACGGTCTGATTATCGCGCCGCGGCACGCCGTAGGTCTGGTAGCGGCCATCTTCGCCGCCGCGCCACAGCGAGACCGCCAATTGCGAAGACGCTTCGGGCATGAATCTCCTCGCCGGCATTGCGTTGCGGCCGGCTGTTCGCTCACTTTAGCCTGATTTTTACCGCGGCGGGGATGTTGTATTCTGCCGCCTATGCCATAGGTTCGCGGCCGGCGCGGGTGTAGCTCAATGGTAGAGCAGAAGCCTTCCAAGCTTATGACGAGGGTTCGATTCCCTTCACCCGCTCCAGATTTTCAATGAGCCGCGCCAGCGCCGCTGCGGCGCATTAACCCCAGAGCTGCAGACAGCGTGGCGGCTCAGGCGCACCGGGACAGCGACGCCGCAGGGCTGTCGGACCAAACCAAATCCGACGGCCAAGTCACTCTCGGGCCGTCACTCCTGGCCAGTCACTCCTGGCCCGTCACTCTTGGACCATCACTCTCGGGCCGTCATTCCTGGGCGTTATACCTCGGCCGTCGACGATATGTCGGGCCGGGCGGCGGGACGTATTGGGTATTGCGATTGCAGAAACCGCCAATGCCGCTGATTGTTGCCATGCACTGCTCGCGGGTGGTGAAGCCGCAGTTTTCCCCGCCACCGTCCCGGCCGCTGTAATAGGCGCACCACGGATAGTTTTGCGCCTGCGCCGGGGTACCTAGCACCGCAGCGGCAAGGAAAATTCCGAATGCGAAAATCGAAGCTTTCATGGCTCGCCTCATGACTTTGCCATGATAAACACCGCGGCGGGGCGATTGTTCGCGCTCTCCGCTTTTATAGCTCGCGAGTAACCGCCGGTAATCGATGCCGACGAGTTGAGGGCATCCTCACGGCCGATCACTTTCCCGGCACGTGCTGCAAAAAATGCAGCACGTCGCCGTCAAACTGCGCCGGATCCTGCAGGAACGAGAAGTGACTCACCTGCGGTTGGATCAGAAGGCCGCTGTCCGGGATGTTGTCGGCCATGAACAGCGTATTGTCGCGCTTGATCGCCTCGTCGTGATCGGCGTCGACGATCCAGGTCGGAACCTTGATGGTGTGCAGCTCGGCCGCGGCCCAATGCGGCTGCGTCGCCCACATTTTTTCGATCTGTTGCAGAAAGGCGTCGTATTCCTTCGGCGTCGGCGAAAGTTGTTCGTATTCCTTGCGGGCGCGGGCGATGAAGGCGGTGAACACCGGGCTCTTGTCGACGTTCTTGACGGCGCTCGGGTCGGAATTCGCCGCAAAGGCGAACAGCTTCGTCAGCCGGTCGGGATGGTGCATCGCGATGTCGAGCCCGATAATGGCGCCGTCGCTCCAGCCGATGAGGGCGGTTTTTTCGACCTTCAGATAATCCATCAGCGCCAAAACGTCTGCAGCCATCAGATCGTAGCCGAACGGCCGCCCGTCGCGCGACGAACGACCGTGACCGCGGCTGTCCATGACGATGACGCGATAGTGCGGAGCGAGCGCCCGCACCAGAAGTCCCCAGTAATTGGCGTTGGCAAGCCCGCCATGCAGGAGGACAACCGGCGCGCCGTGGCCGAATTCCGCGTACCAGATCTTGATGCCGTTCACCGGCGCATATCCGCTCTTTACCGCCGCGGGCAGGGTCGGGGTCGGCGGCAGTGTCAGCCATTGCGGCTCGGCGCGCGCGCCCGTGGCACCGAACAACAGAAGGCAAACGACAATTGCAAGGCCTCGCATGAGCGGTCCTCCTTGCTCGTGGTCGATCTCACTTCGTTCCGTAGGCCCGATCGCCCGCGTCGCCGAGTCCGGGCACGATAAAGGCATTGTCATCGAGCGCCTCGTCGATCGCGGCCGTCCAGATGGGGACGTTGGGATGCAGAGCCCGCATGTGCTCGATTCCGGGCGGCGCGCAGATCAGCGTGACAAGCCGGATTTCAGCGGCGCCGCGTTCCTTCAAGCGGTCGACAGCGGCGACCGCGGTATTGCCGGTGGCGAGCACCGGCGAAACAACGATGACCAACCGTTCGGCGAGATCGGTCGGCGCCTTGAAGTAATATTCCACCGCGGCAAATGTCTCAGGCTCGCGGTACAGCCCAATGTGAGCGACCCGCGCCGCCGGCACGAGATCGAGCATGCCTTCCGCGAACGTCGTCCCGGACCGCAGGATTGGCGCAAACACCAGCTTTTTCCCGGCGATGCGCCGCGCCGTCATCGTCGCCAGCGGGGTTTCGATCTCGACGTCGGTCAGCGGCAAGTCGCGCGTGACCTCGTAGCAGAGCAGCATGCCGATTTCCTTGAGAAGTTCGCGAAAGGACTTGGTCGAGCGGGATTTGTCGCGAATCAGCGTGAGCTTATGCTGCACCAGCGGATGATCGACCACTTTGACGCCCTGCATGTTCATCCTCTCCCGCAGTGCTCTATCGTCTCATTTGCCTTTAGAAAACGGTTCCGTCGCTGATCACCTTGATGGGCGCACTGCCATCGGTCCGGCTGGCGAACGCCAATTCGCGCCCTGCCATCCAGCTTCCGCCCTGAAGAATCTTGCCGAGGGGCAGATCCGACGCGTCTTTGTTCAGCCTGGCGCGCACGGCGGACGCCAGCCGGTCGAGCAGCGCCACCGTAAGCGCGCGCCATTCGACGACGAGCGGCGAGCCGACATCGTGTTCGCGTGCGGCTTCGTCGCTATCGCGCAGCGCCAGCACGCCGGTGTCGACGAACAACCCGCCGTTTCGATATTCGGCAAGACCGGTCAGGCCGTCGATGTCGGTGACGGCAAAGCCCGCCCGCTGAAGCGGCTCGACCAGCGAATACGTGAGCCATTGCGAGAGCTTGTGCAGCGGCAACAATCCGGTCGTCGCATCCTCGGCCTCGATCGCCGGATGATGCCAGCAGTCGCCAAGCGGGACCCCGCCAAGCGAAAGTCGCGACGGCCAGATCGAGCCGAATTGCTGGAGAAGCTCGGACAGGATCAGAGGCGCGGGAATAGCGCCGTTGTCGGCCTTCGCGGCGAGATGGTCGAAGAAACCGCCGGGTCGAGGGATGTCGGCGCGACCGAAGATCTCCGGGCGCGCGAGCGCAAGCCGTCCGAGCGCGCGCAGCAATTGGGCGCGTCCCTGCAAGCCGACGAGCGGATTGTCCGGCCCGACCTGGAATCCGTCCGCCAGGGTGGCGATATCCACCTGCGCCAAAACCGTCGCGTCTGCGCGCAACGGCGACTTCTGCGGATCGCAGGAGAATATCCCGCGCGCGAACATGTCCAGGCTGGCAAGCGCCAGCCCCTCCGAGCGGCCAAAACTCCGACCGCTCGCGGCATCGCGGTAGCGCCACCGCGCGCCGGCACCGGCGTCGAGGAGCACGCTGACGATGGCCAGATCGAACGCGGTGCGCGCACGTTCGGTCCGGTCGTGCGCCGGGGAGCGGTCGGCGAGCATTTGGTAACGGTCCGTCCCGTCAACCACGAAATGCCGCCAGCGCGAATGAAACGGCACGTCGAGCGAGGGATAGCTTTTCCGCGTCACGGCAGCGACCAGATCGGCCGCTTCATCGAGACGGACCGGATCGACGCGAAAATGCGGCAGCCGGTCGTCGAGACCGAGCGACAGCATGCGGTTGGCGCGCGCGCGAACGGCCGCGGCGTTCAAAAGCGAAAGGGCGGCGGCCGTATCGGCGTTCATGGCGAGCCTGGAATAGCCCAGCTCAATATTTATCGAGCGAGCGCCCTGCCGTGTCGCCCGCGTTGGCGGGTTGCGGCTCGGGCGAAAAATAACCGGCGGCCTTTTTGGCGGCGATTTCCACGTGGGCGTCGGCCGGGACCAGTTCATCGGGCAGAGCGACGCGCTCCACCACGTCGATGCCCTGGCCGACCAGCGCGTCATATTTCATGTCGCTCATCGACACGAAACGATCGATGCGCCGCAAGCCGAGCCAGTGAAGGGCGTCGGGCATCAATTGCTGGAAGCGCGCGTCTTGCACGCCAGCGACGCATTCGGTGCGTTCGAAATAGGCGCTGGCCACGTCGCCGCCTTCCTGGCGTTTGCGCGCGTTGTAGACCAGAAATTTGGTGACCTCGCCGAGCGCGCGGCCTTCCTTGCGGTTATAGACGATGATGCCGAGGCCGCCGGATTGGGCGCCGCGCGCGCATTCCTCGATGCCGTGGATGAGATAGGGCCGGCAGGTGCAAATGTCGGAACCAAACACATCGGAACCGTTGCACTCGTCGTGCACCCGGCAAGTGATTTTCGTTGCCGGATCGGAGAGCTTGGCCGGATCGCCGAACAGATAGATCGTCGTGCCGCCGATCGGCGGCAGGAACACGTCCATGTCCGGACGCGTGACCAGTTCCGGAAACATGCCCGCTGTTTGTTCGAACAACGTGCGGCGCAACAGCGTCTCCGCACAGCCGAAGCGCTGGGCGATGCCGGGCAGATACCACACCGGATCGATGGCAATCTTGGACACGGCGATGCTGCCGTTCCTGTGGACGATCTCGCCATCGGCCTTGAGCCGGCCGGCGGCAAGCGCGCTCTGCATTTCCTGGAGATCGAGCCGCGCCTTGGTGATGGCGATTGTCGGACGGATGTCGACGCCTTCGGCGATCTCCGCCTTGAATGCGTCGGCAGCGACGTGGCCCCAGGGATCCAGCGAGACGATGCGCTCCGGCTCGCTCCATTGCGCGAACGGGCCGATGTTCACCGCCGGATGGGTGTTGGTGAGGTCCGGTCGGCGGATCGGATCAAGTGCGCCGGAGGAGACCGCAAGTGCCCGGTAGAGTGCGTACGAGCCGCCGTGGCTGCCGATGGCGTTGCGATCGCCTGGACGCGACACCGTGCCGATGACTGGTCCGCGCTCGCGTGCGCTTGCCGCCCCCCAATGAATCGGAAAGCGCGCCTTGCCGCCAGGCTCCGGATGCGAGGTGATCCGAATATGATCGGTTCGGTTCGTGTGATTCATTTGCAGAATCCAAAAGCCATCGGCCCGCCGCTGAGGGCGGGCCCGACGGTCAAATTTCAGAGTTTCTTTGCGCGTGCCCGCAACTCAGGCTAGCTGCACTGCTAATATAACGAGCTGCAGCCCGCCGCGCAATGACCTGATGCCGACGGCAGCGTCGGCATTCCTCGTCAGCCTGGCCGGCAGTTTGCGCCCGATCGCGTCACCGAACCGAGACAATGGCGCCAGGATTTATTGCTTGGTCCACTTGGTGCCGTCGGACCAGTCGATCGAGTGATCGGCGCGGATAACGCCGAGCGAATTGAACGTGGCGGCGGCGCTGACGGTCGTGTTGCTGGTCATCGTGGCGTCGGCAATGGCGCCATTGTCGCCTTTGATCTGCAGCTTGTCGCCGGTTTGAGAAATTGACGGCGAGGCGCCGGGCCAGGTGCACGGATTCGGATTGGGCTTGCACTGGTAGGTGCCCGCAAGATCGGGAGCGGAAGCGCCTTGCGCTTGGGCATTGCCGATAAGCGCCAGCGCGCCGAGCGCGACCAGTGTCACAGTCCACACAGCGAATGGTTTTTTTTCTGCCGTCCCAGGCATCAGCTTCCTCCAGCGAAAATCCAAACGGACGCGCGCCCCTGCATCCATCATAGCGAAAGACCGCGCGCCGTCACTGCGCGCAAAGCGCGCGGAGAGACCGACGCGATAAACCTCCGGCGACCGCCTCGCGGACGGGGGTTGCGCCGGCGCCTCGCAGGGGGCATGACAATGCCGCCGCGAAGGAGTGTAGCTCAATTGGCCAGAGCACCGGTCTCCAAAACCGGGGGTTGGGGGTTCGAGTCCCTCCACTCCTGCCAAGACGGGAACAAAGCAAACAACTCGTGTCTCGATTCCGTCTGCGAACTTCGGAATCGAAGGACACTGGCAACTTATTGATCTCGTGTGGCTTGGTTCAGAAATCCGCATGACGAGCCCGCGGCAGGAATGATGCGGACTTCTGAACCGCCACACCGGTGTCCCGATTCCGAAGTTCGCATCATTACGCGGCACCCTCATTTGCGAACTTCGGAATCGAAGGACACTAGCAACTTATTGATCTAGTGTGGTTTTGGTTCAGAACTCCGCATGACGAGCCCGCGGCAGGAATGATGCGGACTTCTGAACCGCCACACTAGGAAGTTTGCTCGTTTCGATGCCAGGAACAGGCCCGCGAAGCGATCTCGGCTGCCGCGCGGTCGGGCTTACATTGACGAAGCAGGCCGGACAAAGCCTTGACGCTGCGCTTGGCCGGCAGTAAGTAAGCCGGCATCGTCAGCGGCCCGGCGACGGACTTCCGCGACGAGCGTATTCCCAAAAGGCACCGCCTGTCGGTCTCGTCCTTCAACTTGGGCGGGGAATACCTATTTGGCTTGACGATAGGCGTTTGTGTGGGCGGACAGGGCTTGTCCGATCGCCTGGAGACCGGTGAGCGAACATGAATGCTCGGCAATCGCGCGGCGGCGGAGCGAACGTCGACGACGATAATGTCGCAAGTCCGACCCGGACTTCCGGCGGCAGGCCCGAGCGCGGCCAAGAGGTGGCGCGGCGTAAGCAGGCGGAACAGCGGTCCGTCGACAAGCCCCGCAGACCCCGGGTGAGCCCGTTCAAGTTCCTGCAGGAAGTACGCGACGAAACCCAGAAGGTGACTTGGCCGACCCGCAAGGAGACGACCGTGACCACCATCATGGTGTTCGTCATGGTGTTCATCGCGGCAATCTTCTTCCTTCTGGCCGATCAGGTGATGCGCATCGCCGTCAGCTACATACTCGGCATCAACGCGTGAGCGGCATTGTCTGGGATTTCATGACATGACAGCCCGGTGGTACGCGGTCCACGCCTACTCGAATTTCGAGAACAAGGTCGCGGACTCGATCAAGGAGCAGGCCAAGCAGCGCGGGCTTTCCGGCCTGTTTGAGGAAATCCTGGTCCCCAAAGAAAAAGTCGTCGAGGTGCGGCACGGCCGCAAAGTTCCGGCCGAGCGCAAGTTTTTTCCGGGCTACGTGCTGGTAAAAATGGAAATGACCGACGAGGCCTATCACCTGATCAAGAACACGCCGAAGGTGACCGGCTTCCTTGGCTCCGACAACAAGCCGATGCCGCTTGCCGAGGCCGAGGCGCAGCGCATCATCCATCAGGTTCAGGAAGGTATCGAGCGACCGAAGCCTTCGGTGTCGTTTGAGGTGGGCGAACAGGTGCGGGTGTCCGATGGCCCGTTCGCCTCTTTCAACGGTACGGTCGAGGAAGTGGACGAAGGCCGTTCGCGGGTGAAGGTTGCGGTGTCGATCTTCGGCCGCGCCACGCCCGTCGAGCTGGAGTTTGGGCAGGTGGAGAAACTATGACGCCTGACGCTGCCGATCAGCTCGAGCGGGGCGATGTGGTGCGGGTGTCGAGTGGCCCGTTTACATCGTTTAATGCGATGGTCGAGGACGTCGATGAGGATCGGTCCTTCCTCAAGCTGGAGGTCACGATCTATGGCCGCACCGTGCCGGTGGAATTGGAGTGCGAGCAGGTCGAGAGATTATAGGTTCACCTCTTCCCGCAAATGGGAAAACGGAGGAGCGACGTGGAAGGCAAGCGGCGGTTCTGCCAGCCGCTGCGAGCCGCACCACCAAAGGAGTGAAGCATGGCAAAGAAAATTACCGGATATGTGAAGTTGCAGGTGCCGGCCGGGGCGGCCAATCCGTCCCCGCCGATCGGCCCCGCACTCGGCCAGCGCGGCCTCAACATCATGGAGTTCTGCAAGGCGTTCAACGCGCAGACGCAGAAACTGGAAAAGGGCGCACCGATCCCGGTGACAATTACGGTGTACGCCGACCGTTCATTTTCCTTCGAATTGCGCACGCCGCCGGTGTCGCACTTCTTGAAGAAAGCGGCGAAGCTTGAGAGTGGCTCGAAGACTCCCGGCCGCGACATCGCCGGCTCGGTGACCAAGGCGCAGGTGCGCGAAATAGCCGAGCAGAAGATGAAGGATTTGAACTGCGATACGGTCGAGGCGGCGATGCGCATGGTGGAAGGCTCGGCGCGATCCATGGGGCTGGAGGTGAAGGCATGAGCACGCTGGGCAAACGGGCCAAGAGCGCCCGCGAGGGCATCGACCGCGAGAAGCTTTATCCGCTTCCCGAGGCGGTGAAGCTCGTCAAGGAACGCGCCAAGGCCAAATTCGATGAGACCATTGAAGTGGCGATGAATCTCGGTGTCGACCCACGTCACGCCGACCAGATGGTGCGCGGCGTTGTCAATCTGCCGAACGGCTCCGGTCGCGCGGTGCGCGTTGCGGTGTTCGCGCGCGGCGTCA
Source organism: Xanthobacteraceae bacterium (assembly GCA_030041005.1). GTDB lineage: Bacteria > Pseudomonadota > Alphaproteobacteria > Rhizobiales > Xanthobacteraceae > BOG-931. The sequence continues at coordinate 26,831 of JASHOR010000144.1, forward strand.
AGGCAGACGAAGCTAAGGCCGCGGGCGCCGACGTGGTTGGCGCCGAGGATTTGGTGGAGAAGGTGCAGGCCGGCAATATCGACTTCGACCGCGTCGTAGCGACGCCCGATCTGATGCCCCTGGTCGGGCGTCTCGGCAAGGTTTTAGGCCCGCGCGGGCTCATGCCCAATCCCAAAGTCGGCACTGTAACCATGGACGTGACCAGCGCGGTCAGGGGCGCCAAGGGCGGATCGGTTGAATTCCGTGTGGAAAAAGCCGGTATCGTGCAGGCCGGGGTCGGTAAGGCATCCTTCGGTGCCGACAAGCTGGTGGAAAACATCATGGCCTTCGCCGACGCGGTGCAAAAAGCGCGGCCGGCGGGCGCCAAGGGCCATTACATCAACCGGGTGGCGATCTCTTCCACTATGGGCCCGGGTGTGAAGGTCGAACTGGCGAGCCTGTTCCCCGGCTCGCAGCAGCCGCACTAAACCATGATCCATCGTACAGCGGTTTGCGTCGTCATTGCGAGGAGCCCCAGCGGGGCGACGAAGCAATCCAAAATTTGATTTTTCGGCGCTGGATTGCCTCGCGGAGCCTGTCATTGGACCGCGCGACTTCGTGCGGGTCCGTTGGCTCGCAATGACGATTCAATCTGATCGGACTCGGTACTAGAGCGTGATGATTTTAGGTTCGTCTATATCCTGAGTTTGCGAAGTAGTTGGTGCATTGGTCTGGAGTGAACGCGTGAAGGGCCTTGCCGAGGGCGAGGCAAATGGCCTCGAAGGTTCGCGCTTCGGCCTTTCGCAGCAAGTGTTTGAGCTTGGCGAAGACCTGCTCGATAGGGTTCAGGTCAGGGGAATATTTC
>JASHOR010000145.1 GCA_030041005.1 Xanthobacteraceae bacterium
TGGCGCAACAGATCGGTGCCTCGGGCGGTCCATCAATGGTGGTCGAGAGTCATCCCGGCGCCGGCACCGAGATCGGAACGGAATACGTCTCGCGCGCGGCTCCCGACGGCAACACCTTGCTGATCATGTCACCATCATTCGTTGTTTTGCCTCATGTGCGTAAGCTCAATTACCATGCCTTGACGGATTTCGTGCCGATTTGCGAACTTGCGGCCTTTCCGCCGCTCATCGTCGTCAACAGGGACTCTCCCTACCGCACGCTCGCCGATTTCATCGCCGCGGCGCATGCGGAGCCGGGCGCTTTGACGTACGGCACCATCGGTCCGGCGACCGCCTCCCAGGTCGCGTTCGAAATGCTCGAGCAGGCGGCCAAGGTCGATATCACTTTCGTCCCGTTTACCGGCTACACACCGGCGATCCAGGCGCTATTGGCGCATCAGGTGACGGCGGCTCAAGCCGACCTCACGACGCTGCAGGGCCAAATACAGACCGGCAAGCTGCGTGCGCTCGCCACGACCGCGGGGGCGCGCGTGCCGACGTTGCCAAACGTACCGACCGTGATCGAGTCGGGCTACAAGGATGTTGAGGCTGAGTTCTACGGCGGCGTGGTGGCGCCGGCAAAAACGCCGCAAACGACCATAAACCGCCTCACGCGTTGGTTTTCGAACGCGATCAAGGCACCGAATATCAAGGCGAAATTCGCCTCGCTCGGCTTCATTTCGGGCGGGCAGTGCGGCGCGGATTTCGGCACTATTCTTCGCAACGATTATGACAATTATGGCCGTACGATCCGCAAGGCTCACCTGCAAATGCACTGAGCGATTCTTTCGTGTCATCGTTAGTATCATTGTCGCGCGAGCAGCCATGACCGACGCGGACTAAGCGCCGCGTGTGGCCGACGTGCGGTCATTTGGCCGGTGGCCGAAATAATCGCAATGAGATTGACGGCTCCACTTGCGCAAACTTTCGTGCACAGTTTGAATCGATGGTTCCGTTTTGGCGCTATGTTTTGGCGCTATCATGTGCGGCGATCTTACGAGGTACTGCAATGATCAACCGCTACAGCGATCACGCCGCCAATGAGCGTACCTTTCTTGCCTGGGTGCGAACCGCTATCGCGATCATGGCCTTCGGCTTTGTGATTGAGCGATTCGATCTGTTCCTGAGATACGCTGCACCACTCGCCACGCAGCGGAAGATCTCCCCTCACGGCGGAGCGTTTGCCGACGCCGCCGGCCTCGCCTTCGTCGTGCTCGGCATCGCCATTATCGCGATCGCCGGCTGGCGCTTTGTTCAAACCGCTAAGGACATCGACAGCGACAACCATGTTGCCAGCCCCGGCGAGCGTTTTGATCTGGCGTTGGGCGCCATGATCGCCTTTCTCGGAGCCGCGATGCTGCTTTACCTGTCGCACGCCGCATATCCGCTGATCTAAGAGGATGAGAGCGCCGGCGGCAAACCTTTGAGCGCTCCTCAGACATCGGATCAGTTCACGCGCCGGTGCTTTGATTGGTCCGAGAGCGGCGGTGCAGTAGAAAAGCCGACAGGGACCAGGGCATAGCACTGGTACGGCGGAGTTCCTCAATCGGCACTTCGCAGCCGATCTCCGCGTCCCACTGCCGCGGAAGCTACAGGGGCCAAAGCGGACGTGCCCCGTGACCCACAACGGACATCGGCCAGCCTAATCCGCCGCGACGCAAGAAGGCGCTAATAAACGCCAATAAGCGCTAATAACGGTGTAGCATTACCCGTGCTCCTTCTGTGGAACAAAAGGCGCGATATGAGGTTCCATCGGGCAAGAGCGCAAAGTTTTATTCTACTTACCCTGCAGGCAAAGCGGAGTCTGAAATCCGATAACACTGCGACCCGAGTGTAAAAGCGTCGGCCGCAATGAACGTAAGGTCTCCTGGGCAGCCGGAAGTCGGCTCGACAGCCCCGGCTGCGGGCCAGAACGAGTTGCTGACCGTCCTCAACGGCACGCCATTTTTTCTCACCCGCTGCACCGCCGATCTCAAGTACGCCAACGTAAGCAAGGCCTATGCGGCGAGGATGGGTCGACGACCGGAGGACCTCGAAGGCAGACCGATTGTCGACTTCATAGGGACGGAAGCACTCGAGACCCTCATCCCGTACATCCGCAGGGTCTTGCAGGGCGAGCGCGTCGAATACGAGACCGTCGTGAAGTATTTGGGCGCTGGCCCTCGCAGGGTCCAATTCACTTACGTCCCCGACCGGGACGCCAACGGACATGTTCGCGGTTGGATAGCATCCCTCAGCGACGTAACGGAGAAACGCGAAGCGGAGGCTCGCGTCGCCGCTGATTATGCCGCCATGACGCTACTCAGGGAGGTGGGAGAACACTGCCTCAACCCGCGTATAACTTTTGACGAATGCCTCCGGAAGATATTGAGCGCAGCAATCACGATCACCAGAGCGGACAAGGGCATTATTCAACTGCTGGAAGTCGCCACAGCAAGTCTGCGCATCGCCGCACAGCAAGGCTTTGCGGCACCATCTATCTCATTCTTTACAAGCACGAGTGGCAACGGCTCAGCATGGGGAGCGCCGCTTCAACAGCTTAGAAGAGTCATTGTCGAGGACGTCCTGAACAGTGACACTTTCCTTGGGCAACCTTTCCAAAAAGTTCTTCTCGATGAAAAAGTGCTCGCCGTGACTTTCACTCCGCTCGTGGGCGGTGACGGCGCCATATTGGGATTGATCTCGGTTCACTTCCATGAGCCGCGCCGTCCCGGCGCCTGGGAATTGCATTTCCTTGATTTGCTATTGAGGCAAGCGGCCGACTATTTGGAGCGGAAACGGGCGCAGGAGATCGAGCAATTGCTGGTTCGAGAGGTCCAGCACCGCAGCAACAATTTGCTCGCGCTCGTCCAAGCCATCGCACATAAAACAATGCCCAACAAGGCAATACGGGAAGCGTTCGAGGGACGACTTCTCGCCCTGGCGCGAGCCAATAGGCAAATTGCCAAGACCGCAAGCGGAAGTCTGACTGTACGCGACCTTGTCGCTTTGCATCTGAAGCCGTTCACCTCTCGCGTCTTGATCGGAGGACCGGAGGTCGGCCTTGGGCCCAAGCAGGCGCAAGATTTATCGCTGTTGTTGCACGAACTCAGCACCAACGCTGTGAAATATGGTGCTTTGTCCAACAAAGCCGGAAAAATCGAGGTCGCTTGGAATCTCATTGCCCATAGGGACAGTCACAGTCTGCGATTAAGATGGCGTGAGCAAAATGGGCCCGCGGTCAAAGAACCATCGCAGAAAGGTTTTGGCTCGCTCTTAATCCAATCGACTTTTCAGAATGCTCAACTTGACTATGAGCCGACCGGCTTCCGATGTGCGGTCGAGATGCCGCTGGTGTGGACGGAGCCACCAGGCGGCATTGGTTTCGAATAGGTGCGATCGCGTACCAAATATCGCTGCCGGCAGCGATTTTGGGCGGCGCATGGGCCTCGGCCTGCTGTCAGTCCACTCTCGATCGTCGCAAACACTATCGGCACGAGCCGAGCATAAGCTTTACGGCCCATGCTCACGGCAGTTCGTGGCACTGAGCGGAGATTAAGTGATCTCAGCCAACGAGCCATCGCCGGCATGCGCCGAGAGCGCCCGCGCGAGGCGGCACGCCGGCGCGTGCATAACGTGTGCTGGTTTCGCCACAGGGCGGCGAAATCGGCCGTGCAAGCGCGAATGGCGCGATTAGGCCATTGCCGGCGCCCGCATGTTTTCAATAATGTCATTGCATCCCAAGGGGGCGTGCGGGGGCTTCGGGTCATGTCCCGAGCCGAGCTTAGGTCGGGCGGGTGCCGCGGCGCGACCGCGCGCGGGGCGGCATCTTTTTGCGCAAAAGCTTGGCTGCTTTGCGGCGCGTTCGGGACGCGGCTGGCGGCCGTGGCGGCTTTCGCCGTCGTATTTGCCCTGGTTGTGATGCTCGCCGGCCCGGCGCGGGCACAGAATGCTACTTGGCTTGCCAGCCCAAGCAGCAACGATTTCGATGCCAGCAACAACTGGAGTAGCGGCACGGTACCCACCGGCACCGCCTTCTTCGGCACGTCGAGCACTACCAGCCTCACAATCTCGACGGACACGGCGATCGGCGGCTGGACGTTCAACGCCGGAGCGTCCAATTACACGTTCAGTGATCCTGGATCACAAGAATTGTTATTTACCGGCGCCGGTATCCTTATCAACGGCGGCAGCGCCGTCATTGCCGTCAACGGCTTTGTCCAGTTTAGACAGAACAGCACGGCCGGCAACGCCACTATCACCGACAACGGGACCGTTGAGTTCACCGATGCCAGCACGGCTGGCAACGCCATCATCACCAACAACAGCAGCACCGGCCTTCGTTTTTACGACAGCAGCATGGCCGGCAATGCCACCATCGTTAACAACGGTACCATGTTCTTCAACGACTACAGCACGGGAGGCAACGCTGCCATTACCAACAATGCGGGCGGTGTGGTCGATTTTTCCGAAAGCTCCGGTCCTAACGGCGACAATGCGCTCTCCGCCGGCTCGATCGCCGGCGCCGGCGACTACTATCTGGGCGCCAATCAGCTCACTGTCGGCGGCAACAACCTGAGCACGACCGTCACCGGCGTTATCTCCGATTGCGGCCCGACCGGTACCGAATGCAGCGGTTTCCCCGCCGTCGGCGGCTCGCTGGTCAAGACCGGCACTGGCACGCTGACGTTGTCCGACGCCAACACCTATACCGGCGGCACGACGTTGAGCGGCGGCACGCTTGTCATCGGCAACGACAGCGCGCTCGGCAGCGGTCCGCTGGCGATGGCGGCGGGCACCACGCTGTCGTATCTCGACAGCAATTACACGATTGCCAATCCGATCACGATCACCGGCGATCCGAGTTTCACGCCGCCCGCCGGCACCACGCAGA
>JASHOR010000146.1 GCA_030041005.1 Xanthobacteraceae bacterium
AACGACTACACCGAATGGTCGGCTCCGCAGCGCGTACGCGACATCCTGCCCGACGAGGCCGACGAATTGCTTAAGCGCCGCTTTGCCATCATCCAGACTTGGCGGCCGATCCGCCATCCGGTCGAAACTTTTCCGCTTGCCATGGCCGACGCGAGGACGCTGTCGCCGGACGACATGGTGATCTCGGAGCGACGCGCGCCCGGGCGCATCGGCCAGACCTATGCGATCAAGTACAATCCGGCGCACGAATGGTACTGGTTCCCGCGCATGCAACGCGGGGAGGCCTACGTCTTCAAGGTGTTCGACTCGATGAAAGACGCCCGCGCCCGCTGGACCGCGCACACCGCGTTCGAGGATCCGACAACGCCGCCACACGCGCGTCCGCGCGAGAGCATCGAAATCCGTACGATGGCGTTTTTCTGAGGAATCATTCCGGGGCATGCCAAAGGCGCGAGTCCGAATCCATAACCGTCACGCATGCAGAATTCGCGCTGTCAATTACACCTGGACCATAGGGATTATGGATTCCGAGTCCGTGGACAATCGGCGCGCGTCGCGGAACGCCAATTATCGCTTCGAGAACTGGAAGCTGCGGCGCGCCTTGGCCTTGCCGTACTTCTTGCGCTCGACCACCCGCGGGTCGCGGGTGAGGAATCCGCCGTGCTTGAGGACCGACCGCAGGTCGGGTTCGTAGCGCATCAGCGCCTTGGACAGTCCGTGACGCACGGCGCCCGCCTGGCCCGATAGCCCGCCGCCGGAGACGGTGCAAATCACGTCGTACTGACCTTGGCGGCTGGCGGCAACGAGGGGCTGCTGGATCATCATGCGCAGAACCGGACGGGCGAAATAGGTCTCCACCGGCCGCTGGTTGACCACAATGTTGCCTGCACCCATCTTGATCCAGACCCGCGCGACCGCGTCCTTGCGCTTGCCGGTCGCATAGGCGCGGCCCTGCTTGTCGAGCTTCTGCACATATTTCGGCGGAGCCGGCGCCGCCGCCGGCTTGAGCGTGGACAGTTCTTCGAGCGTTTGGATCGTCTCGGCCATCACACGTTCCTCTTGTTCTTACGGTTCATCGCCGCGACATCGATCTTTTCCGGCTGCTGGGCTGCGTGCGGATGCTCGCCGTGCGGATAAACCCGCAAGTTCGCGAGCTGGCGGCGGCCGAGCGGCCCGTGCGGCAGCATCCGCTCCACCGCCTTTTCGACAATACGCTCGGGGAAACGGCCCGTCAGGATCGACTTGGCCGTCCGCTCCTTGATGCCGCCGATAAAGCCGGTGTGTTTGTGATACACCTTCTGCGTCACCTTGCGGCCGGTCAGCACCGCCTTGGCGGCATTGATGACGATGACGTTGTCGCCGCAGTCGACATGAGGCGTGAAGGTGGCCTTGTGCTTGCCGCGAAGCCGCAGCGCCACGATCGAGGCAAGGCGGCCGACGACAAGACCATCGGCGTCGATCATCACCCACTTCTTGTCGACTTCGGCAGGCTTGGCCGAATAGGTTTTCATGGTCCACGTCCGTCTGGAAAGGGCGCCCAGCGTGGCAGGCACCGCGCTGGTGTTTAGTCCCCGGAAGGTCGATCGTCAATCCAAAATCTATCGATTCATGCATGACTTCAACTATTTATTTCGGAGGTATTATTATACCGAACACGCCTTCAGCGATGTTGCTCCTTGGCCCTGGCGTGACCATTTCCCTGTGCACCGTCCCCCTGCCCTTGCCGTCGGCTCCCTCCACCGGGACGAAATCGGATAAGGTGCACAAAACGATCACGCCGCATGACAAGTCGCAGCATGAGCATTCAGACCGCCGATTCCGCCGCAACCGCATCGCAATTGATGCTGTTGCGCGAGGACATTTCCGGGATTTCCATCCTCACTCTCAATCGGCCGCACGCCCGCAACAGCCTTTCCGAGGCGATGCTGGAGGCGCTTGGCGATGCGCTTACTGCAATCGCCCATGATCGCGACGTGCGCGCCGTGGTCCTTGCCGCGAACGGCCCCGCTTTCTCCGCCGGCCACGACTTGAAAGAACTCAATGCGCGCCGCTCCGACGAGGATCGCGGACGCGGCTTCTTCAAGCATGTGATGGACCTGTGCAGCGGCGTCATGCAGCAAATCGTGATGCTGCCGCAGCCGGTAATCGCCGCAGTCCAGGCGACGGCGACCGCGGCCGGCTGCCAACTGGTGGCAAGCTGCGACCTGGCGGTCGCCTCGCGCACCGCCCGGTTCGCCACTCCCGGCGTCAATATCGGCCTGTTCTGCTCGACCCCGATGGTGGCGCTGTCGCGCAACGTGTCGCGCAAGCACGCCATGGAAATGCTGCTCACCGGCGATTTCATCTCGGCGGAGGAAGCCGCCCGCATCGGTCTGGTCAACCATGTCGTTACGCCCGGCAGCGAGCGCGAGGAAGCGATTCGCCTGGCGAGGAAGATCGCCGCCAAGTCGGCGCTGACGCTCAAGATTGGCAAGGAAGCGTTCTATCGCCAGATCGAAATGCCTCTCGCCGAAGCCTACAAATACGCTTCGGACGTGATGGTGGAGAACATGCTGGCGCGCGATGCCGAGGAAGGCATCGCGGCCTTCATCGAGAAGCGGCCGCCAAACTGGCAGGATCGCTGAACAGGCCATCCCACATTGGATTGCAGACTGCAATGAATCACGATTCCTATTCCGACAGCTACATTCGCGGCATTCTCAACACCGTAAAGACCATTGCCATGGTCGGCGCCTCGGAGAAGCAGAACAGGCCGAGCTATTTCGCGTTCAAATATTTGCTTGAGCGCGGCTATCGCATGATCCCGATCAATCCCGGGCACGCCGGCGAAACCATGGTCGGCCAGCCCATCTACGCGCGGCTGGCCGACATTCCCGAGCCGGTCGACATGGTCGATATTTTCCGCGGCTCGCAATATGCGTTGCCGATCGTGCAGGAGGCGCTCGCGCTCAAGCCGCCGCCCTCGGTCATCTGGATGCAGCTTGGCGTACGCAACGACGAGGCGGCAGCTTTGGCCGAAGCCAACGGCATGAAGGTGGTGATGAACCGCTGTCCGAAGATCGAGTATGGTCGGCTGTCGTCGGAAATCGCCTGGATGGGCGTCAACACCCGCACGATCAGCGCCAGGAAAGCGACGATCGGCGGCGTGCAGCGCATGTCGCTCAACCGCGTCACGGCTCCCGGCGGCGCCACCGCCGCCAGCGACCGCGTGCAGCGCGGAGACGGCGGACATTAGGCGCCGCCTCGTTTTCGACAGCGGCTTCTGTTTCGGTGCCGGAGCAGGGAAAATCCTTCTTTCATTCACAGCGGCGCTTCCGCGCGCCTTGACGGCCCCTGCCCGTCCTATAAACGAAAATGACGCAGATAACCGTCCTGCCAGAAGGATCTGCTGATGACCGAACGCATTCCGGGGTTTTCGACGCTTGCGGTCCATGCGGGCGCGCAGCCCGATCCGACCACGGGCGCGCGCGCGACGCCGATCTACCAGACGACATCATACGTGTTCGAGAGCGTCGATCATGCCGCCTCGCTGTTTGGACTGCAGACGTTCGGCAACATCTACACGCGCATCGGCAATCCGACCAATGCGGTGCTGGAAGAGCGCGTCGCGGCGCTGGAAGGCGGCACCGCCGGCCTCGCGGTCGCCTCGGGCCATGCCGCGCAGGTCCTGGTGTTTCATTGCCTGATGCAGCCCGGCGACGAGTTTGTGGCGTCGAAGAAGCTCTATGGCGGCTCGATCAACCAGTTCAATCACGCGTTCAAGAATTTCGGCTGGAACGTGGTATGGGCCGATCCTGACGACATTTCTTCGTTCGAACGCGCCATCTCGCCCAAGACCAAGGCGATCTTCACCGAATCGATTGCCAATCCCGGCGGCGTCATCACCGACATGGACGCCGTTGCACAGGTCGCCAAGCGGGCCGGCGTGCCCTACATCGTCGACAACACGCTGGCGTCGCCGTATCTGTGCCGGCCGTTCGAGCACGGCGCCGATATCATCGTGCATTCGCTGACCAAATTCTTGGGCGGTCATGGCAATTCGATCGGCGGCATGATCGTTGACGGCGGCACCTTCAACTGGTCCCGCGAACGCCGCTATCCGATGCTGTGCGAGCCGAGGCCGGAATATCATGGCATCGTGCTGCACGAGACCTTCGGCAATTTCGCCTTTGCCATCGCCTGCCGGGTACTGGCGTTGCGCGACATCGGGTCGGCGCTGTCTCCGTTCAACGCCTTTCTCATTCTCACCGGCATCGAGACCTTGCCGCTGCGCATGCGCAAGCACTGCGACAACACGCTGACGGTCGCGCAATGGATTTCCAACCATCCGAAAGTGGCATGGGTCAGCTATCCGGGGCTGCCGGGCGATCGCTTTCATAACCTCGCCAAGAAATATTGTCCGAACGGCGCCGGGGCGGTGTTCACCTTCGGGCTCAAGGGCGGCTACGACGCCGGCGTCAAGCTTGTCTCCAATGTCAAGTTGTTCTCGCATCTCGCCAATATCGGCGATACGCGCTCGTTGATCATTCATCCGGCATCCACCACCCACCGGCAACTCAGCGATGCGCAAAAGACCGCAGCCGGCGCCGGGCCGGACGTGGTGCGGCTGTCGATCGGCATCGAGGACCACGAGGACATTATCGCCGATCTGGAAGAGGGCTTGGCGGATTGAACCGCCAAACTTGCGGCGACTGTTTGCCTGGAGATGGCGACGCGCCATGCCGCGCCTTTTCTGGATCTGCCCGCGGCCATCGCGTGAGGATCGCGTTGGGCGCTACCGCGCCGCCATCTCCGGCGCAATCGTCTTGCGCAGGAAGGCAAAGCCAAGCGCAATCTTGAAGGCGAGCTGCGTGTTGTCGGTGGCGCCGGCATGGCCGCCCTCAGGCGGCTCGTAGAAATACGCGCGATAGCCGAGCGCCAGGAGTTTTGCCGCCATCTTGCGCGCGTGACCCGGATGGACGCGATCGTCGCGCGCTGAGGTGGTGAGCAGAATGGGTGGATATTGCTGCCCGGCTTCGACCGCCTGATAGGCGGAAATGCCGCGCAGAAACGCCCAGTCGTCCGGGTTGTCCGGGTCGCCGTATTCGCTGATCCAGCTCGAGCCGGCAGTGAGCTTGGTGTATCTCTGCATGTCGAGAAGCGGAACTGCGCACTCGATGGCGCCGAACAGCGCCGGATAGCGGGTGAACATGTTGCCGACGAGCAGCCCGCCGTTGCTGCCGCCGACGCATGCGAGCCGCTGCGGCCGGGTTATCCCGCGCGCGATCAAATCCATGGCCACGGCGGCGAAATCGTCATGGGCGAGCTTTTTGCCGGCGCGCATGCCGGCTTTATGCCAATCCGGGCCGAACTCGCCGCCGCCGCGAATGTTGGCGATGACGAGGGTGCCGCCTCGCTCGAGCCAGAGCTTTCCGTTGGACGCGGAGTAATACGGCAGGCTGGAAATCTGATAGCCGCCGTAGCCGGTGAGCAGGACGGCGTTAGAGCCGTCAGCCGGCGCGTCGGCTCGTCCGATCTGAAAATACGGGATCCGAGTGCCGTCGACCGACACCGCCTCATGCTGGGTTATGGCGAGCCCGCCGGCATTGAACCGCTCCGGCGAGCGTTTAAGAGGTTCGGGAGGCCTGCCGACCCGCACCAGTGATTGCGACGGCGGCGTCACGCTGTTCTGCGCCGCAACAACAAAAACCCCGCGTTCGCGCTCGCCTTCGGCGAACCATTCGTCGTCGTCGAGCGCCAACGGCGAAATATCGAGCGTCGACAAATCCGAAAAGCCGCTTACCTGCTCGCATTGCCATTTGCCTCCCACGACGTGGGCGAGGAAAATGTACGAGCGAACATTATCGAGGACCTTAAATGCAATTACGTCGCCAGTGGCACTGAACCCATACAGGAAGCGTCGCGGCGAAGGCTCGAACAGCACCGTAAGGTCTTGTTCGCCGCTGAGGAATGCGGCGAGCGAGGTGGCCAGCAGCGCACCGGCCGGATAGATGCGCCCGCCGGCTTTCCATTCCGTGCGCAGATTGACGACGAGCCAATCCCGTTCGATGGAGAAATAGGCGTCGCTCGGAATGTCGAGCCTGATCGGTCCGCCGGCGTCCCGCTCGATAAAGTCCTCGTGATGCACGAAATCGGTCCGGCGCCCATACATCGTGCGCGGATCGCGCGGGCCATGATCGCGCCAGCCCCAGGCGACCATGTGGTTGCGCTCGCATTCGAAGAGAATCGGCGCCGATTCGAGCGCCGCGCCGCGCCGGAGCAGCCGCACGGTGCGCGGATAGCCGCTTGCCGTCTGAAACTCCTCGCCGCCGAGCGCCAAACTCACCAGAAGCGTATCGGCATCGAGCCAGCCTGCCGAACCTTTCGCCTCCGGCAAATAAAAGCCGCCCTCGACGAAACATTTCTTGGCCAGATCGAACTCGCGCCTGACCGCGGCGTCGGCGCCGCCGCGCGAGAGCTGAATGAGGCCGTGCCGATGCTCGGGCGGCAGCGTCGTGCAGCCGCGCCATACCCAGTCTTCGCCTTCCGCTTTCGCCAACAGGTCGAGGTCGAGCAACGTCTCCCATGCGGGGTCGTCACTGCGATAGTTGGCGAGCGTGGTCCGCCGCCACAGCCCTTTGCGGTGCTCGGCGTCCTGCCAGAAATTGTAGACAAATGTGCCGCGCTCCTGAATCCAGGGGATACGATCGGCGGCGTCCAACATGTCGAGAACGGCCTTCCTGTCGGCCTCGAATTGTGCGTCGCCCAGCGCCTCCAGTGTTTCGCGGTTGCGCGCCTCGACCCAGGCGCGCACCCGCGCGCTGTCGATTTCCTCGAGCCAAAGGTAGGGATCGTCGACCGCGACGGGCATCTCCACGCGGCTACCGTCCGGCTGACCTCGATCTTCGCTCATGCGCTCGATGAGCTTGGCAACGGCATCGCGGCCGGCCATGAAAAATGCGCCGGCTGCCGCGTCATTCGTTCGGCATGCACGACTGCGATCGTCAAAACAATCATTGCCGTCCCCTGATGCAGAAGAGCGAGCGGCAGCGGCACGACCAGCAACAGCGTCGTTATCCCAAGTGCGGCTTGAACCGTCACCGCGGCAAATAACGCGAGTGCCCCGACAAATGCGGGACGCGCCCGCGCAACGCGAAAGGTATCGACTGCATGCCACGCCGTAAACAGCCAGATCGCGTAGGCGAGCACGCGATGGTCAAACTGAATTGTCAGCGTATTCTCGAAGAAATTTCGCCACAGCGGCGTACTGGCAAACAATTGCGAAGCGCTCGGCACCAGCGAACCGTCGATCAACGGCCAGGTGTTGTAGATGTACCCGGCACGCGATCCGGCAACCAATGCGCCGAGGTAGATTTGCGCCAGAACGAGCGCGAGAAGGGCGATTGCAGTGGCGCGGAAGAGCGTGGCGGGCCTGGTTGCGCATGCAATCGACCGCGCGGAGGAAGGCGGCGGCGCTCCACCCTGCCGCAGTGCCGTCCAGAGAATGGCGATGTAGATCACGCAGGCGAGCAACAAATGCGCCGCAAGGCGATATTGCGACACTTCGACGCGATGGGCGAGGCCGGAGGAGACCATCCACCAGCCGACAGCCCCCTGCAGCGCGCCGAGACCAAAGATCAGCCACAGCCGCGCGCGCAATCCCGGCCCGATCGAACCGCGCCACAGGAACCAGAGCAGCGGCAAAAGGAACACGATTCCGATGAGCCGGCCGATGAGTCGGTGCGTCCATTCCCACCAAAAAATGGTCTTGAATGCATCGAGGCTCATCCCCTCGTTGAACGCCATGTATTGGGGGATGGCCTGATATCTGTGGAACTCGGCGAGCCATTGCGCCTTGCTCAACGGCGGCACCACGCCGACCACCGGCTGCCATTGCGTGATCGAGAGGCCGGATTCGGTCAGCCGCGTCGCGCCGCCGACCAGCACCATCGCCAGCACAAGCGCAGCCACAGCAAAGAGCCAAAGCTGGATCGCGCGCGCGGGCTCGGCTGCCCGGATGTTGTCTGAAGCGGTTGCAGTCACAATGATCGCTTGTGTGAGGCACGCGGACCATATAGTGCTGGCTTGGCCCTCGCAATCACGTCATCGCGAGGCCTGATGCCGCCAGACGCGGTTTCGAGCCGGCGCGAACGATCCGCGCATTTCGACTCAGACCGCAAGCACGGCCGCCAATTGCCTTCGGTGTCCTGTCTCGCCATGTCGATCCGCGTGCGAAAGTTCATCGGCACCGTGCTTTTGTTCGCGCTCGTCATCGTCTGGGCGCTGATCGCCATGGCCCTGGCGCAGACACCGGTCATTCACAACAACGTCGCCGCCTCGATCGCATATTATGTGATCGTTGGCATCGGATGGGTGCTGCCGGCGATGCCGATCGTCGCCTGGATGAGCCGCAGAGATCGAAACTCTGCGGACAGAAATCCGACGAATTTCCGCGTCTGATCCGCCGCGAGCGGAATACGCGCTACGCCGCGTCCGAGCGGAAGCCGTTCCACATCGCGGTCGCCGATCCCGAGAGCAGCACGCGTACGTATCGCAGGCGCTGGTACTCCCCGTTGAGCGAAATACGCGGCAGCGCGGTGAGGCGCTTGCCATGGTGGGGAAACAGCATTCCCGGTTGCGTCGTCACCGCCGTCTTGAACCCGAGTTGGGCCGCGGCGGCAAATTCCCGCGGCCCGGCTGAGGTGCGGTCGCCGACTGGAAACGCCAAATGCTCGGGCCGCTTGGCCAGCACCGCCTCGATCACCGAGCGGCTCATTTCCATCTCCGAACGCGCGGCTTGGTCGGGCAGTTTCGCCAGCATCGGATGATTGACCGTATGCGCGCCGATGGTCACCAACGGGTCGGCCGCGAGCTCCGCAAGCTCCTGCCAGTTCATGCATAAGTCCTTGCAGAACGCCACAATGTCGACGCAATAGCAGGCCGCCAGATTGCGGACCGTCTCGCGCACCTCCGCTTCGGTGGGGCGCGCGCGCAGCCACCAATAAAGCTCCTCGTAGAGCGCGCGCTTGTCGGCAACGGTCGCGCAATCGAAAGTCTGATTGCGGCCGTCGATGGCCAGTCCGATGCGACTGTTGCGCGCAATCACCTCTTCAAGCGCAAGCCACCACAACTCTCCCAGCCGGTCGGGGAAACTGGTGGCGACATAAACGGCGAACGGCGCGCCTTCTTTCTTGAGGATCGGATAAGCTGTCTGCAGGGTGTCCCGGTAGCCATCGTCGAAAGTCAGGCAGATAAAGCGCCGGGAAAGGTCCTGCTCCGTCAAGCGCCGGTGCATCTCGTCAAGGCTGACGAGGTCAACACCGCTCTCGCGCAGGTCATGAACGACGCGGCTGAAAAATTGCGGCGTGATCTCGAGCAGGCGATTGGGTTGGAAGCGGCCCGGCCGCGGCGGCCGCACGTGATGCAGAGTCAGGATGGCGCCGACCCCGCCGACCAGGGGCCGAAGCACATGGTGCGCGCCGGTGAAATACAGCGATTCAAGCCCGCCGCGGACAATGGTGCGCTTGAGTGCAGCCACGAAAGTTTCTCCTCGCGAGAGGACGACTATTCCAATTGGCCGGTTGACAAACCCTTGCCGCCGCGGCGGCCGGGCATCAGGCCGCACTGCAACGTTCAGGCAGCCTCGGCTTTGGCCACGGCCGCGGGACCCGCAATCACCGTTACGCCTTCGAATTCGGCGGCAATGAGCCGCTGGCAGGCTGCTTCGGCTTCATCATCATCCGCGACGTCCGCGACCAGCACGGCGTGCGGCGCAATCTCGCCGATTGCTTCCAGATCCACGCCCTCCGCGGCGCCGGCGGCGGTGACCACAAAATCGTAGCTACGCGCCAGCGCCTCAAAGCTCGGCGCCAACCGCGGCGACGACAGCAGCACCATGCGCTCGATCGGCGAGCGGCCCGGCGAAATGAGGTGAACGGCCGAAGCCTTGTCCTTGACGATAACATCGCCAAAGGAAGCGGCACCACTGGCAAGCTCAGCCAGTCCGTTCCCCGTCGGATCGCTGGATATCGCTTTGATTGCGGAACCGTTCGCCTCAAGGCCGATCAGCAGTACGCGCGCGTCGGCGGCAAGGGCGCGTGCGAGATCAATAGCGGTTGTGTCGGTCCTTGCCTCCGGTAGCGCTCCGAGAACCGCGATGCGGCCGGCGCGGCCCTTGCGCAGGGTTCGCGCGACCTCGGCGATGGCATCGGCCGTCACCGCCACGGATGGACTCTCCGCCTGCGCAACCGCAACCCTCTCCGGCTGCGGCACTGCCGCGCGGCGCGCCACGCGCGGCGCCGGCGCTGCACCTGCGGGCGTACCCAGAAGTTCCTTCGTCAGCACAAAACCGCAGCACAGCATCAGCGTCGCGACCGTGGCGATCAGCACGCTCGGAAGCTTCTTCGGATAAGCCGGCATGGTTGACACGGTCGCTCGTGAAAAGACGCGCGCGTCGGCCGGCGAGGAATTCAGCGTATCGCGGGCGGTCGCCTCGCGGTACTTGGCCAGATAGGACTCCAACAGGTCGCGCTGCGATTTGGCGTCGCGTTCGAGCGCACGCAACTCGACGTCGCGTTCGTTGGTGCTTGCCGCCTGGTTCTTGAGCTGAGCGAAATTCGCCGTCAACGAATCAACACGCGCGGCGGCGACCCTGGCGTCGTTTTCGAACGCGCGGGCGATGCTTTCTGCTTCGGCCCTGATCTGCTGATCGAGATCGGCAATCTGTGCCTTGAGCTCCTTGATACGCGGATGCAGATCGCCGAGCGAGGTGGATTGCTCCGCCAACTCCGCGCGCAACGTGATCCGCTGCTCGGAAAGCCTGCGGATCAGCTCGGAATTGAGGATGTCGGAGGATTCGATCGGCTGTCCGGAACTGAGCATCTGGCGAATGATTTTGGCCTTCGCCTGGGCATCGGCCTCTTGCGCGCGAGCCGCCGCGAGCTGGGCACTGAAGTCGCCGAGCTGCTGCGCCGACAGCGTAGTGCCGTTGAGCCCGACCAGCAGATTGGTGTCGCCGCGGAATGCCGCGACCTTGGCTTCGGCTTTGGCCACCCTGTTCTGCAGCGTATCGATCTCGCCCGACAACCACTGCACGGCCGCGCGCGCCTGTTCCTGCTTGGCGGCGCGCTGGCGCACCAAATACTCTTCCGCAATGGCATTGGCGACGTTTGCAGCGAGCTTGGGATCCTGGGACAGGAAGTCGATGACGATGACACGGGAGTTGTCCACCGCATAAACGCTCAGTCGGTCATAATAGGCCTGCAGGACGCGCTCTTCCGGCGTCATCAACATCGGATCCTTGATCAACCCGAGCCGGCCCAGCACCGCCCTGATCGGCGAGATCCCGTTGACGGCCGGATTGAACTCCGCGCGCTTGTCGAGATGAAACTTGGCGATCACGGCACGGGCGAGGTCGCGCGAAAGCACCAGTTGCACCTCGCTGGTCACCGCCTCCTGATCGACCACATTGCGATCGATGAGATCCTTGTCGGCTTCCGGCCGCAGAAACACGTTATCGCGGTTCTCGATGAGGACCCGCGATTCAGACTGATACTTGGCCGGAATCACCTGCACGACCACCAGCGTGGCCAGCGCCACGAGCAATGTCGGACGCAGGATTTTCCATTTGCTGCGCCAGAGCGCGGCGCCAAGTGCGGGAAAGTCGAATTCTGCGCCGACCGCGGGGTTTGCGGCTGCAGGCCGCGTTGACTGCGCTACAGAGCTCATTACTGCACTCCCGAACGGTCGGACACGCTAACTCGATCGCATCACAAACCATTAAGGTTTCCATACCGTTAAGGGCTCCAGGCGCCCGGAGCAAAAAGCAGTCCATGGCCAAAAACCGCAAGCAACGGAGCCGCACAGGCGAAGCCCCGCGTCAGTTCTGGCCGCGCGGAAAATCGAGATCTGCCGTCGCAGACGCAAAACGGGACGTGAGAGATTTTTAACCTGGCAGGCCTCAAATCCGGCCTAACTGTTTGCGCGGACTTTTAGGGACTTCCTCATGGGCGTCGCCTTGCGGCCGGCTGCTTCGATGTTCGCTCCGGTACGCGGACAGCCTGTGGCGATCGACCATGATCCGGACGTCGGCCTGGCGAACACCGCGTCGTCACCGCAGCGCCTGAAGATTCTTCACATTCTGCGGGCGCCGGTCGGCGGGTTGTTCCGCCACGTGCTCGACCTCGCGCGAGGACAGGCCGACCGCGGCCATCAGATCGGCTTGATCGTCGACAGCACCACCGGCGGAACGCACGCCGACGCCGTGCTGGCTCAGCTCGCGCCCAGCCTGACGTTCGGAGTGGAGCGGGTTGCCATGGCACGGCATCCGAGCCTGCGCGATTTCACGGCGTTGCGCGCGGTCGCCCGGCGGATCGCCAAGCTTGCGCCGGACGTGCTGCACGGCCACGGCGCCAAGGGTGCGGCGCTGGCGCGACTCGCGCCGCGAAGTGCGGGTGCTATTCGCGTCTACACGCCACACGGCGGCTCGCTGGTCTATGCGCCGGGCAGCATGACAAGCGGCCTCTATCTGACGCTGGAACGCCTGCTCAATTGGCGCACCGATCTGTTTCTGTTCGAAAGCGACTACATCGCGCAGCAGTTTTGCACGCGGATCGGCGCTCCGCACGGCCTCGTGCATATCGTTCGCAACGGACTGAGAGGGTCCGATTTCTCCCCGATTGCGAGCCATGCCGACGCAACGGACATAATCTTCGTCGGCGAACTGCGCGTGCTCAAGGGTGTCGACGTCCTGCTTCGGTCGTTGGCGGCTTTCAAGAAATCCGGGCGACCATTGACCGCGACGATCGCAGGCGAGGGCCCGGATCGAGACGAATTCGCCGCGCTGACGCGCGCGCTTGGGCTTGACGGGCAGGTTCGCTTCGTGGGCTACCGAGCAGCGCGCGAGGCGTTTGCGATGGGACGGATTCTGATCGTTCCCTCGCGCGCGGAATCACTGCCCTATATCGTGCTCGAGGCCGCCGCCGCGCAAATGCCGGTTATCGCCACCCGAGTCGGCGGAATCGGCGAAATCTTCGGGCCGGAGGCCACACAGCTCGTGCCGCCCGACGACGTTTCCGCTCTGGCGCGCGCCATCAGTGCGGCGCTCGCCGATCCCGATCGCCTGCGCAAGGTGACGCAGGCCCTGAACGCGCGCGTAGGCCGCGAATTCACCGTCGACGCCATGGTCGAGCAGGGTCTGGCCGCCTATCGGGAGGCGCTGGCGAAGCAAAAAAGCCGACAATGTACATAACCAATTTTTGAACTTTGTTCACTAATTTTGCCGGCTTGGCTGCCCAGCCGGTGTGCATTCGTCTGCGCCGGTAGATGTGTTGCGTGTACCATGTCGAGCGTCGAGCCCAGCATCCGCTTCGAAGCGCCGACCGCGCCGACCGCCGCGGCGGGCTCGCGAGCGAAGCCGAAGGCGGCGATCCGCCTGTCGTCCGCGGCGCTGGAAGTCACGGCACAACCGTTCTCACGCGCCTATTCGCCGATCGTGCTTGCCGGCACGGTGCGACTGATCGAAGCCGCGCTGGTCGCACTGGTCGGATTCCTCGTCTATGTCTGTTACGTGGTGCCGATCGAGGGGTTTGCCTGGCGCTACTTCGCAGCGATTGGCGGGATTGCGCTCTTGGCGATGCTGGCGTTCCAATCCGCCGACATCTACCAGGTGCAGGCGTTCCGCGGCCACGAGAAGCAGTACATGCGGCTCGCGTCGGCGTGGTCGGTGGTCTTTCTCCTCGCCATCAGCGCAACGTTCTTCGCCAAGGCCGGCGAGGAGTTTTCGCGCGCCTGGCTTGGCGGATTCTACGTCCTCGGCTTGATTACGCTCGTGGCTTTCCGCCGCGCACTCTTTCTCTTCGTGCGCCGTTGGACGCGCGAAGGGCGGCTCGATCGCCGTACCGTCGTGATCGGCGCCGACAGCAACGGCGAGACGCTCATTCATTCGCTCGCCGCCCAGCGCGATTCCGACGTGCACGTCATCGGCATGTTCGACGACCGCGGCGATCAGCGCACCCCGGCAAACTGCGAGGGGGTAAAAAAACTCGGTACTGTCGACGATCTGGTCGAATTCGCGCGGCAGACCCGCGTCGATCTTGTCATCTTCTCGCTTCCGATCTCGGCGGAATCGCGCATCCTGCAGATGCTGAAAAAGCTTTGGGTGCTCCCGGTCGACATCCGCCTTTCCGCGCACACCAACAAGCTGCGTTTTCGGCCGCGCTCCTATTCCTACATCGGCAACGTTCCGGTGCTCGACATATTCGACAAGCCGATCGCGGACTGGGACGTGGTGATGAAATGGCTGTTCGACAAGATCGTCGGCACGCTGGCGCTGATCTGTGTTTCGCCGATCATGCTGCTTACCGCGCTCGCCATCAAACTCGACAGCAAGGGACCGCTCCTGTTCAAGCAGCGCCGCTACGGGTTCAACAACGAGCTGATCGAGGTGTACAAGTTTCGCTCGATGTACGCCGAACTCGCGGACGCCGGCGCGAAGAAGCTCGTGACCAAGAACGATCCGCGCGTCACCCGTGTCGGTCGGTTCATCCGCAAGACCAGTCTCGACGAGCTGCCGCAATTGTTCAACGTCGTGTTCGCCGGCAATCTCTCGCTGGTCGGGCCGCGCCCGCATGCGATCCACGCGAAAGCCGCCGACCGCATCTATGACGAGGCGGTGGACGGCTACTTCGCCCGCCATCGGGTCAAGCCGGGCATCACCGGCTGGGCGCAGATCAATGGCTGGCGCGGCGAAACCGACAGCCAGGAAAAGATCCAGCATCGCGTCGAACACGACCTCTATTACATCGAAAACTGGTCGATCCCGTTCGACATCTACATCCTGGCGCGTACGCCGTTCGCGCTCCTGCATTGGGAGAGCGCGTATTGAGCGACACCGGAGCAGCGGTCGGCGCCTTCGGCCGCGACCAGGTCGAGGGCGCGGCGCTGGCGCAGCGGTTGCTGGATGCCACGCTCTTCGTCACCATGGCGTTGAGTTCGATCGCCTTCGTCGAGCCCTCGCCGCACGATGCCATGATGCTGGTGCTGCTCGTGGCCTGCGTCGCCGCGCGGGTGACCTTCGATCGCAAACTCGTGCCGCTTCTGATCCTTACCGTGATCTGGTTGATTGGCGGGCTGCTTTGCCTGATCCAGGTCGGCGACCAGGAAAACACGATTCAATACGCCGGAACCTCAATCTATCTCGGCACCGCCAGCATCATGTTCGCCTGCCTGTTTTGTCAAGGCAATCTGCGGCGCCTTTTGGTCCTGCGGCGCGCCTATATCCTTGCCGCCTTGATCGCCACCACGGCCGGCTATCTCGGCTTCTTTCACCTGATCCCGGGCTACGAGATCTTTCTGGATCACGAGCGCGTCAGCGCGACATTCAAGGATCCGAATGTTTACGGGCCGTTCCTGATCTTTCCCTTGCTGCTTCTGATCATAGGCTTCATGACCCGGGGCATCCGACCGGCCGGCCTCATTATCACGATCGCGCTTCTTGGCGGCCTGTTCCTAAGCTTCTCGCGCGGCGCCTGGATGCATTTCGCGGTATCGACCGGCGTTGCGGTGGTGCTTTTGTTCGTCGTCACGCCGGACGCGCGCATGCGCAGGCGCATCCTGCTGTTGGCGCTCGGCGCCGCGTTCGCCGCCGCGCTGGTCGTGCTCGCTCTCACCTCGATCGATGCCGTGCGCGAGGTGTTCATGGTACGCGCCAAGGCCATCGAGCCGTATGACGTGGGACCGGGCGGGCGCTTCTGGTATCAGCAACTGGCGGTCAGCCAAATCCTCGAACACCCCAACGGACTTGGACCGTTCGAATTCAGCCGCATTTTCGGCGGCCAGCAGCACGATGTCTACATGCAGGGATTTCTGGTCTACGGCTGGCTCGGCGGGGCCGCTTATTTGACCCTCGTCCTGGTGACGCTGACCATCGGCATTCGCGCTGCGCTCATATCCAGCCCTTGGCAATATTACTTGATCGCGGCCTACGCGGCGTTCGTCGGCGAAGCCGGCGAGGGATTCGTCGTCGACACCGATCATTGGCGGCATTTCTTTCTTCTTCTCGGACTCATCTGGGGACTGACGGCCGCCACCATCAACATGTCCCGACGGGGACGCGCGGCTGCAAACAGCGCAACGGTCGGCGCCATGTTGCCGGTCGTCTCGTGACCTTTTCTCGGCGGCCCTCGGAGGCGGGCGGCCGGCCACACGTTGCGGACAAATCTTGCGACCGCCGGCTGCCGGTCAGAGAAGACCGCAGCGCAGCGCGAGCGCCGCGAGCCACACCAGCCCCGCCAGACAAAGCATGCAGAACACCGCCGCCGAACCCAAATCCTTGATCCGGCGGATTTCCACATCCCGTTCGCGCGTGATGTAGTCGGCAAGCTTCTCGACCGCGGTATTCAGCAACTCGACGGCAAGGAGTGCCAGGAGAGAGCCGATCATGGCGACATACCAGCCCAATCCCGGCGCGATGAAAAAGCCCAGCGGCACGCCGATCGCGAAAAAGAGCGCCTCCTCGCGCACGGCGGCTTCGCGGCGCAAGCCGTAGTCGAGACCGCGCAGCGAGTTGAGAGTGGCGCCGTAAAGCCGCTTCATGTTGCACACAGGCCCGGTAGATCGAAGCTTGAGGATACAATATCTCAGCCCCGTGCGCTGGCCAGGACACGTTGCAGGGGCGAAGGGCGCTCACTATAGTCCGCTGCATTCTCGGAGCGTAGCGCAGCCCGGTTAGCGCACCAGTCTGGGGGACTGGGGGTCGCGAGTTCAAATCTCGCCGCTCCGACCAGTTTAATCCATAGAACTCATCGGTCCAATCCCCGACCATTGCGGGACAAAAGCAGGCCGTTTGCAAGCCATTTACAGAATTTCCCTCAGAACGGACCTCCGCCAATGGCGCCTCAGGCGGCAGCGAAACGGCGAAGCTGTTCGCCCGGCGGCGCCGCGCCGCCTTTGCTGCTCAGCCAGGCGAACTCCCGCATGAACTGACAAGAATCTCATGACGGCGACCGTGCCATCTTGCGCCACTCTTTCGGACACGCCAGAACGCTGACATGAAACCTCTCCGCGCCGGCCGGTATCTGCGACTGGCCAAAGTTACATCGGCGCGCTGGCAACGCCGCACGATTTTCCTGCTCGGCGGCATCGCGGTCGGCGCGGCGGCGGTCGCGCTCGCATTGCTGGCCGACCGGGCACAGGCTGCCTTCGCGCTGCTTCTGGCGAAATCCCATTACGCCACGCTCTTGGTCACGCCAGCCGGCTTCACGCTGTCGGTGTACCTCACCAACCGCCATTTCCAAAATTCGCAGGGCAGCGGGATTCCGCAGGCGATCGCCGCGCGCGAGCTCACCGCACAAACCGCCCGCGGCAGGCTGGTGTCGATCCGCATCGCTGTCGGCAAGATCCTTTTGACCCTGCTCGGCCTGTTGTGTGGCGCCTCGGTCGGTCGCGAAGGCCCGACCGTGCAAGTGGGCGCCTCCATCATGTTCGCGATCGGGCGCATGTCGCCGCGCCGCCAGCCCGGCCTGATCCTGGCAGGCGCCGCGGCCGGAGTCGCCGCGGCATTCAACACGCCGCTTGCGGGTATTGTGTTCGGCATCGAGGAGATGAGCCAATCTTTCGAGGTTCGCACCAGCGGTCTGATCATCGCGGCGGTGGTCGCGGCGGGCCTGACCTCGGTCGCGCTGATCGGCAACTACACGTATTTCGGCACCAACGCGTCTGTGCTGGCGCCCGGCGTCGATTGGCTCGCGGTGCCATTCTGCGGCGTCGTCGGCGGACTGCTCGGCGGAGCATTCAGCCGCATCGTCATCGTCATGGCGCGCGGCATTCCCACTGCACTGGGACGCGCGGTCAAAAGCCACCCGCTTCCTTTCGCTTTCGTTTGCGGCGTCGGCGTTGCGCTGTGCGGCCTTGCATCCGGCGACTTGGTTTTCGGCACCGGCTACGCCCAAGTGAGGGGGATGCTCGAAAGCGGCGTGCCGCTGCCGTGGAGTTTCGGGATTCTCAAATTCGCCGCCACGACGCTGTCAACGATCAGCGGTATTCCCGGCGGCATTTTCTCGCCCTCGCTTGCCGTCGGCGCCGGGCTGGGCGCCAACGTGGCGCATTTGTTTCCGGCCGCGCCGCTCGGCGCCATCGTCGTCCTTGGCATGGTGTCTTACTTCGCCGGCGTCGTGCAAGCGCCGATCACTGCCTTTGTGATCGTCACCGAGATGACCGAGAACCACAATATGGTGCTGCCCTTGATGGTGGCCTCGCTCATCGCTTACGCGACGTCGCGTCTCGTATGCCCGGAAGGCGTCTATCACGCGCTGGCGAAGGGCTTCCTGCGCCGGGAAACGGCAGCGTCCGGCCCAACGACACGTGCTGCTTTCTAGTGTGGCGGTTCGGAAGTCCGCATCATTCCTGCCGCGACCTCGTCATGCGGAGTTCTGAACCAAAGCCACCCTAGATCAATAAGTTGCCAGTGTCCTTCGATTCCGAAGTTCGCAAACGAGGGTGCCGCATAATGATGCGAACTTCGGAATCGGGACACTGGCCAGAATCGATGCGACATCGCAGGCGCCGCATTCGTTCTGAGATGTCTAGGGGCGCTTATCAAACGGCACTCATCAAAATGCCGATTGTGCTCAGAGGGGTCGTCAATTCAAATCTCGCCGCCGGATTCCCGCTACGGCGTCCGTGAATTGGCTTCGTTCTCCGCCTGGTTGTCTGCCAGCGCGGCCTCGAGCAGGCGGCGGCACGCCACCAGTTCATCGAGAGCAGCATGCAAGGCGCGTCCAGCCTCGGGCCCCAGGCCGGTCGGCTTGGGCGGCGGTTCGGCCGATACCGGCGCCAGCGCCGGTTCGACCCGTCGTTGCGGCCGCTCGCCAAAAGAGCGCCGATCCGCGCGCGGCGCGGTAACCGACAACGACGACAAATCGGGACCTGGACGCTCCACGGTCGATGCGGCGGCATCATCATCCTCCGCCCTCGCCTCCTCCAATTCCTGCATTGACGAATCGGCGTCGCGCCAAACTTCCTGCACGAAGGCCAAGCCCTGCTCGCGCAAGATCCGCTGCACGCCACGGATCGTGTAACCCTCGCCGTAAAGCAAATGGCGAACGCCGCGCAAGAGAGCGACATCTTCCGGTCGGTAGAAACGCCGTCCGCCGCCACGCTTCATCGGTCGGATCTGCGCGAACCGACTCTCCCAGAAGCGCAACACGTGTTGCGGCACGTCGATCTCGTCCGCAACTTCGCTGATGGTGAGAAATGCTCCGGGCGCTTTGTCCAATGATCGACCCCACCCTCGCTGCCGGCCTGACGAGCAGCCGTATGATTCTCGCGTGGCCTTCGGCCTTGACGGTCCTCGCAAGGCCCTATGGCGACGACTTGCCGTGCGCAACCGCGTTGATGCGTTGCTTGAGAATTGCGGAAGGCTTGAACACCATCACGCGGCGAGGCGAAATCGGCACTTCCTTGCCGGTTTTCGGATTGCGCCCGATGCGCTGGCCCTTCTTTCGCACCATGAAGGAACCAAACGACGACAATTTCACCGACTCGCCCCGTTCGAGGCAGGCGGTGATTTCCTTGAGCACGAGTTCTACCAGCGCGGCCGATTCGCTGCGCGAAAGGCCGAGTTTCTGATAGACCGCCTCACACAAATCTGCACGCGTGACCGTCTTTCCCGCCATAGCCAGCCCCGCCACGCACGGCGATCGATCAACCTCGACCATATCGTGCTGAATTTTCAACGATATTAAGATCGCGGGACCGGTGTCAACGGCCTTGGCGACGCGCCGTCCCGACTCGGACCCATTCGGCAGGTGGCCGAAAGGGGCTACCAGCGGATCAGCGCGGCTCCCCAGGTGAAGCCGCCGCCCATGGCTTCCAGCAGCAAAAGGTCGCCCCGCTTGATGCGCCGCTCAGCCAGCGCGTCCGCCAGCGCCAGCGGGATCGAAGCCGCCGACGTATTGCCGTGCCGATCGACCGTGATCACGATTTTCGCCGGATCAATGCCGAGTTTGTGCGCCGAACCGTCGATGATGCGCTTGTTGGCCTGGTGGGGAATGAACCAGTCTACGTCGGCTGCGGTATAGCCGGTGGCCTTGAAGGCGGCCTCGACCACGTCGGTAATCATCGCCACCGCGTGACGGAATACTTCGCGCCCTTGCATGCGCACATGGCCCACGGTTCCGGTCGATGATGGTCCGCCATCGACATAGAGCTTCGATTTGTGGCGGCCGTCGGAACGCAGTTGCACGGTCAGAATGCCGCGCGCCGGGCCGGTTTCCGGCTGCTCTTGCGCGTCCAGCACCACCGCGCCGGCTCCATCGCCGAACAGCACGCATGTCGAGCGGTCGCTCCAGTCCAGGATACGCGAGAACGTCTCGGAGCCGATCACCAGCGCGCGTGAAAATGCTCCCGATTTCAACAGCGCATCGGCCGTGGCCAGTCCGAATACGAACCCGGAGCAGACCGCTTGCAGATCGAAAGCGGCACCGCGGGTGATGCCAAGATCGGCCTGTACCGCCACGGCGCTGGCCGGAAAGGTGTTGTCGGGCGTCGAGGTCGCCAGCACGATCAGATCGATCGACGCCGCCTCGACCCGCGCGGCGGCGAGCGCGGAGCGCGCGGCAAAACCCGCCATCTGCGACGTCGTTTCGCCTGGGGCGGCGATGCGGCGCTCGTGAATGCCGGTGCGCTGCACGATCCATTCGTCGGAGGTGTCGACCTTGGTCGCCAGGTCGTCATTGGTGAGGACTTGACTGGGCAGATAGCTGCCGCAGCCCAGGATCACAGAGCGGCGTACCGTCACGAGGCTGCTCCGCCGAGTGCCCGCTGCTGATATCCGTGATGGCGGTCCAGCGCCGACGTAATCTTGGCGAGAAGCTGGTCGAGAACGACGCCGCGGCCGAGGTTGATGGCAGCGGCAAAACCCTCCGCGTCGGTGCCGCCGTGGCTCTTGATGACGATGCCGTTAAGACCGAGAAAGACCCCGCCGTTGGAGCGGCGCGGGTCGATGCGCTCCCTCAATTCGCGGAACGCGGAACGTGCGAACAAGTACCCGATCCGCGCGCTGAGCGAGCGGCTCATCGCGGCCTTGATGTATTCACCCATTTGCCGCGCCGTACCCTCCGCCGTCTTCAGGGCGATATTGCCGGAAAAGCCTTCGGTGACAACGACGTCGACCTTGCCGCGGCCGATATCGTCGCCTTCGACAAAACCTTGATAATCGAGATCGGGCAATTTTTCCTCACGCAGGATCCGGCCCGCCTCGCGCACCGGCTCGAGGCCCTTTACTTCTTCGACCCCGATGTTGAGCAACCCGACCGTCGGGCGCGACAGGCCGAACAAAATCCGCGCCGTCGCCGCTCCCATGACGGCGAGGTCGACGAGATGTTCGGCATCCGCCCCGATCGAGGCACCGAGATCCAATACGATCGATTCGCCGCGCAAGGTCGGCCAAAGCGCGGCGATCGCCGGACGCTCGATGCCCGGCAGCATCCTGAGCTCGAATTTTGCCATCGCCATGAGAGCGCCGGTATTGCCGCCCGACACGGCGACGTCGGCGTCGCCTTTTTTCACCGCCGCAAGCGCGAGCCACATCGACGATTTCCAGCGGCCATAGCGCAGCGCCTGGCTTGGTTTGGCATCCATCCGCACCGCCACTTCCGTGTGGACCAGCCGCGAGGCGACTTTGAGCAACGGCCGCGCATCGAGCAGCGGGGCCACCAGTCTCGCATCGCCGAAGAAGAGAAATTCGCTTTCAGGGTGGGCGCGCAACGCCAGTTCCGCGCCGGACACGACCACGGCCGGCCCATGGTCTCCCCCCATCGCATCGAGCGCAACGCGGACCTTGTCTGCCATCGGTCAATTGAGCTTGCGGCTTAAATCCCGGGGGAGCGGAAGCTGACGCGACGGGCCAGAATACCGGCTCGGCGCGCACAGACAACTGCAATCAATGGTCGCCCCGGACCTTCGACCATCCAGCGAGGGCGGCGAAAGGATTGCTGTCGGGGTCGGATGGGTGCGGCGGATCGAATACCGCGCCGGGCTTCCGCGGATACGGGTCGAGGCCGAGGATAAGGAACTCGGTCGCCAAAGCGCCGAGATCGACGGCACCGTCGACAAGCGGCTCGGGATCGTCCCATTTGGCAACCGCTTCGGTGGCGGATGCGCCGTCCTCGGCGGCAGTCTCAGGAACGGCAGGCTGCGACACGAACAGCAGATCGACATCCTCTTCGACGGCGTTGATGATCGGTTCAAGAGTCACCACGCAATCCTGGCCGACAGTCGCCGAAACCCGACCGACGACGCGAAGTCCCCCGGAATCTTGTGGCGTCACCTTGAACTCTGCCTGCAGACGGGGCAATCCGCGCAATCCGGCCATCCGCGCCACCGCGGCGCACACCTCCGCATCGGCCTCCAGGACAAAAGTCTGACCGTCCTCGGCAACATCCGTCGCCGCCACCGGAACGCGCCATGGTGCCGGCGCAAACCTGTCCGATTTATGGTCCCGCATCCGTGAAAGCCTCTGGTTTGGGGAATGTCACCTGCCCGCGCAGGAGGGTGTGCCCTTGTTGACCGTCCAGTTCTTGTACGGCGGCGCGCGCGTATCGCCTCAATCGGGCCGCCCGGTCGATGTCTCCATTCATATCTTGCAAGATATTGCGTGCAATTGCGTTCTCAAAGGCCTTGTCATCCGCCGCATCGAGTGCGCCAAGGTAGGCCGCTTGGCGGCCATAGAAAGCCTCGCCAAATTGCCGCATGCGCTTAGGCACGGCGAGATCGCCAACGCCCATCTCGCGCAGATTGCCGTCCAGATCGCGGCAAAACGCGTCGAAAAGTCGCTGACCGATGCGGTGCCCAGCCTCGTCTTCCCGCGCCAGGCGGCGCAACAGCAGCACGAGGTGCAGGACAATCAAATCAAACCGGCCCTGGACATTGTCCGCAACCCCAAGCTCTGCGTAGAAAGCCGCCGAACGCGCCTGTGCCACGATCATGCCATAGAGCGAAGCGATGGTGCGGTTCTCGGCGCTGCGCCGAAACGACTGTAGGATCATGGGGATAGTCCGTCTCGCCGCGGTTGCTTGGCAGGAGCAATCGGCCTGACCGATGTCCGCCGGGCTTGAGGCGGCAAGTTCATCGGATGTATTGGGGGTTACGGCAGGCGACGGTCGGGCGCAAGGTGGAGCGGGCATGCGGGCGACAGTCACGCGGGGAAGCGACGATAGCGGCAATCCTGTGCAGAGCAATCCGCGACGCACAACCGCGGCATGCCTTTTGATTCTTGCGCTTGGACTCATGCCGGGCGGCTGCTTCGGCGAGACATTTCAGCGTGGCTATGTGTTGCCGGAGGGCGCGCTTCAGCAAATTCCGCTCGGCGCCTCGCAGGAGCAGGTGCTCATCGTACTCGGCACACCATCGACGGTGGCTACGGTGAGCGGCGAGGCGTTCTACTATATCTCGCAGCGCGCCGAGCGCCCCGTTTCATTCATGCAGCCGAAAATCGTCGATCAGCGCGTGATCGCGGTCTATTTCGACAAGAACAGAAAAGTAAGGCGGGTAGCCGAATACGGACTGAAAGACGGAAAGATCTTCGACTTTGTGAGCCGCACGACCCCGACGGGCGGCGCCGATCTCAGCCTGCTCAACGGCCTGTTCCGCATCCTCCTCGACAAGACGACGTAGCGCCGAAGGCCGCCAGCCCGATCTCGGAACTCCAAAGCGGGCATCGGAGCTTTTGTTCGGGCCCTGCGATTGCGCGCTTCTGACCCTTCCGCTGCGACTTGCGAAACCTCCGGATTCAGCCCTGCGACCCGGCTCAATGGGCCAGCACGGCGAGCAGCAGCAGGGCGACAATATTGGTGATCTTGATCATGGGGTTGACCGCCGGGCCGGCGGTATCCTTGTAAGGATCGCCGACTGTGTCACCGGTGACAGCGGCCTTGTGCGCGTCGGAACCCTTGCCGCCGTAGTGGCCGTCTTCGATGTATTTCTTGGCATTGTCCCACGCGCCGCCGCCCGACGTCATCGAGATGGCAACGAACAGGCCGGTCACGATCACGCCGAGCAACATGGCGCCGACCGCGGAAAATGCCGCCGACTTGCCGACCGGGCCGCCGCCGGCGATGAAATAGATCACGAAATAGACGACGATCGGGGACAGGACCGGCAACAACGACGGTACGATCATCTCTTTGATCGCGGCCCTAGTCAGCATATCGACGGCGCGGCCGTAATCAGGCTTGTCCGTCCCTTTCATGATTCCCGGACGCTCGCGGAATTGCCGGCGCACCTCCTCGACGATCGAGGAGGCGGCGCGGCCGACTGCTGTCATGCCGAACGCTCCGAACAGATAGGGCAAGAGGCCGCCGAACAAGAGGCCGGCGACGACGTAAGGGTTGCTCAGTGAAAAGTTGAGGGAGACGCCCGCGAAGTACGGATGAGCCGCGGCGTTGCTGATGAAGAAATTCAGGTCCTGGTTATAGGCCGCAAACAGCACGAGCGCGCCAAGCCCGGCCGACCCGATGGCGTAGCCCTTGGTCACCGCCTTGGTGGTATTGCCAACGGCATCAAGCGCATCGGTCGACTTGCGGACCTCCTTCGGCAGGCCGGCCATCTCGGCGATGCCCCCCGCGTTATCCGTGACCGGACCGAAGGCATCGAGTGCAACGACGATACCGGCGAGCGCCAGCATCGTCGTCACGGCAATGGCAATGCCGAAGAGCCCGGCGAGATTGTAGCTGACGAGAATGCCGGCGATGATCACGATTGCCGGCAGCGCGGTTGCTTCAAGCGACACCGCCAATCCCTGGATCACGTTGGTGCCGTGACCCGTCACCGAGGCGCGCGCGATCGACCGCACCGGGCGGTAGTCGGTGCCGGTGTAGTATTCCGTGATCCAGATGATCAGACCGGTGACCACGAGACCGGCAATCCCGCAGCAGAACAGATCGGTGCCCGAATAATTCACGCCGGGGAGCGGACCGAAGCCGATGAGGAAATAGACCACCGCGGCAATGCCGACGAGCGACAATAGCGCCGTGGCGATCATGCCCTTGTACAGGGCGCCCATGATCGATTGATTGGCGCCCAGTTTGACGAAGAAAGTGCCGATGATCGACGCCACGATGCAGACCCCGCCGATGGCGAGGGGGAAGGTCATCATCCGCGTCGCCGCGTCGGCGTTCACTGCGCCGAAGAACAGCGCCGCCAGCACCATGGTCGCCACTGTCGTGACCGCATAGGTCTCGAATAGATCGGCGGCCATGCCGGCACAGTCGCCGACATTGTCTCCGACGTTGTCGGCGATGGTGGCCGGGTTGCGCGGATCGTCCTCGGGGATGCCGGCCTCGACCTTGCCGACCAGATCGCCGCCGACGTCGGCCCCCTTGGTGAAAATACCCCCGCCGAGCCGCGCGAAGATCGAAATGAGCGAGGCGCCGAATCCGAGCGCCACCATCGAATCGACCACCGTGCGATCGTTCGGCGGCAAGCCCAGCCAATGGGTGAGGAAGCTGAAATAGAGCGTGACCCCGAGCAGCGCGAGGCCGGCTACCAGCAGGCCGGTGATCGCCCCGGAGCGGAAGGCAAGCTCAAGCCCGCCGCCAAGCGAACCGATGGCCGCCTGCGCAGTGCGCACGTTGGCGCGTACCGAGACATTCATGCCGATGAATCCGGCCGATCCGGAAAGGATCGCACCGATGGCGAAGCCGACGCCGACCAGCCAGCCGAGAAAGAAGCCGACGATCAGGAAGATGATGATGCCGACCGCGGCGATCGTGGTGTATTGCCGCCTCAGGTAGGCTTGTGCGCCCACACGCACGGCCGCTGAAATCTCCTGCATGCGATCGCTGCCGGGATCGGCCTTCATGACCCAGGTGGTGGCCCAGATGGCGTAAACGATCGCCAGACCGCCAGCCGCGACGATGAGCCACAAGGATTCCATAGAAACACCCCGGTTGTTGGAGGAGCCGGAACTCAACCAGCCGGCCCAAAAGGAAGGCGCCGCGCGCTACCCCACGCAGAGCGCTCAAATCGGCGCGGACATTGCACAAAACGCCACGAGGCGCAACGCCACGCATCCAATCTTTCGGCTCATGTAACGCCGGTTGTGCAAAGCGCAAGCATAGGCGCAGACGGCATTGACCGCCGGCGGGAAAAACCGGTTGAAATCTCCTCGGTTCCGGTCACTCCAACTCGATCGTCTCGAAATCGGCGGGCAAAATGATTTCGAGCAGCTCGCAATCGTCGGAGTAGTCGAGCACCCGGTGCTCGATCTTGGGCGGCTGTAGCCAGCAGGACCCTTCTCGCATGGTCACCTCGCCGGCGCCCTCGTACTCCCCCTTTATCCAGCCCTTGAGCACATAGATCATCTGAAATTTGACGTCGTGATAGTGCCGTTTCGAGACCACGGCGGGATCGCAAGGCGGAAGCATCTTGATGACATGGGCGCGCGCCAGACCGCCGGTCGCCGCCGCGATGCCGAGGTCGCGATATTTCGCGTAAGACCGCAGCCCGCCTTCGAAGGCGCATGGGCCAGCGAGATGATTGACCACGAATCTTTGGCGTCGCGGGCCCGGCTTCTTCGCCAGTTTGCCGGCGGCAAGGGCGCGGCGCCTATGGGAAGATTTGCCTGACCGCCGTTTGGCGGGCGTGGATTTCAGCGCTTGCTTTGTCCTGGCCATCCGTTTCCTCCTGGAGTTCTCGCCAGCGGCGCTCCCGCTATCGAAGGACACTGGCAACTTATTGATCTCGTGTGGCTTTGATTCAGAAATCCGCATGACGAGGTCGCGGCAGGAATGATGCGGATTTCTGAACCGCCACACTAGAACTGTAACGCGGCCCTATGACGGACCACGACCGAACGCGCTTCGTCGGGCGTATGTGCGCCCAATTGGCCGAAGGCGGCTTGCGTTTCCTCGATCAGCAAATCGATGGTGTGGGCAGGTCCCTCCTCGCCCAGCGCGCCTAGTCCCCACAAGAACGCCTTGCCGGCAAAAGTGGCGGCGGCGCCGAGCGCGTAAGCGCGTACCACATCGGTTCCGCTGCGGATGCCGGAGTCCATCATCACCGTGGCACGCGTGCCGACTTGTTTGACGATTGCCGGCAGTGCGTCGATTGGAGCGGGCAGCGCCTCGATCTGCCGACCGCCGTGGTTGGAGACGATCATGCCATCGACGCCCAGCGAGATAGCCTTTTCAGCGTCCTGCGGATGCAGAATGCCTTTGACGATCAGCGGGCCCTTCCAGCGTTCGCGGTATTTGGCGATTTCCTCCCAGGTGAATGCGCCGCCCATCTCGCGGCGCGCAAACGCCACCGTTTCATTGATCGACGCGTTTGCCCCCACATAAGCCCGCAGATTGGAAAAGCGCGGAATCCCATTCTTGCGCAGCGCCAGCGACCAGGCCGGCGACATCACCATCTGCAGCATCATTTTCAGGTCAGGCGAGAATGCTCCGCTGAGCCCCACCACCACTTCCCGCGCGCGCGTGGTGCGTACCGGAACGTCGATGGTGAGCACCAGCGCGTGACAGCCGGCCGCTTGTGCGCGGCGCACGAGATCGAAGCCGATGGCATGGTCGTTGCGGGCGGCACGATAGAGCTGAAACCAGAATACGTCGGGCGCGGCCTCGGCGATCTCTTCTATCGTGGCGCAGCCGACGGTCCCAAGGGTGTACGGAATGCGAGCGCGCTGCGCGGCGCGGGCCAGGTAAAGATCGGCGCCCGGCCAAACAATTGCCGGGCCACCCATCGGCGCAATACCGATCGGCGCCGCGTAGCGCCGGCCGAACAATTCGATGTCGCAGGGCGGCAGCGATGGCATCACGCCATAGCGCGGCACGAGTTCAACGGCATCAAGCGCGGCCCAATTGCGCTTGATGCCAGAGTCTTCCTTCCCCGAACCGCCGTCGCAATATTCGAAGGCAAAATGCGGCAGACGCTGCCGTGCGCGTCGGCGCAGATAATCGATGGTCGGATAGCGCCGATAGAGTTCGGCGTAGCGCGGATTGGCGCTTCTGCCAGCCCGCGGCTTGGACGCGCCAACAGCGGCGGCATTCGGCGCGGCAATCTGCGACGTAGCGGCAGCCGTGCTGTCATGCATGGGCATCCTCCAGGACACCGATTATAGCCTATGGGCCAATCCCGGCCCGCTCAGAAATGACTGTAGGACGGACGCGCAAAGCTGAGCGTTTTGCCGTCGCGGACGAAGCGGACCCCCTCGCCCTCGACCAAGCGGCCGATTTCACTGACCGCCACGCCGGCCCGCTTGGCGGCCCGGGAAAATGCGGTGAGTTTTTCGGGCGCAATAGTGAGCAAAATTTCGTAATCGTCGCCGCCGGTCAGGGCGATCTCGATGAGGCCTGGATCGGCCGCAACCGCCGCATGCGCCGCATCAGACAAGGGCACCCGCGTGGCATCGATGTTCGTCGCAACCGCAGAGGCGCGACAGAGCTTGGCGAGGTCGCCCGCGAGACCGTCGGAGACATCCATCGCCGCGGAAGCATATTCAAGCACCGCCTGCGCCAGCGCGTTGCGCGGTTGCGGCAGCAGATAGCGCTGCTCCAGGTGGGCGCGCAGCCGCGGCTCCAGGCGCCATCGTTCGGCGTCTGGCGCACCGCCGCGCAGCCGCATGCCGAGCGCGGCATCGCCAATCGTGCCGCTGACAACGACACAATCGCCTGCATGGGCAGTCGAGCGCCGCACCATTTTTCCATGCGGTACGGTCCCGAAGGCGGCAATCGACACCGATAGCGGGCCCGGCGTTCGGTCCGTATCGCCGCCGAGAAGAGGGCAAGCATAATGCTGCGCGTCATCGGCGACGCCCGCCGTGAAGGCGGATAGCCAGCTCTCCTCGATCGTCCCCGGCAGGGCGATGGACATGAGAAATCCCGCCGGTCTCGCGCCCTTGGCCGCGAGATCGGAAAGATTCATCCGCAACGCCTTGCGGCCGATATGGTCCGGCGGATCGCCTGGAAAGAAATGCACGCCGGCGATGACGCCATCGGTCGTCAGGACCAGGTCGCAGCCCGGTGGCGGCGTGAGGATTGCCGCGTCATCCTGGAGGCCAAAAGCACCCGGATCCGTCGCCAGCGGACGAAAATAGCGGGCGATCAGGCGATCTTCTTCCGATTCTTTGCTATCCGGCATCGCGTTGTGCACCGGCCGATTATGCCAATGGTGTAGCAGTGGCGCGACCGCGCGGACAATTCAACCGGCGTCGAACTCCGCAGCGCGCAGGCGATGCCCAAGCTGATTGAGCACCGCATTGACCATGCCGGTTTCCTCTCTGTCGACGAAGGCAGCGGCGATGTCGACATATTCGGCGATGACGACCCGTCCCGGCACATCCGGCCGGCACGCGAGTTCGTAGGCGCCGGCCCGCAGCACGGCACGCAGTATCGCTTCGATGCGCCGCAGCGGCCAGCCCGCGCTCAACACCGTGTCGATCAGCGGATCGAGGCGCATCTGCTCGCGTACCACGCCGCTGACGATATCGCGAAAGAACGCTGCCTCCGCCGGCCGGTAACGCGCGTCGTCCACCTCGCCGCCAAGCCAATGGCTTTCGAACTCGGCCAGGATCTCGTTCAATCCGGTGCCGGCGAGGTCCATCTGATAGAGCGCCTGCACCGCAGCGAGACGGGCGGCGCCGCGCTTATTGGCCTTGCGCGGTTGTTTTGCCTCGGTGGCCGCCATCATCGTCCCCCAAGCCGGCGCCTGAGCGCGACCAGCGCCAGAGCGGCGCGCGCGGCGTCGCCGCCCTTGTCCTGGCCTTCCATGCGGGCGCGGGCAAAGGCCTGCGTTTCGTTCTCGACGGTGATGATCCCGTTGCCGAGAGGCAATCCGCGCGCAATCGAAATCTCCATCAATCCTCGGGCGGATTGATGGGACACGATTTCGAAATGCAAGGTCTCGCCGCGAATGACGCAGCCAAGCGCAACGACACCGTCATAGGGATGCCGCTTGCGGCGCGCCGCATCGACGGCAATCACTATCGCCGCAGGGATCTCCAACGAACCCGGCACGCTGATGCGATCGACGGAGGCTTTCGCCTCGTTCAGCGCGCGCATCGCGCCGGCCAGGAGCGCATCGGCGATTGCATCGTAGTAGCGGGCCTCCACGATGAGAATCCGCGCCGCCTCGATCTCGCTTCGCTCTCGCCTGCCCCGACGCGGCCCGGCCATCGCTGCGCTCCATTCGCGGGTCGTCGTAGCAAGCGGGCGGAGCGCGAACAAGCGCGCGCTCACCGTTGCGGCGCCGCCTCCCACAGGCGCGCCGCGTAGCGAGCCATCATATCCGCTTCCAGGTTCAGCCGCGCCCCGACGGCAAGCGATCCGAGCGTCGTCGCTTTCAGGGTGTGCGGGATGATGAAGACGGAGAACGTATCCCGCTCGACATCATTTACCGTAAGCGAGATTCCGTCGAGCGCGACCGATCCTTTCGGCGCGATGAACCGCAATAGTTGCGCCGGCGCACGAATCGACAGGCCGGACATATCGGCAAAATCGTCGCGCGCAACCAGCTCGGCGATGCCATCGACGTGGCCGCTGACCAGATGACCTCCGAGTTCGTCGCCCAGGCGCAGCGCGCGTTCGAGATTGAGTTTTGTGCCGCGTCGCCACCCTGCAGCCGTCGTCACCTGCAGCGTTTCGGCGGCTGCTTCGACGGCAAACCACGCATGATTTCCCGTTCGTCCTCGCTCAACCACCGTGAGGCAGACCCCGGAACAGGCAATCGAGGCGCCGATGTCGATCGTGTCCGGATCGTAACCGCAGCCGATGCGCAAGCGTCGCAGCCCATCGGCTTTCTCCTCTATATCAGCAACCTCTCCTAACTCACTGATAATACCGGTAAACATGAATCACCTGCGCGCGTAATGCTCAATCCGGTCGGCGCCGACCGGCTCACTGTCTGTCGGCCTTAGCTGTCGCCCGAGGGCGGCTGCCGCAGCGGCATCGAGAGCCTCCACCCCCTCCGCGCCCACGATCTTTGCGGATTTGAACAGATGCGCCTGATCGATCAAATCGGCTGCGAGCAGGGCCGCGGCAAGCGTCGGGCCGCCTTCGACCATCAAGCGCGTGACGCCTCGCTGCGCAACGAGCTTGAGCAGCGATGCAAGGTCGGGCCGGCCATGCTCCCCGGCGGCGGCGGACACGCGGACCACCTCGATGCCGCGGGCGCACAGCGCCTCCGCGCGTGTGGACGATGCGCCATCGTGGCAGAACACCCATACCGGCACTTCGCCCGCGCTTGCCGCCAGGCGCGATGCGAGCGGCAGGCGCAATGCGCTGTCGAGAACAATTCGCACCGGCGAATTGCGTGCCATTCCGGGCAGACGGCACGTGAGCATCGGGTCATCGGCGAGCGCAGTGCCGATGCCGATCATGATCGCATCGCTTTGCGCGCGCAGAAGATGAACCCGCTGCCACGCTGCTTCCCCGGTAATCGGCACCGGCCGGCGCCCCGGCGCGCCCGCTTTGCCATCCGCGGAGATTGCGAGCTTGAGCATCACGTGCGGCCGGCCGTCGCGCATGCGGCGGATGTGGCCGGCATGGTCGCGCCTGGCCTCCTCGGTGCCGACGCCGACCTCGACCGCGATGCCTGCCGCGCGCAGCCGAGCATGGCCCTCGCCCGACACCTCCGGGTTTGGATCTTCCAGCGCCGAAACCACGCGCGAGACGCCGGCGGCAATGATGGCGTCGGCACAGGGCGGGCTCTTGCCATGGTGCGAGCACGGCTCCAGCGTGACGTAAAGCGTTGCGCCGCGCGCTGCTTCCCCGGCGCGGCGCAGCGCATCGACCTCCGCATGCGGCCGGCCGCCCGGTTGCGTCCAGCCGCGGCCGACGATGGTATCGTCCTTCACCAGGACAGCGCCAACCGCAGGGTTGGGCCACGTGCCTCCCATCCCGCGACGGCCAAGCGCAAGCGCCAGCGCCATGAAGCGGCCGTCATCGCCCGGCGCCAAAGTCGCACCCAGTTGGCTCGTCACTTGCGTGCGGCCTCGGCGGCCTCATCCGCCGACAGCTCCGCCAGCGCGGCTTCGAAATCCTTGGCCTCGCGGAAATTGCGATAGACCGAGGCGAAGCGCACATAGGCCACGTCGTCGAGGTCGCGCAGGTGCGCCATCACGGTTTCGCCGATCGTTTCCGAAGACACCTCGCTCTCGCCCAAGCTTTCCAGCTCGCGCACGATCTTCGACACCATCTGGTCAATCCGCTCGGGTTCGACCGGGCGTTTGCGCAGCGCGACCTGCACCGACCGCAAGACCTTGTCGCGATCGAACGGCACGCGCCGGCCATTGCGCTTGATTACGATCAGTTCGCGCAGTTGCACGCGCTCGAAGGTGGTGAAGCGGAAACTGCAGGCAAGGCACACGCGCCGCCGGCGGATGACGGAGGAGTCTTCCGTCGGCCGCGAATCTTTCACCTGGGTGTCGAGGCTACTGCAGCTCGGACAACGCATCCCTGCCCTCGCCTTCAACTCCGATAGATCGGGAACCTGTTCACCAGGCGCGCCGCTTTTTCGCGCACGCTGGCCTCCACGACGGAATCCTGCTCCGATCCGGTCTGTGCGAGAACATCAAGGACTTGGGCGATCATATCGCCAACTTGCCTGAACTCCGCGACGCCAAATCCGCGGGTCGTCCCGGCAGGCGTGCCCAGCCGTATACCCGACGTGATTGTCGGCTTTTCTGGATCGAACGGGATGCCGTTCTTATTGCAGGTGATGCCGGCGCGACTGAGGGCGGCTTCCGCGACCTTGCCGGTGAGGCGCTTCTTGCGCAGGTCAACGAGCAAGAGATGGGTGTCGGTCCCGCCGGAGACGATATCGACGCCATGCGCCTTGAGCGTTTCGGCCAGCACCTTGGCATTTTCGACAACATTCTTCGCGTAAAGCCTGAACGAGGGATGCAACGCCTCGCCGAAAGCGACCGCCTTGGCCGCGATCACATGCATCAGCGGGCCGCCCTGCATGCCCGGAAAAACCGCGGAATTGAGCTTTTTCGCCAGCTCCTCGTCATCGGTGAGGATGGCGCCGCCGCGTGGACCGCGCAGCGTCTTGTGCGTGGTGGTCGTCACCACGTGGGCGTGCGGAAACGGGCTTGGGTGCGCGCCGCCGGCGACCAAGCCGGCAAAGTGCGCCATGTCGACCATCAGATAGGCGCCGACCTCATCGGCAATTTTCCGGAAAGCGGGGAAATCGATGACGCGCGGATAGGCCGAACCGCCGGCAATGATCACCTTGGGCCGGAACTGCTTGGCGAGCCGCTCCACTTCCTCCAGGTCTATCCGGTGGTCGTCACGGCGCACGCTGTAAGGCACGACCTTGAACCACCGGCCGGAGAGATTGACCGGCGAGCCATGGGTAAGATGGCCGCCGGCGGCCAGATTGAGCCCCATGAACGTATCGCCGGGCTGCATCAGCGCCATGAACACTTCGGCATTGGCGGACGCGCCCGAATGCGGCTGCACGTTGGCGAAGCGACAACCGAACAGCTTGGTCACCCGCTCGATCGCCAACCGTTCGGCGATGTCCACGAATTGGCAGCCGCCGTAATAGCGGCGGCCCGGCAAACCTTCGGCGTACTTGTTGGTGAGCACCGAGCCCTGTGCCTCGAGCACAGCGCGGCTGACGATGTTCTCCGAGGCGATCAGCTCGATATCGTCACGCTGACGGCCCAGTTCGAGCGCTATCGCATGGGCAATTTCAGGGTCACTCTCGGCCAGGGACACGGAAAAAAAGCCCCCGTCCATACTCTTTTTGGCGCTCTCCGACGCAGACATCCTGGTTCGCTCCTCGCCGCATCAACGGCAGTTCAGTCTTTGCGGCCGGTGATACACCGCTCGCGCCCGCGATTCCAGCGGGCAAACGCAAAGGATTGGGGAATCGCCGCGATCGAGCCCGCTATATTTGGGGCTTACGGCGCATTCATGCCATTCTCAGGCGAGCCCGTAAAGCGCCCGCGCGTTGCCGGAATAAATCTGCCGCCGCCGCTCCTCGCCGAGACTTGGCGGCACTGCGACGAACGGATCGTCGAAATCCCAGTGCGGATAGTCCGAGGAGAACAGGATGCGGTCGAAGCCGATCGCCGCCATGAGGTCGATGAGATGCGGCGGGCTTTCCGGTTCCTCCATCGGCTGGGTCGTGACCCAGAAATGCCGGCGCAGATATTCGGACGGCGGCCGCGGCACATGCGGCAGGTCCGAGCGCATGCGCTGCCAGTTGCGGTCGAGGCGCTGGCCCAAGGCTGGAATCCAGCCGAAGCCGCCTTCGATGAAGACGAATTTCAGCTCTGGAAAATGCTCGAACACGCCCTCCATAATCAGGCTCGTGACCTGCGCCTGGCAGGCGGAGGCGTGCTCGGCCATTTCCTCGATGTAGAACGACGGCCAGCCGGTATTGCTCACCGCGCGGCCGCTATAGCCGAAAACGTGCACGCCGACGGGCAACCCCGCCTCGCACGCCGCCTCGTAGATCGGCCAGTAGCGGCGGCGCCCCATCAGGTCGGCGGTGCGGGTGAGCATGAGCACGTGAGCGAAGCGGCGGTCGCCGGCGCGGCGGCGGATTTCCGCGCGGGACGCGTCCGGGTCTTCGTAGGGCACGATCAACGAGGCTTTGAGCCGCGGATCGAGCGCATTCCAATGATTGAGCTGGAATTCGTTGGCGGCAAACGCCAGCGCGGCCGAGAACTCGTCGTTCTGCTCGCCCTGCCCCGATGGCGACAGCGGGTTCATCACGGCATAGTCGATGCCATACAGGTCGAGATGCTGCTCGCGCATGAATTGGTAATTGCTGGCCGGCAGGCCGCCATCCGGCGGCCAGGCATCGCGGCGCGAGGCAAGCGGCTGGCCCTTGGGATAGGGAAAGCCCTTGACGTAACCGTGGTGCGAACGCGCGCCGTAGGTCTGCGCGTAATCCCACCAGCGGTTGCTCAGATAGGGCCGATAGTCCTCAAGCGACGCTTTGGGATGAATGTCGCAGTCGATGATCGAAAGCTTGGTTTTGGCTTCCTTGGCGTTTCGTTCGACCGGTCGAGCTTGGACGTTCACGGCGCTTCCTCCTGCGGCAGGGAGGGAAATCGTTCGCTTCCCTATAAGTAAAGGACACAGCAAGCGCCGGCAAGGCGCGGCGCACTTCCATCATCCCCTCCCTCCGCGGGGGGATAAAGAATCGCGTTCTCGCGATGCCGTTCGCATCCGAGCCTTGCCAAGCCACGGCACGAAAAGGCCCCCACGAAGGGGGCGGAGCGCCGACAGGCGCCACCAAACAGTCCGCGCCACACTCTCAGATGTTGCCACCTGATCGTGCTTGCGGGCGCAGACGCGCGCCACAGACGCTTGCCCTTGCGGGCAGCGCCTGCC
>JASHOR010000147.1 GCA_030041005.1 Xanthobacteraceae bacterium
AATCCGAACTGCGTCGGATCGCGTGCCGGCTCGGGCAGGCCGAGATGGCGAAAGGCGTGCGGCGTGGTCAGCCGGCCGCGCGGCGTGCGCTGCAGATGGCCGCACTGGATCAGATAAGGCTCGATGATGTCTTCGATGGCGTCGCGCGGTTCCGATAGCGCGGCGGCAAGCGTTTCGACGCCGACCGGCCCGCCGCCGTAATTGACGGCGATGGTCGAGAGATACCGCCGGTCCATGGCGTCGAGCCCGGCAGCATCCACTTCGAGCGCGGCCAGCGCCTTGTCGGCAACGGCACGGTCGATCGCTGGAGCGCCGGCGACGGCAGCGAAGTCGCGCACGCGGCGCAGCAGCCGTCCGGCAATGCGCGGCGTACCGCGGGCGCGCCGCGCGATCTCGTTGGCGCCGTCGGCGGTCAGGCTGACGCCGAGCAGGCGCGCGCCACGCGCGACGATCTGCTCCAGTTCGCCCTCGGCGTAGAAATTGAGCCGGATCGGAATGCCGAAACGGTCGCGCAGCGGATTGGTCAGAAGACCCGCGCGGGTGGTGGCGCCGATCAGCGTGAACTTGGCGAGGTCGATCTTGACCGAACGCGCCGCCGGCCCTTCGCCGATGATGAGATCGAGCTGAAAATCCTCCATCGCCGGATAAAGGATCTCCTCGACGGCCGGATTGAGCCGATGAATCTCGTCAATGAACAGCACGTCGCGCTCTTCCAGATTGGTGAGCAACGCCGCCAGGTCCCCGGCCTTGGCAATCACCGGGCCGGAGGTGGCGCGGAAGTTCACCGCAAGCTCGCGCGCCACGATCTGCGCCAAAGTCGTCTTGCCGAGCCCGGGCGGACCGACGAACAGCACGTGGTCGAGCGCCTCCTTGCGCCCGCGTGCCGCCGCAATGAACACGCCGAGGTTCTTGCGCGCCTGCTCCTGGCCGATGAATTCGGCAAGCCGCTGCGGGCGCAGCGAAACCTCGGCCGCATCTTCGTCGCGGCGCTCGCCGGAAACCAGTTTGCGTCCGGGCGCGCTGCTCATCGTCCCCGCCCCCGACGGTATTTGTTGGGCAACAGGTCGGCGATCGGCACGACCGCCGCCGATCGGCCGTTCGGCACGATCACGCGCGCGTTGCGATCGTAGTCGAAGATCAGCTCGCGGCAGGCGCCGCACGGCGACACCACCGCAATCGACTGGTCTTTCTCATCGGGATCGGGATGGCGCACCGCCACGATCGTATCGATGCCGGTATCGCCCAGATCGACGAAAGCCCGGCCAAGCGCCACGGCTTCGGCGCACACCGCCATGCGTCCGAGATAGGCGTCGAGATTGACGCCGGTGAAGATCTTTCCCGAGCGCGTGCGCAAGGCGGCGCCGACTTCCTGCCAGTCGTAGCGGTAACGCTGTTTGATGGCCGCGATCGCGGCGGCGACCAATTCGTTGTCCGCCTTGCGGAGCTTCGCCGGCCGTTTCACTTCGCCAGTTCCTTCAGTCCAAGCCGGATCAATTGGCGCACGTCGCCGCCTTCGCCGGCGTTGCGCGCCGCAGCGGCCACTGCGGCTGCCGCCTGCGGCTCCCCGTAGCCGAGATTGACCAGAGCGGAAATTGCATCGATCACCGGCTGCGGCGCCCGCTTCTCGTCAAGCGCACCGGAGAGCCGCACCACAGCCGGATCGACCGCAGCGTAGGCCGGCGCTTTGTCTTTCAATTCGGTGACAATGCGCTCGGCGACTTTCGGACCGACGCCGGGCGCCCGCGCCACCATCGCCTTGTCCCGCATGGCGATCGCCGTGGCGAGATCGGCGGGCTTGAGGGTGCCGAGAACGGAGAGCGCGACCTTGGCGCCGACACCCTGCACCGTCTGCAACAGCCTGAACCATTCGCGCTCGGCATCG
Source organism: Xanthobacteraceae bacterium (assembly GCA_030041005.1). Lineage (GTDB taxonomy): Bacteria > Pseudomonadota > Alphaproteobacteria > Rhizobiales > Xanthobacteraceae > BOG-931. The sequence goes on from JASHOR010000147.1 coordinate 1,883, forward strand.
GTGCAAAAGCCGAACAGCCGGATCTGATCCTCGCGCACATGGGTCTCGATGGCGAGCGTTGCCGGCTCGCCCATTGCGGGCAATTCCTGCAGGGTGCGCGCCGAGCAATGAATCAGATAGCCGACGCCGCCGACGTCGAGAATGATCGACTCCTCGCCGTAGGAATCGATGATGCCCTTGAGTTTGCCGATCATCCCGCCGCCCGCTCGTCATTCCGGGGCCGAGCGAAGCGAGGAGCCCGGAATACATATTCACCGATCGGGCAGGACCAACTCATCGCTCTTTCCACATGACCCGTGATTATGGATTCCGGGGCCGGCCCTTCGGGCCGTCCCGGAATGACGGAATGTGGGTTACCGATCATCGCGCCCCCACCTTCAAGACCGAACTCTGCCGGTGATGCGCATGGGTCACGGCGATGGCAAGCGCGTCGGCGGCGTCATCCGAACGCGGCTCCGCCCTCGGCAGCAGCACGCCAATCATCATGCGCACCTGCGCCTTGTCGCCATGGCCTGCACCCACGATGCTCTTTTTCACGAGATTGGGCGCGTATTCGGCCACCGGCACGCCGGCTCTGGCGGGCACGACCATGGCGATGCCGCGCGCCTGACCGAGTTTCAGCGTCGCCTTGGCATCCTTGTTGACGAAGGTTGCTTCCACGGCCGCTTCGTCCGGCCGGAATTGATCAACGATTCGCATCAGACCGTCATGGATGGCGAGCAGCCGTGCGGCGAGCGGGTCGCGGTCGTTGGTCAGGACCGAGCCGCAGCCAAGAAAGCCGAGCCGATTGCCGGCAATCTCGACGACACCCCAGCCGGTGCGGCGCAGGCCTGGGTCGATGCCCAGGATGCGAATCGGATCTCCGACCATGGCCCTATTGATAGCATTTTGATGCCGCAATAGCCGCAACGCTCCATCCGGACGCGAAAGCATGCCGAGGCGCGAATCAGGCGCTCATCTTCTCTACAAGCGCGTCGGAAACCTCGAAATTGGCATAGACGTTCTGCACGTCGTCGCTTTCGTTCAAGTTCTCGATCAACCTCAAAACCTTCTCGCCCTGCTCGTCGTCAACCGCAACGGTGTTTTGCGGCCGCCAGACCAAGCCAGCCTTGCGCGGCTCGCCGAACTTCTGTTCCAGCGCCTTGACGACCGAACCGAAATGATCGGGGGAGGCGTAGATTTCGTGACCGTTGTCGCCGGAAACCACATCGTCGGCGCCCGCTTCCAGCGCCGCCTCGAACATCGCATCCGCGCCCGCGACCTTGGCATCGTATTCGACGACGCCGACGCGGTCGAACATGAAGGCGACCGCGCCGGTCTCGGCGAGGTTGCCGCCGCTTTTGGTGAAGGTGGCGCGCACTTCGCCGGCGGTGCGGTTGCGGTTGTCGGTCAGCACCTCGACGATGACAGCGACCCCGCCCGGCCCATAGCCTTCATAGCGGATTTCCTCGTAATTCTCGCCGTCCCCGCCGGCCGCCTTCTTGATGGCGCGCTCGATATTGTCCTTGGGCATGTTTTCCGCGCGCGCCGCGATGATGGCGGCGCGCAACCGCGGATTCATCGTCGGATCCGGCAGCCCGAGCTTGGCCGAGACCGTGATTTCGCGCGCCAGCTTGCCGAACAATTTCGATTTTACCGCATCCTGCCGCCCCTTGCGGTGCATGATGTTCTTGAACTGTGAGTGTCCGGCCATGGCTCGCCTTCCGCCGTTCGCCCGTTGCCAGCAAATCGTTGTCAGGAAATAAATACGCGAGAGGAGGAAACTCAAGGCCAGAAGGCGGGCGAGGCCGGTTCCAAACGGCCACCGATTCGCACCGCGCCAGTGTGCACGGCAAGTCCGGTAGCCGGATCGGTCTCGACGGCGACGGCACACAAGGTCGCCGGACCCGAGGCAGGCTCGAAGCGAGCGGAAGGAATCTTTCTCAAGAAACGAGTGAGCGGTTCCTCCTTGCTCATGCCGATCACCGAGTCGTAATCGCCCGTCATACCGACGTCGCTGATAAACGCCGTGCCGCCGCTGAGAATGCGCAGATCGGCGGTCGGCACGTGGGTGTGGGTGCCCACCACGAGGCTGGCGCGGCCGTCGCAGAAAAAACCCATCGATTGCTTCTCGCTCGTCGCTTCGCCGTGAATATCGACCACGATGGCGTCGGCTTCTTTGCCCAGCGCGCAGGCGGCAAGCTCGCGCTCGGCGGCAGCGAAAGGATCGTCAAGCGCGTCCATGAAGATGCGGCCCATGGCGTTGATCACAAGCGCGCGTTGGCCGTTCTTCGCCTCGATCAAGGCGGCGCCCCGGCCCGGCGTGCCTGACGGATAATTGATCGGGCGGATCAGGCGCTCTGCGCGCTCGATGAAAACGAGCGCCTCGCGCTGGTCCCAGGCGTGATTACCCAGCGTGACGGCGTCGGCGCCGGCATCGATCAACTCGCGAAAGATCGCTTCGGTGATGCCAAATCCGCCGGCGGCGTTCTCGCCGTTGACCACGACCAGATCGAGTTTCCAATCGCGTACCAATCCGGGCAGCCGCTCGTACACGATGGTCCGCCCGGAACGGCCGACCACATCGCCGACGAACAGAATCCGCATGCTTAGCTCGCCCGCAGATCGATCACTTCGCGCTCGGTGAGGACAAGATCGAGGCGCATGTCGTGTTCGCTCGCCGGCACCTTTGCCACCTCCTGCGCGGCGAAGGCGAATCCGATGGCGGCGATCGCCTTCAGTCCTCGCAGGCGTGCAAGGGTCATATCGTAATAACCGGCACCATAACCGAGGCGGTGGCCGGTGCGGTCGAAGGCCAATAGCGGTACCAGCAGGATATCGGGTTCGACCTGCGGCGCCTCAGGCTTTGGCTCGCGGATGCCCCATTGAGCGCTATCCAACGGTGCACCGAACCGCCATGCGCGCATGGTCAGCGGATTGCCGCGTCCGGCGATGACCGGCAAGGCCAACCCCGCCCCCATCTCCTCCAGCCTGCGCATGAGCGGCAAGGGATTGATCTCGCTCCGAAGCGGCATGAACCCGGAGACGATCATGCCGGCCTTGATCTTGAGCGGGAACGGCCGTGCGGCGATCGCCTCGGCGGCGTCCTGCCGGGCGTCGCGCGACAGCTCATCGCGGCGGGCAGCCGCCTCGAGCCGCATCTGCTTTTTTTCGGCTGCGACCTCGTCCATCCGTGCCGTAATGCCTGCTGGCGCTGCCCGCGTCCATCCTGTTGCCAATCCGCGATTGTCGATTTGACGCGATCGTGGCTTTAAGGGCACGTCCGCCACGACCAATCCCCGGGTGCGGAGCCGCATCGGCCGTCGGAGCGTCGATCCCGGGTTCCCTACGAAAGTAGGTGGGCGCCATGTGTCCGAGCCCACGAGCCCGGTCAGGGATAGCTCCCTTCAGGATCGATAAGGCCCCGGGGATATGTCTCCTGACGCGCCGCGCAGCATCCGCCGCGGCAATGTAGTGCAGCTTCGCCGGCATCGCCACTCTATGTCAGCCGCGCCGCTCGCCATTCCTGTGCAGGCGCGCTTGTGCAGGCGCACGAGGAGAAGGTGGAGGGGGCATTGTCGGTGGGTGGGTAGGCAGGCAGGCACGGGATTTCGACAGGGAGAGGCAAATCATCCCATCGCCACGTTGGCGGCTGCGGGCACGTTGAGCTTCTCGGCAATGCCTTCGATCCGTTCAGCAGCAGCATTAAGTGCAGCGGCCATTGCGGCGAGCGCGGCCTTGTCTCGATTGGCGGCCTCCATCCGGGCATCCTGCAGCGCCGCCAGTTCGTCCTCCAGCCGCTTGATGCGCAGCCCCGTTTCGGCGAGCGAATCGGCAATCGTGAGTGCCGCCATGACCGTGAGCCGGGTGTCTCCGATCTCGCCGAATTTCGCCCGCAGCCCGTCGATGCGGCCATCAAGCTCGCGCGCGAGGTTCATGAGGTGTCCTTCCTGGCCGTCCTCACAGGCCATGCGGAACTGCCGCCCATTGATGGTGACGCTGACCTGCGACATCAGCCCATCCCCTGCCGGTGACCCTCAACGCGCCCGAAGGCCTTCCCCATCATCCTCGTTTCCGCCGGCGCGACACAGGATCTTCTGAACATGACAACGTCTGCCTCAATGCTCGTCTTCATCGAGCACGGTGCGCACGGCCTCGATCGCCTGATTAATGCGCCGCGACGCCTCGCGGTTGGCACCCTCCAATGCGCGCGAGCGCGCCACGGCGGCATCAAGCTCGCCCGCAAGACGTGCCCGGTCGTGGCCGAACGCCTGTATTTGCGCTGCCAAGGCCTGCTCGTTGCGGGCGGCTTCGTGCCGTCGGTCGGCGGCTGCCTCCAGCGCATCCAGCGCCTGCGCAAGCCGCCTGCTTGCAGCCTCAATCGAATCAGTCTCGCTCATGCGTGCATCCGCATGCCGCAGCAAGGACGAAAGTCGTGAAGCAACAGAGATTTGTAAAAAGAAGCTTACGTCCCATCGAGCTAAAGCGTCAACGCCCAAGCAGATTTCTTTTCGCGCCTGTGCATGACCCGCCCGGCGGCGCGCCGGACGTTTGACTCACGGGGTTCCCGTGCTATCTGTGCCGGGCTTCTCCACGGCAGCCATCTCACGTCGCGCTGCCTCATTTACCTCTGTCCCAATGTCAATGCCGGACCGTGCCGTCGCGGCGAGCGCACTCCCCCTCGCCCAGGCTGCTTGCGTTGCCGCTTCGCCGGCTACATCCGCACACACGGCGTCAGCCGGGCGTGCGGAGCACGATCGCATGGCCAACGCCGTGCGCGCACTGGCAATGGACGCCGTCGAACAGGCAAAATGCGGCCATCCCGGCCTGCCGATGGGCGCCGCCGACATCGCCACCGTTCTGTTTGCGCGCTTTTTGAAGTTCGATGCCGGCGATCCGGAATGGCCCGACCGCGACCGCTTTGTGCTCTCCGCCGGCCACGGCTCGATGCTGCTCTACGCGCTTCTTCATCTTCTCGGTTATGAGAAGATGATGATCGACGAGATCAAGCGCTTTCGTCAGCTCGGCTCGCTCACGCCCGGTCATCCCGAGCACGGCCACACGCCGGGCGTCGAGACGACGACTGGACCGCTCGGCCAGGGGCTAGCGAACGCGGTTGGCATGGCGATCGCCGAGCGGCATCTGGCCGCGGAATTCGGCAGCGATATTGTCGATCACTTCACCTATGTGCTCGCCTCCGACGGCGACCTGATGGAAGGCATCAGCCAGGAGGCGATCGCGCTCGCCGGCCACCTGCAGTTGAGAAGACTCATCGTTTTGTTCGACGACAACGGCATCTCGATCGACGGGCCGCTGGCGCTCGCCGATTCCGTCGACCAGGTCGAGCGTTTCCAATCGGCCGGATGGGCGGCAGCGCGCATAGACGGCCACGATCCCGCCGCGATCGCCGACGCGATCGAATTAGCGCAAAAATCAGCGCGCCCATCGTTGATCGCCTGCCGAACCACGATAGGATTTGGCGCACCGACCAAAGCCGGTACCGAGAAGGCCCATGGCGCGGCGCTTGGCGCGGATGAGATTGCGGGCGCGCGACGGGCGCTCGGCTGGAGCCCGCCGGCCTTCGAGATTCCCCCGGAGATCCACGCGCTCTGGCGCTCTGCGGGCGACCGCGGCCGGCCAGCGCGGTTGGCCTGGGAGCGACGTGTTGCAATGCTTCCCGGCGAACAGCGAGCAGAGTTCGAGCGCCGCCAGCGCGGCGAATTGCCGAATGAGAAGCTTGCTGCCGCAATACGCCGGACGAAGCAGATGCTCGCCGACAAGCCCAGGCAGATCGCCACGCGCGCGGCGTCCGAATTGGCGCTCGAAGGGCTTACCGCCGCCTTGCCGGAGATGATCGGCGGCTCCGCCGACCTTACCGGCTCGAACAATACGCGCGCCAAGGCCATGACGGCTTTGAGTGCCGCCGATTATTCCGGCCGTTTCATCCATTATGGCGTGCGCGAACACGGCATGGCAGCGTCGATGAATGGTCAGGCATTGCACGGCGGCATCATCCCCTATTCCGGAACGTTTCTGGTGTTCTCCGATTATTGTCGGCCGGCGATCCGGCTCGCGGCGCTGATGGGTCAGCGCGTCATCCACGTCATGACCCACGACTCGATCGGACTTGGCGAGGACGGGCCGACCCATCAGCCGGTCGAGCATTTGGCCGCGCTGCGCGCCATTCCCAACCTGAAAGTCTTCCGCCCCTGTGATGCGGTCGAGACCGTCGAGTGTTGGCAATTGGCGCTGCAGAACGGTAGCGGCCCGAGCGTACTGGCGCTGACGCGGCAAAACGTGCCGCAGCTACGCCGTGGGTTTGACGACGGCAATCGCTGCGCAGCGGGCGGCTACGAGCTTGAACCCGCCGACCAGGGCGAGGCCGTGGTGTCGCTGTTCGCCTCGGGTTCCGAAGTCGCGATCGCAACGGCGGCGAAGAAGCTGCTCGGCGAGCGCAAAATCCCCACGCGCGTCGTGTCCGTGCCCTGCTTCGAGCTTCTCCTTGCGACGCCGCCGGATGAGCGCGCGGCTATCGTCGGCAACGCCAGAGTGAATGTCGCCGTCGAAGCCGGCGTCCGGCAGGGCTGGGACGACATTATAGGCTCAGCCGGCACCTTTGTGGGCATGAACGGCTTCGGAGCGAGTGGGCCTGGTCAGGAGCTTTACCGGCACTTCGGCATTACGCCCGAGACGGTTGCACAAGCCGCATTGGACAGCTTTAACTAGTGGTCCGGTTCCGACCTTCGCATCCCTTTTTGGCAGGCCCTCGTGCGGATGTTGGAATCAAAGGGCCGCCGGCAAATATAAGTGCTAGTGTGGCGGTTCAGAAGTCCGCATCATTCCTGCCGCGACCTCGTCATGCGGACTAGATCAATAAGTTGCTCCTTCGATTCCGAAGTTCGCAAACGAGGGCGCCGCATAATTGATGCGAACTTCGGAATCGGGACACTAGTGCAGCTTTTGGATTTGACATCCGCTTCAGGGGCGAGTGGCGCGGGGGGTAGCGGATGTCAAATTCGCCCTACTGGGCGGCAGGCTTGTTCCGGGGAACGATCCCGTTAAATAGACATATAGAAAAAGGGATACCCCGGCGCGGACCGGGGTATAGGAATGAACCCGGGAGCGACCCAATGTCAGTTCGCGTTGCCATCAACGGATTTGGCCGCATCGGCCGCAACATTCTGCGCGCCATCGTGGAGACCGATCGCAGGGACATCGAGGTCATCGCCATCAACGATCTGGCGCCGGTCGAGACCAACGCGCACCTGCTCCGCTACGACTCGGTTCACGGCCGATTTCCCGGCGAGGTCACGGTCAAGGGCGATACGATCAGCGTCGGCAACGGCGCCATCAAGGTGACTGCGATCAAGGACCCGACCCAATTGCCCTGGAAGCCGCTCGACGTCGACGTGGCGCTGGAATGCACCGGGATTTTCACTTCAAAGGAAAAAGCCTCGGCACATCTACTGGCGGGCGCCAGGCGGGTGCTGGTTTCGGCCCCGGCCGATGGCGTCGACCTCACCGTCGTCTACGGGGTCAACCACGAGAAGCTGACCAAATCTCACGCCGTGGTTTCGAATGCCTCCTGCACCACCAATTGTCTTGCCCCGGTGGTCAAGGTGCTCAACGACGTGGTCGGCATCGACAAGGGCTTCATGACCACGGTGCATTCCTACACCAACGACCAGCCATCGCTCGATCAGGTCCACAAGGACCTCTACCGGTCGCGTGCAGCGGCGATCAACATGATCCCGACCTCAACCGGCGCGGCCAAGGCGGTCGGGCTCGTGCTGCCGGAGCTTGCCGGCCGGCTCGATGGCGTCGCCATTCGCGTGCCGACACCGAACGTCTCGGTGGTGGATTTCAAATTCGTGGCCAAGCGCGCGACCTCGAAGGACGAAATCAACGAAGCGGTCAGACGCGCGGCCAGCCAAGAGCTCAAGGGCATCCTCGGCTACACCGACGCGCCCAACGTCTCGTCGGACTTCAACCACGACCCCCATTCTTCCGTCTTTCACATGGACCAGACCAAGGTGATGGACGGCACGCTGGTTCGCGTCATGAGCTGGTACGACAACGAGTGGGGCTTCTCCAACCGTATGGTCGACACCGCGATAGCGATGGGCAAGCTCGCCTGAACGCACCGCCGATTTGCCACCAATGAGCTTTCGCAGCCTCGACAACGCCGACGTGAAGGGCAAGCGCGCGCTTGTGCGCGTCGACCTCAACGTGCCGATGCAGGACGGCAAGGTGACTGACACGACCCGCATTGCCGAAGTGGCTCCCACCATCGTCGAACTGGCGGACAAGGGCGCGAAAGTCGTGCTGCTTTCGCATCTGGGGCGGCCGAAGGGGCCCGATCCGATGCTCTCGCTGCGGCCAGTCACCGCCGAAATCGCCCGCATCATCAAACGGCCGGTGGCTTTCGCCGGAGATTGCATCGGTCCGATGGCGCAAACCGCCGTAGCGGCGATGAAAAACGGTGAGGTTCTTTGTCTGGAAAATACCCGGTTTCATCCCGAAGAGGAGAAGAACGACGCGCACTTTGGCAAGCAGCTTGCGGCTTTAGGCGACATCTTCGTCGAAGATGCGTTCTCGGCAGCGCATCGCGAACATGCTTCGATCGTCGCGGTCGTGACGGCATCGAAGCTCCCGGCCTACCCGGGGCGCGCTATGAAGGCGGAGCTCGACGCCCTCGCCAAGGCGTTCGAAACGCCGGAACACCCCGTCGCGGCAATCGTCGGCGGCGCCAAGATCTCCACCAAGCTCGACCTGCTCGGCCATCTTCTGCTCAAAGTGGAGACGCTCATCATCGGCGGTGGCATGGCCAATACCTTTTTGAAGGCGCAGGGCAAACCAATCGGCAAATCGCTGTGCGAAGACGAGCTCGTTCCCAACGCGCGCGACATTCTCGCCAAGGCAAAATCGCTCAGTCGCGAGATCGTGCTCCCGGTTGACGCGGTCGTGGCGCAAAAGCTCGAAACCCACGCGCCCTCCCGCGTGGTGTCGGTGGATCACGTCGGCCCCGACGATATGATGCTCGACATCGGACCGCGCAGCATCGCGCAAGTGGTTTCCGTCCTCGCCCGCACCAAGACGCTGGTATGGAATGGCCCGTTCGGGGCTTTCGAACATGAGCCCTTTGACGTCGGCACGACCAGCGTCGCCGAAGCGGTCGCGGAACTTACCGCGTCGGGCCGGCTTGTCAGTTTTGCCGGTGGCGGCGACACTGTAGCGGCGCTCAACGTGGCCGGAGTGACAGAGCGCCTGACGCATGTATCGACCGCAGGAGGCGCCTTTCTGGAATCGCTCGAGGGCAAGACGCTGCCGGGCGTCCAAGTGCTGATGGTGACCGAGACTCCCGGGACAGCTCGCGAATAGAGTAGAGTGCGCCAACGCCGCCGGACCACCGCTGGGGTGCCGAACTTTGCAGGAGGCCGCGATGAATCTTGCGGAATTGAATAAGGTCGCCAACGCGATGGTCGCTCCGGGCCGAGGTATCCTGGCCGCCGATGAATCCACGGGCACGATTACCAAGCGCTTCGACGCTCTCGGCGTGCCGTCGACGTCCGAGAACCGGCGCGACTACCGCGAAATGCTGTTCCGCACCACCGAGGCGATGTCGAAATACATCGCCGGCGTGATCCTTTACGACGAGACCATTCGGCAAAGCGCGAAGGATGGTACCCCGCTCGTCAAGCTCATCGAAAAGGCCGGCTCGATCCCCGGCATCAAGGTCGACAAGGGCACAAAGCCGCTACCGTGCTGTCCCGGCGAAGTGGTCACGGAAGGCCTCGATGGTTTGCGGGAGCGGCTCATTGAATATCGCGGGCTCGGCGCCAGGTTCGCCAAGTGGCGGGCGGTAATCGACGTCGGCCAACGACACGTCATGCCGAGCTACACTTGCGTCAAGGCGAATGCGCACGCGCTCGCCCGCTATGCGGCGTTGTGCCAGGATGAAAGCATCGTGCCGATCGTCGAGCCGGAAGTGCTGATGGATGGCGATCACGACATCGACCGTTGCGTCGAGGCCACCACCTGGGTGCTCAAGGAGACATTTCAGGAATTGTTCCTCAACCGCGTCGCGCTGGAAGGCATGGTGCTCAAGCCGAACATGGCTGTGCCTGGCAAGAAATCGCAACAGCGCGCTTCGGTGGAGGAAGTCGCCGAGAGGACCGTGCGCATGCTCAAGGAGTGCGTGCCGGCGGCCGTCCCCGGCGTCGCCTTCCTGTCGGGCGGACAGTCCGACGAGGACGCGACCGCCCATCTTGACGCCATGAATCGAATGGGTCCCCTGCCCTGGCGCCTGTCGTTCTCCTACGGTCGCGCGCTGCAGCACGCTCCGCAGAAGGCATGGTCGGGAAAACCGGAAAACGTGGCGGCGGCGCAGCGCGCCTTCAGTCACCGCGCCATGATGAACGGATTTGCCACACAGGGCCAGTGGAAGGTCGATCTTGAGCGTAAGGCGGCATAAGAGAACGTGCGATTTGCATGACCTGACCTGACCTTAACGATCGCGACGGCCTTCCTGCTCGCTCCTAGTGTCCCGATTCCGAAATTCGCATGACGAGGTCGCGGCAGGAATGATGCGGACTTCTGAACCGCCACGCTAGTGGAGCGGATTTGACATTCGCTACCCCCAAGCCACTCGCTCATCAAGCGAATGTCAAATCCAAAAGCTCCAGTAGCACTTATAGTTGGTAGTGGTCCTTTGATTCCAACATTCGCACGAAGGCGTGCCAAAAAGGGGATGTGAATGTTGGAATTGGATCACTAGATGCAGTCCCCGCCCCGCCTCTATCTTTTCACCCCGGAACTCGCCGACGCTGCGGCCTTTGCGAATGACCTCGACTCAGCTCTCCTGGCCGGCGACATCGCCACGGTGTGCCTGCGGCTCGCCGAGGCCGACGAGCGAACGCTGATTGAGCGTATTAAGGCGGTCGGTGCCGTGGCGCACGCGCACGACATCCCGCTTCTCCTCGACGATCGGCCGGAACTGGTGGCGCGGGCCGGTGCCGACGGAGCCCATCTCACGGGCCTAAGCGCCTTGCGGGCCGCGCTGCCGACGCTCAAGCCGGAACGCATCGTCGGTGCCGGCGGCTTGCGCAGCCGTCATGATGCCATGCTCGCAGGGGAAGCTGGCGCCGATTACGCGATGTTCGGCGAGCCCGATCGCAGGGGCGGGCGTCCGCCGATCGATGTTCTTAAGGAATGGTTGACTTGGTGGGCGGAACTTATCGAGGTGCCTTGCATCGGCTACGCGGCGACGGCGGCCGAGATCCGATTATTGGCAGAGACCGGCGCCGATTTTGTTGCTCTGGGTGACTGGATATGGACGGAACCGGGAGGAGCGGAAGCCGCGATCGCGGTGGCAAGCGAACGGCTCGCCGCCGCCTTCGCCGGATCGGCCTGACCGTTGCAGCGGCAGGCCTGGTCCTTGCCGCGACGCTCGCAACCATGCTCCCCGATTCCGCTGCGGCACAGACGCGGCTCGTCCCCGAATCGCACCATGCCCGGGCCAAGCGGAAGCCCCCCTCTGCTAAGGCGGGCCTGCAAGCTCCGGTACTGGCGCAAACCACCCAAGAGCAGCCGGCGAGCGGGGCCGAAGAGCTGGATCTGGCCTACGGGGCGTTCCAACGCGGCTACTACATCACGGCCTTCGCACTGGCGACACAGCGGGCTGCGGCTAAGGACGACCCCAAATCAATGACGCTTATCGGCGAACTTTACGCCAACGGTCTCGGTGTCCCGCAGGACGATAAGAAGGCGGAAGAGTGGTACAGGCTTGCCGCTGCGCGCGGCGACGCTAATGCGATGTTCGCCCTGGCGATGTTCCGCATGGAGGGCCGCGACGGCCCGCGCGATCGCGTCAAGAGCGCCAAATGGCTTGCAGACGCGGCAAAGCTCGGCCACCCGATCGCTGCGTACGATCTGGCGCTGCTCTATATCGAAGGCGAAGTCTTTCCGCAGGATTTCTCCCGCGCTGCCCAGCTCCTGCGCGTTGCCGCCGATGCCGGCAATCCGCAGGCTCAGTACGCGTTGGGCACGCTTTACAAGCAAGGCCGCGGCGTGCCCAAAAACATGCACGAAGCGGTGCGGCTATTCGGCCTCGCCTCGGTCAGCGGCGAGGCCGACGCCGAAGTCGAATATGCAATCGCGCTGTTCAACGGCGACGGCGTTGCCCGCAACCAATCGCTTGCCGCGGGACTGTTTCACAAGGCCGCGCTCGCCGGCAACCCGATCGCGCAGGACCGCCTCGCGATCATCCTTGCCAACGGCTTGGGGGTGAAGGCCGATCCGCTGGAGGCCGCAAAATGGCACCTCATTTCCGAGGCCGCGGGCGAAACCGACCTGGCGCTGGACGATTTCGTCTCCAAGCTTGATGCCAAGACGCAGGCGGCGGCTGAAAAGGCGGCAAAACCGTGGGTCGACGCGATCAAGCGGACCATCGCCGCAAAGACGCGCGAAATTTCTTCGGCGCCCCCGCGAAGTGAGGCGGCGGCCGCCGGGAGCCCGCGCTAATTTGGTGACGCGCGACCTGCCCCTACCCCCCCTGGCCCGACGGCACCCTGCCCAGCGCGTTTGCTGCTCCGCTCCAGAGCAATGCTGCGATGACGTACAGTCCGCCCGCAGCGCCGGCAACGACACCGAGCAGAATTTCGCGTCCGCTAAAGTCAAGCACGTGGGCAACGACGAAGAAAGTCGCGTCAAAGAACGCGATCGAGATCGCGGTAGGGATGGCGAGCAGGTGCAGTCGCTGCCTCATGGGCTTGGCTCCGATATGGCATGGCCGAATGGATGGCGTGAAATCTAGCAGCCGCCTCATACCCGACGATTGTCGCCGGTGCAGAAATTGGCTCCTCCAATCTCAAGCGGCGTTAACCATCGCCGCTCGGAGACGATGAACCTGGCAGGGGAAGGGCGAGCGCGCACGAAGCGCTTGACGTGCCTATGGCGGACCACTTACCGCACGCGTCATGCAGCACTCGGCCGTCCTCAACGTGATGATCAAGGCAGCGTATCGCGCCGGGCGCGGCCTCAAGCGTGACCTGGGCGAGATCGAGAAATTGCAGGTTTCGGTCAAGGGACCCGGCAATTTCGTCACCGCCGCCGACCGCCGGGCCGAGGAAATCCTGCGCGAGGACCTCGCCAAGGCACGGCCTGATTACGGCTTCCTCGGCGAAGAAGGCGGCTTGCACCGCGGCTCTGACAAGACTCACCGCTGGATCGTCGATCCCCTCGACGGCACCACCAATTTCCTGCACGGCATCCCGCATTTCGCCGTTTCGATCGCGCTTGAGCGGGAGGGCGTCATCGTTGCGGGACTGACTTACAATCCCGCCAACGACGAGCTGTTCGTCGCCGAGCGCGGCAAAGGGGCGTTCCTCGATAATCAGCGAATCCGCGTCGCCGCGCGACGGCGCCTGGGCGAGGCCATCGTCGGTTGCGGCTTGCCGCATTACGGTCGCGGCGATCTTGCGCTGGCGCGGTTCGAAATTGCCGCGGCCCAGCAAAATTTCGCCGGGCTCCGCCGGTACGGTTCCGCCTCGCTCGATCTTGCGTGGGTCGCCGCCGGCCGACTCGACGCCTATTGGGAACGCGACCTCTCGCCCTGGGACATGGCTGCCGGCGTGCTGCTGGTCCGCGAGGCGGGCGGATTTGTCTCCGATCTCGACGGCGGCGATGCGATCCTTGCCAAAGGTCACGTCGCCGCGGGGAATGAGACCATGCACCGCGAGCTGCTGCGGCTGTTATCGGAGGCCCGCAAGGCGGCAGCCGCCGCGCCCGCCTGAATCCAGACTCATTGGCAGCGCCCGCAGATCCTTCACCGGACCGCCATCACACCGCCGCAAACGCCTCGGCAAATCGCTGTGGGCGATTTCCTGATCGGGCATTCCGATCGAAGCCGGAGCTGAACGGCGGACCGCCGGGATCCCTTTTGGCTTTGCCCCCCGTGTGCCAATATTGGCCCGATTCTGCGCCGACAAACTGAACGATGGCGACGACCGACATCGATCAAGCCAGACTGCCCCCGCCCCGCATCTTTCTCATTCGGATGCTGGTCTTTGTCATTCTGTGCGCGCTGATCGCTTTCGTCTTGCAGCGACAGATCCTGCAAGCCTTCCTCGCCAATCCGTGGCTGAACGCACTCATCATCGGCGTACTTCTGATCGGCATCATTATGTCGTTCCACCGGGTCATTCGGCTGTTTTCGGAAGTCTCGTGGGTCAATGGCTTTCGCCGCGCAGATCCTGCCCTCCCGGTGAAGCGCCCGCCCAACCTGCTGGCGCCGATAGCCGCCATTCTGGGCGGCGAGCGCGCTGACCGCGTCGCCATCTCCGCGCAGACCATGCGCGCCTTTCTCGACTCGCTCTCCGCCCGACTCGACGAGGCCCGCGATATTTCGCGCTATCTGACCGGTCTGCTGGTGTTCCTCGGCCTCCTGGGTACCTTCTGGGGACTGATCGAGACTGTCGGTTCGGTGAGCGGCATCATCAACAACCTGCAGGTAGGCGGCGACGCCGGCTCGGTCTTCGACGAACTCAAACAGGGTTTGGCCGCGCCGCTCGGCGGCATGGGCATTTCGTTCTCGTCCTCGCTCTTCGGTCTCGCCGGCTCGCTGATCCTCGGCTTTCTCGACCTGCAGACCAGCCAGGCGCAGAACCGCTTCTACACCGGGTTCGAAGACTGGCTGGCCACGACCGTGCAGGATCCGGGCCTGTCGACAACCATTACCGGGGGGGCCCTGCCCACGGCGGCGCTCAACGCCATGGAACGACTGCGCCAAGCCGTCACCGAGGTCGGCGCGAACAAGACCACGACCGCCGCCATGGCGAACCTTGCCGAGGCGATTCAAGGTCTCGTTCACCACATGCGCACCGAACAACAGATGATCCGCGATTGGGCCGACGAACAGTCCAAGCTCAACCGCGACCTGCGCCGCTTCATGGAGCTGCTGGCGCGCGAGACCGTCGACCGGTAGACGGCACTTAGACTGGACGGCACTTAGACAGCTATGGCGCTTTCCCGCACGCGCCGCGACAGCGGCATGAACTACTGGCCCGGCTTCGTCGACGCGTTGTCGACGCTGGTTCTGTCGGTCATCTTTCTGCTCACGGTGTTCATGGTCGCGCAGTTCTATCTTTCGCAGGAGGTAGCGGGCAAGGACACCGCACTCGACCGGCTGAACTCGGAAATCGCGCGCTTGAGCCAGTTGCTCTCGCTGGAACGAACCGGAAAGGCCAATCTGCAGGACGAGGTGGCGCAGTTGCGCGCCTCGCTCTCAACCGCGGAAAGCGAACGCGACCGGCTGCGCGCTGCGAGCGGCCAGGCCGCCGCCAGCGCCCCGGGAGCAACCGATCAGCTCAATTCACAACTCGACCTGCAGAAAACGGCGACCGCGCGCGCACTGGCGCAGATCGAAAATCTCAACGAGCAGATCAGCGCGCTGCGCCGCCAGATCGCCGCACTCGAGGACGCGCTCGGCGCCTCCGAGAAGAAGGAGAGTACCGCCCAGCTACGCATCGCCGATCTCGGCCAGCGTCTCAATGTGGCGCTGGCGCGGCGTGTTCAGGAATTGTCGCGTTATCGGTCCGACTTTTTCGGCAAGCTGCGCGATGTCCTCGGCAATCGCCCCGATATCCGCATCGTTGGCGACCGTTTCGTATTCCAGTCGGAGGTTTTCTTCGACAGCGGCGCCGCGACGCTGCGGCCGGACGGCCGCGCCACGCTTGACACGCTCGCCGCCGCAATCCTCGATCTGGAGAAGAAAATTCCGCCGGGCATTCCCTGGGTATTGCGCGTGGACGGCCATACCGATGTGCGGCCGCTGTCACCGACATCGCCGTTCAAGTCGAATTGGGAACTCTCCACCGCCCGCGCCATTTCGGTGGTGCAGTACCTTATCGGCAAAGGCGTCCCACCCGATCGGCTTGCCGCAGCCGGGTTCGGCCAATACCAGCCGATCGATACCGGCACCTCGCCCGAAGCCCTGGCCCACAACCGCCGCATCGAGCTCAAATTGACCGAACCGTAAACCAATCCTGCCGACGCCGCGCCGCGCGACCCGCGCATTGATGGCAAACGACAGCGAACCGCCAGTGATGCAATCCCGCGACCGGCCGAGTTGCCTCGTCGAAAGCCCGATAGGGGCCGACGACGGCCCGCAAAGCGACTTTTCATTGCGCCGATACGAACCGCGCGATGAGGATGCGATAACCGCGCTATGGCTGCGGACGTGGCAGGCCGCCTATCGGCAGATCGACTTTGCCGCGCGGCTCGATTGGTGGCGCGAACGCTGGGCCCGGGAACTCGTGCCGCAAACGCAAATCGTGGTGGCAGAGCACCGGGGCACCCTTGTCGGTTTTGTCACAGTCGATCAGGCCACGCGTTATCTGGATCAGATTGTGGTAGCGCCCGAGCATTGGGGATCCGGCGTCGCCGGCGCACTGCTCCAAACAGCCAAGCGCCTGTCGCCGTGCGGTCTCGATCTCGACGTCAATACCGACAACATTCGCGCCATCCGCTGCTACGAGAAGCACGGCTTTTGCATCAGCGGGGCCGGATTCAACCCCAGTTCGGGAAGTCCGGTTCACCGAATGAGCTGGCGTCCATGATTACGGGACAGAATAGCTAAATTCTACTGGCGCCAATCGTTAGAAATTCCGCCGCCCGGGAAATTCTTTGATTGCGAAACACCGGTAAGTTCGTCCGATCGACAATGCGCGTTCCAGCCTAAAGGGCGGTTCTCACATCATGACGACGCGATTGTACGCTGCCGAGCGTCCCTTCAGCCAAACGTCACGCGACAGCAGTGGCGGCGCCGTGCCCTGCGACGGATCGACGGGTCGGAGCAGCGTCGATATGGCGGCCGAGCTTGCGGCGTTGCGCACAATCGTCGACGATCTGGATCACGGCGTCGTGGTTCTTGACGAGGCGCGCAGGGTCCGGTTCGTCAACCGCGCGTTCCGCCGCTTTTGGCGCGTTCCCGATGACTGGGCGGATTGTCAGCAGACGTTCGTCAAGCTGATGTATCACGGCCGCGGCAATGCCTATTCGGTTTCCGCAGACAAGCTCGGCGAATATGTCGCGAAGCAACTGGAGCTGATCCGCAACGGCGATGACCGCCCGCTCAGCATCCCTCTTGCCAATGGCAAAGTCGTCCAATTCAGATGCAAGACGCTGCCCAATGGCAATCGGCTGCTGACCTACGGTAACATTACCGAGCTCGCGGACCAGGCCGAAGCGCTCGAACGTCTGGCCTGCGTCGACGGATTGACCGGGCTGAACAACCGCCGTCATTTCCTCGTGCTGGCCGAGAGCGAATGGTCACGCTTTCGCCGCTATGGACGGCCGCTGGCGCTGCTGATGATCGACATCGATCACTTCAAGTCGGTGAACGATACATACGGACATGACGTCGGTGATCAGGCGATCAAAGCGGTCGCTGAGACCCTGCAGAAGCACAAGCGCGGCTCCGATATCGCTGGACGCTTGGGCGGAGAGGAGTTTGCGCTCGTTCTGCCCGAAGCGCCCCTCGACCGCGCCCTCATCGCCGGCGAACGGCTGCGGCAACTGGTTGCCGCGCGCACCGTCGACACCAAGCGGCTTCCCATGTCGTTGACGGTCAGCATCGGCGTCAGCGCTTGTCGCTCCGACATGAGCGGTCTCGATCAATTGCTGAAAGAGGCCGACGTGGCGCTTTACGAGGCGAAGCGCTTGGGCCGCAATCGCGTGTGTCTATTTGGTCCGCAGAAGGCGGAGTGATGTCCTGGCTTGGCAGCGTTCGTAGGCTCGAGCGGTATCCGCCTCCGCCGGAAAATGAATGCGGATCGCGCTTTCAAGCCAAGTGCGGCTCACCTCCAGGCGCCCTCATCAGGGCCTCGGCCTTGGCCGCATCGAAAGACCTGGAATCTACCTTGAGGTAGGCGAGCTTTTCCTCGGCAATCACCACCGCCTCGGCCACGCCGGGAACCTGCCGCAGGCGCGCCGCGAGAGTTTCAGCATCGGCGACCCCCGCCTCGGCGATCGCCACAAGCCGCGTGGTCAGATAGCTCGGCTGCTTCATGGTCGCAGCCGCGACCAGCCAGACAAACGCAGTCGCGGCCGTCAGCGCAAAGACTCCGCCGCTGCTCCAATGCTGGTTGAAATAGCCGCCAACGACACCGCCGACGAAGATGCCGAGAAACTGCAAGCTGGAGTAAACGCCCGTGGCCGTGCCCTTGGCCTCGGCGGGCGCGCATTTGGTGATGAGCGAAGGCAGCGAGGCCTCCATGACATTGAAGGCCGAGAAAAAGACGATGAGCGCAGCAATCATGACGAACAGATTATTGGCGTCAACGTAAAGCATCGCCTGGCTGACGAGGAGTACCCCTACAGCACCCACAAACACGCTCTTCATGCGGCGATATTTCTCAGCGGCGATGATCGCCGGAAGCATGAGCGCGACGGAAACAAGGAGCACCGGGAGATAGACGATCCATTGATCCTGGGATGACAAGCCCAGCGTGCTGCGCAGAAGGGCGGGCAAGACCAGAAAATTTGCCGTCAGCATGGCATGCAGCGCGAAGATGCCGAAGTCGAGCCGCAACAGCTCCTTGTCGCGCAGCACCGCCCCGATCAAAGCCGGGACCGCCTCCGCGTCGCGATGCACGCGCACTCGCCGCGGCGTCGGCACCAATAGCTCCGTTATCGCGATCCCGGCGGCTGCCAAGACCACCATCAGCCAGAAGATTCCGGAAACGCCGACAAAATTCGCAACGACCGGGCCGAGAACGAGCGCGATCATGAACGAAGCGCCGATCGTCACCCCGACCATCGCCATGGCCTTGGTGCGGTTCT
This sequence comes from Xanthobacteraceae bacterium, assembly GCA_030041005.1. Lineage (GTDB taxonomy): Bacteria > Pseudomonadota > Alphaproteobacteria > Rhizobiales > Xanthobacteraceae > BOG-931. Next base: position 20,702 of record JASHOR010000147.1, read on the forward strand.
CCTCTGCGGTCAGATCCGCCACCAGAGCCAGGATGACCGAGCCTACGGCGCCCGCGCCCTGAAGCGCGCGGCCAATGATGACGCCGTCGATCGAGCGCGACGCCGCGGCGATGGCACTGCCGATTCCGAACAGGATCAGCCCGAACACGATCATTGCCTTGCGGCCGACGCGGTCGGACAAAAGCCCGAAGGGAATCTGCAAAAGCCCCTGACTCAACCCGTAGATGCCCAGCGCCTCCCCGATCAGGTATGGATTTGCGCCGGAAAGATCGCGGGCATAGGCCGCAAACACCGGGTAGATCATAAACAGGCCGAGAAGCCTGACGGAGAAGACTGCCGCAAGCGAGCCGGCGGCGCGGAGTTCCTGTTTTTCCATCACAATTTACAGTGGAGCTGGTCGAAATGCATGCGACTCCGTCGCGCCGCACGCAGCATGCCTTGCGGCGTCGGCGCCGGTCAATTGCGACGGCTTGCCGCCCACGACCGGCACCTGTTATAGAGCCGCGCAATTCAACCCGATCCAGGACGCGCCGCTGCGCGTGCCTGCGTGGGCAGCGGAACCAAACCATGAAGCCGGAAATCCATCCCAATTACCACACCGTGAAAGTGGTCATGACAGACGGCACCGAGTTCACCACGCGCACAACTTGGGGCAAAGCCGGCGATACGCTGCATCTCGACATCGACCCGAAGTCGCACCCGGCGTGGACCGGCGGCCAGCAGCACCTGCTCGACCGCGGCGGCCGATTGTCGCGCTTCCAGAAGAAATTCTCGGGTTTCCTGAAGACTTGATGCGGTGATCGGAGGCGATCAAGCATCCGACTCGAAGGCCGCCTTCAGCAGTCCGAGCTGGCGGCCGACAGGATTACCCGCAGCGATTGCCGGCGGGGTCGCATGCATCGTGGCGTCGAGCCGGCGCACATCGGTTTGCAGCTTCACCGAACGGGCGATGAGCTCTCGCAGCCTTTGCGGCAAAAGCGCGATGGATCCGGGATCGCCTGGCTCGCAACTGGCAAATCTCACCTTGGCCTTTTCCTTGCTGGCCTGAGCCAGCGTCATTTCCCCTTCCTTGACCGCGCGGTGCAGGAGAAGCCATGAAGCGAGCTGCATCAGCCGTGTGGTGAGCCGCATGCTTTCAGTGGCGTACACAAGCGCGGCACTGCGTTCGAGCCGTTTCGAATCCTGCCGGCCCGGACCGTCGAGATAGCTTGCGGTCTCCTCGACCAGCGCCATTCCATCACGAAAAAGGACGACAAAAGCCTGCGAACTCGCCAGCCGCTCGCTGAAGGAGACCGCCCCGGCTTCCATCGAACGCTTATCTGACATCGTACGCCTCACAAGCGACCAGCATCGCCCGCCCCGGGCTCCATGTCCAGACTGGAGGCGACGAAGATGACGACATAGTTGCCGGCATCGCCGGCCGAGGCTCCCTGCGCCTGCGCGCGCAGACTGCGCGGCAGACGCAAAAAAGAGCCGCCGTTGCCGGCGGCTCAAGGTGATAACAGGGAGGCGTCAAACAGAGTGGACAGGAGCCACTCGATGTCCAAAAGATGGACGATCTCTGTAATGAACGAGAAAGCTTAACAAAAAATTAATAAGCTGCAGAAGTTCATCGCACCGCGTCGGAAACACGATAGGAGCCTGTCCCATGGCCTCGGCCGAGGCCAGCCCACCAGGGCGCCGGCAAGCTACTTCTTGAAGAAACTGTCGGCTGCCGATTTGGACGCCCGCTTTCCGGCCATTTCGCGTTCGAGGCGGGCTATCTCGTCTTTGAGGAGTGCAATGCGGTCACTGAGTTCCCCTACCGACAGCAGCGAAAGGTCCTGCCCGAGTTCATGGGTGATCTTTTTTTTCGGCAGGTCGTCGGGGTCAACGGCGGGCATGGTGCGCGTCCAGGGCACTCCACCATAATGCCGCAACAGACGCCTGTCAGCAGCCGCATCCGCCTCTGCGACCCTTTGATACTTAACGGGAAAATCCTTGCTTCGGAGCGACAAAACCGGCTACCCAGAGGCCTCTGTGCCGGCACTTCAAGCTTGGCGAAACTTGGCCGCGAATTCGGCGCAAAGGCGGTACGATATGCCTTTGGGGATAATGGTTGGTCGTCCGGGGCGTGATCCGCGCCGATAGCTGAGGTCGGAGGATATCCGTTGGCACTCTTCCGTGCCGCCACCAGGCTCGGCGTGCTCGCGTTCGTGGTGGCGGCCATCGTTGGCGCGCCGGCCGCCGGCGCCGTCGAGGCCATCAATGTGCCGACGCGCGGGCAGCCAAGCCGGCTGAACGTCAACCTCACCGGCACCATCGAATATCAGCATTCCGACAGCGATCGCGTCCAGGTCGCGACCGCTCCCGGCCCGGACGGCATCGTCCGCCGCATCGAAGTGCGCGCACGCGAGGCCGACTCGAATTGGGCCGTGTTCGCGCTCGCCAACAACAGCGATCAGCAGATCGATCGGCTCATCGTTGCGCCGCACTACCGCATGGTCGGCTCGGGCCTGCTTTGGCCCGATCTGGGCGAATCGCGCATCGTCTATATAACGCCTTCCTCGGGCGATCCTCCCGAACTGCAGCAGAGCCCGAACGCCGACGTCTATCGCGTCACCCTCGATCCCGGGACGGTGATCACGTTTGTTGCCGAGTTGCGGACGCCCAGACTGCCGCAGCTCTATCTCTGGGATCCGGACGCCTACAAGGACAAGCTCAATTCGCTGACGCTCTATCAGGGCATCGTCATCGGGATTGCCGGTCTGCTGGCGCTGTTTCTGACCATTCTGTTTGTCGTCAAGGGCAGCGTTATGTTTCCGGCTGCTGCGGCGCTGAGCTGGGCGGTGCTCGTCTATATCGGCATCGACTTCGGGTTCTGGGGGAAGGTGTTTGAAATCTCATCTGGCGCGGAACGGGTGTGGCGTGCGTCCGGCGAAGCCATCCTGGCGGCGACGTTGTTGGTTTTCCTGTTCGCTTATCTGAATCTGAACCGATGGCACGTGCGTTACGCGCATATCACCGCCGGCTGGCTGGCGTTCCTGGGAGCGATTGTGGCCGTCGCCCTGTTCTCGCCGGAGGTCGCCTCGGGCATCGCCAGGATTTCACTGTTCCTCATCGCCGTACTCGGCTTTGTGCTGGTGGTCTATCTCTCCGCGCACCATTACGACCGCGCCGTAATGCTGATCCCGACGTGGCTGCTGCTGGTCGTCTGGGTGTGCGGTGCGGGACTGACCGTACTCGGTTATTTGACCAACGATATGGTCGGCCCGGCGCTGCTCGGGGGCCTCGTGCTCATCGTCATGCTGATCGGCTTTACGGTCATGCAGCACGCGTTCGCCGGCGGCACCGGCCACGGCATCGTGTCCGACGTGGAACGTCGGGCATTGGCCCTGACCGGGGCCGGCGACATGATCTGGGATTGGGACGTGTCTTCGGACCACGTGTTCACCAGCGCGGAAACCGAGGCAATGCTCGGGCTCAAAAGCGGGTCGCTCCAGGGCCCCGCCGCCAAGTGGCTTGAGGTCCTGCACCATCTCGATCGCGACCGCTTCCGCGCCACCCTCGACGGAGTCTTGGAACAGCGCCGCGGACGCGTGGCGCAGGATTTTCGCCTGCGCACCGCTGACGGGCACTATCTCTGGTTCGCGTTGCGCGCACGGCCCGTCGTTGGTTCCGATGGTGAAGTGGTGCGTCTGGTCGGCACGCTGTCCGACGTAACCGCGTTCAAGACCGTCGAGGAACGGCTCCTTCACGACGCAGTGCACGACAATCTCACCGGCCTGCCAAACCGGGAATTGTTCCTCGATCGGCTCGACGCGCTGCTTGGCTTCGCCAAGGCAAGCGCAAGCAAATCCGACCCCGTATTGCGTCCGACCGTCATCGTGATCGATCTCGACCGCTTCAAGCAGGTCAACGATTCAATGGGCATGGCAGTCGGCGACTCGATCCTGCTGACATTGGCCCGCAGGCTCGGCCGGCTGATCAAGCCGCAGGACACGCTGGCGCGGCTTGCGGGCGATCAATTCGGCATCGTCGTGCTCTCGGAGCGCGATACCGGGCGCATCACCGCCTTCGCCGAGACTATGCGCCGTACCTTGCGCGCCCCGATCTCGTTCAAGGATCGGGAGATTTTTCTCACCGCTTCGATCGGATTGACGCTCGGCGACAGCGAACCGCAGCGTGGCGAGGAAATGCTCAAAGACGCCGAGCTTGCCATGTATCACGCCAAGCGCAGCGGCGGTGATCGCATCGATGTGTTCAAGCCGGCAATGCGTGCGCGCAAGATCGATCGCCTGTCGATCGAATCCAATCTGCGGCGTGCGCTCGAACGCGATGAGATCAATATTCTCTATCAACCGATCGTCCGGCTTGACGACCGCTCTGTCGCCGGCTTCGAGGCGCTTGCGCGCTGGAATCACCCGAAGCTCGGGCGCCTTTCACCGATCGAGTTCATTGCGATCGCGGAGGAGTCCGGCCTCATTGTCGAACTCGGCCTATCCGTCCTGCAGCGTGCCGCCCGGCAGCTCAGCGCCTGGCAACGCGCGCTGCGCCACCGCGAATCGCTGTTCTGCAGCGTCAATGTGTCTTCGCGGCAATTGTTGCGGCACGATCTTATTCAGGATCTGCGTACCGTGCTGGGCCGGGTCCCGCTGTCTCGCGGTTCGCTCAAGCTCGAACTGACCGAATCCGTCGTCATGGAAAATCCGGAGCATGCGGCGCAGATGTTGCAACGCATCCGCGAACTCGGCGTGGGGCTGGCGCTGGACGACTTCGGCACCGGTTATTCATCGCTGTCCTACCTGCAGCGATTTCCCTTCGACACAATCAAGATCGACCAGTCCTTCGTAAAAACCACCGCGAAGGGCACCCGTCCGGTGATCCTGCGCTCGATCATCGCACTCGCCCACGATCTCGGCATGGATGCGGTGGCGGAGGGTGCGGAAACGGATTCCGATGCTGTGGAGCTGTCTCAGCTCGGGTGCGAATACGCGCAAGGCTTTGCTTTCGGCGAACCCATGTCCGCGGAGCGGGCGCGCGCGCTTCTGCATCCTTATCAGAAATCGGAGAGCAAAGTCCGGAAAACGGAAGTTGGGTAGGCCAGCTTGGCGCCGATCACCCGTTTTCTACTTTCCGCTCACGCGTGTCCGGCTTCATTCGACAGCATTCCAAGCTCGATGCCGATCTTCTTCAGCGCCCGCTCGTATTTGCCGTCGCTATCGGCTCCAAAGATCAGCTCAGGATCGGCCGCGCAATGCAGCCATCCATTACCCTGGATTTCGTTCTCCAATTGGCCGGGAGCCCAGCCGGCATAACCGAGTGCGAGAATCGCGCTGGCCGGGCCGTCGCCACGCGCGATCGCCCTGAGAATGTCGATGGTAGCCGTCAGGCAGACGCCTTCGGCGATCGGCAGCGTGGAATTCTCGATGAAAAAGTCCGCCGAGTGCAGCACGAATCCTCGTTCTGTATCTACCGGCCCGCCGCGCATGACCTGCACGACCCCGGCTCGCGAAGGCAATTGGATCACTTCGGCCCGGGGGATGACATCGAGCTTCACTAAAAGATCCGAGAAGTTGATATTGGGCGCCGGATGATTGACGACGATCCCCATGGCGCCCTCGGTGGTATGCGCGCAGATGTAGATGAGGGACCGGGAAAAGCGCTCGTCGAGCATTGCCGGCATGGCAATCAGCATCTGGCCGTCCAGATAGCCCCGTGCCCTGGTCTCTCTCGGTGTGCTGCCGCGCGGCGATTTCATCGCTAAAAGGTAACGCATCGATTTGCATTTGCAAACGAACGTGGTTGGCAAAAGTTCACCGGATTTTGCCCACCGGCGGCGATCTGGGCGCTTCAGCGGCCCGGGCGTGTCCGTTTGCAGGCGTTACTCGCGATTTCATGGCCTAGTGGTCCGATTGCAACATTCGCATCCCATTTCCGCACGCCCTCGTGCCAATGTTGGAATCAAAAAGCCTACCGGCAAGTATTAAGTGCTCGTGGAGCTCTTGGATTTGACATTCGCTTCCTGAGCGAGTGGCTTGGGGGTGGCGAATGTCAAATCCGCTCCACTGGCCTCACGATCATTTCAATGGCGTCGGCGCGTCCTTGCCTTTAAGCAGCGGGTATGCTCACGGCGTCATGGCCCCTCATAGCGATTGCCGCATCGGTTCTTGTTGGCCTTGCCGGCCTGTCGCCGGGGCGGGCGCAAGATGCCTCCGCGTGGCAAAAGGAAACGCACGCCACAGCCAGACTGATTGCCGGCGGAACGGTGACCGCACCGGGTAGCTCTTATTTGCGCGCCGGCGTTGAGATCAGGCTTGATCCAGGCTGGAAGACCTATTGGCGCTATCCGGGCGACAGTGGCGTGCCGCCGACATTCAGCTTCGCCGGCTCGCAGAACGTGAAGTCGGTGACTATCCAATGGCCCGCGCCAGAACTCTTTTCCGACGGCGCCGCAGGGCAGTCGATCGGCTATCTAGGCGACGTCATTCTGCCGCTCAAGGTCACACCGCAGGACTCATCGCGCGCCTCACTGCTGCACGTGAACATGAGTTATGCAATCTGCGGGACACTGTGCGTTCCCGACAAAGCCGACCTCACCATCGCACTCACCGGCACAAGTACGGACGAGGCGATCCTGGAAGCCGCCGAGCAGCGCGTTCCCAAACGCGTGGGACTCGGCCCCGCGCGCGGCGATGTTCTCGCCATTCTTTCGGTACGGCGCGTGCCTGGGGGCACCAAGCGCGGCCGCGTCGCTGTCGATCTCTCAGCGCCCGCAGGCGCGCCGGTCGAGCTTTTCGCCGAAGGGCCGACCGCTGAATGGGCGCTGCCGCTCCCTGAACAGGTCGGGCCCGCGACCGGGCAGACCCGGCACTTCACCTTCGATCTCGATGGGATGCCGCCCGGCGCGCACGCCGAGGGTGCGGCACTGACCCTGACTGCGGTCTCCGGCAAAGACGCCATCGAGGTTCCTGCCCGTCTCGACTGACGTGCATGCGCCGCGCTATTTTGCGCTTCCATTCATGACCAGAACGAGAGGATTGAGATCATGGCTATCAAGGCTGGCGATCACATACCGAGCGCCACTTTCACGGTAATGACGGCCGACGGGCCCAAGCCGAAGACGACGGATGAAATATTCAAGGGCAAGAAGGTAGTGCTGTTTGCCGTGCCGGGCGCGTTCACGCCGACCTGCCATCGGAATCATTTGCCGGGATTCGTGAAAAATGCGGCTGCGATCAAGGCCAAGGGAATCGATGCGATCGCAGTAACCGGCGTCAACGACGTGTTCGTCATGGATGCCTGGAAGAAGGCCTCCGCCGGCGAGGCCATCGAGTTTCTGGCCGACGGCAGCGGCAATTTTGCCAAAGCTATAGGCCTCACCGCCGACCTGACCGAGCGGGGGCTCGGAGTGCGCTCGCAGCGTTATGCCATGGTGGTGGACAACGGCGTCGTCAAAACGCTCAACGTTGAAGATACTCCCGGCAAGGCAGATATTTCCGGCGCCGACAACCTTATGAAATCACTATAGTTTCGCCGCTGCCGAGCGGGCGGGGGCTACAGACTAGCCCTTCCCGCCGCGCGCACGTCCGCAATCGCCTCGCGGGCGAGTTCGTCGGCGCGCTCGTTCATCGCGTGGCCAGCATGGCCGCGCAGCCAATGCCAGCGCACTTGGTGCGGCGCGAGGGCGGCGTCGAGACGTAGCCAGAGATCGACATTCTTGACCGGCTTCCTGTCTGACGTGCGCCAGCCGTTGCGCTTCCAGGTGCTGATCCAGCTCATGACGCCGTTGCGCAGGTATTGGCTGTCCGTATGTATATCGACCCGGCAGGGGCGCTTGAGCGCTTCGAACGCACCGATGGCGGCCATCAGCTCCATGCGGTTATTGGTCGTGTTCGACTCGCCGCCTTTGATCTCCCTGACGTGATCTCCAAAGCTTAAGATCGCGCCCCAGCCGCCCGGGCCGGGGTTGCCCGAGCAGGCTCCATCGGTGTGAATGACGACATGCGGGAGCGGGTCGATCACGGCTCGACCAGTCCATAGTCGCGCGCGCTCTTGACCTTCTGGTGGAAGCGAAGCTTGCGGGCGTATTCGCGTGGGTCCTTGGGCTGCACCAGCGCTCCGGGCGGTACGTCGAGCCAGTCGACCAGGCGGGTCAGCAGGAAACGCAGGGCTGCGCCGCGGGCGAGCAGCGGCAGGCTCTCCCATTCCGGATGCGACAGCGGGCGCGCTTTCGCGTAGTTCGCGAGCAGCGCGCGGCCTTTTGTCACATTATAGGAATGATCGGCCTCGAAGCACCAAGCATTGAGGCAGATGGCGATGTCGTAGACCAGCGTATCGGTGCAGGCGAAATAGAAATCGATCAGGCCGGACAGCTTGTCGCCGAGGAAAAAGACATTGTCGGGAAACAAATCGGCGTGAATCACCCCTTGCGGCAGCCCGTGCGGCCAGTCGCGCTCCAGGATTTCCAGCTCGGTGGCGACGAGCATTTCCAGATTGCCTTCCACCTTGTGAGCGCGTTCGCGGCAGCCCTCGTAGAGCGCCCGCCAGCCGGCGACCGATAACGCATTGTCGCGGCGCAGGGAAAAATCGCGGCCGGCCAGATGCAGATGCGCGAGTGCAGTGCCAAGCGCCGCGCAATGGGCGGCCGTCGGCCGGCGGATCCACATGCCGTCGAGAAAGGTGACGATCGCCGCCGGTTTTCCGGCAAGCCTGCCCAACACGTTGCCCGCTTTGTTCTTCACCGGCTGCGGACAGGTGATGCCGCGGCGCGCCAGATGCTCCATGAGTCCGAGAAAGAATGGCAGATCGCGCTCCGCGACCCGCCGCTCGTATAGGGTGAGGATGAAATATCCACGGCTGGTGTGGACGAGAAAATTCGAGTTCTCGACGCCCTCGGCGATACCCTTGTAGGCGAGTAACTCGCCGATTTCGTAACCGGCAAGGAACGGCGAAATATCTTCCGCCGCGACGTCGGTATAGACGGCCATCAGACTCTCCAGCGCCTCCGCGCTAGCCGCGTATTCGTACCGCCGTCAAGATGTGCCGCCAGCGAGCCAGCCGGAATAGCGTGCATACAGATCTGCTGTCTCGGGGCCGCCGTCGCGATAGATCACCGGCGCGAGCGAGCGGCCGGTCGCGTGGGCGAGGCGGAAGGCCATATATCGATACTGCTCGGGATACTGCGTAATGTTGGCGCCTTTGAAGAGTTCGTCAAAGGCCGGCGACGGCTCGACCGGATCGAGGCGATCGCGCTCGTAGATCGCGGCGCGCTCGGCGATGAGCCAGCCCGCGCCGTGACGTTCCAGCCGGTCGAGAAAACGGCAGTATGAGGTGAGGTCGACGGCTATGCCGTTGAATGGCTGGCGCACGCGGATAACGACACTTGTCTCCGCCGTCGCGCGTTCGCCGGCAAGCGTTATCGTGGGCGTAAGAAGATCATGCCGCGACCAGGTGTGAGAAGCGCCGTAATTCGCGCGACAGCGCTCGACGAATTGATCAAACGGTCCGCGAAACCACGATACCGAAATGTGGCCGTCCGGCGTGAACGTGTCGCGCAGTTCCTTCCATTTGCCCCGATCGCGGAATACGCCCCAGTTCTGGAGCAGCTCCGCGCATGCGATTTTGTCAGCCAAAGGGGCTGTGTCGTCAGTCAATTGGCGTCGCCTCCCTTCCGCTTGGACCAACGATAGGCCGATCCAAATTGAGCCGCCAGACACCTGTGGGCGTCAGCAGCGCGCGTCGATCCAACAACCGGGAATATTTCCATGACGAGTGCGGTTACGGTACGGTTTGCGCAATGACCGGACAGCCCGCCCCCGCCAAACCCACGGAAAATCGATGAAAGCAATCGTCATCCACGAATACGGTCCCCCGGAGGCGTTACGCTACCAGGACGTGCCGGACCCGGTGCCACGCCAGGGCGAAATTCGCATCAAGGTGCACGCGGCGACGGTCAATCGCGTACTCGATGTGAGCCTGCGCGCCGGACACGAGACATATCGCGGGCCGGTGCTGCCGCTCATCCCCGGGGTGGATTGCGCCGGGATCGTCGATGCCATCGGGCCGCAAGTCGACCGCTGGCGCGTTGGCGATCGCGTCGCGGCGGCGGGGGTGATGCCGCTCAACATCTGCGCCGAAGACGGCAGCGGTTATAACGGTCCGCGCGGCATGATGGGCATCAAGCGGCCCGGCGGCTTTGCCGAATTGATCGCAGTACCGGCCTGCGTCGCGGTCGGCGTCCCCGAGGCGCTCGATTTTCATCGCGCCGCCGTCGTCATGCGGCATGTGCCGACCGCATGGAACCTGCTCGTGCACGTCGCCGAGCTAATGAAGGGCGAGACCGTGCTGATCATGGGCGCGGGCGGCAATCTCGGCTCGATCGGCATCCAGATTGCCAAGAACGTGATCGGCGCCAAGGTCATTGCGGCGGCCAGTTCTGACGAGCGCATCAAGCTCGGAATCCACCTCGGTGCCGATCACGGCGTCAACTACGCGACCTGGAACATCCTCGACGAGGTAATGAAGATCACCGGCGGCAAAGGCGTGGACGTGCTCTACGACAACATCGCCAATCCGTCCGTGCTTCCCCTCGCCTTTCGCGCCATCGGCATGGATGGGCGCCTGGTTACTGCCGGCGCACACGCGGGCCCGAACGTCGCCATCGACTTCTCCCACCTCTACCACAAGCGCATCACCATCAAGGGCAGGCCAGGCTACACGCCGGCAGATCTGCCCGCCTGTCTCGCCGCCGCGGCCGAAGGCAAGATCGTGCCGCAGATCGACCGCGTACTGCCGCTCTCGCGCGCCGCCGAGGCGCACCGACTGATCGAGGAAAACGACGGCCAGGGCAAGATCGTGCTCGATCCCACGCTGGCTTGATCGTGAGCCGCCTGGCGCGACCTCCCCGCTGCATTTACGAATCATCCACCGGCTCGGTCGCTTGCGCCGACGGGCGGGCGGCGAAGGTGGCATGCCACGCAGCAAGCCGGGGATGATCCGTACGCCAATCCTCGTCGGCATATCGGAAATCGAGATAGGACAACGAACAGCCGATCGCGATATGTCCGATGTCGAACGGCGTCTGCGCGATCATTTCGGCTTCAGCTTCCAAATGGTCGAGCACCGCGATCTTGCGCGCGGCGGCGCTGGCGAGATGCGCGTTCGAGCGCTGCGGACGCGCCTTTTCGTCGCGCAGCAGCACCAACAGGTCGAGAAATCCGTCGCCAAGCGCCTGGCGACGGAGCGCGATGAGGCGTGGCGCCGACGCAACCGGGAACAGCTTCGGCACGCCTTCGAGCGCATCCAGAAATTCGCAGATCACCGGCGAATCGTAGAGCACCGTTCCGTCGTCGAGCACGAGCGTCGGGATTTTCGACAGTGGATTATTCTTCATCAGTTCGGCATGCGGCTTGGTCATTGCCGCAACCGTGCGCACGCAGGCAATGCGCTCCACAAGACCGCGCTCATGCGCCACGATCATGACCTTGCGCACGAACGGAGAGCGCGGCGACCAGTGAAGCCTCATAGCGTTTCCTCCTTGGCGGTGGCGGCAAAGCCCAATTCGGTAAGGACCGCGACTGCCTCAGCCGGGCCCCTGGCGACGCGGCAACCGGCCTCGGCAAGGGCTGCGAGTTTCGCTTGTGCGCCTTCGCGCGCGCTGCCGATCAGCGCGCCGGAATGACCCATCTGCTTTTGTTCGGGCGCGTAGCGGCCGATCACCATCGCCACGACAGGCTTGGCAAAACCGCGCGCCGCTTCGGCAAACGCATATTCCTTGTCGCCGCCGATTTCGCCGCAATAAAACACTGTGTCGGTGGCCTCATCCTCGGCAAGCGCGGCAAGATATTCGTGCGGGTTGCGGCCGATCACGATGTCGCCGCCGACATGGACGACAAGCCGTTGCCCGATGCCGGCAAGCGTCAAGTGTCGCGCCAGCGCCAGAGCCACCGTCCCGCTACGCACGATCAACGCCACGCGGCCCGCTCGGCAAAAGCTCGGTGCGATCGAGCCGAGCAGACCACGAGTGGGAACATAAAGGCCGAGCGTGTTGGGACCAATGAGCCACGATCCCGCGGCGCGCGCGTCCGCGGCGGCGGCCAATGCGTCATGAACGGGGACATATTCCGCCACGGCAACGATGGTACGAATGCCCGCGTGCGCGCACGCGGCGACGGCATCGCGCACGCCTTCTGCCGGCGTGTAGATCAACGCGATATTCGGCTTTTCCGGCAGGTCCGAGAGACGATCGTAGAGCGGCACTCCATCGATCGCCTCGCCGCCGCGGCCGAGTGCGATGCCGCCGATCAGCGGCGTGCCGGCCTCGATCATGCCGGCAACCTGATTGCGCGCGTAACGGCCAGTCGGGCCGATCACCGCCACACGCCAGGGCTCGACTGCGAGGAACGGCAAGCGTAAGCGGCCGGGCATGCGCTAAGCTCCGAAGAGACAACGGCCCGCGGGATCGCGGGATGAAGAAGCGAACCATTATCATGCGCCTTGCCGAATACGACGGAAAAGCCTTGCTACGCCGCCATGGGCTTGCCATCCCACGCGGGAGGCTGCTGCACGCCGACGCGAGTGCGCCGCAGGAAACCGCGGGTTGGGCGGGACTTTTCCTCAAGGCGCAGGTCCTGGAGGGAAGCCGCGGCAGAAGCGGCCTGGTGCGACGCCTGCAAAATCTTGCCGAACTACCGCATGCGCGGCGACTTATTCTGGCGACCCTCGACGACGCCGACACCCCGCTCCTCCTCGAACAGGCAGTGCCGGCACAGCGCGAGATTTTCGTCGCCGTTCGCGTTGACGGCACCGGCCAGCAACTTGAAATTCTGCTGGCACCCGAGGGCGGAGAAAACGTCGAGCGGTCGAACAAACTGGCACGCCTCCCCGTTCTTGCCGGCGCGCGGATTTTGGCGGAACAGATTTTTCCTGTGGCTGCACGACTGTTTCCGCGCGAGCTGGCCATCCGCATCTCCCGCTACGCCGCGCGGCTCCCCGAAATCGCCCGACAAGAGGATTTGCAGCTTCTCGAAATCAATCCATTGGCGGTAACCGAAGGCAACAGCCTGGTTGCTTGTGATGCCAAGATTGTTCGTGACGACGCAGCCGACTTCCGCCACGACCCGCAGGATTTTGCGCTCAGCCGCATGCTTGCAGAACGTACCATGAAGACGCTGGAACGTTCGGCGCGTGATTTGGGGTTCCAGCTTGTCGAGTCCGAGGGCGAGGTGGTGCTGGTTACGTCCGGCGCCGGGCTCGCAATGATGATGATGGACCTTCTGGCCGATCACGGCCTGCGCGCCGCGAGCTTCATGGATAATCTGCAGGGGGCTCCGGACGAAACCATGAATGAGCGGCTGAAGATTGCGCGCCTGCTCGCAGCGCGGCCCGGCATCAAGGCGATCGTCTTCCAGACCGTGATTGCATCGCGATCGTTAGCCGAACGGATCAACGCGCTTTCCGCTTGGATCGAGGCAGAACCGTTGCCGAAGCCGTTGTTCGTCGGTTTGGCCGCCGGCCACGCGGCCACCCGCACGATGAGCGCAGACGAGGCGATTAAAATCTTGCACGCACTAGGTGTGCCGGCATTTACCGATCCGGTAGCCCTGGCACGCCACGCGGCGCGGGCAGTGGGAATTTTCCCCTCAATGGAACGCAACAACTGACCAGAGAGAGCTTGTTCCGAATCCAGCGACGCGGCAGTATTGAGTTGATCAAGTCCCGGTCAACGGGCACGCCCAGAGGGTAACTCCGCTGTCGCTCGGTGACGCCGAAGACATGGGGCACGCGCATGAAGACGATTCTGGTTCCCACCGAACATCTTCCATCGATGCTCCCGGCCATCGAGACCGCCCTGTTGCTGGCGCAGAAATTTGGCTCGTGCATCGTCGGTTTTCCGTTGCGTCCCGCGGTTTCCGATCTTGTCGCGATGGACCCTGACAGCGGCCTGACCATGGTGGCGGTGAAGGAGAACGACGCGGAACTGATCAGGCATGCGGAAGAGACGTTTCGCAGCTTCATGGAACGGCATCAGGTGCCGCAGCGGTCGGGCACGGGGGAGGCATCGTTGTCGTGGACGTGGCACAAGGACGCACCCAGTGGTCACGACTATGTCGGCAGTTATGGGCGCGTCTTCGACATCATAGTGTTGGCCCGGCCGGGGTCGGAGTGGCAGAGCCCATCGATGATAACGCTGGAATCCGCCCTGTTCGAAAGCGGGCGCCCGGTGTTGATCGCCCCACCTTCGGCGCCGCAATCGCTGGGCAGGAACATCCTGATCGCCTGGAACTGCAGCACCGAGCAGGCGCGCACAATGGGCGATGCGATGCCGCTGCTGCGGCTTGCCGAGCGCATTACGATCGCGACCGTCGAGGGAGCGACCGTAGCCGGCCCCAGCGGCGAAGAGATGGCGCATTCGCTCGAATTAAATGGCATTGCCGCCGAACCGGTAACGCTGAAGCCGGGCAAGCGCAGCGCCGGCGAAACGCTGCTGAACAAGGCCGATGAGCTTGGTTGCGATCTCATCATCAAGGGCGCCTATACACAGAGCCGTCTGCGGCAGATGATTTTCGGCGGGACCACCCGGCATATTCTCGCCAATGCGCAACTCCCGGTCCTGATGGCGCACTGATTTTGCAATTGGCCGAACTGTACCAAACCTTCTCGCCCGCGGCCTACACGCTTCTTCGTGTCGCTGTCGGCCTTGCGCTGGTACCGCACGGCCTGCGCAATACGTTCGGGTTCTTTCCGAATACCGGGGTGCGCGCGCTCAACCTGAAAGATCTGGCCGTACAGCTCGACCATGGCGGTTATCGGCCGGGACGGTTGTGGGCGCTGGCGATTTCCATCACTCAGTTGCTCGGCGGGCCGTTACTTGCGCTCGGCCTGTTCACGCGCCCAGTCGCCGCCGCGGTGCTGGTCTTCCTGCTGGTCGCCAATGTCGAACGCTGGCGCGTCGGCAAATACTTCTGGAACCAATTGGGCCTCGAATACACGTTGATGTGGTCGATCGCGACGCTATACGTGCTGGTGAACGGCGGCGGACTCTATTCGCTGGATCACATGATTGGCTGGGATTGGTAGGAGAGGCGCATGCCGTTCGTCGACGCCAACGGCGTTAGTCTGCATTACGAGCTTGCCGGCGCGCGCGGGCCTTCGGTGGTGTTGCTGCACGAACTCGGCGGCACTCTGCATTCGTGGGATACGGTCGCGCCGCGCCTTGGCGCGCATTGCCGGGTGCTGCGCTACGACCAGCGCGGCGCAGGAATGTCGGAGAAAGTGCGACAGGAATTCACCAACGACATGCTGGTCGACGATTTCGAGGCCCTCGCCGAAGCTCTTCGCCTCGACCCACCCCATCACTTCGTCACTGTCGCTGCGGCGGCAACGCAAGCATTGCGCTTTTTGGAAAGGCATCCCGACCGGGTCGGATCGCTGGTGCTGTGCAATCCGGCGCCTGGGGTGGACCCGAGCCGGGCGGCGGTTCTTGACGAGCGGGCGGCCTTTGCCATGCGCGAGGGCATGCGCGCTTCGCTACCGACGACTCTAGCCATCTCCTATCCGCAGACGCTCGGCGAGCACGCCGCCTACGAAGCCTATCGCGGCCGCTACCTGGCCAACGATCCGGTCTGCTTCGGCTACGGCTTCCGCGCGCTGGCGCGCACCAACATGTTGCACATGCTCCCACAGATCAGATGTCCCACCATGGTGATCGCCGGCCGCCATGATATCGTGCGTCCACATGCCGGCACGGCTGAGCTTGCGAAAAAAATTCCCGGCGCGCGGTTCGAATTGATCGATGCCGGTCACTTCATGCCGACGCAAGCGCCTGAGCCGCTGCTTGCGTTACTCGAAGATTTCTTGCCGAAATGAGCCCGGGAGCGGTCATGAAAATCAAGGCAAACGGCATCGCCATCAACTACCGTATCGACGGCCCAGAAGGCGCGCCCTGGATCGTGTTCTCCAACTCACTCGCCACCTCGATCGCGATGTGGGACGAGCAAGCTGCGGCGTTGCGCGGTTCGTATCGCGTGTTGCGCTACGATCAGCGCGGTCACGGTGACACTGACGCGCCGGCCGGCCGCTATCCCTTTGACACGCTGCTTGCCGATGCGCTCGGCCTTCTCGATGCCTTGCGCATCGAGAAGGCGCATTTCGCCGGGCTATCCATGGGCGGCGCTACGGCGCTCGGCCTGGCCGAGCGGCACGCCGACCGGCTCGACCGCATCATCGTCTGCGACTCGCCCTGTCAGTCGACGCCGCAGGGCGCGCAACAGTGGGAAGAGCGCATCGCGGTGGCGCAAAAACATGGCATGGAGACGCTGGTCGAACCTACGATCGCGCGCTGGTTTCCGGCTGAAACGGTGGCCAAGAATCCGCCGTACCTCGACAAGGTGCGCGCGATGATTCGCGCGACGCCGCTTAGCGGCTTCGTCGGCTGCGCTGCGGCACTTGCCGATCACGACTACGCCTCGGCCGTAGCCAGCGTGAAACGGCCGGTGCTTTTTCTGGTCGGCGAAAAGGATGGCGCTGCTCCCGCGGCGATGCGCAAGCTGCACGAAAAGCTTGCCGGATCGCGTTTCGTCGATCTCGCTGGCGCCGGTCACATCTCCAACATGGATCGACCGGCGGAATTCACCCGCGCCGTGCGGGAGTTTCTAGACGCCGGCTAAGAGGCCGTCGCCCTGCCCTTGGGTGTCCGCGTCAGATCGGGCCGAAATTGCAGGCTCAAGGGCGCCAGCAGGAGCATCGGCGGCATTTGAAACGATCCGGCGCCGCTATGACTTTTCGGCGGGGCACGCATCGCCCCAGGCCGGCCCGACGCCTTTGCAAACAACGAGCGAAATCACTATACCACGGCCAAAGGCTCGGAATTGGCGTTGCTCCGGTCAATTGCTAATAGGGACGCAAGCGCCCCCTTACAGGAGACATCATTATGGCCACGGTGACGATGAAGGCCCCTGCCCCTGGCGGGCTCTCCAACAAAGCGCGCGAAATGATGGAGGCCATCAACACCGAAGCCGGCAAACACAACATCTGGGTCCGCACGCAGGCGAATGCACCCGCGCAGCGGCCCTGGTTCAGCGAAACGAGCGGCGAGGGATCCGGCAAGATGGCCAGCGGTCGCGTCGCCGTCGCGCAGCTAAAGACACTCCCGCATATGTGGAAGTGGAACGAATACAACGGCTACCTCAAGCAGATTTCGGAGATCGCGCAGAAGGCTGACGTGTCGCCCATCGAATTTGCCGACCGTCAGAGTATCCTGTTGCTCAATCCGGGCCTCAATGGCCGCCTGCAGGTCACCAATACGATCCGCTGCGCCATCTCCATCTACAATCCGGGGGACGTTGCGCCGGTACATCTGCATTCGCCGAACGCCAGCCGCACCATTCTCTCCGACAAGGGCGGCTATACGGTGGTCGAAGGCGAGCGCGTGGACGCCACCCGCGGCGACCTGATCCTCACCCCGAATGGGACCTGGCACGACCATGGCAACGACTCCCAGGAGCCGGTGATCTGGATCGACACGCTCGACTGGCCGCTGATGGAATTTCTGGACGCCGCCTGGGTCGATCACAACATGCCGGGCGCACAGGGCAACACCAACGTGCAGCCCGTCAGCGCGCCGCCGGGCTATTCGCGCCATCTCTACAGCCATGGCGGGCTCAAGCCGACTTTCGTCGATCACCAGCGCGGCGTCGGCCGCGATCCCGCGCCGCTGTTCCACTTCCGCGGCGAAGACGTGAAGGAAATGCTGCACAGCCTGCGCAAGGAAAAAGGGGATCCGTACGAAGGCATCAAGCTCGATTTCGTCAACCCGGTAACCGGCGCCCCAGTGTTCAGGACGCTGAACTACTCCGCGCAGCTTTTGCGCTCGGGCGAAGAGACCGGATGGAAGCGCGAGACAGCCGGCACCTACTATGTCTGCATCGAGGGCAGCGGCGTGACCGAGGTTGGCGGCAAACGCTTCGAATGGGGTCGCAACGATCTGTTCGTGGTGCCGAACTTCCTGTGGCGCCGCCATATCAATACCAGCAGGGACGATGCCATCATCTATTCGGTGTCGGACTCTGCGCTGATGCGCAACATCGGCCAGTACTACGCCCAGGGCCGCGACAACAAGGGCAAGGCGACGGAGTTGACGCTGCACTAGGCCGCTGCCCTGCCGCAATGACGATGCCGGTCTCGGTGCGCGGCACGCCGGCTCCCGCGGCGCCACACAGTAGGACTAACCGAGAAGCTGATCCTCAGCGGGCCGAGCAGGCCGAACTCTCCCCGTCACGCCTTCGAAAGCGCCGGGCACAAGCGCAGCGAAGAGCAGGCGGTCCGGATCGACCGGACCGGGCATGATCAGACGACCGGGCGGGATTCGCCTGAAGCCGGACTTCCCGTAATAGGGCTCGTCGCCCACCAGAATCACCAGCCGCTCGCCTTTGGCGGCTGCTTCCTTGAGGGCGCGAGCAATCAGAGTCTGGCCGACGCCCCGCTCGCGAAATGCCGGCTCCACCGTCAAGGGTCCGAGCAGAAGAGCATTGCTCTCGCCGATGAGAATCGGCGTCAAGCGCACGGAGCCGACCAACAGAGTCCCCACCCGCGCTGTGAACGAGACGTCCAGCCGGTGCGGCACCCGTTCGCGCAGGCGATACGCGGTCTTGGCGTACCGGCCGGGACCGAATGTGCGCTCGTTCAGGCGTTCGATCGCCTCGCCATCCTCCTCCGTCTCGGGCAGGATTGTGATGGAGATGTCATCCATGCCGGGGCGCGTAGCATCCGTTCCTGTCGCCGTCCAGCACGAGACCCCATCTATCCGATCCGGCTATTATGGATCAGAGCCCGATCCGCGGAGATGAAAATGGGCATGCTTGTCGACGGCGTCTGGCAAGAGGATGTTTCGCGCACCGAAGGCGGACATTTCATCCGGCCGCAGACGCGTTTTCGCAACTTCGTCACCGTCGATGGCGGCCCTGGGCCGAGCGGAGAAGGCGGCTTTCCGGCGGAACGCGACCGTTATCACCTCTACGTCTCGCTGGCCTGCCCATGGGCGCACCGCACGCTGATTTTCCGCTCGCTGAAAAACCTCGAGGATGTGATCTCGGTCTCGGTCACCGAGCCGCTCTACGGCAAGACCGGCTGGGAGTTCGGAACCACGCCGGGCGCGACGCTTGATACCGTCAGCGGCAAAAAGACACTCGCCGAGATCTATCTGCTCGCCAACCCTCATTACAGCGGACGCGTCAGCGTGCCGGTGCTCTGGGACAAGACGCGGCGCACCATCGTCAACAACGAATCGGCGGAAATTATCCGCATGCTCAACTCGGCGTTCGATGGGTTTACCGGCGTCAAAACCGACTATTACCCGGCAGCGCTCGGCGCCGAGATCGACCGCATCAACAATCTCATCTACCCGAACGTCAACAATGGAGTTTATCGCGCCGGCTTCGCCACCACACAGACTGCATATCAGGAAGCCGCGCGCGGCGTTTTTGCTGCGCTCGATCAGCTTGAGCAACGCCTCGCCCGGCAACGTTATCTCGCCGGCCGGCAAATCACCGAGGCGGATTGGCGGCTATTCACCACCCTCATCCGTTTCGATACGGTCTATTACAGCCATTTCAAATGCAATCTGCGCCGCATTGCCGACTATGCCAATCTTTGGAATTACCTGCGCGAGCTTTATCAGGTGCCGGGAATAGCCGGCACCGTCAGCATCGAGCACATCAAGCGGCACTACTACGGCAGCCAGCGACACGTTAACCCGACCGGTATCGTACCGATCGGGCCCGTCATCGATTTCGGCGCGCCGCATGATCGGGGCCGCTTCTCATAGAGAGGTGCACCGCGCCCGCGAGGGACGCGGTGTCATGCTGCTTCACCAACCCCAATCTCCGTAACCCCAACCGGGTCCGCAACTCCAGCCTCCATAGCCTCCGTAACCCCAACCTGATCCGTAGCCCCAACCGGGTCCGTATCCGTAGCAGGAGGCATAATCATAGTAGGGCCAACCGCCGCCATAATACGCATAGAGGCCTAACCCCGGACCGAAGAACCGACCGCGGTAGCCATAACGACGGCCATAGCCATAACCATAGCCGCGACCATAACCGTAGCCGCGGCCATAGCCATAGCCGTAGCCGCGACCATAACCATAGCCGCGGCCATAGCCATAGCCGTAGCGTGCACCAAAACCCAGACCAGGACGAGCGAACGCAGTTCCGCCTACACCTGGACCGCCGAACCCGCCCGGATGGGCGAATCCGGCTGAACCGCCGAATCCGCCTGGGCCGCCACCGGGATGACCACCAAATCCGCCGCCGGGGCCGCCGTGCGGTGCTGCCACCGCGCCAGTTGTCACCATCGCAGTGCCGAGCGCAATCGCCGCCGCAATGGAAAGGATCGTGTTACGCATTCACTCTCTCCTTCGGTGCGTCAGTATGACACCCCTTGAGAGATGGAACGCCTGCATGCGGCGATGGTTGCACGCGGGGAAGAAAGTCATCGGCAAACGACGCGCTACCAGAGGTCCGCCGCCTCGCGTCCTTCCAGCACTTCAGCGACTCGGGCGCGAGTCGACGGCGTGGTGCCGTCGGGAAATGCATCCGGCGCGAAAAAGCCGTGGGCGACGATTTCGTAGTTCGGCTGCGGCGGCGCGCTCTGGCGGAACGAGCGCACTACATAGAGCGCCACATGATCGCGCCAGGCGATCCGGCGGTTCCAATAAATCGCGTAAAGCTCAGGCGGCCCGATCAATTCGATATTGCCCTCCTCGCGCAATTCGCGCTCCAGCGCCACCCCCAACGTTTCCCCCGGCTCGACGCCGCCGCCCGGCAAATGCCATCCGGTCACGTAACTGTGCTTAACTAGAAACACGCGGCCCTGGGGATCGAAAACGAGCCCGCGAACGCCAAGCGTAAGGCCGCGGGCATAGCGCCAATAAATATGCAGAACCCAGCGAATCGCCGGCTCGAAAGGGCGGCGGATGGCGTCGATGTCCATGTCAAGGTCCTACTAGCGTAATTCTTTAGAATTGTTCTAAGATTATACGAGGGATAGGGCCAAGCCGAAATCATTGAAGCTGAGGGATTACCGTGAAGCGTTTTAGCGATTTGAGCGAGCAGGAAGTCCTGGCACTCGCCATTTCAAACGAAGACGAGGACAATCGCATCTACCGCTCCTTCGCTGACGCGCTGCGCGCCTCCTACCCCGACACTGCGCAAATGTACGACAAGATGGCCGAGGAAGAGATCAGCCATCGCGACATGCTGCTGACGCTGCACCGCAAGAGATTTGGTGAGTTTCTGCCGCTCATTCGCCGGCAGGACGTGAAGGGCTTTGTGACGCGGCATCCGATCTGGCTCAACCGGCCACTGGCGATCGACGCGGTACGCAAGTTCGCCGAGGAAATGGAATACGAAACCGCACGCTTTTACCGCCGTGCCGCGCATAACGCGCACGATGACGCCACGCGCGATCTGCTGCGCTCGCTGGCCGCGGCGGAGGACAAGCACGAAGAGCTGGCGCATGAACTGGGCAAGGAAATTACGCCGAATGAGCGCGCCGCCGAGGACGAAACCGCCAAACGCATGTTCGTACTGCAATATGTGCAGCCGGGCTTAGCGGGACTGATGGACGGTTCGGTATCGACACTGGCGCCGCTGTTTGCAGCGGCGTTTGCCACGCACAATACCTGGTCGACATTCCTCGTCGGGCTCGCGGCCGCACTCGGGGCCGGCATCTCCATGGCCTTTGCCGAAGCGCTCTCCGACGACGGTTCGCTCACCGGGCGCGGAGCGCCCGTGGTGCGTGGCCTCGTCTGCGGCGGCATGACCGCGCTCGGCGGCATGGGTCACGCGCTGCCCTACCTCATCCCCGATTTTTATCTTGCGACCTCTATTGCCTTTGCGGTGGTGGCGGTTGAATTAGGGACCATCTCGTGGATTCGCACCCGCTACATGGACACTCCGTTCCTGCAGGCGGCGTTTCAGGTCGTAGTCGGCGGCGTTCTGGTCTTTGCCGCCGGCATTCTGATCGGTAATTCATGACGCCGGCGCCGACTTCGTACCGCAACAATTCACTGTGATGGATGCGATTTGCAGAGCATCATGCCGTGATGTTCGTACTCGCCCATTTGTCGGATCTGCATATGGCGTCACAGCCGCGTCTAGCCGAGCTCGCCGGCAAGCGCGGGCTCGGTTTCATCAACTGGCAGCGCAAACGCAAGTACATCCATCGCCTCGAAATACTTGATGCGCTCACCCGCGATTTGAAGATACAAACTGTCGATCACATCGCGGTCACCGGCGACCTCGTTAATTTCTCGCTCGCCGATGAATACAAGCGGGCGCGGGCATGGCTTGATAGGCTCGGATCGGCGCCCGATGTCACCGTCATTCCCGGCAATCACGACATCTACGTGCGCGGCGTCGAGCCGTCGCCAGCCGCCTATTGGGGCGATTACATGCGCGGCGATGACGCATCGGAGCGTTTTCCATTCGTGCGGCGGCGAGCGAATGTGGCGCTGATCGCGCTCTGCACCGGCATCCCGACGGGACCCTTTATGGCCACCGGCCGGCTCGGCAGCGCGCAATTGGCCCGACTGGCGGATGTGTTGTCACAAACTCGCGGCCTGTTTCGCATCGTGCTCATCCATCATCCGCCGCGCAGTCCGCTGAGCCGGTATTTGCGCCGCCTCGCCGACGCGGCCGAACTGTGCCGGGTGTTGTCCGAACGGGGCGCCGAACTGCTGCTTCATGGTCACGATCACCGGCGCGCCCTGGTCTGGCTTGAGGGTCCAGGCGGCTCGAAAATCCCGGCGGTCGGCGTGCCCTCGGCATCGGCCGCAGCGCCTCACGGCGGCGAGGACAGCGCCGGCTACAACATTATCCGAATAGAAAGTGATGCCGCGGCGTGGCGTTGCGAAATGATCGGGCGCCAGCGCGAGCCCAGCGGCGCAATAACCGAGAGCGGGCTGCAGAGACTATTTTGACAGTCCAAATTAGTGGAACCGAACGGCGACAAGCGCACCGGCCGCGAGCAAGCCCAAGATGCCGAGCGAAAAGCCGAATGCGAAGGCGCCCAGTGACCGCCACCGTCGCTTTCGCCGCTCCCGGTCGGCAGCGCTGCGCGCAATGCGCTGGATGAATCCAGGATCTTCGTCGAGCGCCCGCTGCCGTTCGACCAGGCGCCGCGCCACATAAGTCGTTACCGCCTGCACGATTTCGGGAATTTCGTGCGATTCGGCGAGCACGCGGCGACCAACCCGTGTGTCGTGCAGAAAACGATAAATCCGCTTGTCGCGACCCATGGCAACATGGGCGACGGCGTCGAGCCAGAGCCGCGGAGTTTCTCCACGGCTGATGCCGCGATCGAACAGATCGACGTCGGGCGGAAGATCGGCAAACAGCGGATCCAGCGCGTCGTTGAGAAGTTCGAGCCGCGCCACCTCGGCATCGCGAAGGTCGACAACGACACTGGTGCGCTCGGCAGCCTCGACGCGCGCCTGATGTACCGCTTCTTTCAGCGGCGAAACCGGCACGCTCTCGGCCGACGCCTCGGATTTGCGCTTTTTGCCCCACATGCAACTTCCCCTGATCGGAGGATACACCAACGCCTTGCCCGACAGAAAGCAGGCAAATGGCGGAAACAGGGCCATGCTCCGCTTGCCGGTCGAAATTACGCCCGAATCATCGCCGGCCAAATCAGCGGCAGCGAAGGCTTACACGCAACGGCCGCCGTCGACTTCCACGATGTTGCCGGTGAGAAAATCGGCGTCTGCCGAGGCGAGAAACAATGCCGCGTTGGCGACGTCCTGCACCGCGGCGAGACGACCGAGCGGAATTGTTGCAATGAACTTCTCGCGCATGCCGGGCGACGGGCCGAGGAAACTCGGCAACAAGGGCGTCTCGGTGGCGACCGGAGCTATGGCGCAAACCCGGATGCGGTCGGGAGCCAACTCTGCGGCGAGCGCCTTGGTCAGTGTATGCACGGCTCCCTTGGTGGCGCTGTAAGCCGACACGCCGGTCCGCGGCCGCAAGCCCGCGGTCGAGCCGATATTGATGATGACGCCGCCGCCCTGCTTGCGAAACAGGGGCACCACAGCCTGACAGGCGAGGAACACGCCCTTAACGTTGACCGCGAAGGTGCGGTCATATTCGTCTTCGGTAACGTCCATCATCGGCTTGTTGACGTGCGTGGTCCCGGCGTTGTTGACCAGGATGTCAAGACCACCGAACGCCGAAAGCGTATCTTCGACCGCCGTCGCGAGATTGGATTTTTGGGTCACGTTGCAGCGCATGGCGACGGCATTGTTACCGAGGGCACGCGCGGCGGATTTCGCGGCGTCGAAATCGATATCGGCGAGGGCGACACGGGCACCCTCGCGGACGTAGGTTTCGGCAATGCATTTGCCGATGCCCGAACCGGCCCCAGTGACCAAAGCAATCCTGTCTTCGAGACGCATGCGCTCACCCCCCTCGCCGCACGAGGCCATGCGGCCTCGCCCAGCTTAAGCCTTCTTCGGTGCGGCCGCGCGGCCGATATTCGCAGCCGATCCAGCCGGCATAGCCGAGCCGGTCGAGAGCATCGAATATCGCCGGGTAATTGACCTCGCCCTCATCCGGCTCACACCGCGACGGCACGGCCGCGATCTGGACATGACCAATCAGTGAAAAATGCTTCTCCAGGCGGTGGATGAGATCGCCGCCCACGATCTGTGCGTGATAAAAATCGAACTGGATGCGCACATTGGGCGCGCCGACCTTCTTCACGATGTCGGCGGCGTGCTCGGCATGGGTCAAAAAATAGCCCGGCCGGTCGCGCGGATTGATCGGCTCGATCAACAAACCGATGTTGTGCTTTGCCGCTTTCGCAGCGGCGCGCTCAAGATTTTTGACAAAAACCGCATCCGCCATCGGCCGCCGCTCGACCGATACGACGCCTGCCATGCAGTGGATCGCGGTTCCTTCGATTGCGGTCACATAATCGAGCGCACACTGGAACGCGGCGTCGAAATCGCGCTCGCGTCCGGGCACCGCGGCAAGGCCGAATTCCGGCCCAAGCGGCGTATTGACGCCAAGCTGCGTGAGACCGTGGCGCACCAGTTCGGCCTTCACAGCGGCTGGCGCGACGTCGTAGGGGAATTGCAGTTCGACGGCGGCAAAGCCTGCCGCCGCCGCAGCGCCAAAGCGTTCGATCAACGGATACTCGGTGAACAGATAACCAAGATTGGCGGCAAAGCGGGGCATGTCGTTCTGTCACTGTGCGCGGGGAAGAAAGCGGTCCATGCCGACGTCTTCTGCCCAGACCCGGCGATGCGCCGCCAAAATATGGGGCAGCGCCGCTTGGCGCGATTTCACAACGGCCTCGTAATCGGCAATGAAATGGCGCATGAGGCTTGAAACCTCGCGGCGCAGCGCCTCCTCGTCAATGGTCCGGACCGCGCGTCGGTCGATCACCCAGCGGCCATCGACCATCACGCTCTCCACGCCGCGTCCCGTTTCCGTATAGACGAGCTGCCGCGCCGCGCTGTTGCAGGGCAGATAGGCCGTGTCGTTGAGATCGATAAGGACCAAGTCGGCCTTGTAACCCGGCTTGATTGCGCCGAGGCAATGGGAAAGGCCCGCGGTCCTCGCGTTGCCGAGAGTGGCGTGGCGCAAGACCTCATGCGCAAGTTCCGGGCCCGGCTCGGGGTCGCTCACGGCCGCGGTCAGGCAGAACATTTTCATCGCCTGAAAGACGCTCTGCACGTCGGTACCGCTGCAATTGTCGCAACCGAGTCCAAGCCGTACACCCGCGCGGCGCATCTCCAGCACGGGCGCGATACCGCTCTTGAGTTTCATGTTGCTGAGCGTGTTGAGCACGATGCCGGCATCGGCCGCCGCCAGACGCTCGATCTCGGGCCGCGAAATCCAGACGCTGTGCACGATGTTGAGCCGGCGCCCAAGCAGTCCGCAATCGTCCATGTAGTCGATCAGCGACCCGCCGTGTTTGGCAAACAGTTCGCGCGCTATCAGGCGCTGTCCGCGCGTTTCGTACACGTGCGTGTACACCGGCAAATCATATTTTTCGGCGAGCTCGGCGCAACGCTGCAGCATTTGCGGCGAACAGCGCTGCGGCGCGAACGGCGCCAGCGCCCAGTGCAAGGTGCCGGCTGTGGGATGCCGCTTGAATTGATGCTCCAGATAATCGAACTGTTCCGGGATGGAGCGGGGCTTGTTGCCGAGCATGTCCTGCGCGACGGGCGGCAGTTCACCGCCGCCGCGCATCATCGCCACCGGCGGGATATCCCACACCATCGGCGAGAGCACGACGCGAATTCCGGCCTCGCGATAGGCCGCGATCACCACGTCGGTTTGCGCGTCGGCAAGCGGCACCAGTCCGAGCATGTCCTGCACGGTGGTGATGCCGCATCGCAGGCATTCGAGCGCGCCGACCAAGGTGCGCGCCCGCACCTCTTCGTCGCTGCGGTTGGCGCCGAGCGGCAGCGTATAGAGCAGCCAGAATTCCAGCGGCAGCTCCTCGAACAGGCCGCGGCAAAGCACATCGTGCGAATGGTAATGCGCGTTGATCAGGCCCGGCATGACCAGTCGGCCCGAGGCTTCCCTGACCTCGTCGGCGGCCTCGGGAGAGATTTTTGCTGAAACGGCGGCAATCGTGTCGCCGTCGATCAATATGTCGGCCGCCGCCGGCTTATGCACGTTGCCATCGTGGTCGTAGATCTGTCCGCCTCGGATCAGAATTCGGCGTGAAATCATCGTCGTAAGGTTCCCCTCGCCATGCCTGCGCGCAAGCGTCGGCCGGCCGGCCGGTGACCCACCGGCTTTGGGCCATAGCCCACATTATTGCCCACTTGTCGGATGGGCCAATTTGTGGTTGACGGCCCCGCGATAGCTTGTTTCGCTTGATCATAGAACCGCATTAACGCGGTCGGCGGCAGGAAACGTCAAGGAGCCGCGACGTGCGATGAACGCCCAGCAGCTTCTGGAGGAAATCGCCGGGTACTGCCGGCAGACCGGCCTTGCCGAATCCACTTTTGGCCGACGCGCAGTCAACGACGGCAAGCTCGCGGCGCGGCTGCGCAACGGCGGGCGCATCACCACCGACACGCTCGACCGCATCCAGCATTTCATAGCGACCCACCCCGCCCATGGACGCTCGACTATAATCGAGCGCCCGCGCGAGACGCGCACCTCCGCCGCGTCCGGCGCGGGGCCCGCGGCCGCGTTCATCGGCGGCGCGGCACCAATCGCCACGCCGCTGACGCCCGGCGATCCGCAGCGCAACTTTCGCTTCTTCGACAACCGGCAGAAGTACCTGCTGTTCGTCAATACCTGCAGCGAGAAATGGGAAGTGGCAAGCCGCGTATCCGACGAGCTTGCGCATATTCATCCCCGGCCGCCAGCGGTACGCGTGTTTGACGCCGGCGTCGGCGACGGCAGCGTGCTCGTGCGGGCGATGCGGGCCATGCACGACCGCTTTCCGACCATGCCGTTTTATCTGGTCGGCAAGGAGATCAGCCTGGAGGACGTCCGGCTGACGCTGCAGAAAATGGCCGACCGCTTCTTCGAGCATCCAGCCACGATGCTCGTGCTCACCAACCTCGCTTACGCCGACGCGCCGTGGCTGCACGTGAAATCGGTCAACGCCGCGTCCAGCCTAGTCTGGCACGAGTTGCCGCTTCAGGGCAACTCGGCCCACCGCTTTGAACAGCAGATCATTGCGCTGGAGCCGTTTCTTGCGGCGAGTTGGAAGGCCGACGTGTCGCAACGCACCGGCAATCCGATCTACGAACGCCCCGTCGTCCTGGTTATCTATCGCGATGATCACCGCTTTTTGCTCGATCCGATCATCCCCAAGCCGGGCGGCACGCTCGCCAATTACGATCTGGTGATCGCTTCGCAACCGTATCGAGCGCGGGCCTCCCTTGAATTCAAGGCCAAAAGGGTCATCGCCCCGCTCGCGCGCGCGCTCGGGCCCGGCGGACGACTCATCGCCATCCATTCGCACGGCCACGACCCGGGCATGGAAATCGTCCAGAGAGTCTGGCCGGGCGACAATCCCTTCATCCACGATCGCCATCAGATCCTCAAGGCCGTCAAACACGAACTCGGAAGCGCCGGCCGCGACCTGAATTTCAATGCCTACGCCGACAACCGCTCGCTGTTCAAATACGTGATGCACACGCTGCCAACCGAGATTTCCGATTCGATCGGCACCTCGACGCTGTTTGCGGCCTGGAACGCGGCGATCTACGTGGCACAGGTGGAGGACGACCGCCTTGCCGAGGTGGTGGCCGACGGCCGCTACATCGAGGCGACCCGTTCAGTTTTGCGCGAGCGTGGCGGATTGTGGTTCTTCGACGAGAGATACGTGATTTCACGGAGGCAGGCCTAATTATCCATCCCGCCCCCTCGCCCGTCGCGCGGACGCGGAGTAATATCGCCGCATGCTGTTCGTGGTCCACGCGCTCGACAAGGACAATATTTTGCCGACTCGCGCCAAATATTACCGCGCGCATCGGATCCATCTCGATCGCGCCGAGGACCACGAGGTCGACGTGGTGACCGCAGGCACGCTTGTCGCCGACGATGGCGAAACGCCGGTTGGCAGCATTTTCGTGATCGATGCCAAAAGCCGTGCCGCCGTCGATGCGTTCGCGCACAGCGATCCCTACCACCAGAACGGCGTCTGGAATCGGGTGCAAATCCATCGCTATAACAAGAAGCGCGGTACGCCGATCGTCAGCAGGAGATAAAGCCCTCCGTTGCCCGCAGGGCACGGGGAACGCTCATGGCAAGCCGCCAAGCTGCGGTTTCTCCCGCAGTCCCATGCGCTCCAGCCGGCCAATCACTTCGCCGCAGAAGTACGGCAGTTCGTCGATGTAATTGACGAGCGAAATTGCGATTCCGGTCAGTCCGGCTTTGGCGAGATCGGCGAGCGCCGTGGCGACGTGGTCCGGATCGCCGACGATCGGCAGGCCGCCCATGCCCTGCGCGTATTGGCTGCGCTTGAGCAGATACTCCTGCATCGGCACGGTCTGCGGAGAAATGTTCTTCAGCGCCAGGATACCATCGACCGCGGACCAGTCGGCACGCTCGACGATCGAATAATGGAAATAGTCTTCGGCTTCCTTCTTCGTCGGCCGGCAGGTGACCACGCCGACGGTGTAGCAGCCGATTTCGCGACCTTGCGCGCGCGCGGCATCTTTCGCCGTACGCACCTTCTGCGCGGTGTCGGCCAGCGAGGTCCGCGAGGCCTGCAGAAAAAAAGCATCGCAATTGCGGACAGCAAAAGCCTGTCCGGTCGGCGAGGCGCCGGCATTCATGATCACCGGCCGCGCGCCGCCGTAGGGCTTGGGCTTGCCGCGAATGCCCTTCATGTTGAGATACTTTCCCTTGAAATCGAAATCCTCCCGGTCGGACCAGATCATCTTGATGATGTCTATCCATTCCTGCGCGTACTCGTAGCGATCCTCGTGCTGGCGCTGCTCGACGCCAAACATGTCGAACTCGCCTTCGTTCCAGCCGACCACGATATTGAGCCCGAAGCGGCCTTCGCCAATGTGATCGGCAGTGACCATTTCCTTGGCGGCGACCACCGGATTGAAGATCGGCGCGTGCACGGTGCCGAACACGGTGATGCGCTTGGTCGTGGCAAGCAGCCCGCTCGCCCAGGTAATAGTCTCCAGCGTCGTTCCTTGGTAATCGGTCTCGCCGCCGTAGCCCTTCCATCGCCCAATCGGCAGCAGAAAGTCGATCCCGGCGTCGTCAGATATCTGCGCCAAGCGCTTGTTGTCCCGCCAGTTGCCGGACCAGCGCTCGGCAACGAGCGTGACCGCGCGGCCGGAAGAACAATTCGGACCGAACAGGCCGATCTGCAGCTTGTTGCGGCCATGCATCGCGCGGCGCGCCTCGATCGAGGCCTCGCGCGCAGCGGCGTCCCGAGGTATGCGCATCGATTCAGTCTTGCCTGTCTGCTCCTGCATCACGTTGGTCCCACAAGCTTTGCCATGTCACCGTAGGCAGAATCGGACGATGCAACGCCAGGGCAAGCGAATCCAGAGCCTTCATGGCTGATCCAGCGCCGCACGCACGCGAGCCACCACGGCAGGCGGCGTCTTGGCCAGTTCACCGACCAGCGCTTGCACCTGTTCGCCGGTCATCGGATCGGGCGTGAGTCCAATTTTGGCCGCGTCGGCGATGAACGCCGGATCTCGCATCGTTTCGTCGAACGCCCGTCGCAAGGCGGCGACGCGATCTGCCGGCACGCCGGGCGGCAGGAAATAGGGGCGGCCATACTCCGTGCGCGCGAACAGCATGGCCAAAGCCGCCCGATCGCGCGGCGTCTTGGCAAGCTCGATTACGAGCGGCACCCCCGGCAACTCGCGGCTTGCCGTGACGCCGAATTGGGCGATGACCTTGATCTTGTGCTCGGCGATCCACTGCGGCACCTGCGCCTTGACGGCGGCCCAGCCCAGCGCCCCAACGCCCTGGGTCTCGCCGCGCTCCATCGCCTGATTGAGCTGCGGTGTCGAGCCGTAGCCGGGCACGATCTTGAATTTGGTACCGAGAATCGCATTCGTGAGCCGTGGAAAGTCCACCATCGTGGTGCCGGGCGTCGTGGCACCCACCACCAGCGGCGTGGTGAGAAGCTCCGCCAGATTTTGCACCGGCGCGGTGTGCCAGACATAGGCCACGTAGGGCTCGCGGTTGGTGCTGCCGATCCAGATCAGCCTGCTCGCGTCGAAATGTGCGGCCTGCGGCTGCAGCAGCGGCGCGGTCGGAATGCCGTTGATCGGGACGCCGATTGCGGTGCCGTCGAACGGACCGAGCGCATAAAGCTCATTGGTCATCACCAGTCCGCCGGCCGAAGGCTGGTTCTGCACGATGATCAGGGGGTGTCCGGGAATGTATGCCGCCATGTGCCGCGCCACGATGCGGGCGAGAATATCGTAGGTGCCGCCCGGCGCGGTGCCGATGATGAAACGGATTTGCTTGTCCTTGTAGAAGGTCGCCACGGCGCCAGCGGCCCTGGCCGGGACGGCGGTAGCAAGGCAAAGTACCAGTGCAACGATAAAGCGGCTCATGCCGGTATTTTGCGCGCGCCCTCGCCGGTCCGCAACGTATCGAACAGCCGGCCCGGGCAATTTCGCCGATCGGTCGCTTCAAGCAGCGACATGGCATCCCAGATCACCGCCTGATTGCTGGTGACCACCGGACGGCCGAGTTCTTGCTCGATGTCTTCGATGACGGGAAATACCGAAATATTGGCACAACTGATGAGATAGGCGTCGGCATCCGCGCGGGCCGCCTCGATCGCGTGGTCGCGCCAGAATTGCGCCGGCGTTGCGCAATAGGCATCGCTGCCGTCGAGCGCGAAACCGCGGGCGTAAATCACTTCATGTCCCGCCTTATGCAGGAACTCCGCCTCTTCATCGGTGACGCGCGCGCTGTAGGGTGTGATGAGAACGATGCGCCGGGCGCCGAGCGCCCCGAGTGCACGGCGGATGGCGCTCGCCGTCGTCGTCACCTGCGGTGCCCCGGACTGGCGCAGCGCCGCGAGCAGCTTTGCCTCGCCCGCAAGCCCTTCGGACGTGGAATTGGCGGTGCAGTGAAAGGCAACCACCTCGCAGCGTGCATCCGTCAGCGTCGCCGCGACCCCGCGAACATCGGGAAGGAGGGCGTCGAGCGCAACACGGTGCTCGCCGGTCATGCGCAGCCGTGCCACATGCGCCACAAAACCGGGCGGCATGTAGCGCACCATTTCACCCTCGACCATGCGATTGGAGGCCGGGATGATCAATCCGATTCGCCTTGTCATGCAGCTTCCGCCTCCTCTCGTCCTTGGGACGAGCCGTCATGTACGAGATTCTCGGTCCGGAGCGACGTATGGCTCATTCGGGGCCGAGCGGCAATGTGCCACCGGGAAACCGCCTCAGCGTGAAACCTCGCTTTCCAGGCGAGCAACCGCGCGCCGTTCAAGTTGAAAATCGACTTAACGCACTCCCCTTGTTGGCGTATGCACTGAAACCGATCCGCCCACCACTGTTCTATGAACCGCATCGATCTCTTCTCCCCCTTCCGCCTCGACTTGCTCGATCTGCCGAACCGCATCGTCATGGCGCCGATGACGCGCAACCGCGCCGGGTCGGGCAATGCCCCGACTGTTCTCAACGCCACCTATTACGCCCAGCGCACCGGCGCTGGACTCATCGTCACCGAAGCGTCGCAGGTATCGCCCCAGGGTGTCGGCTATCCTGGCACTCCGGGCATCCACAGCGCCGAACAGATTGCCGGCTGGAAGCTCGTGAGCCAGGCAGTGCATGCGGCGCGGGGAAGGATTTTTCTGCAGCTTTGGCACGTGGGGCGCATCTCGCATCCATCGCTGCAGCCGAACGGCGACCTGCCGGTGGCGCCGTCGCCGATCACGCCGGCCGGACAGGCATGGACGCTCGATGGCATGAAGCCCTACGCGGCGCCGCGCGCCCTTGAGACCGAGGAAATACCCGGTATTGTCGAGCAGTTTCGGCAAGGCGCAGCAAATGCCAAGAAGGCCGGATTTGACGGCGTCGAAGTGCACGCCGCACACGGCTATCTGCTCGATCAATTCCTGCGCGACAGCACCAATCGCCGCACCGACCGCTATGGCGGCAGCGCCGCCAACCGCGCGCGTCTGTTAGTCGAGGTGATGGAGGCGGTCGCCGGCGAATGGGGCGGTGCGCGCGTCGGTGTGCATCTGTCGCCCACCAACGTGGCCTTCAACGACATTTCCGACAGCGACCCGTCTCATACGTTTTCGGTCGTGGTCCGGGCGCTCGACAGACTCGGGCTCGGTTACTTGCATCTCGTCGAGCCTGGACCGGCCGATCCGGTCGCACCGGGGCCGCGTCTCGATGCGGCGTTCTTTCGTCCGCTGTGGCGAACCGCGTTGATTGCCAACAAGTCTTACGATCTGCCGCGCGCCAATAAAGCATTGGCCGACGGTTCGGCCGACCTCATTTCGTTCGGCACGCTGTTCATCGCCAATCCGGATTTGCCCGAGCGCTTGCGCCGGGGCGGACCGTTCAATACGGCCGATCGCAAGACGTTCTACGGTGGCGGCGCGTCCGGATACACCAATTATCCGCGACTGGAGAGTTGAATGCGAGCGTGGCGGAGCGTCTCGACCATGCGATAGTCAGCGATCGCTTCCGGCCCCGGAGCGAGTCGCCGGCCCGTTGATCCCCGGCCAAATCCGTCGATGCGACGTCAGCTCTCCGCTATCGGCAAGACGATCCGGAATACGGAACCGCGCGGCTTGGCCGGCGATACCGAAAGATCTCCGCCGTGCCGCTCGATGATCATCCGGCAGATGGCCAGTCCCAATCCCATCCCGGTGGCCTTCGTCGTCACAAACGCATCGAAGATCGTCTCCATCTTCTTGGGGTCAATTCCCGGCCCGTTATCCTTGACCGTCACGGCGATTGAAGCATCACCGACCGGTTCGGCTTGCACGTGCAAGCGCCGTTGATCGTCTTTGATAGAATCCATCGCCTCAACTGCGTTATGGATCAGATTTATGAAGACCTCCTGCAATTGCCCCCTGTGGCCGACAATAACCGGCAATACGGAGGGCAGCTCCACCTGAGTCATGACGTTATGCTCTTGCAACTGCGCGCGCAGCGCCTGCAGCACGCCGAACGCCAGCGCCCTCACATCGATCGGTTCGTGAGGCAGATCGGCCTTTCCAAACAGGGTGCGGATATTTTCAATGACCTGGCTGGCGCGATGGCTGTCGTTGACCATTCGTTGCAGAGCCAGTCGCGCTTCCTCAACATTGGGCGGCTCATGCTCAAGAAAGCGCAGCCCGGCCCCGCCATTGGTGGCGATACTCGCCAAGGGCTGTCTTACCTCATGACCGATCGATGCTGCGACCGCTTCCAGATTCATGAGCTTATTATTTCGCTCATGCTGCAACGCGGCTACCGAGCGTCCAAGTTCGTCCGTGCGCTGGCGCAGTTCATTCAGCAAGCGCGCATTCTCGATTGCGATGACGGCCTGCGCCGCGAAGCTCGTGACCAGCTCGATCTGCCTCTCGGTGAATGGACGAACTTCCTGTCGGAAGATCGTGAGCGCCCCAATCAACTCGTCGTCCTTGAGCATCGGTACGGCAAGTATCGTGCGCACCCTGCCGATTTTCACGGGTTCAACCAGCCGCGGATCGCGTTCCTTGAAGTATCCTTCTTCGGCAGTGATATCGGCGACGTGGACCGGCGCCTTGGAAGCCGCCATGCGGCCGAATGGAAATCTGGGATTGAGAACAACGCGCTTTCGCGTCGCGGCCAAGGCGGCAGGCGTATTGTGCGAGGCGACCAGATATAGGACATCACCCTCCAAACGATAGATGTTGCCAAATCTGGCGTCGCAAATGCTGGCGGCATGGGCGAGCACCTTTTGAAAGACCAACGCCGGATCGCCTGGCGAACTGCTGATCACCTGCAGGACTTCGGAGGTGGCAGCCTGTTGCTGCAGCGATTCGTTCAGCTCGCGGGTGACCCGCGCAAGCTCGCTGTCTTTACGGCCGGAATTCTGCCGGCGCGCCGCCGGACCGCTTCGACGGGCGAGCTTCGCCGCCTTGCGGCGGCGCCGGTCGCCCGTTCGGCCACTTCCCATGAGCCGGCGCATCGCCTTCCCTCCCCTGGCGAGGCGAGACTATCATATCGGCGCAATGCAGTTGAGGACCTATCCCGTTGCCCTACTGTGGTTGCAGTCGACCGAGACGGCGGCCCCACCCTGGCAAGCCGCAATCACGCGCCGAGCTTGGCTTCCAAGCCCAAAGGCCGCCCGCGGCAATATCGGTCATGCGTAAGCGCCATAGCGCAAATTCGCCGGGGATGCCAAAACAGCGCGCACGGCCCTTCCGGCGGGAAAAGACGATGTCCCAACACGCAAACTCCGAGAAGGAGCGATGGGAAACGCGGTTTCGCGCCGCGGACTATATCTTCGGCAAGGAGCCGAATGCGTTTCTCAAGGCGCAGTCTCACCGGTTGCGCACGGGGCAAACCGCGCTCTCGGTCGCTGACGGCGAGGGCCGCAATGGCGTCTGGCTCGCCGAGCAGGGTCTTGACGTGCTGGCGATCGATTATTCGCCGGCCGCGCTTGCCAAGGCTGGCAGGTTGGCGTTGGAACGCGGGGTGACGCTGCGCACGAAAGTCGCTGACATCTTTGCCTGGCAATGGCCGCGAGACGCCTTCGACGTGGTCGTGGCGATCTTCATTTTTGCCGCGCCAGACGAGCGCGACGCATTCTTTGCCAATCTCAAGGGCGCTCTCAAGCCGGGCGGGCTTCTGCTCATGCAGGGCTATCGGCCGGAGCAAGTGCAATACCGGACCGGCGGACCTGGGGATGCGGCCCGGCTCTATACCCGCCCGATGCTCGAGCAAGGCTTCGGCGACATGGCGCGGCTCGACATTCGCGAACATGACAGCGTCGTCAACGAAGGTCGCGCGCATGTCGGCATGTCCGCTCTCATCGAACTGATCGCCACAAAGTAAGATTGCCCACCTTCACTGCCCCACCCTGCCACCTAGACAACAACGGAGACCCGGAGGATGTCGGACCAGATTGCAGACACGTTGCACGAACTGATCGTGGCAACGCGCATTCTCGCCAACGAAAAGGTGCTCGACGCATTCGGGCACGTCAGCGTGCGCCATCCGCACGATCCGCAGCGCTATTTCATTCCGCGCCACCGCGCGCCGGAACTCGCCGAGATTTCCGATCTCGTCGAGCTGACGCTGGATTCCGAACCGGTGCGGCCGACCGAATTCCGCCTCTACAGCGAGAAGGTGATCCACGGCGAAATCTACAAAGCGCGGCCCGACGTCAGCGCCGTATGCCATCACCACGCTCACACGGTCCTGCCCTTCGCGATTTCGGGCCAGCAGATCGTGCCGGTTTTTCACCTGGGGGCCGTAGTCGGCCATGTGCCGTTCTGGGACCAGCGCGACGAGTTCGGCGATACCAACATGCTGGTGGTCAAGCCGGAGGAAGGCGCCTCACTCGCCCGCGCGCTCGGTCCCCATTGGATGGTGCTGATGCGCCGGCATGGTGCTACTGTCGCGGGCACCAGTATCCGCGAATTGATCTTCCGCACCGTATTCGGCTCAGACAATTGCAAGCTATTGGCACAGGCCATGGCGCTCGGCCATGTCGACTCGCTCTCCCCCGGCGAAGCCAAGCTGACCTCTGCGCACCAGCAGCGCCCGCCCTCGACCAACCGCGCCTGGGACTATTGGGTGCGACAGGTCGAGAAGGCCGGATTGATGCCCGCCAAGGCAAGTACCGGGGGCCGCGGCCAAAAACGAGCGGCGCCGGCCAAGAGGCGCGCAGCACCGAAATCCAGCAAGAAGGTTGCGGTAAAAGCCAGAAAACACCGGTAATCGTCGTTAACGCCGAGGAAAATCATGCCCAAGGACCTGCAATCGCCACGCCTGCCGAAGCTGTCGGAGCGAGACCTGACGGCCGACCAGCGGGCGCTGGCCGAATCAATCAAATCGGGCCCGCGCGGCCAATTCAAGATGGCCGGCCCGTTCGCCATCTATCTGCATGCGCCCGCATTTGGTGAACGTGCCCAACAGCTCGGCGGTCACCTGCGGTTCAATACCAGCCTGCCGCCCCGGCTGTCGGAGTTTGCCATTCTGCTCAGCGCCGCGCACTGGAAAGCGCAGTACGAATGGGCGATGCACGCGCCCATGGCGGAGCGGCAGGGCGTCAAGCCGCAGACCATCCGCGATATCCAGATCGGACGGGCACCAAAATCGGCTCGACCGGACGAGAGAGCGATTTACGCGTTGGTCAAAGAACTTTATACAAAAAAACGCGTCAGCGGCGCCACTTTCAATCGTGTAAAGAAGCTGCTTGGCGCTGCCGGCACTGTCGAGTTGATCGGCCTTCTCGGCTATTACGCCATGGTGTCGATGACGCTCAACGCATTCATGGCGCCGCTCCCTGCGGATATTAAGCCGCCGTTCCGCGAACCATGATGGCGGACGGCCAAGGTCGTCACGATGCGGGGAGGCTGCCGAGCCTTTGAAGGCGATGGGCTCGGCTGCGCTGTGCAGTGCCGTTACTCGTGTGGCGGTTCAGAAATCCGCATCATTCCTGCCGCGACCGCGTCATGCGGATTTCTGAACCAAAGCCACACGAGA
>JASHOR010000148.1 GCA_030041005.1 Xanthobacteraceae bacterium
GCTTGCCCCAGAGTTTGCTCAGGCGGTCGGCGAACATGCGCGCGGCGATGTCGGTTGCGCTGGCGGCGCCGTAGGGCAAGATGAAGCGTACGGTTCGCGTCGGATAGACGTGCTGCGCCACGGCGCTGCATGCGAATTGCAGGCCCACGGCAATCGCCAATGCGGCCAACGCGATGAGCCGTCGCATCGCGATCCTCCCTGCCTGGATCGATCGTTCCGCCCGGTGTGGCGGTTCGGAAGTCCGCATCATTCTTGCGGCGATCCCGTCATGCGGACTTCTGAACCAAAGCCACACTAGATCAATAAATTGCTAGTGTCCTTCGATTCCGAAGTTCGCAAACGAGGGTGCCGCATAATGATGCGAACTTCGGAATCGGGACACTAGCGTAGAAATGCGCAATCCCGTCTTAATCCAAATCGGAGTTGCCTGTAGGACAAGTGCACCTCTTGCTCGATCACGTCGAGCGCGAGAAACAAGCCAAGCAGCATCAATATATCCTGGCGAAGGAGTTGCATCATCGCATTCAGAATCTGTTCACGGTCATCCAGGGCGTGATCCGCTTCAGCCTGCCGGGTAACGGGCTGGTCCACGCAGCCGCGATCAGAGAGCGCCTGATGGACCGGTCGCAATCGATGTCGGCCGCCAATCGGGCGATCACCGATTCGATGGGCGACGGTGTTCGTCTGCTGGATCTGATTGTTGGAGAAATCGACGGATTTCAGTCGCGGTTCGAGGTCACCGGCGGCTCCAGCCTGGTGCTGAGCGCGCAAATGACCCAAGACCTTTCCTTGGTCCTCCACGAGCTCGTTACCAATGCACTCAAATATGGCGCCCTGTCGGTTCCGCACGGCCACATAGACTTGCGGCTCGATTGGACGGACGGGATACTGACCTTCTCATGGCAGGAACGTGATGGCCCGACGATGATACAACCTCGCGGCTCTGGATTCGGCAGCCGGATTCTCGGCACTTTCGCCAAGGGCTTTTGCCGCGATATCGAGACGAGTTATGACCCAAGCGGGCTTCGCTACACATTGCAAATCGAATCCGACCGCATCAGATGCGTCGAACCTTCGCCGGGGAAACAGCCCCAAGGGCTCGCCCAGCAGCCGCGCTCGCGCCCAAAGTGCGCGATACTCTGCGTGCCCAAGCGCCGCACCCAAGCGAGATCCGCGAACCGGAGCTGGAAAGCTAGTGTACCGTTTCCGGAGTTCGCATCATTGAGCGGCGTCCTTGTTTGCCAACTTCGGAATCCAAGGATCCTCCTTGGTTCAGAAGTCGGGGGCGCGACCAACGAAGCGCCGTTGTGGTGTCATGCAGCCTGAAATCAGACGCATCGTGGTGGCGGAGGCGCATCGGCGGCGCACCGGCCGCTATCCTGTAGGCGTGCACTCTCTCGGCACCGGCGAGACCTTCAGCATAGAGCCTGCCGCCGGCGGCTTTGTCGATGTTGCGTCGGGGCTCAAGGTTCGCATCGAAGGCGATCGGATCGTCGTGCCGGCGCTGAACGCGACGGTCGATTTTGCTCTGGTCGACGACGTCGGATTCGGTGGCTACGATCACTTGAGCGGCGAGCCGTTTTCCGGCCGCGCCGGCGGCGGCGCCTCGGTCACGCTTTATAGCGCGGACCAAAGAGATTATTTTCAGTACGCCGTTGTCTCCCCCGACGATCGCATCTGAGCAAACGCCGGCTGGAACGCATGACACAGAAATTCTCGGGCAAGCGTATCGTGGTGACCGGCGCCGGGCGCGGCCTCGGCTTTGCGTTCGCCGAACGGCTTGGGCGCGAGGGCGCCGGCGTCATCGTCGCCGATATCGACCGCGCGCTCGGAGCCGACGCGGAGCGCAGGCTGACCGGTTCCGGCATCGAGGCGCGCTTTGTCGAAACCGACATTGCCTCGGCAGCCTCCGTCGAAGCGATGGCGGTGAGTGCCGCCAAGGATTGCGGCGGCATTGACGGCCTGGTCGCCAACGCCGGCTGGGCCAACAATGTCGGCGGCAAGGCCTACAACGAGATCGCTCCCGAGACCTGGGATCGCATGATGGCTATCAATGTGCGCGGCACCTGGCTCACCGTTCGCGCCGTGGGACCGCGGATGAAGGACGGCGGTGCGATCGTCATTGTGTCCTCCGACACCATTTACTGGGGCGCGCCCAACCTGCTGCATTACGTGACCAGTAAATCGGCGCTGGTCGGCATGACGCGATCACTGGCCCGGGAACTCGGACCGCGAAACATCCGGGTCAATTGCCTGTTGCCAGGCTTGACCATCGGCGAGGCCACCAAGGACATTCCCGACGCGCGCTGGAACGATTACGCCGAGCGCACCATCCTCAAGCGCAAGCAACGGCCCGACGATCTCGATGGCGTCGTGGCGTTTCTGCTTTCCGACGACGCCAAGTTCATCACCGGACAAACGCTAGCGGTCGATGGCGGCTTCTCTCTCCACTGAGAGCAGGCCGCCTGCGGCAAGGCCCCCGCGGGACCGCGTTGATGCCTGGGTACGAACAGGCTTCTGAGGCGCCACACTCATCGCGATTGACACGATCATTGCGCTGCGCCGAGATGCCGCCATGGCCCTGCGCCGTGGTGCCAATCGCCACCGCAGCGGTTGCGCCGGCGCGGGGCCTTCACGGCAGTCAAACGTCATGAACAGCGATCGCAAGCTCAGTGCCGCCATCGATGAACGCCAGTCGATCCGCCGCTTCCGGCCGCAGCGGGTCGCGCGGACGGTTGTAAAACGGCTTCTGGCCGCGGCCATCCGCGCACCGTCGGCGCACAACCGCCAGCCGTGGCGGTTCGCCGTGCTCGACGAGGAGGCGACCAAGCAGCGCCTTGCGAACGCGATGGGCGAACGTTTGCGCTCCGACCGGATCGCCGACGGCGACGATGCGAATGCAATCGACGCCGACGTTCGCCGTTCCTATTCGCGGATCGCCGACGCGCCGCTGGTCATTGTCGTCTGCATCGATGCGCGGGTCATGGACCGATATCCCGACGCTCGCCGCAACCAGGCCGAACATCTGATGGCGGTACAGAGCACGGCCATGGCGGTGCAAAACCTGCTGCTTGCCGCCCACAGCGAAGGACTCGGCGCCTGCATCATGTGCGCGCCGCTATTCTGTCCCGACACGGTCCGCGATGCGCTCGATCTGCCGCGGGAATGGCAGGCGCAGATGCTCCTCACAATCGGGGCGGCGGCGGGCGACGGCAAGGGACGCCCGCGGCGCGCCGCAGAGGAGATCGTCATCTGGGTCTCCGGCGAGGATGCGGTCCGAGCCCGCTCCTGATCACTTACGAATCGCCGCCGATCCGCTTCGCCAGCAAAGTTCAGGCGTGCTTGAGCCGAGGGATGATGTCG
The DNA here is from genome assembly GCA_030041005.1 of Xanthobacteraceae bacterium. Taxonomy (GTDB): domain Bacteria; phylum Pseudomonadota; class Alphaproteobacteria; order Rhizobiales; family Xanthobacteraceae; genus BOG-931. The sequence goes on from JASHOR010000148.1 coordinate 3,364, forward strand.
CGCGCGATGGTTTCGATCTGTTGCGTTTCATAGCGATAGGGCACGAAGATAATCTTCTGCGTGCCGACGGCGAGATGTGCCTTGAGCTGCTCGACGCATTCGTCAACGGTGCCGAGAATGGCGCTGTCCTTGGTCGACTCGCTCCAGGACGCATAGTCCCATTCCTTGCCAAGCCACTCCATCATCTCGCTCTCCACCGCGGCGCGCGACTTGCCGACGCGGATGGGGAGCTGCGAGGCGTTCAGCAATTTATCGGGATCCTTGCCGGCGTCTTTGGCGAACCCGCGGATCTTGGCCCACGACTTGGCGAAGCTCTCGGGCCGGTAGAAATAAGTGAGCCAACCGTCGCCGGTCACTGCAGCGCGCTGCAGCACGCGGTCGACGTAGCCGCCGATCAACAGCGGCGGATGCGGCTTCTGCACCGGCTTGGGGTACATCACGCCGGCGGGGATCTTGTGGTACATCCATTCGCCTTTGACCATGTCCTCGGTCCAGAAGCGCTTCAGGATGTCGAGATTCTCGTCCATGATCTTGCCGCGCTTTTCGAACGGTATGCCGACCGCGTCGAACTCGCGCTTGTACCAACCCGAAGCCAGTCCCATGATCAGTCGGCCGTTCGACAGCAGATCCATGCTGCCGATCTGCTTGGCCAGGATAACGGGGTTGCGCATCGGCAGGACCAGAATGCCGGTACCGAGCTTGATCTTTTTGGTCCGCGCCGCGATCGCCGTGAGCAAAGTGAGCGATTCTATGATGGGAAAATTCGGCTGCACGCCGAGCAGGACATGGTCCCAGGCCCACAGCGAATCGAAGCCGAGCTGCTCCATTCTGATGCCGTAATCGATCAGCGCGCTGACATCGGGCATTTCCGGATAGGCGGTGAAATTACGCACCGCGATGCCGAACGTGTTGCTCAAGGGCGTCATTCTTCGTTCTCCATGATTGAGGGGAGCGGCACTCAGCCGATATAGAGCCGCAGCGGATCGAGCATGCGCAGCACGGACAGTTCGCGATCGGTGGGCGGCTCGGTGAGGCCGACATCGGAATCGAAATCCAGCTTGAAGCCGGTATTGTCCTGCACCTGCTCCCGCGTGACGCCGAGATTGAGCGCCAACGGCTTTATCCGGTGCGTGTTCTCATCGAAGCCGAACACCGCAAGGTCGGTGACGACCCGGAACATGCCGCCGAACGGCAGTCCGCTTTGCCGCCTGGTATCCTTGCCGTGCATCCAGCCTGGGCTGGTGATGAAATCGACGTTCTCGACGAAACGCCGCTTCTCATGCTTCATCGCCACGATCATGTTGGCGAGGCTGGCGATATCGTTGCCGCCGCCGGTCCCCGGCAGCCGGACCGCCGGGTGGTTCGCGTCGCCGATGAACGAGCTGTTCAGATTGCCGTACTGGTCGATCTGCGCGCCGCCCATGAAACCGATGTCGACGTAGCCGCGCTGCAGCAGCAGCAGCACGTCGGCGCTGCCGAGCACCATGTTGGCGCGCGCCGTGCATCGCTGGTCGTTGGTCGACGGCGGCAGCTTGCCGGGTTCGACGAAGGCGCCGACCACGCCGCCCTCAAACAGGATGGTGAGGCCCGGACAATGCAGCCGTTGCGCAAGGGTCGCCGCGAGCAGAGGAATTCCGACGCCGGCAAAGACCACCATGCCGTCCTTGAGCTGACGCGCGCTCAGAATGGCGAGCAATTCGGCCGCGGTGTAATCGGGCTTATGCGTCATAGATCGAATTTCCCAAACGCGCGGCGGCAAGCACTTCTTCGATGCCGATGAGGTCGAGGAACTCGGCCCAGGACTTCGGCCCGTAAACAAAGCGATCGAGATAATCGCGCATCCCGGCGATCGGATCCTTGTTCACCAGGCCGACGTAGTATTCCATGTGCCTGATCATCGGTTCGTAGACGCCGTAGCATTCGTGCGGAGCGCAGCCGAACGGCACTTCGACGATCGCGTCGACGGTGAAAAACGGAATTTTCGTCTGATCGGGTACCCGCCGGATCTGGTCGTTCGAGACGATGCGCTCGGTCGAGAGGATAACCTTGTTCGCCGCCATGGCGAGATCGATATCGACGAATTGCAGGCCATCGATCTGCGCGTTTCCGTAGGCATCGCATCGCTGCACGTGGATCAGCGCCACATCGGGGTTGAGTGCCGGGACAAGCAGCAATCTTTCGCCCGTGAACGGGCACTCCATCTCCTTGGCTTCCGGCCGCTGCTTGAGAACATCGGAGCCGAGCATCGTCCGGATCGGCATGAACGGCACGCCCATGGCGCCGGCGCGCAACCGCATGCCCATGGCGAGATGACTCCACTCCTCGAACCGCGCCTTGCCGCTCTCCACATGATGCCGCATCACCTTGGAAACACCCCATAGGATGCCTTGGCTGAACCAACTGGTGATGATGTGCTCGCAGGCCCCGGAGGCAAACAGCAGGTCTCCGTCGCTCGAGGTGATGCTGCGCGAGCAGGTAAGCTTCTTTTTCCCCGCGCGGATCAACGACCAGATCAGCGCCATCGGCGTGCGCGACATGGTGCTTCCGCCGATCCCGACCAGATCGCCGTCGCGTACGAACGAGGCCACATCGTCGAGCGTGACCACCTTCTCGCGCAGGCTGCGATCGCGCTGCGCCAGATCCCTGCGCAGCTTCTCGTAAGGCTTGACTTGATTCACTTGAGTTGGCTCATGCCGGTGCGTTGCGTCCAATCTCGGCATTGAAATCCTCGATCTGCCGATCCCAGGCGGGAATCGTGTCGACGAGCCGCCGCCAGAAGTCCTGTGTCCTGCGACTGTCGAAATCCTCGATCGACACGCCCTGCTGCTCGACCCAGGTGTAATAGCCGAGGTTGAATATCCGGTTGCGGTCGAGATGGGTCAGTTCCTGGACGCGATCGTCGGCGATGCCCTCGATATGACGTCCAAAAATCTCGCCGGCATTGACCTCGTCGAAGCCGTCCGGATATGTCCGTGCCCGATAGGTCTCCCGTTCGCTGCGATACATGGCGGCGCTGTCGGTCGCGACCGTCATGACCACGTCGTCGGGCCCGTAGTCGAGGTGCTTGGCGAGCTTTATGGCGGCAACGATGTTCGCCAGGCTGGAAATTCCGAAGCATTCGAACAGACGAATCAGTTCCGCATCGATCTTGCGGCGCCTGGCGAGATAGGCGCGGCCGCAATCGTCACCGAACAGAAGATTGAGCGCATCGGTAGCCGCATCCGAGACCGCAACCACGACATCGGTATTCATGACGTTATGAATGAGCGGAATGTGCTTGTCGCCGATCCCCTGGATGTTGTGCTCGCCATAACCGTTGCAATACATGGTGGGACATTCGGCGGCCTCCACCGCGACAATCTTGCTGCCGTGCTCCTTCTTGAGGCGATCGCCGGCTGCGATCGTTCCGGCCGAGCCGGTCGCCGAGACGAAGGCAGCGAGCCGGTAGCTTTCGTGCTCGCGCCGCAGTTCCTCGAACACCCGGTCAAAGGCCTGACCGGTGCAATGATAATGAATCAGATAATTTGCAAACTCGGAGAACTGGTTGAAAATGACGTTATCGGCGTCACGCTCAAGCTCGGCGCATTTGTCGTAGATTTCCTTGACGTTGCTTTCGGTTCCGGGCGTGCGAATGATGTCGGAGGGATCGGCAACCCACTTCGCCAGCCAGTCGAACCGCTCGCGGCTCATGCCGGCCGGAAGCACGGCAACGCCGCGACAGCCGAGAATGCGCGATATGGCGACGCCGCCGCGACAATAATTTCCGGTGGACGGCCAGATCGCGCGCTGCCGCGACGGATCGAAAGCCCCGGTGATCAGCCGCGGCACCAGGCAGGCGTATGCGGCGAGCACCTTGTGGGCGCCGATCATGGGAAAATTGCAACCGATCAGGACCGCAATCGGCGCCCTGACCCCGGTCAGTTCCGGCGGCAGCACGACATGCATCGGCACATCGAGGCGCGACTTTCGGTCCGGCCCGTTGAACCAGTGCACCCGCCAGAGGTTGCCCACGTCGGGCGCATCCGCGTCGACTCGCGCAAGGTCGGGGGCTCTGCCGTTTGCGGCCTGCGCCGGATTGGCCAACTCGCTCCACGTCGGGAGGAATCCGCCGACCTGCTTGAGGCGGTCGAGCGCGGCACGGCGGCGGCGGCGGTCGACGATCTCGGGCTCGATCACTAGGCTCATTGCACCGCCATGTTTGGTTGCGCGCCCGCAGCGAGGGCGCAGCGAGGTAAAAGCGAGGCTTGATAACGTTCGGCCGATACGTCGCCATAAACGGTGTTGCGTTGGCGCGGCGCCCTGCCGAGCGACCTGATGGTGCGTTCCATTTCTTCGGGCGTCATTTCCTGACCGTGCATGGCGCCAGCCGACCGCGTAATGGTCTCGTCCATCAACGTGCCGCCGAGATCGTTCGCCCCGGAACGAAGGCAGACCTTGACGCCTTCCGGCCCCATCTTCACCCATGACGTTTGGATGTTCGGCAAGAGCGGGTGGAAGACAAGGCGCGCCACGGCATGCATCAGCACTGCCTCGCGGAATGTCGGGCCGCGCCGCGCCCGACCCTTGAGATAAATCGGCGCCTCCATATGGACGAACGGCAGCGGCACGAACTCGGTAAAGCCGCCGGTCTCCGCCTGCAGCGCGCGCAAGCGCAGCAAATGCCGCGCCCAATGACGATAGTGATCGACGTGCCCGTACATGATCGTCGCGGTGGTCTTGAAACCGGTGCGGTGCGCCGCCCGCATCACCTCGAGCCAGCGACTGGTACCGATCTTGTCCGGGCACAGCACCGCGCGTACTTCGTCGTCCAGCACTTCCGCGGCCGTGCCCGGCAGCGTGCCGAGCCCCGCTTCCCTCAGTTCCAGCAGGAATTGCTCGACCGGCAGGTCCAGCGTCGCCGCGCCCTGGTGGACTTCCAGCGGCGAGAAGGCGTGAACGTGCATGTCGGGCACCGCTTCGCGCACGGCGCGGCAAATCGCGAGATAGGTGCGACCGGTGAAGTCGGGATGGATACCGCCCTGCATGCAAACTTCGGTGGCGCCGCGCTGCCAGGCTTCGCGCGCCCGCGCGGCAATTTCGCCAAGGTCGAGATTGTAAGGCCGCCCGCGGAGGTTCTCGCTCGTCTTGCCTTTCGAGAACGCGCAGAACTGGCATTTGAACGAGCAGATATTGGTGTAGTTGATGTTGCGGGTCACGACGTAGGAGACGGTATCGCCGCAGACGTCGCGCCGCAGCGCATCGGCCGCTGTGCAGACAGCGGCGAACTCCTCTCCGCGGGCGCGAAACAAGCGGACAATTTCGTGCTCCGGCATCGTCCGGCCGGCCACTGCTCGATCGACGATTCGCGACAAATCGCCAAGGACGATACGCGGCGCCGGCAACAATCGCTGCTCAACGGGCAGCGGTTGCGCTGTCCCCGGAGACCATTCATCGAGTCGCGGCCAACCATCGGCATCGATGCCATGAAGCAGCGCCGTGTGCAGCCTCTGATCGACCCATGTGCGATGGTCGGCGGCGTAGGCGGGATAGATCGCAAGCCGTTCGTGCAGCCGTTTGCCGGCAGCGGCCGTCGCGCGCTCCAACACCTGCAAGTGCGGCCATGGCGCTTCGGGATTGACGTGATCGGGCGTTACCGGCGACACGCCGCCCCAATCATTGATGCCGGCCTCGATCAACCGCGGCAGCGCACCAGCACTCAGATTAGGCGGCGCCTGGATGTTCATGGACGGCGGGAAGATCAGCCGTGCCATGGCGACGGTCCACAAATGCTCGTCCTCGCTCGGGGCGGGAGCGTCCGCCATGCGCGTGCCGGGCTTCGGCCGGAAATTCTGAACAATAATCTCCTGAATATGGCCGTAGGTCTCGTGCAGATCGCGCAGCGCCAACAGCGACTCGATCCGCTCGCGCCGCGTCTCCCCGATGCCGATCAGGATGCCCGTGGTCATCGGCACGCGCTGCTCGCCCGCCATGCGGATCGTGGCAAGCCGCGCCGCCGGCGCCTTGTCGGGCGATCCATGGTGCGGCCCGCCCTTCTGCATGAGGCGAACAGACGCGTTTTCCAGCATGATGCCTTGCGAGATCGACACCTTGCGCAGAGCGGCAAGATCGGCGGCGTCGAGGAGTCCGGGATTGACGTGGGGCAGAAGCCCGGTTTCCTCGAAGACCAGGCGTGCCATCGCGGCGAGATACGACAGCGTCGTGCTGTGGCCGAGGCGCGCAAGCTCATCGCGCGCCGCGCGATAACGCCGCTCCGGTTTGTCGCCGAGCGTAAACAACGCTTCCTTGCAGCCGGCATCGCGTCCGGCACGGGCCACCGCCAGCACTTCGTCGGCCGACATGAACGCCGCCTCGCCGGCCCGCGGGGGATGAGCAAAGACGCAATAATGGCAGACGTCGCGGCAGAGCTTTGTCAGCGGAATGAAGACTTTTCGCGAGTATGAAACGATCGCGCCGTGTGTGCGGTCGCGGCGCTTGCGGGCGGCCGCCAGCAAAGGCTCGAGATCGGTCGAGGCGGCGAGCGCGAAAGCCTCCTCGCGCGTCAGATTCCGACTGTCGGGAAAGTCATGCAATAAGGACGGCAGACCGCTCGATTCCGATTCCATCGCAGGCAGCGACGTCAAAGACGTCAAATAGGAAAGAGTGCGCGTGGGGCGCCGAAGCGCGAGGAACGCTGTGAGATCGTCTGGCCCGTCGATATCGAGACCAAGGTCGTCGGCCGCCAACGCGCATAAACTCATCTCATGCGCGCGTGCGAACCGGCAGTGCCGTTCGAAACTGTGCGGTCCGAAGCACAACGGAATCATGCCGGCCGGGCGGCATGCCAACAGATTGGTGCCCCCATCGCGCGTCGCCCGAACGACCGCCAGCGAGCGCGCGGCATCCACCGCGTTGACCGCGTCCGCTATGGCGCGCGGCGACAATTGCGGAATATCGGATGGAATGACCAGCACCGCGGCGCCACCGCGCTCGACGATGCAATCGACGCCGCGCCGGATCGCGGCATTGATATCATCGCAACCGCCATCCGAAACGACGACGGCGTCATGCCGCGCGGCCAATCGCGCTGCCTCCTCGTCGGCGGTGACGACCACAACACCTGCAAGGTGCGCTTGGCTCCGCGAGAGCGCATCGAGCACGTCCTCGAACATCACCCGTGCCAAGTGTGCGCGTTCGCCTGCGCCGAGCGCTGGCATCAGACGACGCTTGGCGGCCGCGAAGCGCTTGACCGGCACCACCACCCATGCGTCCGCAGGCCTGATCATCGCGCGCCACCGGCCTTGCGCGCCGCGATCGGCTGCCGGGCAAATTGCTCGGCGAATGCCGCGACGTCGCGGGCGAGCCGTTCGCGATCCTCAAGAGTGCGCATCATCGTGCGCGTGACCATGATTGGAACGTCGGTCGTCGCCCGGTCGGCGGCATCCGCCTCGTCGATCACCAGCGCATCGATCAACCCACGATAATGCGCAGCAATCGCTTGCGTGTTCACCGCGATCCCAAGCTCATGCATGATCTTCGCGGTTGGTCCTTTGACCGCCTGGCCGCCGACGATTGGGGAGACCGCGATTACCGGAGCGCCGTTCGCGAGCGCACCACGAAGTCCCGGAACCGCCAGGATCGGATCGACACTGAGATAGGGATTGGACGGACAGATCACGATCGCGCGTACGTTGCCGTGCGACAGCACGTCCAAGACGCCGGGCGCCGGCGTTGCCTTCGCGGCGCCGTCGAAGCGGATCGCTTTCACGGCCGGTTCACAGCGCCGGCGCACGAAATAGTGCTGAAACGGCAAATCGCCTTCCGCAGTCTCGACGACCGTGCGGACCCGATCGTCCGACATCGGCAAAATTCGAGCGGCAATTCCGAGGGCGCGGCTGGCTCGATCCGCGAATTCGCCAAGCCTGCCGCCGGCGCACAACCACTGGGTCCGCGATACATGAGTGGCGAGGTCGCGATCGCCGAGCCGGAACCAAGTCTCACCGCCGAGGCGGCCGAACGCGTCTAGAAAGTTCCACGTTTCCTCCACCCGTCCCCAGCCGCGATCGGGGTCGGCGACGCCGCCGAGCGTATAAAGCACGGTGTCGAGATCGGGTGAGATGCGCAGCCCAAGATGATCGAAATCGTCGCCGGTATTGACGATCACGCTCAACTGCCCCGGGTCGAGCACGCGATAGAGCCCGAGCGCGAGCTTGGCGCCGCCGACACCGCCGCATAGCGCAACCACATGCCCGCTGCGGATCTCGGTCTTCATCGGAAAAGATCCATTTCCTTGGGCCGCAGCAGCGCGGCCGCCGCAACCGCGGGCGCATCGCAAGCGAATCCGCGCACATGCACGGCCGGGACGCCTTCGGCAGCCTCGCCCATCAGCAGCGATGCCGCAGCGGCGATTTCATCGGCAACCGCCACCTCGGTCACGCGCATCTTGCGTCCGAACAGATCGGGAGATCCAATCAAGCTGCGCAGCGAGGGCACGCCGGCGGCGCCAAGGGCGACGCCGACGACGCCGTTACGCCAGGCGCGGCCAAAGCTGTCATTGATAATAACGCCGAGATTGGCGCCGAATTCGTCATCAAGCTTCGCCTTCAGAGCGGCAGCCGAGCCGTCGGGGTCGCGCGGCAGCAACAGCACAAGCTCCGTGTCGCCTGGGGCCACGTTCGATTGGTCGACGCCCGCATTGGCCATGACGAAGCCGAGGCGATGCGCCATGATCAAGATATCCTGGCGCTGACGGACCACCTCGCTCGATTCCCCAAGAATGATCTCGACCAGCCGCGGGTCCTTGCCGGTCTCCTTCGCCAAAGCAATGGCGCGGGGCGAGGCTACCACGCGGGCGAGGTCGACAAGGCGGCCTTCCGCCTTCGATACCACCTTCTGCGCAACAACCAGGATATCCCCGTCTTCCGGAGCAATGTCCCCGCGCCTGAGCGCCGTCGCCAGCAACCCCGCCAGATCATCGCCGGCCGCTACCAGCGGCACGCCGGCCAAAGCGGTCAACGTCACACGCGTTGCGCCCATGTCAAGCTCACTGCGCATCGGAAGCCGGCAGGCCCGTGATGCGGATGCCGGCGCCCGGTATCTTGTAGCGCCGGTTGATGGCGATCAACACCGAGGTCAGCGCCTCGGCCGCCACGCTGTTGGCGAGCACGCCACCATGAACGCCGCGCGTCGCGACGACGTTGGCGAGCTGGATCACCTGATCCCTGACCGCGCTGTCATCGCAAAAGACCAGCACGTCGCAGTCGGCCTTCTCGCCGCCCTGCAGTTTCTTGGCGCCGACATTGTGAAAGGCCGCCGCGACGCGAACGTCGGCGCCGAGCAGACGCTGCGCCACCAAGGCCGGCGAGCCGGCGGCGGGCAACTGCACGGTCGATACCTTTGGCGGCATCAGGGGGACGACGGCGTCAATGAGAATTTTGCCGGACAGCACAGGCTTGATATCGGCGAGGATGGCGTCGTGATTGGAATAAGGCACCGCGAGCACGACGATGCCCGCGGCCTGCGCTGCGGCGCGATTGTCGTCGCCGGTCACCGCCGTCCCGATCTGCAAGGTCAGGCCCTGGGCCGCGCTGCGGGCCCTGTCCCTGTCGCGCGAGCCGAGCACCACCCGATAGCCCGCAGCCGCCCACAGCCGGGCCAGCCCGGAACCCAGCTCGCCAGTGCCACCGACGATCGCGATAACCGGCTTTTCGTTGTCCACGGGCTCGGGCGCTCCCTCGCTTGCGAAAACACCGAACGTGTAAGGTACTAAGATTAGTAAGACAATACCTCCCGACGCCGCCAGAGGCCTCAGGCGCCCTCGATCCCGCACCAGTCATAAATGCTCAGCGCCATCACCTTGATGGCCGTCTGATAGTCGTCGATGCTCACGTATTCGTCGTCGGAGTGCATCACCGCCGTGGACCCGGGCCCGAAGATCACCGTGGGCGTGTGGCCGTAGAGGTTCAGGAATCGGGTGTCCGCCGCGCCCTGCCGGCCGCTGACCTCGGCTTCCCGCCCGGTGACTTCCCGATAGTTCTTGCAGACCAGTTGAACGATCGCATGCTCGCGCGGGATTTCGGAAGCCTGGGCGTCATAGCCGACGAAGCGGACCTTGGGCGGATGGTCCTTCATCCACGGATCCGCGGCGGCGACGCGGGCGATATGATCGACGAGACTCCGCTTGACGCCCTCGTGGTCTTCCCCGGGCACCGTGGCCATGCTGCCTTTCAACAGGCAGGTGGCGGGAAACGAGCTCGGGAAATTTCCGGAATGAAACGCCCCGATCATGCACGGCAGCGCATCGATCGGCTTGGGATAGAGCGGGTGCTTGACCGTCGCCACCCTTTTCTGCTCCAGCGCCTCCACGGCCTTGGTGATCTTGTAACCGAGTTCGATGCCGCTCACGCCCTGATAGCGCCGCTGGATACCGGCGGGCTTGCCCTGGATTTCGATCTCGAACCAGATGCGCCCGATGCACGCCGGCTGCACCGCAAGCCCGCTGGTTTCGCCGGAAATGCCGGCATCGGCCGAGTAGCCGCGGATCACCGTGTCCAAGGTACCGTGGCCACTGACCTCCTCGTCGATGACGATATCTATGTAGACATCGCCCTTCGGCCGCAGGCCGGCGGCAATCAAATTCTCGATCGCCATGATGTGGCTGGCTACGCCGCTCTTCATGTCGCACGACCCGCGTCCGTAAAGCCGGCCATCCTTGATCGACGCCGACCACGGATTGTCGCTCCAGCCTTCGCCGTTGCCGACCGGAATGACGTCGGTATGGCCATTGAACAGCAACGAGCGGCCGCCGCCAGTGCCTTTCCAGGTGGCGACGATGTTCGGGCGTCCTTCGTAACCGCGATCGACCGGAATGTAGCCGGGATGCTTCTTGAGCTCTTCCCAATCGGACTCCCACATGTCAACCTTGAGACCCATCTTTCCGAGATACTCGGCGAGGAACCTCTGAATATTGCCCTCATCACCGGTCACGCTCGGGATCGACACCATCCGCTGCAGAAACCCGATCGACTTGTCGCGGCTGGCATCTATCTGCTGCAAAACCTTCTGCCGACTGTCGCTATTCATAGTTCCATCCGTCATTGCTCGATCGAGCGACCGCGCGAACGGCACCTCGGTGCCCGTCGTCTCAAAATTCTAAACTTAGGACCATTACGATTGCAATCGGGAACGCCGGCGAGAACGGCCGGCGCCCTTGGCCGACCCCGCGCCGACGCCGTCGCCCCCCGATGCTCGCTTTCGCCGCAACAGATCGATGTGCAGTTGAATCGCGTCGCTGCGGTAGGTGATATCGGCGACATATATGGCGATGTTGTCGCGATCGATCAAAACGCAGCGGCATTCGGCCGTCGGCGCCCCGAGCGCTATTCCCAGGAGATCGGAACTGGTCGGATCGGCACTGCCGATGACGACCGTCTGATGCGCGTGCTGGATTTCGATGTTCTTCCAGCCGGCGACCACCGGCAGCGCGGGGTGCTCGCGGAACACATTGGGCGCGCGGTTGTAGATGGTGCTGGCGAGATGCAGGTTGACGATGCCGTAAGGCATTGCATCCTTATACTGGACGCTGCGCAAGAACACATACTTGTCCGCCGGGTCGCCTTCACCGTCGCGCAGCGTCGGGAAGCGCGGGGCATTGTGCACCTTGATGGGTTTGCGAACGTTGTTCTTGATCGTCTCGATCAGCGCATCCCAGGTCGTTGCCAACTTGAACCAGTGACGATCGGCGGCCTTGTCCGCCGCAAAGGTGCCCCGCCCCTGTTGCGCGCGCAGCAACCCCTCTTCGCGCAGAATATCCACCGCCTGACGAACGGTGACGCGGGCGACCTGAAATTCACGCTCCAACTCCACCAGAGTCGGGATTTTCGTTCCCGGGCGCCACTGCTCTGTTTCGATGCGCCGGCGCATGACCGAAGCGACCTGGATGTACAGCGGAACGCGGCTGCGGTCATAGGCTCGGGAAAGTTCGGACATGGTCGCGTTTGCCAATAATTTCATCAACGCCGATCGAAAACCCGGCAGGTCCTATTAGCACCTGGACATGCGGCGGACCAGCAGTCCGCGGCGCCCGATCGTGAAAAACGCCGGCCTTGCCGCCATGCCGCTCAAGGTCGCAGTTGCCAAGCGCACGATTCCAAACATACTATCTTCTAGCCTATGGGCTCAATGGATGTCGAGCATGCAGGAAAAGGCAGATAACCTGGACCGGCAAAGTCTGCGCGGCTTTCTGCGGATGGTCGAAAGCGACTATCCCGACGAGCTGTTGAGAATCCGGCAACCCGTCGATTCACGCTTCGACATGACGGCGATCGTCTTCGAGCTGGAGCGTTCGGGCAAAAGCCCCGTGGTGCTGTTTGAACGGGTCGATGGCTACGCCATGCCCGTTGTCACCAACATTGCCGCGAACCGGCGACTGCTGGCGGCCTGTCTCGGCGTCGGCCAGCCCGACCTGCCGGCCGCCTTCCGCGCGCGGTGCCAGAAATATATTCCATGCGAACTGGTGCCGCAGGCGGCCTGGAACGATGTCGTGCTCGAAGGCGACGACGTCGACCTCACGAAGCTGCCGATCATGCTGCAATTCACCGTCGATGGCGCTCCCTATATCACCGCCGGCCAGATTTCAGCGCGCGATCCGGTGAGCGGCGTCGACACGACGGGATTTCACCGGCTGATGCTCAAGGGCAAGAATCGCCTCGGCGTGTCGCTGCATTCGCGTCGCCGCATGTACGAATTTCATCGCCGCGCCGAAGAACGGGGCCAGTCGCTGCCCGCGGTCATCACGATCGGCACCCATCCGCTGCATTACATGGGGTCGATGGTCTACGCCTATCCGCCGAATACGAGGAAATTCGAGATCATCGGCGGCCTTTTCGGGGAGCCCTATCGGTTGGCGCAGTGTGGCATCGACGGTCTCGAGGTCCCGGCCGGCGCCGAAATCGTGATCGAAGGCGAAATCCTTGCCGGGGTGAAGGAGCCTGAAGGGCCGTTCAGTGAATTTACCGGTTACGCGTCGTATCGCAGCACGCAGAACGTGTTCGTCGCCAAGCGCATCCGCATGCGCGGCGACGCCATCTACCAATCCGTTACCTCCGGCATGTCGAAGGACCATATCCTGGTATCCTGCGTCACCCGCGAGGGCGAAATCTTCAATGCGCTGCAGCGCAATTTGCCCAACGTCCGTGCCGTGCACGTGCCGCATACGACCTGCGGCGGCTTCATGGCTTTTATTTCGATGAAGAAAACGGCGGACGGCGAGCCGCAGATGGCCATCATGGCGACGCTGGGCACGGAACTCTATACCAAATATGTCATTGTCGTTGACGAGGATGTCGACATATTCGACATGAACGACGTCATGTGGGCGATCGCCACCCGCGTACGAGCGGAGAAGGACATATTCTTCATCCCCGGCGCAAAGTCGGCCATTCTTGATCCCACATCCGACCCGAAGACGTTCACCGTGACCAAGATGGGCATCGATGCGACCCGTCCGACGGGTATCGATTTTGCCGAGCGTCTGGTTATCACCGACAAGCAGCGCGCGCGGGCGCGCGAAATTCTCGCGTCGGCGGGAATGGCTTTGTAGCGCCGAGGGGCCAGCCCCTACAGCTATCCGGGTGTCGACTGATGCCCCGCTGCGTTCCACAAGTCCCGGAATTGCACCGCAACGACATCTTCATAGGACGGGCTGCAATCGAGGAGGCCCACGTCCGATGCAAAACCGTTGAGCGAGGCGATTGCGCGCTGCGACAGCGACGCATCGTAAAACGGCAGATCGCGCGCGACCAAGCTACCAATAAGCTCGGCCTCCAGCGCTGGGAACAACTTGCGTCCGACGACGGACGCGAGTGACAGGTCGTTCCGCAAGGCGGTGTGGCTCGCAACGACGGCGCGCACGACCGCAGCAACGGTCTCGGCCGAATTCCGGATCATCCGGTCCGTCGTGGCGACGGCCGGGAAGGTGTAGGAGAACGCTTGCTTCGGGCCGTCACCCCGGCGCACATCGAGAACGATCGTTCCGACGCCGCGGCGCACCGCAATTTCCGCGCCCATGCCGTTTGCCCAAAAACCGTCGATCGCGCCGCTCTCCAGCGCTTCGGCCGCAGTCACACCGGTGTTGACCTTCAGCTCAAGCCCTCCCGGTATCGGCGCAATGGCGATGCCCTCGCGCGCGGGGTCAAGCCCGGCCTCCAACAGCAGCCGCCGCAGCCCGAGTTCGACCCATGGCGCGGCGCCGATGCGGCGACCGCGTACGCATTGCAGATCGCCGCGCCTGGCGCCGAGATCGGAACGCATCACCAGGAACCAGTACATGCCCTGCGCCTGGGCGCAGAGCAGCTTGACGCCGCGCCAGCGCGGAAACACCGCGAGCGCGGCGTGCGCCTCGGCGGCAACAAAGTCGACCTCGCCATCATCGAGCGCCCGATAGGCTTTGTCGGCCGGCGACATCAAAACGAGCGTCGCGTCCACGCCCTGCCCGCGCAGAAGGCCCAGTTCGCAGGCCGCAAGGACCGGAAAGTACGAATTCGAAATAAGATCCGGCACGGCGATCCTGATCGACATCGCTCAGCTTCCGTTTAGCGGAACCTTTGATGCCGGCACGCCGCCGACGCGGGACCCGGGTGTCATTTTGAGCACCGGCGGCCGTTGTGCTTGCCGCTGCTGCCGGGGCCCTCGTTTCTCAACCGCTGAAGTCCCTCCGGCGGGGGGCACGCCAAAGCAGGCTATCCGACCGTCGATGGCAGCTCTTTCTTCACGCGCGCTTCCACCGTGGTCCATTGCTGCGGAGTGAGCGTCACCGATCCGACAAATTGGTCGGTATAGAGCTGGCTGGGCGGCGGCACATCCTTGATCCCCATATAGGTGATGACGGATTGCCTGGTGACGCTCGCAAGTGCCGGATCGATGTAGCCGAGCCCGTGCTGTTTGAACGCGTCGACGAAGCCGAGCGAGGTGCCGACCTCCTGCCCGTAGAACAAGACCTCGCGCGTGGCCGGGGCGCCGCCTTGAAATTCCTTCAAACTGTCGATGTGGATATCGATGGCCTTTTCCGGATTCAGGTAGACATACTTGAGCCCTTCCAGCAGGCCGGCGACGAAGTCCTTGCATACCTGCGGCCGCTGCGCGACCGTCTCGCGCTTGCAAGCGGCCACGATGCTGCACGATTTCACTCCGTAATCCGCATAAAACATGGCGTTGATGGGTATATGATTTGCCCAATAGGTCGGCGCTATGCTGCCGAAGAAATTGCCGACGACCTTGATCTGCTTGGCGGCGGCGGCGCGCATCAGGCTCGCCGCATCCATGCTGACGATGTTCACTTTGCTGGCGTCGATGCCAGTCGCTTTTACGAACGCCGGCCACAGCGCATACTCGCCGCCGCCGACTTCGAAGCCGATCGACTGGCCTTCAAGCTGCTTGGGATGGGTGATGTTCAGTTCCTTGAGCGAAAAAATGCCGATGGGCGAGCGCGGCCAGATCCCCGCGATAGCGACGAGGTCGAGACCGCGACCGACGCAACCCGCCTGGACGGCCATGTCCAGCAGCCCGAAATCGTATTGGCCCTGGTCAACCGGAACGCAGACCTTGGTCGATCCGAAGCCGCGGTCGATGGTGACGTCGAGACCGCGCTTTTGCCAGTAACCCAGCTTCTTGGCGACAAACGTGAAGCTGTAGGTGCCAAGCGGCAACCACGGCAGCGTGAGTTTGATCGGAGTAGTAGCGGCGCGAGCGATTGCCGGCGCCGAGATTCCGATTGCGCTGCTGGTTCCAGCGATGCCGGCCAGCTTGAGAAAAGATCGCCGATGCAGTGTCATGTCGCGTTTCTCCCTGATGAGGTGCGGTCGACCGCAAGCTTGCGAATTACAGTCCGATGCCGGCTATCAGTACGCACTGTACTCGTAAATGACCGCCTTCAACGGTTTGAGGCGGAAGGCATTGCACGCGTTGTAGATCTGCGGACAGTTGGAAAACGCCGCGATCACGTCCATCTCGGCGCGGAAGTCGATATAGTCGCCGGCCTTGCTCTTGGGCGCCTGGATCGACCAGTTGCCGTCGGCGCCGACCGGGCAGTTCATGAACACGTTCATATTGAACGGCACATCCTTCCAGGCGACGCCCCACGGCTTGAGCGCTGCGGCCAGATTGTCGCGGCAGTTTCTGCTGTTCTTCACGCCGTAGCGCTTCTCGTTGGTGAAGCTCGAGCAGGCTCCGGCCAGCATGTCATGAACGCCGCACGTGTCGGAGACGATCGTCATCATCGCACGGGCTTCGTCGGAGTAAAGTACATAGCCGACACGCGGGAACACCTGCTTGTTGAGGTTGATGGTATTCATAACCGACAGTTTCTCGGCGAGATTGGCGGCGCTCACGGTCACCAGATCGGCCACCTGCTGGCCTTCCAGATCGACGATGCGCAATACTTGGTTCTTGTGAATTTCGGCGGCGAAGTGCCCCGCCGGCTCGACGGTTTCCTCGCGTAAGACTTTCATCTGTTCCATCATTCGCTCCGGTTTACGCTCACCGTGTCCGGCAGTGCGGTACGAGCAGCAAGCGCGCGTCAAAGAATTATCAACCCGCCACACGACCTTCGTAAAGCGCAAAGTGAAACTTTGCGCGTAGAGAGAACGTCACGCACGCGACTCGGCCGCGCATCAGCCGCCGGCGCTACCGCTGATATCGCTCGACTTCTGCCAGTAGACCGCCCGCTGCTCAACCAGTGCGATCAGCCCGTAAAGCAAAAGACCGGCAATGCTGAGAATCGTAATCGATGCCATCATCAGCGGCGTGTCGAGCATTCCGCCGGCGAGCTTTATCAGATAGCCGATGCCCTGCTGGGAGGCGACGAATTCGGAAACGATCACGCCGATGATCGCCAGCGTGATCGATATCTTCATCCCGCCGAAAATATGCGGCAACGCATTGGGCATCCGGATTTTCCAGAACACCTGCCATGGAGAAGCCATGAAAGTCCGCGCCATGAGATGGATATCCTCGTCGATGGACTGGAATCCGAGCGCGGAATTGATCGTCATTGGGAAAAACGTGATCAGAAAGGCGAGCAGCAGGCAGGAGACCGCGCCGGTTCCGAACCACACGATGAAGAGCGGCGCGATGGAAATCTTCGGCACGACTTGCGAGACGATGATGATCGGATAAAAACCCCGCCGCAGGAACGAGGAATAGGTGATCAGGACAGCGACCAGGATGCCGCCTCCGACCGACAAGGCAAATCCGATCACGGTGAGGTAAAGCGAGGGCCAAAGATTGGCCAACAACAGATCGTGACGCTCGATCAACGTCTCGACGATGCGTGAAGGCGACGGCAAGATGATACTGCGAACGCCAAGGGCGCGAACGATCAATTCCCATCCGGCGATCATCAACACGCTGATCAGGATCGGCCAGAGGAGGTCGAGAAACTTCTTTCGCGCATCAGTGAGCATGGCTGGCCTCGATTGCTTTGCGCAGCCGCCGAACGTAGGAATTGAAAGGCTCGCTCTCCATGAGGGCGATGTCCCTGGGCCGCGGCAGCTCGATCTTGACTTCTTCGACAATCGTTGCAGGGCGTCGGCCCATGACGATCACGCGATCGGACAGAAATGCGGCTTCACGGATACTGTGTGTCACGAACAGTACGGTCTTGCGGTTCGCCTGCCAGATGCGTGACAGCTCCACGCCCATTTCGTCGCGCGTGATCGCGTCCAATGCACTGAACGGCTCGTCCATGAGGAGTATGCCGGGGTCGTGGATGAGCGCGCGGCAGATCGATACGCGCTGGCGCATGCCGCCGGACAACTGCCGCGGCAGGTGATCGGCGAAATCGTGTATTTTCGCCATCGCCAGCAACTCCATGGCGCGCTCGGTGTATTTGGCACGCGACGCCTTCAACAGCTCGATCGGGAACAGCACGTTGTCCAGAACCGTGCGCCAGGGCAGCAGCACCGGCTGCTGAAATACGACCCCGATATCGGGACGCGGACCGGTTACCGGCGCGTCATTGATCGAGATCTCTCCTGCCGACTTGTCGACGACGCCCGCAACCATCATCAACAGCGTGCTTTTCCCGCACCCGCTCGGGCCGAGAATGCTGACAAATTCATTGGTTGCGACATCGAGCGACACATTTCGAATCGCCTCAAGGGCGCCGTAGAGCTTGCGCACGCTCTTGACGCGCAAAACCAGCGAGGCGGCTTCGATGCGCTCCATCTCACCCACGGCGGGGACCTTCCGCTTGCTGCTTGGCGCCGTCGAGGGCGGCAACGATGCGCTGCGGCGTCAACGGCAGATCATGAATCTCGATCCGGAATGGCCGAAGGGCGTCGTTCACCGCCGAAACAATGGCCGCCGGCGGCCCGACCGCGCCGCCCTCCCCTAATCCCTTGATGCCAAACTCCGTATAAGGCGACGGCGTAAGCATGTGCAGGACCTTGATGTCCGGCACATCCGGGGCGCTCGGCAACAGATAGTCCTGCAGAGTGGTCGCCAGCGGTTGGCCACGAGCGTCGAAAGGCGTAGCCTCGTAGAGGCAGGTGCCGATACCTTGCGCCGTTCCGCCGCGAATCTGTCCGTCGACAATCATCGGATTGACCAGCGTGCCGCCATCTTCGACAACGACATAGTCGAGTATCTCGATCGCCCCGGTTGCGGGATCGACCGCGACGGCAGCCGCATGCGCCGCATACGTGAACGTACCGCTGTCACGCGTTGCGCGATAGCCGGCAGTCACCTCCAAGCCTCCGGTATCGATCTCCGGCGGCAGCATCTGCGGCTGCAGGTACCATGCGCGAGCCACCTCGCGCAGGGTAATGCTGCTGTTGCCCGCCATGACCTTGCCGCCGGCAACCCGCGCTTCGGTTTCGTTCGCCTGCATCAGCCAGGCGCCGATGCGTGCCGCGCGTTTGGCGAGCAACCGCGAGGCGGTGGCGACAGCGCCGCCCCCATGGACCATCGACCGCGAACCCCAGGTCGAGGTCGAATACGGCGTGTAAAGGGTGTCGCCTTGAACGACGCGGATCTGATCGAATTCCACGCCCAGAATCTCGTGTGCGACCTGAGCGTAAGTCGTCTCGTGACCTTGACCGTGGGAGTGCGTGCCGACGTGAATCTCGATCTCGCCGTCGGGCGTCAACTTCATGTTGGCCTGCTCGTAGCCCGGCACCATCGGCCGTCCCCACGAGGCCAGCACCGACGTGCCCATTGCGCCCTGCTCGACGAAGAAGCAGATGCCGACCCCGATGAGGCGCCCGTCCTGTGCGGGATGCCGCTGGCGCTCACGCACCGCCTCCAGGCCGATCGCAGCGACGGCGCGACGCAGGCATTCCGGATGATCGCCGCTGTCGAAATGCTTGCCGACGATATTGTCGAAAGGCATCTGCTCGGGACGAACCATGTTGCGAAGCCGGACCTCATGAGGTTCCAGCCCGGCTTCGCGGGCGATGGCATCCATGATCGATTCAATGGCCAGACAAACGCCTGTCCGGGCGACGCCGCGATACGGCAGGATCGGGCATTTGTTGGTGGCGACGGCGGACGAACGGCACCGGTAGGCCGACATAATATAGGGACCGGGCAGGAGGCTCGCGATTTGTGCCGCCTCCAGAGCCGATGAAATCGGGTAGCAGGAATAGGCGCCGGCATCGACATGGGCGACGCAGTCGATGGCTATGAGCTTTCCATCGGCCGTAGCGTAACCGTCGATCTGATAATGGTGCTCGCGGCAATTCGCGTTCGCAGTCAGGTGCTCGCGGCGATCCTCCAGCCAGCGCACGGGATAATCGACCTGCCGTGCGAGCCATGCCAGCGCCACCTCTTCGCGACACAATAGCCCCTTGTAGCCGAAGCCGCCGCCGACGTCGGGCGAAATGACCCGGATCTGTCCGTGATCAAGTCCGAGACATTCGCACAACCCCGTCTGCACCGAGTGCGGAAATTGCGTCGATGTGATCAGCGTGAGTTGCCGGAGGCGCGCATCCCGGTACGCGATCACGCCGCGGCCTTCGATAGGAACCATGCAATGGCGCGAAGTTCGGATACGCCTGCTGACCTTGATGGTCGCCGATCTGGCGGCCTCTTCGATCGGCCCTTCGTGCCTGAACTCGACGAAGATATTGTCGCCCCATTCTTCATGAACGAGCGGCGCGCCGATCTCACAAGCGGCCAAGGCATCGGTCGCCACCGGCAGTTCATCGAATTCGAGCGTCACAGCAGCAGCGATGTCTTCCGCCTCCGCCCGACTGGACGCCACGCACATCGCAACGATCTCGCCGACAAAGCGAAGCTTGCCGACCGCGAGTATCGGCTCGCTCGACGATTTGAATCCCTTCAAGGTCGGTGCCGAGACGATCGGTCTGACCGCAATCAAGTCCTTCGCGGTGTAAACCGAGCTGCGAAACTCTTCGGGAACGCAAACCTGCTGCAGCCGCGCGTGCGCGACCGGACTGCGCACGAACGCCACCTCACGCATGCCGGCAAGGCGGACGTCGGCGACATATTCCCCGCGTCCGCGCAGGAATCGATCGTCCTCCTTGCGAAGCACCGAGGCTCCGATTCCGTATGACGGCATCCTGTCAGATTCCAAGGTTCAGCCCTGAGTCAACAAGCGGTTTGCGGTATCAGACTAACGTGTTCAACGAGAATCAAAGCGATCGCTCCTCGTTATCGGATTAGCCCGCGGTCGGAGTTTCGCCAGGACGGCACGGATCCTGCCGCGTAGTGCAAGCCAAGCCAGCGACCCGGCCGTCAGCGGCTTATCCGAATCGTTGCCGCCAAGCGTGCCCGACAGCGCGGCCTTCAGGTTGTTTGCAAATACGCGCGTGAGATGATCGGCAACATCCTTTATCAGCCCCAGTCGGCCAAACTGAGCCAACGATCCGGCTAAAAGGAATTTCACCGAGACGTCGACTTGCGTGGCCGCTTCGCCCTGCGACTGCAAGCGATAGGAAATGATCGCCCGCGCGTTCGATCCGCTTTTAGCGTCGCGACCCATGGCCCGCACCACTCCGGCATGGCGTGAAGGATCGCGCTCGATCTCGGCAATGCCCTTGAACGCGCTGACAAAGGGACCAAGCTTGACGTTGACCTCGCCCTCGGCGCGATTGCCGACCGGAGAGCCGAGCAGGCGCGCACCGGGCATGCAACGCACGACGCGGTCGAGATGCTCGAAGTAGTTCCATACCACGTCGCGCGCGAACGGCACCTGGAACGATTGCCGTAATTCGACGCCTTCCGCCTCGACCGTGCGCCACTGTTGCGCGCTGACCGGCGCCGTCTGATCCAAGGGCGGCGCCGACGGCGCGGCCTCTGATCCGCGTCGGACCGCGGGGGCGCGCCCGCCCTCGCGCGACGGCCGCGCACCGACCGGGCCAAGCGTTTTGCACATCACGATTGCCGACGCACCGGTCGCCTTGCGCTTCTGTTGCACCGATTTGACGGCCGTCACGATGCCGACATAGCCGGTGCAACGGCAAAGGTTGCCGGACAGTTCGCGTCGAATGCGAGCCTCATCGGCATCCGGCAAACGCATAAGGATATCGCGGCAGGAAATCAGCATGCCCGGCGTGCAATAACCGCACTGCAAGGCGTGATTGGCGGCGAAGGCCTCGCGCAGATCGGCCATGATCGGATCGTCGCGCAGCCCTTCAATGGTGGTGATCTGGGCGCCGTCACAGGCCACCGCAAAAGTGATGCACGAGCGCGCCGGAACGCCGTCGAGCAATACCGTACATGCGCCGCAAACCCCGTGCTCGCATCCGATATGCGTGCCGGTCAGATATTGTTGATTGCGCAGAAAATCCGCCAGGTGGGTGCGCGGGTCCGCCTGCGCGTCCGTGGTCTTGCCGTTGATTTCCAGACTGACGGGAATCACGATGCGCTCGCTTGTTTTGCCGCGCGCTTAAGCGCAACGGGGGCCAATTGCCTGGTGTATTCGTCGGTTACCGCTTTGGCATCGAGCAGGGCGAGCACGGCATTAACGTCGAGGCGTTTGTCAAGGTCCGGTCCGAACGGACCGGCAAACAGCGTCGTAGCATCCGCAACAATGATCGGCGCCGTCTCGATGGCGCCGAGCACCGCGCGAAAGCGCCTATTGTCCGGATCGTAGAGAATGCCGCCGACGGCATGGGCGAATTCGCCAACTTTTTGATTGAACTTGCAGAAGCCCCAGCGTGAACGGGGGGACATTTTCGGTATGCGAATTGCGCGGATGAGTTCGTCGGCTTCGAGCGTCGTCACGAACGACGAGACCATCGAACGCTCCGCCGCAATGACGCGAGCGCCGCGAGACGATTGTGTCAACAATTCGGCGCCAAGCAGCGGAATCGCCGAAATCCAATCCGCCGCCGGGTCGGCATGCGCCAGGCTCCCTCCGAGCGTCCCGCGGTTGCGCACCGCGCGGTAGGCAATGCCCCCGGCCACGAAGCTCAACAGGCCCAGCGACGGGTCCGGAATGCGGCCGTCTTCGATGTCGGCATGCGTTACGCAGGCGCCGATCTCGACGTGGTCTCGATGTTCCGTAACAGCCGTCAACTCGGATATCGAGGTGAGGTCCACCAGCAGTTCGGGTTGCGCGATTCTCAGGTTGAGCATCGGCCCGAGCGACTGGCTGCCGGCGATGGCCTTTGCAACTCCGCCGGCTTCGCCGAGCAGCCTGGCCGCTTCGTTGAGGCTCGCCGGGCGGACGAAATCAAAGCGGGATGGCTTCACTGCGAATGCTCCAAAACATCGGCCAAAAATTGCGCCATCTACTTGCTCCGTATCGTCTGCATCCGACGGCGAAGAGTTGCGCCCCGCACGTCCGGTTCATTGGTATCAGTCAGCAGGTCACGCAGGACGCGCTGTTCTGGCACCGGGTCCAATTGGGTGAGACCGGGTTTCAGCTTGGCAATGCAGGCATATTCGACGACACCGTCGACCGTGATCGCGCATTCCTTGCAGACATTGGCGTTGAAGCAACTGAATTGAAATGCCAAGTCGGGCTGCTGCCCGAAGCGAATTCGCACCAGCCCGTCGAGCACCGAGTCGCCGTCCTCGAAATTAACGTCATATTCCTCATAACGGCCTTGCTCGCCCGCGCATCCTCGCCAAATGCGCAGCCGCGCGACTTTCAACGGCGCGGCGGCGACGGCATCACCGTAAGGGCCGGTCATGACCGCCTCCGTCAAAACTCGAAACGATCCGGCCGTCGACCAGCGCAAGCCGCTGGTTGATCTGATAGGCTTCAAGCGTTTCTGGAAAGTCCAATCGCTGATGCGCACCGCGGCTCTCGCGGCGATTGAAAGCAGCGCATGTCACGGCCTCGGCGGCCTGAAGTCCGTTGCGCAGTTCGAACCACTCGATCAGGCTGGCGTTGTGGACGCTCTGCGGCGACACCGACAAATCCTCCAAGTCGCCATCCAACATATGGCGAATTCGCCCGCGTGCCGTCGCGAGGTCGCTCGCAGTGCGGAACGCGCCGACCCGTTCCCACATCAGTTCCCGCACCTCACCAAGCATCTGGGCGGGCGGCACGCCTTGGCGCTCCCCTCTCGCCCGAATCCGCCGGATGACATCGAGCCCGGCCGCCGCTGCACGATCACTCCAAGCTGGAGGTTTACGGCCCGCAGCAATCTTCCCGGCCGACTCGCCGGCGCGGGCGCCGAATACCATCGCCTCCGGCAACGCATTGCCGGACAGTCGGTTGGCGCCGTTGGCACCGCCGACGATTTCGCCGGCGGCGTAAAGGCCGGGCACGCTCGATAGCATGTCGGTGTCGACCTCAATGCCGCCCATCTGGTAGTGCGCGATCGGAAATATCTCCACCGGCGCCTTGGTCAGATCGATGCCGTTGCGCCTGAAGATGTTGAGTACCGGTCCGAGCGCCCGAGCAAGGTCTTGGGCAGGGATATGCTGGAATGACAGATAGACCCCGCCGTGCGGCGAGCCGCGGCCGGCCGCCACCTCGCGATAGATGGCGTGGGTGAGCAAATCGCGCGTCGTGTCGTATTCGGCGCTGCCGCTGCCGCCGTATCGCGGCAGAAACTCTTCACCGAGGCTGTTAATCAGCCGACCGCCGAGCTTGACGCGAGTCGGCTCCCAGGTTGTCGGATCGAGCCCGACCATGCGCGGCGCCAAGTGTCCGTTCGGATAGAATTGCAGGAATTCCATGTCTACAAGTCGCGCGCCGGCGCGTAGCGCGATGCCGACGCCATCCCCGGCGTTGTTGTTCGGCGCCGTGGTGCGCCGGAACATTTTCATCATACCGCCCGAACACAACACCACAGCGTTGGTGCGGATCGCGACCGGCTCGGAGGTTGCAACATCGAAGCCGACCGCACCGACGACCTCGCCGTCACAAATGACAAGATCGGTCAAGCAGAAATGATTAAGGACTTGGATGGCTGAATCCTGCAGCGTTCGCAGTCGCAAGGCCGCGCAGATGGCCGCTCCGGTGCATAGGAAGTCGACGTAAACGCAGCGCCTGCGGCTGTGCCCCGGCGCTTTGACCTGTCTGATCTTGCCGTTTTCGAGTCGCGCCCAATTGACGCTCCAATCGGCAAGTTCGCGTATGCGTGACGGACTCTGTTCGCACAACAGCGCGGCCAGCTTATCGTTGCAAAGTCCGCGTCCGGCTTCCATCGTATCGTTGAAATGCAGTTCCGGACTGTCGGGCTCGGTTTCGCCGAGCGCGGAAGCGCAAGTCATCTGCGCCATGATCGTCGCACCTCCGCGGCTGACGACGTTCTTGTCCACCAGCGTCACACTGGCGCCGGCACGCGCGGCGTAGAGCGCGGCAAACATTCCCGCGGCTCCGCCGCCCACAACGAGAACTCCGGTTTGCAGCGCGGAGGCGTCTGGCATGCGTAACGTTCCCAGAGTTCAATCGGTCCGACGCTGCGCCGCCAATGCCTGCACAATGCGACGCGGCGTTATGGGAATTTCCGTTATTTCGACCTGCAGGGGCCGCAGCGCGTCATTGACGGCGTTGGCGATCGCAGCGGCTGGCCCGATGGCGCCGCCCTCGCCTACGCCTTTGATGCCGAATTCGGTGTAAGGCGACGGCGTTTCCATGTGCAGTACGCGGATGTTGGGGACTTCGGCGGTGCCCGGCAACAGGTAGTCGGCCAGTGTCGACGCCAGCGGTTGACCCTGCTTGTCGAACGTCATCTGTTCGAACAATGCGCTGCCAATGCCTTGGGCGGTACCGCCGAAGATCTGCCCATCGACGATCATCGGGTTGACCAGCGTGCCGGCATCCTCGGCGACGACGTAATCGAGAATCTCCACTGCGCCGACCTCGGGATCGACCGCAACGACCGCGGCGTGCGCCGCCCCGGTGTGGATGCCGGTCAGGCGCAATGGCGAGAAGCCGTTGGTGACTTCCAAGCCGCGCGGGTCGATGTCGCTCGGCAGTTCATTGGGCGACAGATAATAGGCTTGCGCGATGGCGCGCAGCGACACGCTGCCGTTCGGACCGAAGACACAACTGTCGCGCAGGCTCACCGAAGCCTTTTCGGTTTGCAGCAGCGCCGCGCCGATCCTGGCAACCCGGTCGGCCAATTCCTTGCAGGCCTGCGATGTCGCGCCTCCGGCCCAGATCATGCCGCGCGAGCCCCAGGCACCGCTGGAATAGGGCGAGAGTTCCGTATCGCCGAGCTTGACCTGGATATCCTCGATGTCGAGTCCGAGAATTTCACTGCCGATTTGCGCCAGCGTGGTCTCAAGCCCCTGGCCAATGCTCTGGATGCCGGCCCGGATCTCAAGGCGGCCGTCGGGAGTAAGCCGCGCGAATGTTTGCTCGTAAAGCACGCGGCGTTTGCCATCGGCTGTCATGCCATGGCCGGTCTGCTCCGAGAACATCGACATGCCAAGCCCGATGAGCCGGCCGTCGCCCTCGCCGCGCCGCTGTCGCGCTCGCACCGCGTCCACGTCGATTGCCTCGACCGCCATGCGCAAAAGTTGCGGATAGTCGCCGCTGTCGAAATGTTTGTCGGTGACATTGTCGTACGGCATCTGTTCCGGTCGAACGAGGTTGACGTCGCGGACCTCATGCGGCTCTCGCCCGATTTCCCGCGCAATGGCATCGACCACGAGTTCCATCGCATAGCAGCAACCCGGCCGGGCGACGCCGCGATAGGGCAATTGCGGCGCCTTGTTGGTGGCGACCGCCGCGGTAGTGCAACGATAGACCGGGATGTCATATGGCCCGGGCAGGATGGCGCTGACCTGCGAAGCCTCGATCGCCGCGGTGAACGGATAAGACGAATAGGCGCCGGTATCGACCGCCGCCTTGGCATCGAACGCGAGAATTTTTCCCGTTCGATCCGCGTAAGCCGTGATGTCGTAATAATGCTCGCGACAGTTCGCGTTGGCGACGAGCATTTCGCGGCGGTCTTCAAGCCACCGCACCGGGTAATCAGCGCGCATCGCCAGCCAGCACAAACAGACCTCTTCGCCGGCCAGGACGGCCTTGTAGCCGAAACCGCCGCCGACATCCGGCGATACCACGCGAATCTTCAATTCCGGGATTTGCAGCACTTGCGCCAGCCCGCTGCGCACCACGTGCGGAAACTGGGTGGCGCCGTGCAGGATCAACTGGTCGAGCCGCTTATCCCACTGCGCGATGAAGCCGCGGCATTCGATTGGCGACATCACCTGACGCGAGGTCCGCAACCGGCGGGTGACCTTCACCGGCGCCGTCTTGGCGACCGACTCCACATCGCCATCGTATGCGACATTGACGTACACATTGCCTTTGACGGTGTCGTGCACGAGCGGGGCGCCCGGCTTCTGCGCCTCGATCATGTCGGTCACGGCCGGCAATTCGTCGAATTGCAAAGCGACCTGGGCCGCGATGTCTTCGGCCTCAGCGCGCGTGTCGGCGACGCACATGGCAATCAACTCGCCGACCTGACGGATCTTGTCCACGACCAAGGGAGGCTGTTCGGAAATCTGGAATCCCGGCAGCGGCGAAACCGCCTTCAGCGGTAGAACGCCCGCAAGATCACGGGCGGTGAAAACCGCGGAACGCAAGCGTTCGGGAACGAGTACGGCGTTCAGCCGCGCGTGCGCCACCGGGCTGCGCACAAAGGCGACCTCGCGCATCCTCGGGAACCGCAGGTCGCCGATGTACTGGCCTTCGCCGTAGAGAAAGCGGCTGTCCTCCTTCCGCCGGGCGCGCGCACCAACACCGTTCCTCGCCAAGACCGGCCTCCTCTGCCGCCGCAAAAGTCGTCGCGGACCAACCGTGATATTATCGTACTAATATTAGCATGATTCAATCCGGCAGCGCCTCGCTCGCGAGCTACAGGCCGAGGTAGGCTTGACGGATCATCGGGTCTTTGGCCAGCATCTGCGTATTGCCGCGCATGCGCACGACGCCGGTTTCGATCACGAAACCGCGCCGTGCAAGTTCGAATGCAGTCATGACGTCCTGCTCGACGATGAGAATGGCAAGGCCGATCTTATTGACCTCGATCAGCGCCTCGCCGAGCCGCTCGACCATCCGCGGCGCCAAGCCCAGCGACAACTCATCAATCATGAGCAAGCGCGGGCGCGACATGATCCCGCGCGCCACCGCACACATTTGCTGCTCGCCGCCGGACAAGGTGGTCGCGTCCTGGTGCTGCCGTTCCTTGAGGATAGGGAAAATCGAGAACACGTAATCGAGATCGCGATGAATCTCGACTTTGTCGGACCGCAGGTAGGCGCCGAGAAGAAGATTGTCGCGCACGCTCATGCCGCGAAACAGTCGCCGTCCTTCCGGAACGTGCGCGATCCCGCGCGCCAGGATCTGATCGGCCGGGAGCCCCGCAAGCTCCACCCCGTCAAACAACAATTTCCCGGAGCTGACCGCCACCAGTCCCGACAGCGCTCGCAGCAGCGTGGTCTTGCCGGCGCCGTTCGAGCCTACGATACAGGCTATTTCGCCGGCTTCGATGTCGATGTCCACGCCCCACAGCACGCGCACCTCGCCGTAGCCGGCGTGAAGGCTTTCCACCTTGAGCAGCGGCTCAGGCACCGGTAGCGCCTTCCTGGTACCGGCGGGCGAATTTCTCGCCGAGATAGGCTTCGATCACCCTTCGGTCATTGACCATCGCCACCGGATCGCCCTGAGCGACAAGTTCTCCCTGGTGCAGGACCAGGACTCGCTGGGCGAGCGACAAGATCACCTTCATCAGATGCTCGATCAACAGGATCGTCACGCCGCGCTCAGAAATCTTGCGGACGAGGGCAAGTGCTCGGTCGATTTCGGTGGAATTGAGGCCCGCGTTGACCTCGTCCAGCATCAAGAGCTTTGGCTGCATCGCCAGGCTCTTGGCGAGCTCAAGACGCTTTCGGCCGGCAATCGTAAGGCTGCCCGCCGGCTTGTCGGCGAGCGCCGCCAGCTCGGTAAATTCCAGTTGCTCGCGTGCGATGTCGGCTGCCCGTCTCACGTTCACCTCGCGGTCGGCGCCGCCGAACAACGCGCCGGCCATGACATTTTCCAGCACCGTCATGCGCGGGAACGGCTGCACGACTTGAAACGTGCGCGCGATACCTCTGCGTGCAGCCTGATATGGCCGCTGCGCGGTGACATTGGCGCCGCAGAAAATCACTTGACCGGCGGTGGCGCCGGTCACGCCGGTCATGACGTTGACGAGAGTCGTTTTTCCCGCGCCGTTCGGACCGATCAGCCCGACGATTTCACCCTGATCGATCGTGAAGCTCACATCGCGCAGCGCGCGAATGCCGCCAAAGCTCTTGCTGACGCCGTTGAGCTCTATGATTGCAGTCACGGCACCGCCACGGGCCCGCCCTTGAGCCAGCGCCCAAGGGATCTGCGGAAGGATGCTCTCGGCCCTTTCCCGTCCGCAATCCCGAGCAAGCCGCCGGGCAAGAAGAAAATGATGATGACGATCACCGCGCCGAGAATGGCGCGGTTGTAGGCGAGAAAGTGCGACCAAAAGAATTCTTCGAGCAGCAGGAACGACGCCGATCCCGCGACCGGTCCCAGCACCGTCCCTACGCCGCCGAGCATGCACATCACCGGAGTCTTGATCGTCATGATGGCATCGAACGCATCGGTCGGATCGATGTAGCCGGTCCATGACGCGTAGGCGCCGCCGACCGTGCCGCAGAACATCGCCGACAGGACGAAAGCGACGATCTTGTATCGCGTCGTGTCGATCCCGACCATGTCGGCTGCATCTTCGTTCTGCTCGATGCAGCGCAGGCCGAAGCCGAGCCGACTGCGGTCGACCAAAATGGAAACGGCAAACGCAATCACCATGATGCCGACCATTACCGCCAGGAAGATGCGCGCCACAAAATCCGGTCCGCCATGAAACAGCGGAACGTTCAGTCCATCGCCGCCGCCGGTCAGGCTGTCCGAGGACGAGATGACCAGACGCAGCACTTCCACCAATCCGAACGAGGCAATCGCGAAATAATGGCCACGCAGGCGAAGAATGATGAGGCCGAACAGCCCGGCGAAAATTCCGACGCCGGCCGTCGCACAGAGCCACGCCGCCGAAACCGGCAGACCCGCCCGCTGCGTCAGCGCGCCGACATAGCAGCCGAGACCGAAGAATGCCGAGGTCGCGAATGACGGATAGCCGGCGAAGCCGCCGATAAAATTCCACGAGATCGCCAGCGTCGAGTACATGGCGATCGTGATGGCAAGATGAACGATGTAGTTGTCGCCCCATAGCGGCGTCGACGCGAGCGCGAGTATCCAGACCGCAAAGACGGAACATCGCAGCCGCATCATTCGAATCCCTTCACTCCCGTCAACCCGGTCGGCATCGCCACGAGCAGGACAAGCATCAGCGCGAAGCCGGCCGTGAGCGCGTATTGCGGCCCCAGGAACTGGCCGGCGATGCTTTCGACCAACCCGAGCACGAGCCCGCCGACTAGCGCGCCTTGAACACTGCCAAGGCCGCCGATGATGCAGACGATGAAGGCTTTGCCGAGAAAGGTGAAGTCGAGGTCCGTGGTCATCGGATAGACCATGGCGAACACCGCGCCGGTCGCGCCGGCCATCAGGGCGCCGATGCCGAAGGTGATCGCGTAGATATGCTCGACCCGGATGCCCATCAGCATCGCCGCCGAGCGGTCCATGCGCACGGCAACGATGGCGCGTCCGATGCGCGAACGGCGGAGCACGACGTACAGGAGACCGGTCAACAGCAGCGCGAGCACCATTCCCGCCAGCCGATCGACCGGCACAAATATGCCGCCCGCGTCGATCACGCCGAGATTGAGCGTCACCCGCACCGGCGTCGCCGTGAAGTACACAATCATGAAATTGTAGAGGATGAGATCGAGCGCGAAGGTCAACGTCATCGTCACCAGAACGGGCATGTCGACCACGCGGTTGATGAGTATGCGCTGAATTGCGTAGCCGAGCAGAAACAGAGCAAACGCGACCGCAAACAGCGCAATGAGCGGGTGAACCCCGTAGTCATGCCACGCCGTGTAGGTGAGGTAGCCGCCGAGCACGAGCAGCGAACCGTGCAGCATATTGATGACGTTAAGCACGCCCCAGACCAGCGAAAAACCGATCGCCAGGCACGCGTACAACGCCCCCAGCATGATCCCGTTGACGAGCATCTGGACGTACAGCATCCGGTTCCCCCGATCGGAGGGTTGGCGGCACAGCCGGCCAAAGTCCGCCCCGCCCCGAATGATTTCGATCCAGGGCGGCGTGCGCGATCCGGACGACCTACTTCATCAGCTCAAGATCGGCGTTCTTCACGCCGTCCGGGTACAGCACCTTGATCTGCTTGTTTTGGATTTGAATGATCGGAATCGACCCCGCCTCGTTCAAGCCATTGGCGGCGTATTTGATCGGTCCGTAGAATGTCGTGATGTTGGTGCTTGCGAGCGCATCGCGCACCTTCTGATGATCAAGCGTGCCGGCCCGCTCGATGGCGTTGGCCAGGATTACCCCCGCGGCCGCGCAAGAGGCATGGATGTAGTCCGGTTCTACGTGCTCCTTGGCGACGAAATCCTTGACGAAGGATTGCGTTGTCGGCCACACGCCGACGCCCTGGTAATTGACCGCGGGATGCCACCACGTCCAGCTCGTAATACCGTTGGCGAGGTTGCCGAGCGCGTCGGTGTACTCCTTGTAGGCGGGACCGGCCACCATGGTCACGACCGGGGCGGTCACACCGAGATCGCTCATCTGTTTGCGAATCAATATCAGATCCGAGGTATAGCCGGTAACATAGATCCAGTCCGGCTTGGCCGCCTTGATCGCCGACAGCCCGGACGAATGATCGATGGTGCCGACCGGATAATAGTTGTTGTAGGCCACATTCAGGCCCGCAGCCTTGGCCGCTTCGGCCACCCCGCTCGCCATCGACTTCGGGAACACGTCGTCGCGGCCGTAGATCGCGATCGACTTGATGCTCGGAGCCTTGGTCTTGATGTATTTGACGATGATGGCGTTGGAGGCGCCGTTCGCCGCTAACAACCCGAACAGATATTTGAAGCCCTGGTTGTAGACTGTTTCCGCCGACGACGAGCAGGCGATGAGCGGCATCTGATAACGCTCGGCGACAGAGGCGACAATCTTGGTATGGCCGGATCCGAACGGGGCAAAGAGGAAGTTCACCTTGTCGTCCGTTATCAGCTTTTCGGCGAGCTGAGCGGCACGCTGCCCATCGGACTGATAGTCATACTCAACCAGTTTGACATTCATTTTCTTGCCGCCGACGTTGATCCCGCCCGAAGCATTGACCTTGGCAACCCACATATTCCAGACGACTTCCTGCTTTTTCGACTCCACCGCCAGCGGACCGGTGAGCGCCAGCGGCGCTCCGATCTTGATGACATCGTCGGCTTGGGCCGGCGCTCCCGAGAGCGCCATCACCGCGATGGCCGAAGCGAAAGCGAGCCATAAACAATGACGAGATACGAATTTCATGGAACCCTCCCGACCCATTTTTTGCCGTAAGCGACAAACGTCACGCGTATCCTTGGCGGACGGGTTGCATGATTCATGCCAAGGCTTGCCGCTCAGCCGGAATTATATGTGATTAAGATTAGAATGACCATCCCACTTAGCGGAATGAATTTGCACGAAACGCCCCATGAAGGCGTCGCGGCGAGCGCTAGACCGCACGGTCCATGCGCGCCGACCAATCCTGCCACCTTTTGCAACGGAGCGTAGCTCAGCGTTACATGACCGTTCGCCGGTTGAAACGGCTCAGCGTGAGACAACGGCATCGGTCTGCGGCGAAGTACACGTGCACATCAGATTGCGGTCGCCATAGGCGTTATCAATGCGGTTGACCGGACACCAATACTTGTCGGCGGCTAGACCGGCCGGGAAGCACGCGGCTTCGCGCGAATATGGCCTTTTCCATTCCGCGTCCGCGAGATCGGCCGCCGTGTGCGGCGCATTTTTCAGCGGATTGTCCTTTTTCGAGGCGTCGCCCGATTCGATTTGCCGGATTTCCTCGCGGATTGCGATCATGGCATTGCAGAACCGGTCAAGCTCCCACAGCGATTCCGACTCCGTGGGCTCGATCATCAGCGTGCCGGGCACCGGAAAGCTCATCGTCGGCGCGTGAAATCCGTAATCGATCAGTCGCTTTGCCACATCCTCGACCGAAACCCCCGCACTGTCGCGAAACGGGCGAATATCGACGATGCATTCGTGCGCGACGCGATTGCTCGCGCCTTTGAACAGCAGCGGATAATGTGATTGGAGCCGAGCGGCGATATAGTTCGCATTGAGAATGGCGACTCTCGTCGCCTGTGTCAGTCCGTCTCCGCCCATCAACGCCATGTAGGCCCATGCAACAGTCAGTATCGATGCCGAGCCGAACGGCGCGGCCGTGACCGGACCAACCGAGCCGGTTGCGCTGGCCTGATCGGTGAGCGGGTGGGACGGCATGTAGCTCGCAAGATGAGTCTTGACTCCGATGGGCCCCATTCCCGGCCCGCCACCGCCGTGCGGGATGCAAAACGTCTTATGCAGATTGAAATGGCTGACATCGGCCCCGTAGTCGCCCGGCCGCGCCAGCCCGACCTGCGCGTTCAGATTGGCGCCATCCAGATAGACCTGACCGCCATGCTGGTGCACGATGTCGCAGATCGAACGAATTGATGTCTCGAAGACGCCGTGCGTCGAAGGATATGTAAGCATGGCCGCAGCAAGCCGGTCGGAGGCGGCCTCGGCCTTTCGCGACAAGTCCTGCAGATCGACGCTGCCGTCGGCGTCGCATTCGACGGCGACGACGTCCATGCCCGCCATATGGGCAGAAGCCGGATTTGTGCCATGCGCCGAAGTGGGGATGAGGCAGATCGTGCGCTGCGACTGCCCCCTGGCGCGATGGAATGCGCGAATCGCCAAGAGCCCAGCATACTCGCCCTGCGCGCCCGAATTCGGCTGCAGCGACACCGCATCGTAACCAGAGATCGCGATCAGCTTTGCTTTCAGATCGGACATCATCTCGGCATATCCGCGCGCTTGCTCTGCCGGCACAAATGGATGGAGCCTGGCAAATCCGGGCCAGGTCAATGGTATCATTTCCGCGGTGCCGTTGAGCTTCATGGTGCACGAGCCCAACGGAATCATCGTGCGATCGAGGGCGAGATCACGATCGCTCAGGCGCCGCAGGTAGCGCAGCATCTCTGTCTCGGACTGGTGCTCGTTGAAAACGCGATGGGTGAGAAATTCAGACCGGCGCCTGAGCACGTCCGGAATTGCGTCCCCGATCGACAAGGGTGCGGCCTCGCCAACGCGTTCGATCGGGCGCCGCTCGACGCCTTTCGCCGGACCGAACGCCGCCCAAATACGCTCGACAACCTCTCGTGTCGTGGTTTCGTCGCAGCTAATACCAATCATCCCCGGCAGAGATCGCAAATTGATGCCGCTCTTAAGAGCGCGGTTCAACACCGCATCGCGCTGGTCGCCGGTCTCCACGACGAAAGTGTCGAAGTAGGACGGCGTCGGAATGCGCCAGCCCTGCTCGGTCAGGCCGCGCGCGAGCAGCGTTGCGGTTCGCGCCACGCGGCTGGCGATCTGCCGGAGGCCGGGGGCGCCGTGATAGACCGCATACAGCGATGCGATTATCGCCGGCAGCACTTCGGCCGTGCAGACGTTCGATGTCGCCTTTTCGCGACGAATGTGCTGCTCGCGGGTTTGCAGCGCCAGCCGCAACGCCGGGCGTCCGCGACTATCGATACTTGCGCCGACCAGCCTGCCGGGCAGCGCTCTCGCAAAAGCCCCGCGCGTGGCGATGTAGGCGGCGTGCGGTCCGCCATAGCCCATCGGTAACCCGAACCGCTGGGTCGAGCCCATGGCGATATCAGCCCCGAACTCTCCCGGGGGCGTGATGAGCACAAGCGCCAACGGATCCGCCGCGACTGCGGCAATCGCCTGATGCGCGTGAAGCTTCGCGATCGTCTCCCGATACTCCACGAGAGCGCCGCTTGAGCCCGGATACTGCAGCATGGCTCCGAAAACGGCCGCCGGATCGAGATCAGTCGCTGGATCGCCGATCGTAATAGACCAGCCAAGCGGTTCGGCGCGGGTGCGCACGACCGCGATGGTCTGCGGGTGGCAATCCCGATCGACAAAGAACGCCTGCGCGGTCGACTGCGAAACCCGGCGCGCCATGGCCATGGCTTCTGCCGCAGCGGTCGCTTCGTCGAGCAGCGACGCATTTGCCACGTCGAGCCCGGTGAGATCGCAGATCATCGTCTGGAAATTCAGCAGCGCTTCCAGCCGCCCTTGGCTGATCTCCGCTTGATAGGGCGTATAAGCCGTGTACCAGGCGGGATTCTCCAATACGTTGCGCTGGATCACCGGCGGCAAGTGCGTGCCGTAATAGCCTTGTCCGATCATCGACGTCAGCACGACGTTTCGTTCAGCAAAGAGGCGCATTTTGTCGAGCAGTTCAGCCTCGGACAGCGGCGAACCGAACGTCAGCGGCTGCCGCTGGCGAATGTCGTGCGGAATTGCCTCCTCGACGAGCGCTTCGAGGCTTGACGCCCCGATGCACGCGAGCATGCGCGCGATATCATCCTGCCGCGGACCGATATGCCTGCCGACGAACCCGCCGCATGCCGTCCCAAAGGTCGGGGTTGCGAACGATCTTTGTTCCGCCTGCACGTTCATGATCAGCCGACCTTTGCCTTGTAAGCAGCTTCATCCATCATCCCATCGAGGTCCGATGGATTTGCCAGCCTGATCTTGAAGAACCATCCCTTGTCCATCGCATCGGAATTGATCAGGCCAGGTTCGCCGACCAGCGTTTCGTTGATCTCGATCACTTCGCCGCTGACTGGCGAATAGACATCCGAGGCGGCCTTGACCGACTCGACGACAGCGGCCGTGACACCTTTTTCAAGCCTCCTGCCGCGTGCCGGAAGCTCGACGAAGACAATGTCGCCGAGTTGCTCTTGCGCATATGGCGTAATCCCGACCGTCGCGAGATCGCCTTCGATGCGCAACCATTCGTGTTCGTCCGTGAATCTAAGCATCGCGATGTGCTCCAGGATAGGGATTAGCGCCGGTAGCGATGAGCGACGAACGGCAGCGTTGTCACCTCGACCAAAACCCGTTGGCTGCGCACTTCCGCCACCAATTGGCTGCCGGGCAGCGCGTGCGCCGGTGCGACATATCCCATGGCGACGGGAGCGCCGACCGTCGGTCCGTACAGACCCGAGGTGACCACGCCGATCGGGTCGCGATCGGAATGGCTTGCAAACAACAATGCACCGTTGCGGACCGGAACGCGTCCTTGCGGCCGCAGCCCGACACGACGCCGCCGCGGCCCGCAATCAAGCTCGTCAAGGATTCTGTCAGCGCCGAGAAAATTACCGGCGCGTCCGCCACCGGGGCGGCGGACTTTCTGTATGGCCCATTCGAGACCGGCCTCCACGGGTGTTGACGCCTCGTCGATGTCGGCGCCGTAGAGGCACAGCCCGGCTTCCGTGCGCAGACTGTCGCGCGCGCCCAGTCCGACAAGCGCGATCTCCGGATGCTGAAGCAGCGCGCGCGCGAGCTTCTCCGCCCGTTCCGCCGGCACACTGATCTCGAAGCCGTCCTCGCCGGTATAGCCGGAACGCGACACCACGCAGGGAATGCGGGCAAGCTCGAACTCGCCGACGTCCATGAAGCGCAAGCCGGCGACCGGCGCCGCCAACCGGGTCAGCACGGATTGCGCGGCAGGCCCTTGAACCGCCAGCAGCGCGCGATCGGCATTGTTTTCGAGTCTGCAAACCTGCGCCAGGTTGGTTCGCAGATGCTTCCAGTCCACCTCCGTGCGGCTCGCGTTGACGATGAGGAGGAAATGATCGTTGCGATGACCGATGATGAGATCGTCGATAATGCCGCCCTGGGCGTTGGTGAACAGCGCGTACCGTTCGCGCCCCGGAGCGAGACCGAGAACATCGACCGGCACGAGGCGCTCAAGCGCGCTCGCCAAGGCGGAGAGTTCGCCTGCTGCGGGGCGCAGCGTGATCTGTCCCATATGCGATACGTCGAACAGGCCCGCAGCCTCGCGCGTATGGAGATGCTCCTTGAGAACGCCAAGCGGATACTGGATGGGCATCTCATATCCCGCGAACGCGGTCATGCGGGCGCCACGTTCACAGTGGAGCGCATGGAGCGGCGTGCGCCGCAGCGTTTTTGCCTCCGGGACAACGGTCATCGTTGCGGCCCGAAATCGCTCAGGTCGCGCAGACTGCAAGCATGCAGACCAGACCGCCGCGCGTAGCATTTCGGATTGTCAGTGGTCGATCGATGACGGGACTTCGGCATGGCACCTCACCAGCATTCGCTGAGTTGATCGGTGCCCCCTCTGTCTTTTTGCCTGAGAACGTTATCCCGTCGGCGGACGCGTCGCGTCTCTTTCCAGAGTCTCAACGGGCATTGAGCGGTTCATGTGCCTGAGAGTTTCCGGGGCGGTTGCTCCTTCGGCGCCGGTCCAGGGCCGGCCTCTCCCGCGACAATGCCTAGGCAGTCTCGATTTCGTCTCCTCGGTTGCCCGCGCGCGGTCTCATTACCGCAGAGTCGTCGCCTTGTCACCCGCTCCCAGCGACCGTTTTCCCGCACCCGCGAAAGCCACTCCGCCAAGTGCCATCAGCGCCGGGCCCGTCGCGTCAGCAATGGAACCCGTCCAGCCTTTGTCCGTTGTGCCTTGGCACAGGCCAACCGATGGATGCCTGCGCTGATATCGTTGCTCCACAGGTGATGCGCAAAGCACGTCTGCGTGAAGGCCTGCCGCACCCGCGAGGCGCGACATGGATGGGGTTGGGCGTCAACTTCGCCCTCTTCTCCGCCAACGCCGCCAAGGTCGAGCTGTGCATTTTCGACGAGCAGAGAGATCGTGAGATCGAGCGAATCGATTTGCCCGAATTCACCGACGAAATATGGCACGGTTTCCTGCCTGACGCGCGGCCGGGCACGATCTACGGTTATCGCGTCGAGGCACGGCTACCGCTTCAATCCCAACAAGCTTCTGCTCGATCCCCACGCCAAGGCAGTGGTTGGCAGACTTGATTGGAATCCGGCTTCTGCGACAGAGCCGCTTTCTGACCGGCGGCTGGAGTGACGCATTAGGCGTCAAGGATAGCACTTGGCTCACGCCGGCCGGCGAGGAAATGACCCCGCAGCAGTGGCAGGATCCGGCAGCGAAATGCGTCGGTCTCTTGCGCGACGGGCGCGCCCAGATCAGCGGGATTACGCGGCGCGCCGGCGAAGCAACGCTGCTGCTCGTCACCAACGCCCATTATGACGTCGTTATATTTACCCTGCCCAAGGCGCCGGGCGGCCGCGGTTGGCTCCGGCTGGTCGACACCAACTTTCCGGATGAAGACGACGATGACGACGCGCCCACCTTTAAATTCGGATACCACTACCAGATGACAGGCCGGTCGCTGCTCCTGTTTCTATTGCGCCGCGCGCCCCCCCCCAGCGACGACCATCGCAGGACGAAGCCAGTTCTGAGCGAAGGGCCAAGTCACTGCCGTGACGCGACGCCAAGCCGAGCAGATTCGATCGGCCCACGCCGACATGGCAACATGGCGGAGATTGGCGTACCATCATGGCACTTTTTCGACCCAAATGCCTTGGGGAGAAAAGGAAAATCAAGAGCCGGACGCGACCAGCCGGGGCAACTTTATCTATGGCGATGGGCCATCGTGAAAGCGTGGGCGAAAGCCGGCGAGGGCTGTTTGCACCGAGAATCTATTACTTCCATCCCCTTTCCGCCGGTCCGCGTTCCGTCTGGCCGCAATATCTGCGCCATTACCGGGAGATGGGCTTCGATCATCTGCTGACCGCACCGCTGTTCGCGCCCGGTGCTGCTGGCGACCTGTTTCTGACCGCAGACCATGACAGGATTCATCCCGCCATCGATGATTCGCTCGGCGCCGATCAAGCCATCGCCGAACTGGCGCGGGATTGCCGCACGGCCGGCCTCAATCTTCTACTCGATATCGTAGTCGGTCGGATAGCGCAGGATGCTGGCGTGGTGCAATCGCACCCGGAGTGGTTTTCCAGCGACAAAATCAATGGCCGTGTCGTCGACCCGCGGAGCGCGCTGCCGCAACCCGCTGCGGCCTATTTACGCTTCGACGAAAGCTCGACCGACCGCGCAGTCGAGTGGTGGATCGAACGCCTTCTTCGTCTGTCGCGCACAGGCGTTTCGGGATTCTGCTGTTCGCAGCCGCAACTGGTGCCGCGCGACGTTTGGCGGCGCGTCATCTCAGCGGTAGCGCGGGACTTTGCCGACATTCGCTTCATGGCCTGGACGCCGGGTCTGAGCTGGACGGAGATCGCAGCGCTGCGAGGAATAGGGTTCGATGGTGCCTTCTCCTCGGCACCCTGGTGGGACGGACGCGCCGGCTGGTTTGTTGAGGAACGCGAAATGTTGCGCGGAATAGGCTCGGTCGTTGCCTCACCGGAGGCTCCATTCGGGCCGCGACTGGCCCGGCAATTGGGCGACGCCGAGGACCCGATCCCGATTTACAGGCATATGGTGCGGCGTGCGGCTGCCATCGGTGACGGACTCCTGGTGCCGATGGGGTTCGAATATGGATCGGCCAGGGATATGGATGCGCGCCAGGCAGGCCTCAGCGAAATCCCGCTTGTGCCGCCAAAAGGCAATGTCGATGTGTCGGCGGAAATTCGCGAGGCCAACACGCTGAGCGAGCAACTGGCCGCGTTTGGCGTCGATGGACAAATGCGCGCGCTGACCGATCCTGCCGAGCCCGTGACGGCTCTTCTACGTTCCGATGGACCGACACTGCGCGGAGCGGCGGCGCCCGTCGTCATCGTCATCAATTCCGAACTGCGGCGCGAAATGCCATTGCCGATCACTCTTGAGCCACTGCCGCCTGCGGCAGGCGTCGGTCTGACGGCAGACAAGACGATCGCCGCCGATCGCGATATGAACGCGCCGCTGGCAGCGGGCGAAATTCGCGTGCTCCAGACGCATCGGAGCGAACCGATCAAGCTCGCCCAGCCGGAGAGCCAACCGAAGAAGCTCGTTACTGCTCCACGCATCGTGATCGACAATGTCGTTCCGAGCGTCGACGGCGGGCGGTTCGCGGCGAAGCGCGTGATTGGCGAACGGGTGACTATCGAGGCTGACGTCTTTGCCGACGGTCGCGAGGTGCTCAACGTCGAGCTGCTCTGGCGCAGCGCGAACCGCAGGGACTGGTGGCGGTCGCCGATGCACCTCACCAACAATGATCGATGGCAGGCGACGATACTGCCGCAGCGGATCGGCCGGTATGAATTCACGGTAGAGGCATGGCTGGACGGGTACGCTACGCTGGTTCGCGACGTTGAATTGAAACGCGCAGCAGGGGTAGACATCGCCAACGAAATCGTCGAAGCGCGGGCCATTCTCGAGCGAGCCGGCGAGCGCGTAAACTGCGGCGCCCGCGTGGTCATTGCCGGCGCCCTGAAATGGCTCGCCGACGCGTCGCCCGAGGCGAGCGCCGATATCCTGCTGACGCCCGACCTGCGCGAGGTGATGTACGAAGCCGAAGAACGCGAGTTCGTTTGCCGCCGCAAGCCGGCCTTTCCGCTGGATATCGAACGCCCGCAAGCGCTGTTCGCGACCTGGTACGAACTGTTTCCCCGTTCGGCTTCCAGCACGCCCGACCGTCACGGCACGCTCGACGATGTCATCGGCCGGCTGCCTGCTCTGCAGGAGATGGGCTTCGACGTGCTCTATCTGCCGCCGATCCATCCGATCGGCACGACCAACCGCAAGGGCAAGAACAACGCCCTGCATGCGGACCCGAGCGATGTCGGCAGTCCCTACGCAATCGGCAGCAGTGAGGGCGGACACACCGCGATCCATCCTGCGCTGGGCACGATCGAGGATTTCCGGCGGCTGCAAGCGGCTGCCACAGCGCACGGCATGGAACTGGCCCTCGACTTTGCCATTCAATGTTCCCCCGACCATCCTTGGCTTAAGGACCATCCGGAATGGTTCGACTGGCGTCCCGACGGCTCTATCCGCTACGCCGAGAACCCTCCCAAAAAATACGAAGACATCGTCAATGTGGATTTCTATGCGAAGCGAGCCATCCCCGACCTCTGGTTCGCCTTGCGCGACATCGTCCAATTCTGGGTCAACGAAGGCGTGCGGATTTTCCGAGTCGACAACCCGCACACCAAGCCCCTGCCCTTCTGGGAATGGCTCATTGCCGAGGTGCGGTCGCAGCATCCGGAGGTGATCTTTCTGTCGGAAGCCTTCACCCGTCCCAAAATGATGTATCGGCTGGCCAAGGTCGGCTTTTCTCAGTCGTATAGCTACTTCACGTGGCGCAACGCCAAGCAGGAGCTTACCGACTATTTCACCGAGCTGACAGCCTCCGAGGTCAAGGAATTCTTCCGCCCGCATCTGTTCGTCAATACGCCGGACATCAATCCGACCTTCCTGCAAACGTCCGGCCGTCCCGGCTTTCTCATTCGCGCTGCTCTGGCGGCCACCCTTTCCGGATTATGGGGGGTGTATTCCGGCTTCGAGCTGTGCGAGTCCGCGGCGCCAGCCGACCGCGAGGAATACCTCGACTCGGAGAAATATCAGATACGCACGCGCCAATATGATGCGCCTGGAAACATCGTCGCCGAGATCACCCAGCTCAATCGCATACGCAAGTCTCACCTGGCGCTGCAGACTCACCTGGGGCTGCGCTTCTATTCGGCGCACAACGACCAGGTGATCTTCTATGGCAAGCCATCGCCGACCGGACGCAATTTCATTCTGTGCGCAGTCAACCTTGATCCCTTTCACGTCCAGGAGGCCACGGTCGAAGTGCCGCTGTGGGAATGGAATCTGGCGGACTCCGCGAGCTTTGCGGTTCACGATCTGATGCGCGACAGCAAAACCGTCCGCTCCGGAAAACTGCAACGCCTTCGTCTCGACCCGGCGGAACTACCATTCCTGATCTGGCGTATCGCACCATTGGGGGCCTGACCGTGGATGCCCAATCAGCAAAAGAGACCACGCAGACCGATCGCCTCTGGTACAAGGATGCTTGCATCTATCAATTGCACGTCAAGTCCTTCTGCGACAGCAACAACGATGGGATCGGAGATTTTCCCGGACTCATTTCAAAACTCGACTATATTTCCGACCTCGGCGCCAACGCGATCTGGCTACTCCCGTTCTACCCCTCGCCGCTGCTGGACGACGGGTACGACATCAGCGAATACCGCAACGTCCATCCGGATTACGGCACGCTCGCCGACTTCCGCCAGTTTGTGCGTGCGGCCCATGCTCGCGGCATCCGGGTGATAACCGAACTGGTCGTCAACCACACGTCGGATCAGCATCATTGGTTTCAGCGCGCGCGACGGGCCAAGCCCGGTTCGTCGCACCGCAACTTCTACGTATGGTCCAACACCGATCAGAAATATGCCGACACGCGCGTCATCTTCGTCGACACCGAGCGCTCCAATTGGACATGGGATCCGATGGCTGGCGCCTATTACTGGCACCGCTTCTACTCCCACCAGCCGGATCTGAATTTCGATAATCCGCAGGTGCTGCGGGCCGTCTTGAGCGTAATGCGCTTCTGGCTGCAGATGGGAGTCGACGGCCTGCGGCTCGATGCGGTCCCCTATCTGGTCGAGCGCGAAGGCACCACGAACGAAAATCTGCCGGAGACTCACGCGGTCCTCAAGCGATTCCGCGCGGAGGTCGACACGGCGTTTCCCGGCCGAATGCTGCTCGCGGAAGTCAATCAATGGCCGGAAGACACGAAAGACTATTTCGGCGACGGCGACGAATGCCACATGGCCTTCCATTTTCCGCTGATGCCGCGCATGTACATGGCGATCGCGCGCGAGGACCGCTTTCCGGTCAGCGACATCATCCGTCAGACCCCGCCTATTCCCAATAATTGCCAATGGGCGACCTTTTTGCGCAACCATGACGAGCTGACGCTCGAAATGGTGACCGACAATGAACGCGATTATCTATGGCAGACCTACGCCGCCGATCGACGCGCGCGCCTCAATTTGGGGATCCGTCGCCGGCTGTCGCCACTGTTGGAACGCGACCGCCGCCGTATCGAGTTGATGAACAGCCTTCTGCTTTCGTTGCTGGGAACTCCGGTGATCTATTACGGCGACGAGATCGGCATGGGCGACAACATCCACCTGGGCGATCGCAATGGAGTGCGGACGCCGATGCAGTGGTCACCCGACCGCAATGGAGGATTCTCGCGTGCCGATCCGGCGACGCTCGCTTCACCGCCGATCATGGATCCGCTTTACGGCTATGGCGCCGTTAATGTCGAAGCGCAAACGCGCGACTCGCACTCGCTGCTCAATTGGATGCGGCGAATGCTCGCGGTGCGCCGCCGCCACCCGGCGTTCGGTCGCGGAACGCTGACGTTCCTCTATCCAAAGAATCGCAAGATTCTTGCATTCCTGCGCGAGTACGAGGGCGAGACTTTGCTGTGTGTCGCAAACCTCGCGCACAGCCATCAAGCTGTGGAACTCGATCTGTCCGCTTTCGTCGGTCGCGTTCCAGTGGAACTTAGCGCCGGTACGTCGTTTCCTCCCATTGGAGAGCTCACCTATCTGCTGACGCTGCCGCCTTACGGATTTTATTGGTTCGTGTTGGGAACGGCTAGCGATTGGCCAGCGTGGCATACGCCGGCGCCTGACCCGTTGCCGGAATTCATGACGCTTGTCGTTCGCAAACGCCTGGCCGACACTCTCTCGACGCCCGATCGAGACGCCGTCGAGCGCGACGTACTTCCTCAATATGTTGCCAAGCGCCGCTGGTTCGGGCTCAAGGACGAAAAAATAGAGTCGACGCGACTAGCCCGCCTGACCGATGTCGGAGGCGCCGACGAAGAGCTTTTGCTGGGCGAAATCGAAGTCAA
Organism: Xanthobacteraceae bacterium; assembly: GCA_030041005.1. GTDB lineage: Bacteria > Pseudomonadota > Alphaproteobacteria > Rhizobiales > Xanthobacteraceae > BOG-931. The sequence continues at coordinate 46,693 of JASHOR010000148.1, forward strand.
AACCAAGGCCGGCACGACGCTCTGGTCGCTCCCGCTCGCGATCCATTGGGAGGACGAACCCACCGCGGCGCTGCCGAGTCGCCTCGCCTTGGCCCGCGTGCGCCAACATCGACGTGTCGGCCTGCTCACGGACGGCTTCGCGGTCGCAAGCTTTGCGCGTCGCTTCGTCGAGGCGCTGGCATCGGACAGGGAATTCAAGCAGGCCGACGGCGTGTTGCGCTTCCGCAGCACGCCGGCTGGAGGAGATCGGCTTAGACTCCCGTCTGACGCGGAGGTGAGCTGGCTGGCGGCGGAGCAGTCGAACAGTTCCCTCACCATCGGCGACAGGGTCATGCTGAAAATCTACCGGCGCATCTCGCCGGGCGAGCACCCCGAAGCCGAAATGGAACGCTATTTGACCGCGCAAGGGTTTGCACATGCGCCGGCGCTGCTCGGTGACGTCGTGCGGATCGCGACCGACGGAACGCCTCACACGTTGGCTGTGGTGCTCGGCTTCATTCGCAATCAAGGCGATGCATGGTCCTGGACGCTTGATCAACTCAAGCGTGCCCTTGACCAGGTCGTCGCCGCGCCGAACGCCACGCCCGACATCGAACTTGCCGATTTGGAAGCCTTCATGACCACGATCGGCAGGCGCCTCGGCGAAATGCATGCGATCTTTGCCCGTGAGACCTCCGACCAAGCCTTCGCCCCGCAGCGCGCCAACGCAAAGAATGCGGCACAGTGGGCGGAAAAGATCGGGGAACGCCTCGTCAAGGCCTTGGCGTCGCTCGAAAGCCGGGACGCCTGGGAACGCGATCAGGACCGCGAGCGCGCCCATTCGATACTTGGCCTGCGCGAGCCGATGATCGGCACGCTGCGGCGGCTCGCCAAGAACGGCGACGGCGCGCCGATGCTCCGCATCCACGGCGATTTTCATTTAGGCCAGGTCCTTGTCGCCAGCGGCGATGCCTACATCATCGACTTCGAAGGCGAACCGGTGACCCCTATCGAAGAGCGACGGGCCAAGGCGAGCCCGCTGCGCGACGTGGCGGGGCTGCTGCGTTCGATCGACTATGCGGGCGCCACCTTGATGGATCGCAGCGACGCCAACGTCATTCCGCTTGACGAAGGACGGCGGGATCAGTTCATCGCCCGTTTCCGGCGCCGCGCCTCGCAAGCGTTTTTGCGCGGCTATTGGGCGGCAAGCCCGTTGCGCGACACGACGGAGACGCACGCGCTACTTGACCTCTTTCTGCTTGAAAAGGCGGCTTACGAAATTGTTTACGAGGCCGCGAACCGGCCGAATTGGATCGCGGTGCCGCTCGCGGGACTGTCGCGGCTCTCCTCGCGAATCCTCAAGACGCAAACGACGGCAAGCCATGCCTAAGGCGCGCGTGAGGGCCTCCTGGCAGCTCGACGCCGCTTCGGCGCGCGCGCTTGCGCAAGCAGCCCATGGCGATCCTTTCGCCGTGCTCGGTCCCCACGACACCATTGACGGTCGGGTCGTTCGCGCGTGCCTGCCGGGGGCGACAAAGGTCGAGGTGTTGCGTCACGACGGCAGCGTCATGGGGCTCCTTGAACCCGGCGAGGAGCACGGCCTGTTCGAAAATCTCATTCGCGACAGCGCGCCCTATCGGCTGCGGATCACGTGGCCCGACGCAGTTCAAGAAACCGAGGATCCCTATGCGTTCGGGCCGCTGCTCGGCGACATCGACCTTCATCTTTTCAACGAAGGCCGCCATTTCGGATTGGCGCATTGCCTGGGCGCGCAGCCGATGCAGATCGACGGCGTCAACGGAGTCCGCTTCGCCGTATGGGCGCCCAATGCCTCGCGGGTCGGTGTGGTGGGAGATTTCAACTCGTGGGATCGGCGGCGCCATCCAATGCGACTTCGTCATCCCGCGGGCGTCTGGGAATTGTTCATTCCGCACGTCACATCCGGCTCCCGCTACAAATACGACATTCGCGGGCCCGGCGGCGCCGAAATGCCGTGGAAAGCTGATCCGGTCGCCCGTCAGACGGAAGCGCCACCGAACACTGCGTCGATCGTACCGCTGCCGGATCGGCATCATTGGCACGATCAGCGATGGATGCGAGAACGCGCGCAGCGCCAGGCCGCAGATGCGCCGATCGCCATCTATGAAGTGCATCTCGGCTCGTGGCTTGGTCCGGATCGGGACGGCGCCGAAAATTCGCACTGGGATTTTGCCGTCCGGCGATTGGTACCTTATCTGGTCGAGACCGGCTTCACCCACGTCGAGCTTCTGCCGGTAACCGAGCATCCCTTCGGCGGCTCGTGGGGCTACCAGCCCGTGGCGTTGTTCGCGCCGACGGCACGCTATGGCCCACCGCAGGGCCTTTCGCGCTTCGTCGATGCGCTTCATGCCGCGGGCATCGGTATCATACTTGACTGGGTGCCGGCACACTTTCCCACCGACGCGCATGGTCTGGCGCGATTCGACGGCACCGCGCTCTACGAGCATCTCGATCCGCGCGAGGGACTGCATCGCGACTGGAATACCTACGTTTACAATTTCGGCCGGCGCGAGGTGCAGGGCTTTCTGATCGCGAGCGCCCTCTATTGGCTCGAACATTTTCATGTCGATGGACTGCGCGTCGACGCGGTGGCTTCGATGCTGTACCGGGACTATAGCCGCCGCACAGGCGAATGGATTCCCAACGTCCACGGCGGTCGTGAGAATCTGGAAGCAATCGGCTTTCTGCGCCATCTCAACGCCGTCGTCGCCGAGCGTTGTCCGGGCGCAATCGTGATCGCCGAGGAGTCGACAGCGTGGCCCGGCGTGAGCCGGCCCATTTCGAGCGGCGGACTGGGGTTCTCCTACAAATGGAATATGGGTTGGATGCACGACACGCTTCGGTACATGGAGAAGGAACCAATCCATCGGCAGTATCATCATCACGACATGACATTCGGATTGCTGTATGCATTTTCGGAAAATTTCATTCTGCCGCTGTCGCACGATGAAGTCGTTTACGGAAAGCGATCACTGATCGGCAAAATGCCAGGCGATCGGTGGCAGCGTTTCGCCAATCTTCGCGCCTATTTCGGTTTCATGTGGGGTCATCCCGGCAAGAAGCTTTTGTTCATGGGCGGCGAATTCGCCCAGGAGCGCGAATGGAACCACGACCGCCCGCTGGACTGGGACCTGATCGGCGTGCCGGAGCACGCGGGCATTCAGCGCCTGGTCGGCGATCTGAATCGCCTTTACGCGCGCGAGCCTGCCCTGCATCGGCGCGACTGCGAGGGCAGCGGCTTTGCCTGGACGGTGGGCGACGATGGCTCCAATTCGGTGTTCGCGTTCCTTCGCTTCGCGGCCGAGCAGCAGCCGGTTCTCGTCGTCAGCAACATGACGCCGGTGCCGCGTGAACACTACCGCATCGGTGTCCCGCACGGCGGCCCCTGGCACGAAATCCTCAATACCGATTCCGGCTATTACGGAGGATCAAACGTGGGGAATTCCGGCAAGGTCGCGGCTTCGGCGATTGGGGCACACGGTCAACCGTACTCGCTGGAGCTCGTGCTGCCGCCGCTGGCGACGATCTTTCTGCGCCATGAGGGATGAGCGATGGCGGCCTTTCCGGCAAAGCTGGAACCGGGCGCGCCGAATCCACTCGGCGCCACGTGGGATGGCCTCGGCATAAACTTCGCGGTGTTTTCCGCCCACGCCGAGCGGATCGAATTGTGCGTCTTCGATCCCGCTGGGCGCCGCGAAGTCGCGCGCTACTGGATGCCCGAATGTACCGACGAGGTCTGGCACGGCTATCTGCCCGGTGCACGGATCGGCCTGGTCTATGGCTACAGAGCCTATGGCCCCTACAACCCGCAAGACGGGCACCGGTTTAATCAAAACAAGCTGTTGCTCGACCCCTACGCCAAGCAGTACGCCGGGACCTTTCGCTGGTCCGACGCCTTGTTCGGCTACCGCATCCATTCTCCACGGGCGGACCTGTCCTACGACCGCCGCGACAGCGCGCAAGTCATGCTCAAGGCGGTAGTCTGCGACGACGTGTTCGACTGGGGGAATGATCGCCATCCCAACGTGCCGTGGTCGGACACGATCATCTATGAGGCGCATGTACGCGGCATGACGATGCTGCGCAACGACATTCGCCCCGACGGGCGCGGCACGTTTGCGGCGTTGTCCAGTCCGAACGTCATCCGCCACCTGCAGAAACTCGGCATCACCGCGATCGAGCTGATGCCGATTCATGCTTGCGTGCACGACCGCGCGTTGGTTGATCGCGGGCTGAAGAATTACTGGGGCTACAATACGCTGGGCTTTTTCGCGATCGAGCCGCGCTATCTCTCGGATGGATTGCGCAACGAGATGCGCATCGCGGTACGCCGACTCCACGCCGCGGGCATCGAAGTGATTCTCGATGTTGTTTACAACCACACTGGCGAAGGAAGCGAGCTGGGTCCCACACTTTCCTTTCGCGGCTTAGACAACGCGAGCTACTACCGGCTCGTCCCCGATAACAAGCGGCATTGCATCAATGATACCGGCACCGGCAATACGGTGAACCTCTCTCATCCGCGCGTATTGCAGATGGTCATGGACTCGTTGCGCTACTGGGTGACTTCCTTTCATATCGACGGATTTCGTTTCGATCTCGGCGTCACGCTGGGACGCGAGGCACTCGGGTTCGACCAGGGCGCCGCATTTTTCGACGCGATGCGCCAGGATCCCGTTCTCAATCAGGTCAAGCTCATCTCGGAGCCATGGGACATCGGCCCCGGCGGCTACCAGCTCGGCAATCATCCGCCGGGATTTGCCGAATGGAACGATCGCTTCCGGGATAGCACCCGGCGATTTTGGCGCGGCGATGCCGGACAACGGCCGGAACTCGCCGCGCGTTTGGCCGGCTCCAGCGACCTGTTCGACAAGCGTGCCAGGCGCCCCTGGGCGTCCGTCAATTTCGTCACCTGCCATGACGGATTTACCCTTGCCGACGTCGTGAGCTTCGCTCACAGGCACAACGAAGCCAACGGAGAAGACAACAAAGACGGGGCGGCCGAGAATTACTCGGCCAACTACGGCGTTGAAGGCGTAACAAGCGATGCATCAATCCTGGAAACGCGCGCGTGCATTCAACGAGCCATGATGGCAACCGTGCTTTTCGCCCAAGGCGCGCCAATGATCCTCGGCGGCGACGAATTCGGCCGCTCCCAGCAGGGAAACAACAACGCCTATTGCCAAGACAACCCGCTATCCTGGTGGGACTGGGCGCAGGCGGAGACGGAACCGGGCCGCCAACTCACGGACTTCTTCGGCAAACTCATCGCCATCCGTCGGCAGAATCCGGCATTGCGCTGGCCGCACTTCCTGCATGGCAAAATCGAACTCGCTCCGGGCATACGCGACATTGCCTGGTTCGGCAGCGACGGCGCAGAAATATCCGATCAATCCTGGAAGGATCCGAATCGGCGTCCGCTTTGCCTGCGTCGAGCCCTGATCGAGGAGCAAAGCGCAATATCGCTCTTCAACTTTCTTCTCAATCCGACCGCCGAGGATCAATACTTCAATTTGCCTGAACCTGCGCTTCCCGGATTTATTCTGATCGATACCGCGCGGCCCGATGTCGGTGAAATTCCGCTTGCCGATAACAAAGTCGCATTGCGCGCGCATAGTGCAGTTCTGACCTGTTCGAAATTTGAAAGATTGACACAGTGAGAAGCCTGCCGTGGCGTCCGTCGTTCGGAGCCAATGTGATTGGACCGAATCGGACCCGCTTTGCCGTATGGGCGCCCTCACAGAAGATGATCAAGCTGGCCATCGAAGGTCGGCCTCGCTTGGCGATGGAGCCGAGCGGCGACGGATGGTTTGCGGCCGAAGCCGCCTGTGGAGGCGGAACGCGCTATCGCTATGTCTTGCAGGACGGCACGACGATTCCCGATCCGGCTTCGCGTGCGCAGGACGGAGATGTCCACGGCGCCAGCATCGTGGTGGATCCGTCGTCCTATCGTTGGGGCAATCCGCAATGGCGCGGGCGTTCATGGCACGAAACGGTGCTGTACGAACTGCATGTCGGAATTCTCGGCGGTTATGCGGGCGTAGCGCGCGAATTGCCGCGGCTTGCTGCGCTCGGCGTTACCGCAATTGAATTGATGCCGATCGCGGAGTTTCCCGGGGCGCGCAATTGGGGCTACGACGGTGCTTTGCTGTACGCGCCGGAGTGCAGCTATGGCACGCCCGATCAATTGCGCGACCTCATCGACACCGCGCATGGGCATGGCCTCATGGTCTTTCTCGACGTGGTGTACAATCACTTCGGACCGGACGGAAATTATCTGCCGATCCTGGCGCGCGAGATGTTTCGCGACGACGTGACGACGCCGTGGGGACCCGCCATTGATTTTCGCCGCCGCGAGGTCCGGCGTTTTTTCACCGAAAACGCGCTTTATTGGCTTCTCGACTATCGTTTCGATGGGCTTCGCTTGGACGCGGTTCAAGCCATTACCCAACCCGATTGGCTCGATGAAATGGCCGCCGAAGTCCGTCGGACAATTGGGCCCGGCCGCCACGTGCATCTCGTTGTCGAGAACGACAACAATGACGCCGCGCTACTGACCCGCGGCTTTGACGCACAGTGGGATGACGACGCGCATCACGTCTTACATGTATTGTTGACAGGCGAGCACGAAGGCTATTACGCGGATTACGCCGATGAGCCTGCTAGTCGGCTGGCGCGGTGCCTGAGAGAAGGGTTTATTTATCAAGGCGAACCCTCCCGGTATCGCCGCGGGAAGTCGCGGGGTTCTGCAAGCGACGCTCTTTCGCCCACAGCTTTCGTTTTCTTCCTGCAGAATCACGACCAGATCGGCAACCGCGCGTTCGGCGAACGGTTGACAACGCTGGCCGATCCGCGCGCCCTCGAAGCGGCTACGGCACTGCAACTGCTTGCGCCGCAGACCCCGCTCATATTCATGGGAGAGGAGACGGCCAGCGAAGCGCCGTTTCTCTTTTTCACCGATCATAACCCGGACCTTGCCGAGGCCGTCCGCGACGGACGGCGACGGGAGCTCTCCGGCTTTTCCGAGTTTTCCGACCCCAAGCTTCTTTCGCAACTGCCAGATCCGAACGCGATCGAGACGTTCGAACGCTCAAAACCAAAGGCGCAAGCCGAAAAGGCGGCGTCGCGCGCGCGGCTGTATCGACAGCTTTTGACAATCCGTCGCCAGGAGATCGTTCCCCGGCTTGCGAACGCGCGAGCGCTCGACGCCTGCGCTCTCGGTTCTGCCGCTGTCGTGGCGCGATGGCAGATGCACGACGGATCGCGGCTAGCTGTTGCGTGCAATCTCGACGGTTCAAGCGTCAACCTTCCGCCGCCGGCCGGGCGTTTGTTGTTTGCGACGCCTCCGGCCGCGGGAGAACGAGCCTTCGTGGGGGAGTTGCCCGCCTATTCAACCGTTGCAGTGCTTGACTTGCCATGACTGACGAGGCCGTACAAGCGCTGGCGCGCCGCGCCGGGATAGCCCTCCGATGGCGAGACTACGCTGACAAGCCACACCGCGTTTCGATTGAAACCGCTCGGCGCATCCTCGGTGCATTGGGTCTACCCTGCAGCACGGCCGCAGACATCGCCCATAGCGAGCGGCAGCTCGAATCCTCGGCCATGCCGCCGCTGATAACCGCACCGGTCGGAGCGCCGATCGACGTGCCGATCAGAGCAGATCAGCCACCCGCTTCCGCGCGCATCGTCACCGAAGATGGTGCGACCATGAAGATTACCGTCCGCCCGGGACCCAAAGGGGCGCAGCTCTCCGGCGTCGGCAGGCTTGGCTATCACATCCTCGAACTCGGCAAAAACTGCGTGACTTTGGCGGTAGCTCCGCCGCGTTGTCTTACCATCGCCGACGTGGCGCCCAATGAGCGCCTCTGGGGGCTGGCCGTTCAAGCTTACGGACTCCGCAGCCCGGGCGATTGCGGCATCGGCGATATGGCGGGCGTGATCGCCCTCGCCAGACAAGCCGCGGAGCTGAAAGCGGATGCGCTGGCGCTTAGCCCCATGCACGCCCTGTTCACTGCCGATCCACATGTCTTCAGCCCTTATTCGCCGTCGAGTCGGCTCTTCTATAATTCACTCCACGCCGATCCTCGGCCGCTGTTTGGCGGAGATCGCGTGCAAAAAGCCGCGGCCGCAATTGGCGCTCTCGCCGCAGGCACTGAATGGACCGACCGACCGCTGATCAATTGGCCGCAATCGGCCAACCTCAAGGTTTCGATATTTCGGCGCCTGTTCGAGGATTTTGCTTCGACCGATCTTGCAAGCGGCGCAACGCCGCTGGCGACGGATTTTCGCAAATTCTGCGATAGAGGCGGAGCGTTACTGCACGACCATGCGGTGTTCGAGGCGCTGCATGCGAAGCGTCTTGCGGGCGGCACTTCGGCTTCGAGCTGGCGGGAATGGCCTGCTCGGTGGCGTACGCCGAATAACGCGACCGTGAAACAATTCGCGCGCGATAACGGCAAGGAAGTTCTGTTCCACTGTTTCCTGCAATGGATCGCCGATCGTTCGCTCGCGACCGCGCAACAGGCGGCGCTGCAAGCCGGAATGCGCATTGGGCTGATTGCCGACCTCGCGGTCGGCATGCGCTGTGACGGCAGCCATGCGTGGACCAGCCCGCAAGAGATATTGACCGAGCTTGAGATCGGAGCGCCTCCCGATCTCTATAATCGCAGGGGTCAGAACTGGGGTGTGACGACCTACTCGCCGCGGGCGCTCGTTGGCGGCGGCTTTGCCTCATTCATCGCCACGTTACGCGCGGCCATGCGCCATGCCGGCGGCGTGCGCGTCGATCACGCGATGGGACTGCTGCGTCTGTGGGTCATACCGCGCGGCGCCGATCCGCACGAAGGCGCATATCTCACCTATCCGATCGACGATTTGCTGCGATTGACGGCGCTTGAATCGCACCGCCACGCTGCCATCGTCATCGGCGAGGATCTCGGCACCGTGCCGGCCGGCTTTCGCGAGCGGCTGTCGCAGGCCGGCGCCGGCGGCATGCGCGTTCTCTGGTTCGAACGCCGCCGTGGTCGCTTCCTTCCACCACAGGACTGGACTGCGGATGCGGTCGCCATGACATCGACGCACGATTTGCCGACGATCGCCGGCTGGTGGCGTGGACATGACATCGACACGCGCCAGCAACTCGATCTTGCGCCAAGCCTCGTAGAGGAAAAAGTCAGCCGCCAGCACGACCGCCAATCGCTCTGGCGCTCCTTTCGAGAAGCGAAAGCGGCCGACGGAGATATGCCGCCCGCGGGTGAACCGGGACGCGCCGTCGCAGCAGCTCTGAAGTTCGTTGCGCAAACGCGTTCCGACCTCGCGCTGGTGCCGCTGGAAGACGTACTTGGACTCGAAGATCAGCCCAATCTTCCCGGCACGATCGACGAACATCCGAACTGGCGCCATCGCTATCCCGCCGCGGCGGCAGACCTGCTCTCCCATCCTGAAAGCCGGCGGCGGATCGAACCGCTGACGCGACGAGGCGGACAATGAGCGTGCCGCGGGCCACCATGCGCCTGCAATTCCACCGCGGTTTTACCTTTGCGCAAGCGGCGTCGCTGGCACCATATTTTTCTTCGCTCGGGATCAGTCACATCTACTCATCGCCGATCATGACGGCGCGGCCGGGATCGCTGCACGGCTATGATATGATTGATGCTACGCACGTGAGCGCCGAACTCGGCGGAGAGGAAGGCCTGCGACGACTGGTTCGTGAATTGCGGCGACATGATTTGGGTCTGATCGTCGATATCGTCCCGAATCACATGGCGGTGGATCGCGGCAACGCCTGGTGGATGGACGTATTGGCGCGCGGTCGCAACAGCCGCTATGCAAAATATTTCGACATCGATTGGAGTCCGGCCGATCCGAGCCTGCGCGGCAAGGTATTGCTGCCGATTCTGGGCCGGCCGTACGGCATGGCGTTGGCGGCCGGAGAGATCGCGCTGGGCCTCGACGAGTCGCGGCAGCCGGTCGTTCGCCATTTCGATCAGGCGTTGCCGTTGTCCGTCGAGTGCACCGATGGCCTGGACAGAGACTCGCTTGCCGAAATTAGCGCCGGATCGGTCGCCGGACTCCAACGCCTGCACGCCTTGTTGGAGCGACAGCACTACCGGTTGGCGTGGTGGGAATGCGCCAACGACAAGATAAACTGGCGTCGATTTTTTGACGTCAATGAACTCGCGGCCGTTCGGGTCGAGAACGACGAGGTCTTCGAGGCCGTACACGCCGCGCTGTTTCGTCTCTATGCCGCAGGTCTGATCGATGGCGTCCGCATAGACCATATCGACGGGCTTTCGTTGCCGGGCAAGTACTGCCGGCAACTGCGTGCACGCTTGCACGCCTTGGAAAGACAACGCCCGCCCGATTGCCCGACCGGTCCAGCCTATTTCGTGGTCGAGAAAATCCTCGCGCACGACGAACAGCTTCCTAAAAGCTGGGAAACCGACGGTACGACCGGCTACGACTTCATGAACGAGATAAGCTTGCTGCAGCACGATAGCGCCGGCGAGCATCCGCTGAACAGCCTTTGGCGGCAGATCAGCGGCCGTGCCGACAATTTCAAGACTGAAGAAGAGCGATCGCGTCGAACGATTTTGCAGCGCAGCTTCGCCTCACAGCTCGAAGCTGTGATCGATACGCTTTGCGAGATCGCGCAAGGCGACCTTACCACAAGGGATATTTCGCGCGCAGCGCTTCGCCGCAGTGTTACGGAGATCCTGGTTCAGTTTCCGGTGTATCGCATCTACGCGCAAGTGGGAGACAGCTCACAGGCCGACGTCGCCGCATTGTCGCAGGCCGTTTTGCGAGCGGCAAAGTCCTGTCTTCCGGGCGACCGGCGGCTCGTGGAACAGCTTGCCCGCTGGCTGATCGGAGAACGCATCCGCACGGACACGGACCCTTTGCAAGGTATCGCGCTTACTCGATTTCAGCAGTTGAGCGCGCCACTTTCCGCGAAGGCCGTCGAGGACACGGCATGCTACCGCTACGGCCGTTTGATATCGCGCAACGACGTTGGTTTCGACCCCGGCCGCCTGGCCTGCTCCACAGCCGAATTTCACGACCGAATGCTGATGCGGCGAAAAAATTTTCCCCACGCCTTGCTCGCCACCGCCACACATGATCACAAGCGCGGCGAAGACGTTCGCGCCCGCCTGGCCGTGCTCAGCGAAATCGCCGAGGAGTGGGGAGAAAGACTGGAGCGCTGGATTGAGCTGAGCGCCGAGCAATTCGCCGCAACCGTGGGGGGCCCAATACCCGATGCGGCCGACCGGGCGATGCTGTTTCAAACGCTGGTTGGCACTTGGCCCATGAATCTCGAAACCGCCGATCAGGCGAGCATGAAGGAATTTGCCAAGCGCATCACAGCTTGGCAGCAGAAATCGCTCAGGGAAGCGAAATTGCAGAGTGATTGGTCCGCGCCGAACGAAGCCTATGAATGCGGCGCCGAACGATTTGTCTCGTGGCTTTTCGCCGCGCCGACGCTGCTGCTGACGGAGATCGCGGGCTTCGCGCGTCGCGTGGCACCCGCCGGCGCGGTAAACAGCCTTGCGCAAGTCCTGGCGAAGCTCACTGCCCCCGGCGTGCCGGACCTATATCAGGGGACGGAATATTGGGACTTCAGCCTGGTCGATCCGGACAACCGCGTGCCGGTCGACTTTGCTGCACGGCAGCGATTGCCGGCCGCATCCGCGATCGCGTCAATGGCCGAAAATTGGACCGACGGCCGGATCAAGCAGTTCGTCATCGCCCGCGTTCTTGCCGCACGAAAAAAGACTCCGGAGCTCTACGCGGAGGGCGATTACGTGCCGCTGCAGACCGCGGGGACATTGGCCCGCCACGTCATCGCCTTCGCCCGGGTCTTGCCGGGCGCGACAGCAATCACACTAATGTGTCGGCACCCGGCCCGCTTGTTGGGTGGCGAGCAGGCCATCGCAATTGCGAAGGACAATTGGAAGGACACGCGGATCCTTCTGCCGCCCGACATCCAATCGGGCGAACTCGTCGATGTCTTAAACGGCGCCGAAATTCGCGCAAGCAGGACCGCCCTGGAGGCGGCACAGGTTTTTGCCGGCGTACCGGTCGCGCTTCTGACGGCGCGGGCATCCTGACGCGCATTCCGCCATCGCGATATTCCAATCGTTTGCAACACAAGGATGGTTTTGTTGCAGCGCAGCTTGCGAGACTCACCGCATGCGGCTAAATATTTGATTCGCATAATCGCGGCGGCGTGGAAACGCAGACACGCAGCTAGAGACGCACGGGAGCCGGGGGCCATGTGGGTGAGCGGCACCAAAAGCGGAAATCCGAGACGCAGCGGCCACTACCTCACGGTGCGTAGGTAGCGACAAAAGTGGCCAGCCGGAGTGGCGACCGGCCCGCGATGCATGCCCTTTCCGGCAGTGATCGTTCTGCTGCCGCTCCGCGCGCGGTCGGGAGCCGCTCCATCATCAAGGCCGTGGAGCAGGCTCTGGCAATGATCGACCGCAAATTGTCGCCGGAACTCGCAAGATCGCGCGCTGGATGTTCACATGTGCGCTTCTTGTTGAGGCGCAGAGAGCTGAAAAGCAGCGGGCCGGAGACCCCGCAGCTTTTTCAAAGCAATTGCACATCAATCGTTGCGGCATCGTACCGCCGATCCACTCTTACGCTTTGCTTCGCCTTTGACGCACGGCGGCAGCATCAAGCACGTCGAACATCTTCAGGCACCATTTGCTTCGGCGGGCGATGACGGCGAGCTAACAACCTCAGCGGGAAGACACGCGACAGAAAAGCGAGCAGCATTGACAAGCGCACCCTGTAGGGAAACAATCAAATAATCGTGCTCCGCTGATGGAGTGCCCACATGCGCTCCACCAAAAAATACGATGGGGAGATTCCACTATGCGCAATCGTCGTTGCCGAGCCACCGTCAGCATGGCAGCCATCGCCCTCGTTGGCGGGCTTGCCTCGATGACCGGCGTTTTTCCGGCGCGGGCCGATGAGACGATTAATTACGGCGTGCAGCCGGATACCGATCCCTCCTTCATCGCGATGGCGTTAGGTTATTTCAAGCCGATCGAAAGCAAATATCACGTCAAGATCGTATTTCGCCGTTTTTCTTACGGGGCGCCGGAAAACGAAGCAATGGGAGCCGGCGCGCTGCAGATAGCCTCCGCTGGAATGGGGCCAGCCGTTGTTGCAGCGTCGCGCCTTGCGGCGACGCTTGTCGCCATCAATATCCTCGAGCAGACTGCAATACTGGTGCCTGTCGACTCGCCGCTGAAATCGCCATGCGATCTCAAGGGCAAGACCGTCGCTTATCCGGGAGTCGGGTCACAGCAATACCCGTTATTGCTGAAAGCGCTAGCGAGCTGCGGGTTGACGTCGTCCGACATCTCGCTCTTCAAGTCAACCGGACCTGACATTCCCACCCTTGTCGAGAACAAATCCGTTGCCGCCGGCATCACCTGGGATCCGTCGATCTCCGTCGGCTTGGCGACCGGCAAGCTGCGCATCCTGGCCAAAGCCGAACAGATTCTCCCCATCATGAATGGTCATTATGTCGGCAACGGCGTCTACGTTCTCGACAGTTTCATGAAGCAGCATCCGGACATCACGCAGGAAATCGTGACCGCAAACGTCAAGGCGATCAATTACATTCTTTGCCATCCGCAGGAGGCGGCAAAACTCTGGCATGATCAAATCGGAATATCGGAAAAGGTCATCATGCTGTCGCTCGACAAGGGCGTGTCGGTATACAGCCTCAATGTCATCCCGACCGAGAAAACGATGACGACCTATACGAAGTTTCTCAAGGACGCCCAAATCTTGAGGCCGACGGATACGCCGAAGATCGAGGGATCCTTCGCCCAAAAAGCTCTTCAGGATGTCCAGAAGAGCAAGATCTGCGTGACGACAGGCGAATGAACGGATGAGCAAAGCGGCGGCAAGTCAGCTCGGCCGCGCGCGAGCGGTGTTGCCGTTCATTATCGCGGCCGTTGTCATCGTCGTCGTGTGGCAGATTGTTGTCACGCTCACGCAGCCGGACCCTTCGGTGCTGCCGCCTCCGATCGCAGTCTTGAAGTCCTTCGGTCGGTTGCTTGGCAACGGTCAGCTCATCGTCGATGCGGCCTACAGTCTGGCCCGCGTGTTCTCGGCCTGGCTGCTCTCCGCAGCCATCGCCATTCCGCTGGGCCTGCTGATGGGCAGCTCGGAATCTCTCGACCGTCTGATCAATCCCTTCGTGGAGCTGTTCCGCCCGATTTCGCCATTGGCGTGGATCCCGATGGCCATCCTCTGGTTCGGCATCGGCGAGATCGGGAAAGTCTTTGTCGTGGCGATCGGAGTGTTCTTCCCGGTCCTGCTCAATACCATCGAAGGGGTCAAGAACGTCGACCCGACCCTGCTCAATGCCGGCCGGGTCTTCGGGTGCAACACGCGAGTTGCACTGTTTAGACGAGTCGTGGTGCCGGCATCCTTGCCGGCAGTCGTCGTTGGTTTGCGCATCGGCTTTGGTACCGGCTGGGCAGCCATCATCGCCGCGGAACTCGTAGCTGCTCAAAACGGCCTCGGCTTTCTCATTGCCAATGGGATGGATATCCTGCGGGCCGATGATGTTGTTGTCGGTATGATCGTGATCGGGCTCCTGGGATTTCTTTTCGACGTATTCTTTCGCTACCTGCAACGTCGATTAGGTCACGCCCGTTGACCGACCCGGCCCATAGCAGCGGCAAACCGCTGAAGATCGTCGGTGTCGCCAAAACGTATCAGACCCGCTCCGGCGCAACGGTGCCTGCTTTGGGGCCCATATCCGCAGACGTGGCCGCAGGCGAATTTCTCACCATCGTCGGCCCCAGCGGGTGCGGAAAAACGACGCTGTTGCATCTGCTCGCGGGTTTCATGTCGCCTAGCGACGGCAAAATCATCGCAAACGGAATTCCGATCTCAGGCCCCAGCCTCGATCGCAGCATGGTGTTTCAGAGCTACGCACTATTTCCCTGGCTTTCGGTGGTCCAAAACGTCGAGTTCGGCCTGCGGAGCAAACGACTGCCGCGGCTGCGGCGGCGTCAGATTGCCTTGGACTATCTCCGACTGGTCGGCCTGCAAGACTTCGCCGAAAGGAGCATCGATGAGCTCTCGGGCGGCATGAAGCAGCGGGTAGCGATCGCGCGGGCTTTCGCGGTAGAGCCATCGATCCTCCTCATGGATGAACCTTTCGGCGCCCTCGATGCATTGACCCGCCGGACTCTTCAACATGAGCTTCTTCGCATTTGGCAAGAACGACAGCGTATGGTCGTGTTCATAACTCATTCCGTCACGGAAGCGCTGTTTCTTGCGGATCGCATTATTCTGATGTCGGCTCGGCCGGGTCGGATCAAGGCCGAATGGCGTGTCAGCATCCCTCGTCCGCGCGATGTGACCTCGTCTGAGCTTGTCGTCATTGAGCGGCAGATCTATGCGTTGCTCGATGAAGAGCTCGCCCAGACCTTCGTCCAGGACACCACACCGACCCCCGCCGAAGGTCGGCAACGATGAGGCTTCATCCCTGGAAGGATGAGTCCCCGGCCGTCGCGATAAGCATAGCGCCATCCTTAACTTGACATTTTGGGCCGGTAAGAGGGGTGATCCGCTCACGGAATGCAATCCGGCACCGCCAGTTGTTGGTTGGGTCGGCGCCAATGCCGTTGCAGTGGTGACAAGAGGCTCGATCCGCGTTCTCGATCTGGGTTAGGGTATCGGCCTGTCCGGTTTCTGGCGATGCGAACAATGAGGCGATCCGCAATATGACACGGCTTTTGGCCCGCGCTCTCCTGTTCGCGTTGGCAATGCTTGCGGGCGCCGCGGTCCTGCCCGTGCCGGTGCATGCGCAGTTCTTCGGCGGATGGGGCTCCGATGAGCCCGAACGGAGCGGACCGCCCCCGCGGAGCTTCTTTTCCTTCCCATTCTTCGGGCGCCCTTATTCGCGATCCTACGCGCCGCCTGTCGAATCGTACCGGGCGCCGCCACCGCGCAAACTAGAGACACAGCCCGCCAGCACGGTGGTGGTGATCGGCGACTCGATGGCCGATTGGCTCGCTTACGGCCTTGAGGAAATCTACGCGGACAATCCGCAGATCGGAATCGTGCGCAAGGTCAAGCTGAACGCCGGGCTGATCCATTATGAACCGCGCAACGACTCATTGCAGTGGTCGCAAGTGATCAAGGACGCATTGGCGACGGAGCAGCCCAGCGCCATCGTTGTGATGCTCGGGCTGGACGATCGCCTGGCATTGCGCGCGCCTTCGCTCGCGCCCAAGGCGGGGGAGCACGAGGGCAAGCAATCTGCCGCGGCACCAAGTAAACAGAAGTCCGGCGAGGCTCCGGCGCAGGGGGATTCCGAAGGGGTGCAGCAGCCGGCCGAAAATGCTGCCGGTGATGCGTCGGCGGTGAAGCAGCCCGTGCCCGGCGATAGCTACGAATTTCGCACCGATGAATGGGCCAAGCTGTATGCGAAACGCATCGACGACATGATTACGGCGCTCAAGAGCAAGGGTGTTCCGGTGCTCTGGGTCGGCCTGCCGGCGATTCGTGGGCCGCGCGCGACGAGTGACATGAGCTACCTGGACGATCTGTATCATGAGGCCGCGGACAGGACCGGCATCACCTATGTCGACATCTGGGAAGGCTTCGTCAACGATGACGGACGCTACAGCGTGGAGGGGCCGGATTTCGAGGGGCAAATCCGCCGGCTCCGCACCAGCGACGGCGTGCATTTTACCAAGTATGGCGCGCTCACCCTGGCGCATCTGGTGGATCAGCAATTGGGCCGGGTCTTGACGAACCCGTCAGCGCCGGTTGCGTTGCCGTCGCCGCAGGCGTCCGCTCCCGCACAGCCGGGGGCCGCGCGCCCGGCCATCGGGCCGGTGCTGCCGTTGACCGCCGGCGGCGGCTATGTGCTCGACCCTGGCGCGAGTGCCTCTCTCTTGGGCAGCGGAGGCCAGCCAGCGCCGATCGCCTCCGAAGATCCGACTGTGCAAAGCGTGCTCGTTCATGGCGATCCGCTTCCCGCTCCCCTCGGCCGCGCCGACAATTTCAAGTGGCCGCCGACCGCAGCAGACGCAAAGCCCGCCCCGCAACCTAAGCCCGCATCGGCGGCCCCGGCATCGGACAGCGAAAAGGCCGACACAGACCATTAGGTCGTTGCGATCCGCCGGCCAAAGCCGCAAGCCGCATGGCTTCGTCGCGAGTGCGTTTTGCGGGGGTCGCGAGGCGCAAACCGCATTGGCACGCGCGGTCAAGAACTTCGCCACCGGCCGCGCAGCGCGGCCCACGGGAAACGTGTTCTTCAGTCTTCGCCTGAGGCCGCGTACGGCCGCGGCAGCGGGTCACGCCGCGGCTTGGACTCCGGCGACTGAAAGTCCGGCGCGGGCTTGCCGAGATCCAAATGGATCATGCCCCGGCGGATCGCGCGTCGCTCGGCGAACAGATTGTACAGCGTGTCGCCGTCGCCGTGCCGGACGGCGCGGGTCAGCGTCGCAAGGTCCTCATTGAAGCGACCGAGCACTTCGAGCACGGCGTCCTTGTTGTGCAGGAATATGTCCCGCCACATCGTCGGGTCGGACGCGGCAATGCGGGTAAAGTCGCGAAATCCGCCGGCGGAGTATTTGAGGATTTCCGACTCGGTTACGAGCCTGAGGTCAAAGGCGGTACCGACAATGGTGTAGGCGATCAGATGCGGAACATGGCTGGTAACGGCGAGCACGAGATCGTGGTGTTCCGCCGACATGATCTCGACGTTGGCGCCAAAAGCTTCCCAGAACCGGGACAGGCGCCCGATCGCGGCGTGGTCTGCGTCTTTCGGCGGCGTGAGAATACACCACCGGTTGACAAAGAGCTCGGCAAAGCCGGCGTCAGGACCCGAATGTTCGGTTCCGGCGACCGGATGGCCTGGAATGAAATGCACGCCGCGGGGGACGTGTGGCGCCATTGCGCGAATGACATCGCGTTTGACCGAACCGACATCGGAGAGGATGGCGCCCGGCTTGAGATGCGGACCAATCTCATGCGCGACTGCGCCGCAAGCGCCGATCGGAACGCTGACGATGACGAGATCGGCGTCCGCCACCGCGGCGGCGGCTGTGTCGACGACCTGATCGGCTAGCGCCAGTTCGGCGATGCGCTGGCGCGTCGATTCAGACCGTGACGTGGCAACGATCGTCTGCACCAAACCCAGCGCCCGCGCCGCCCGCGCGATCGAGCCGCCGATCAGGCCCACGCCGATCAGCGCCAGACGGTTGAAGAGGAAAGTGGGCTCGTTCACCGCGTCCGGTGCACTCATCATTTGCCGTCCAAAAAATCCTTCAGCGCGGCAACGACGAGCCGGTTGGCCTCCTCGGTGCCGACAGTGAGCCGCAGCGCGTTCGGCAGCTTGTAAGCGGCGACGTAGCGCAGAATCAGGCCGCGCGCGGTCAGGAATGCGTCAGCGTCCTGCGCGGTGCGCCCCTTGGTTTGCGGAAAATGGATCAGCAGGAAGTTGGCAACGCTGGGCGTCACCTGCAAGCCGAGCCTGCTGATCTCTTGCGTCAGCCAGGCAAGCCAGTGCGTGTTGTGCGCGCGCGACCGCTCCTGGTGTTCGACGTCTTCGATCGCTGCAACGCCCGCGGCGATGGCAGCGCCGCTGACGTTGAACGGGCCGCGAATGCGGTTGACGGCATCGACGATTTGAGCCGGTGCGAACATCCAACCGAGCCGCAGGTTCGCAAGACCGTGGATTTTCGAAAACGTACGGCACATCACGACGTTGTCGGCGGTCGCCACCAGCTCGATGCCGGCTTCATAGTCGTTGCGCCTGACATACTCCGCATAGGCGGCATCGAGCACCAGCAGAACATTTCCCGGCAGGCCGCGATGCAGACGCTTGACTTCGTCGAACGGGATAACGGTTCCAGTCGGATTATTGGGGTTGGCGAGAAAGACGATCTTCGTCCTCTTGGTCACCGCCTTGAGGATGGCATCGACGTCAGCGGTGTAGTTTGTCTCTGCGACGGCAATCGGCCGCGCGCCGGTCCCAAGCGTGACGATCGGGTAAATGAGAAAACCGTGCGTGGTGTGGATCGCCTCGTCGCCGTCGGTGAGATAGACGTTGGCGAGTAGATGCAAGAGGTCGTCCGAGCCGGCGCCGCAAACGATCCGGTCGGGATCGAGGCCGAAGGCGCGGCCGATCGCTTCGCGCAACTCGCTGGCCGAACCATCCGGATAATCGTGCAGATGCGCCGCCATCGACGTGTACGCGGCAATGGCCCGCGGGCTGGGACCGAGCGGCGTCTCGTTCGACGACAGCTTGAACACCTTGGCCACGCCGGGCGCCTTGCTCTTGCCGGGCACGTAGGGCGCGATATCGAGCACGCCAGAACGGGGCTGAGGACGCGTCGCAGTCATTCCATTCGTCTTTCGCGTTTCGCTGACAGCTATGCTCTGCGCTTCGCGGAGAGCAGGCTCACCGGGCCACCGTATAGCGGGTCGCATGACTGCCGACGAGGGCTGCCGAGCGGATTGAGGCACCAATCTGGACCAGAGACTTGGTCACGGCATCGATGCCGCCGCGCGGCACCGAGACCAGAAGCGCCGCGCCGTCGAAGGCCCGATCGGGTACGGCAATGACCTCGGCGCTGGTTGCGACGGCGGCGGCCGATTGGGCGCGCCAGCCCGAGACCCGCATGCTCCAGACTTCGGTTTCGGTGACCATGGCGTCGGCGGCGGCGCGCGAGATCACGAAAGCCGGCATGGCAGCCGGATGGTCGGGGCGTTGGACGAAGGGCAGCCGCGCGATGATCTTCGGCGCCGCCGTGAATTCGAGCGCGGCCCACCATGGCCCCGCCCCGGCGACCGCGAAGGCTGGAACGAGGCCCAGATCGCCCTTGGATTCGGTCACCGCCTCGACCACGCTTGCCGCCCCCATATGCGCCACGAATGGCACGGTGAACCCGAAATGGAAGCGAGCGGAATCGCGCATCGCGGCATCGCCGGCGGCGAGATCGGCGTGCACGGAGAACGGCGCCTGAACGTAGGTGAAGGTCGAGATAATGACCCGCCAGATGCTCTCGACGGTATCGAGCGGCAGGTTGCCGTGGTGCCGCTCGACCAGCCGACGCATCATGTCCGCTTCGCGGGCGGGGCGAAAGGCGGAGCCGGATTCCTGGGTTTTCTTCGTTACGATCAGGCGATCGATGATCTCCCCGCGTTCGATCAGGAGGCCGTGCATGGCCGCGTCGATGCGGTCGATCTCGCGCCGCAAATCGGCGAGCGTTGCTTCCTTCTGGTGTGCTTGTTTTGCCATAGCCAGCCATACCTGCGCGGGCCGAAACGATTTTCGGCGTGGCGAAGGCCCGCTTGTCAGCTTAATTGATAGGTACTGGCAGACCCGAAAGCAAAGAAAACATTGACTCGCGGCCGGACGGGCCTATTTACCGCCGTCGCGGCGCCTCGATACGGACGTAGGCGCTCCGGGAAACACCCATGGTCGGAACCGCCGCAACGATCGATCTTGCCGACCGCAGGCGCGAAGCGGATCAACCGCATTCGCTGACCGTCCGCTTCGGCATGAGCAATCCATTACGGCTCGATGCCGGGGTTGACTTCGCGCCGATGCAAATCGCCTATCAAACCTACGGCACGCTCAATCCCGAGCGCAGCAATGCGATCCTGGTCTGCCACGCGCTTACCGGCGATCAGCACGTCGTCAATACCCATCCTGTCACCGGAAAGCCCGGCTGGTGGGAGACCATGGTGGGCCCCGGCCGGCCGATCGACACCGAACGCTACTTCGTCATTTGCGCGAACGTCGTCGGCGGCTGCATGGGCTCGTCCGGCCCGGCTTCGACCAATCCGGCCACCGGCATGCCATGGGGTTTGGACTTTCCCGTCATCACCGTGCGCGACATGGTGCGCGCGCAGGCAATGCTGCTCGATCACCTCGGCATCGAGTCGCTGTTCGCGGTGACCGGCGGCTCCATGGGCGGCATGCAGGTCCTGCAATGGGCGGCAAGCTATCCGCAACGGGTGTTCGCGGCGTTGCCGATCGCGGGAGCGACGCGCCACTCGGCGCAGAACATCGCCTTTCACGAAGTCGGTCGCCAGGCAGTCATGGCGGATCCGGACTGGCGAGCGGGACGCTACTTTGCCGAAGGCACCAATCCGCGGCGCGGGCTTGCGGTTGCGCGCATGGCCGCGCACATCACCTATCTCTCGGACGCGGCATTGCATCGCAAATTCGGCCGCCGCTTTCAGGACCGCGACAATCCGACGTTCTCGTTCGACGCCGACTTCCAGGTCGAATCCTACCTGCGCCACCAGGGCATTACCTTCGTCGAGCGGTTCGACGCCAACTCCTATCTGTATCTGACCCGGGCAATGGACTATTTCGATCTCGCTGCCGATTACGAGGGCGTGGTGGCGAACGCTTTCCGCGGCGCGCCGACGCGCTTCTGCGTCATCTCATTCACCAGCGATTGGCTGTTTCCGACTGCGGAATCGCGCGCGATCGTCCATGCGCTCAACGCCGCGGGCGCGCGTGTTTCGTTCGCCGAGATCACGACCGACAAAGGCCACGATGCCTTTCTTCTGGATGAACCGGAATTGTTCGCCATCGTCCGCGGCTTTCTTGACGGAGCGGCAAAGGCGCGCGGCCTGCGGGGGAGCCGATAATGCTATCGCGGCTCAAATACGATCTCACCATGGCGGAAGCCGCGCGCGGGCCGGGCGGCGCGCGCGTGGACTTGTTGGTGGTCGCCGACATGGTGCAGTCCGGCGCCCGCGCGCTAGACGTAGGCTGCGGTGACGGCGAGCTGCTGCGACTTCTGGAGACGCGCGGCGTCGACGGCCGCGGCATCGAATTGTCGCGCGAGGGCGTCAATGAATGCGTCGCCAAGGGATTGGCCGTCGTTCAGGGCGATGCCGACACCGACCTCGCCGACTATCCCGACGACGCCTTCGATTTCGTCATTCTTTCGCAGACCCTGCAGGCGACGCGGCAGCCGCGCATCGTACTCGAGCACATGCTGCGTATCGGCCGCCACGCCATCGTGTCGTTCCCGAATTTCGGCCATTGGAACATCCGGCTGCAGCTCCTCCTGGGTGGCCACATGCCGCATACAGACAATCTGCCTTATGCCTGGTATGAGACCCCGAACATCCACTTCTGCAGCATCAAGGACTTTCGTCAGCTCTGCCTTCTCGTCGGCGCCAGGATGGAAGAGGCGGTGGCGCTCAACGCCTGGGGCCGGCGCATGCGGCTGAAAATGCCGTGGTGGTTCTGGAATCTGTTCGGCGAACAGGCCGTGTTTCTGTTGAGCAGGCGCGGATAGATCCGCGCGTTCATGGGGAAGCGTCAACCAAGAGGCAATCCAGGTGCGCGCCGGTAAATCACCGTGGCTTCGCTTGCAACGGCAATCGCCATATGAATGACTGCCGTCGATGAAAGGCCGCCTCAGCGCGGCTGCGGGCCCGTAGCTCAATGGTCAGAGCCAGCGGCTCATAACCGCTTGGTTGGAGGTTCGAGTCCTCCCGGGCCCACCAATCAACAAACTCAATGTAGCTTGAGCGTGTACACGTTAAGACGGGTTGCGATTTTAGATATTCGGCGGTAAATCTCACGTCGTTCGCTGGCATTGCGGCCATGGGGCCGCCTGTGTTGCGTGACGCGACGCCGACGCCGCGAGCAAAACAAGTCCCCCCGAAGTTTCCTAGGAGCGCGTCATGCCACGCAAATCTCGCGCGTCGCGCGTGTGGCCTATCATGTTGAGCATTGCGGAGCTTGCTGCCGCTCTAAGCATCACGCGCCGTGAAATCTACGACGCGAATCGCGCGGGCCTGCTGCCGATCTACAAAAAGGGTGCACGTCGCCGCGTGTTTGTGGATGACGCTGTTAGATGGTGCAGGGCAACTTGGCAAAAGGAATGAAGGCCATGGCAATCGACATTAACGACGGAAT
>JASHOR010000149.1 GCA_030041005.1 Xanthobacteraceae bacterium
CCCATTCGAACGATTGCGCCAGCATCACGATGAACAGACACAGCAGCGCCGCCGGAAATAGATTGTCGGTCGAGAATTGCGCCTTGCCGAAATTCGTCGCCATGACTTTGAGCCCGTTCCAGGTCTCGGGCAGGCCGCGCCGGATGCCAGTCAACATCCGCAACAGTCTTGATTGCGGAATCGACGTCTCGGCCTTCCCGGTGCTCGGCGCGTGAGACCGGACGTCCTGTAAGAGCGGGCCAAGCAGCGAGAGCGCCGCAAGGGCGAACATGACGAGCACGAACGGCTTGATCATCCAGTCCGCCCCATAGCGCTCGATCGATATGAACATGTAGCGCTCGATCGCGCTGCCGAGAATAAACCCGAGCACAAGCGGCGGGCGCGGCCAGCGGAAATGCTTCATCGCCCAGCCGAGCATGCCGAAGAACATCAGCGAGAACAGATCGCCCCAGTTCCGCGTCGCCTCGAACGCTCCGATATAGACGAGGCTGAGCACCCCGGGCATGAACAGCGTGTAGCGGAGCGTGGCGATCTTCGCGAGCTGTCCGCTGAACGCGAAGCACAAGCCGGAGCCTAAAATATTGGCGATGGCGATGCTCCATACCATCGAATAGGTGAGATCGAGGTGTTTGGTGAGCATGTCCGGCCCGGGAACCAGGCCATGGATGAGAAAAGCGCCGAGCAGGATGGCCATGCCGGCGCTCGCCGGTACGCCGAAGGCGACGGTGGGGACCAGCGCGCCGCCCTCCTTGGCGTTGGTCGCGCTCTCGGCGGCAATGATGCCGCGCACGTCGCCGGTGCCGAAGCTCTGTGCCGCACCCTTTTCGGTACGCAGCGCGTGGCCGTAGGAGATCCAGTCGATGACCGAGGCGCCGATGCCGGGAATGCAACCCATCGCGGAGCCGATCCATGAGCACCGCAGGATCAAGAACCAGTGCTCGATGCAGTCCTTGATGCCGAGCAGCATGCCGGTTTTGGTATCGAGCGTCTTGCCCTGTTCGACGACCGCCATCCGGCCGATCGCCAGATCGCAAAGTTCCGGCAGGGCAAATATGCCGAGCGTCAGCGGTACCAGGGGCAGGCCGTCCCAGAGATAAAGCGTGCCCATGGTCCAGCGCAGCGTGCCGGATTGCGGGTCGGTGCCGATCATCCGCACCATCATGCCGAAGCAGGCGAACGTCAGCCCGCGCAGCGGCGCGTTGCCGGAGAGCACCGCCACCATCGAAATGCCGAACACGGCGATGCTGAGCAGTTCGGGCGAACCGATATAGAGAATGATCGGCCGCATCACCGGCAGCGCGATCGCCATCAACGCCGCGCCAAAAAGTCCGCCGATCAGGGCGGCCATGTAGGAAGCGCCCAGCGCGCGGCCTGCCTCGCCGCGCCGCGTCATCGGATAGCCGTCGAGTGTCGTTGCCGCGGACGCGGCGTGACCGGGCGCGCCGAACAAGATCGCCGCTATGGGGTCGGCCGTCGTGGTCGTGGCGCCGAGGCCAAGAAGCAGTGCAAACGCCGTCGGCGGGTCGAGGTCATACGTGAAGGGCAAGAGCAGCGCAGTACCGGCGATGCCGCCGATGCCCGGAAGAATGCCGAGCGACAGCCCCATGCAGACGCCCGCGAACAGATAGAACATGCGCACGGGATTGAGGATGATGAACAGCGCATTGTGGGCGGAATGCAGTGCGAGCCCGGCTCCGTCGGAAAAATCATGGAAGTAAGTATGGACGGCACCGCCGAGGGAGTGGAGCAGACTCGGGTCCATAACTATCCCTTACCGGAACGATGCTACCTGATGCCGGCCGTCTCGCCGCCCGGCGCCGGCCCGCAGTCTCGCCCCGCGTCAAACCCGCGCCGCTGCGCCGCCGACGCGATGTTAGTTGAGGATTCGGACCGCGGCCAGCGCGAGGCCTCGCGATCGGTTCCCGGCGGCCGCAGGGGCCAACGGCAGTGAAGCGGCTGGATCGGCCGAAAGCATAGCTGTACGGTCTGCGACATATTGCCATTGCCCGCTATGGCGAGATCGAACGCCTCGCCGTTTCGATTCGCTTGGCGCGGTCCGGCTGGCGATCAATCGGAGCGGGAAGGAGGTTTCGGTCGAACCGCCGCACGAGGTCGTCTGGGAGGCGGCGAGCGCGGTGGTAGTCGCGCAGCGAGGAGTTGAAACGGCGCGGCAGACGTGAGCGGTCAGGTCGCCGCACCATCATCGCGCGAGAGCGCAAGGATCAGCAAAAGGGATCAGCAAATATGCCGCTGCCGTCGCTGTATAAGTCGGGCGGATCGGCGCAGCCGTGGAACGTCGCGCGCGCGACGTGCTACGGCGCTGCTCTTGGCGCACTGGCTGCCCTGTTCAAAACCATGGGGCCGCTGCGCGCTGGCGGGGGCGGGACCGCCGTCGACCATCTTTTGGAGATTGCGCTCGCGGCGCTCGGCTTCGCGCTGTTGTGCTGCGCGGCGGCGACGTTGCGCAACCGCGTCGTCCGGCATCTGCTCGCGGACGACGACCGCTAGTAGTGCACGTCATCGAAGCGATAGGCGTCCTCCCTCCCGGAAGCGGGGAGGGAAAAGCGGAGGCGATTCAGTGAAATTAACGTGCTGAAGAACAATCCTGCCGACGGCCCGCATTAATGTTACCAAATAATTCAGCCGCCCAACGACGCCGCCGTAAACGAATTCCGCCGCCCGTTCGCCGTAAAATGCCTGCGACCACACCGTCTTCGTCAAGGGTCGCTGATGCGTGTTTTCTGCGCGTTGTTGCTGGTAGCCGTAAGTTCGACCGCGGCATTGGCGCAGCGCGAACCGGAGATCGTCGTGCCGGGCGTGCCGGGCGTGCCGGTCTACATCAACGGCATCGATGCCTCGTGGGGCATCGTCGAAGGCGAGTTCGGGCTTGATCGTCCGAACGAGATCGCGCCGACGGTGATCTATCGGCCGGCTCTCATCACCTTTCCCAGGCATGTGCCCAGTTATTATCCGGCGGATGGCCGGCGTCCGGGTTATGGCCGGCTCGAGGTCGTGCCGCCGGCAAAACGGCGTTTGCCGCCGCCGGCGCCAAGCTACTTCCGCTCCTGGTCGACTGAATCAGAACCTGGCCCTGTTACCGAATATGCGCCGTCTCCGCAGGTGCTCGTCACGCCAAATTCAAACCGCGGCGGCAGGCGGTCGCATGCCGGCCGAGCGGGCGGAGGAGGCGGCAAGGGTCGGCGGTGAATCGATTTGGCGGACAGCCTCCGCGGTCCGCTTTCATCTGCCTCCTCGCGGAGGTGGTTTCGTCAGCAAAGGTGTATCATGTCCCTTCATCGCGCTTCGCTCTTGCTTCTGGCCGGTCTGTTCTCGGCCGCAATGACTTCGGTCGCCTCTGCCGGCTGTTGCGGCTGGGGCGTTCAAGCTCCCGTGTTTTACGGCTCTGGCTGCGGCGGTTGCGGCACTCCCACCGCCGCGGTCGTCTATGCGCAGCCGGTTGCCCCGGCGCCGTTGCCGTTCGCGTGGTATCGCGGCTGCGGCTGTCCGTGCGGCTGCCCCGGCCTTCTCAGCTACCCGGTGCCGGCGGCTGAGCCGGTGCCGATCGCTCCGGCACCGATCTACGTCGTCAATCAAGGGCCGGATTATACGGGTCCCGGCATCGAGGTGCCCTACCATACGTGGACGCCGGTCGCGTCGGACGTTTGGCCGGGAAGCTACCCGTATTTCTCAGGATACGGATACGGCTACGGGTATCGATACGGGGTTGCGCATCGGGCGCGTTACTGGCCGCCTGTGCGTGTCGCCTACCATCATCGTTTCTATGGGCATCAGTACTATCGTCGGCCGACGGCCGCTTGGCCGGCGTTCCATCACTACCACCACTGAGCCGCCATCCATCCTCGATCAAAAACGTGAGGGCCCGCCGCGTGCGGGCCTTCGCATTTTCATGCAAGCGCGCAGCGCGCGATGTAGAGCGCAAGTGCAGCGGCATTGGAGACGTTGAGGCTCTTGATCGCTCCGGGAAGATCGAGCCGCGCCAGACGATCGCAAGCCGCGCGCGTGCCCTGACGCAATCCTTTGCCTTCGGCGCCGAGCACGAGCGCGAGCGGAGCGGTGAGCGCGATGCCGCCAAGGTCATCGGCCGCTTCGCTGTCTAATCCGACAACCAGGAAACCGCGCGCTTTGAGTTCGGCGATCGCGCGAGCAAGATTCTGAGCCACCACGAGCGGCACGTATTCGAGCGCGCCGGACGCCGACTTGGCGAGCACGCCGGTTGCCTCAGGGCTGTGCCGCGCCGTGACCACGACCGCGCCGACGGCAAAGGCGGCGGCGGTGCGCAGGATGGCGCCGACGTTATGCGGATCGGTGATCTGATCGAGCGCCAGCACCAATCCGGTCGCCGGCAAAACGTCGATGCCGGGCGAGGGCAGGGGATCGGCCTCGGCGAGAAGGCCTTGGTGCACGGCGTCGGGGGTGAGCTCTGCCGCAATCGCATCGGGCCGCGCCACTTCGAGCGTTTCCGGCAGTGCGATGCCCTCGTCGGCAAGACGCCGCACGGCGTTCTCGGTTGCCAGCAGCCGGCGGATGCGCCGCGCCGGGTTGGCGAGCGCCGCCGTGACGGTGTGCCAGCCGTAAAGGATGGTCCGGTCGCTGTGCCGCCCGCCGCCGCGGCGAGGCTGATGCCGATTGCGATGGCGTTGCAAGGGCAGCCCGTCGTGCCGTTGCCGTTGGTGCATGCCAGCTTTTGTCACGCGCGCGGCAGCGGCGCAATCGCCCGAGTGGCTGCGGCGATTGACGGTTCTTCTCGCTGATCGAGAAAGACTAAGAACCCCGACGCTTTAATTGCCTTGATCGTTTCCGTGGTGCGGCGGATTACGCCTTCGGCTGATCCGCCCTATTCGCCGCTGCCCGCGCCAGCTTCCGCGCTGCGTGAATTGAGGTAGGATGGAGCGCCATGGCACGACCCGCTAAGGGCTTTGCAGCGGTCTTGCCGTGGCGGGGGCAACTGATGAACAGGGTTCGGGCGTTCGCGGGCTGAACAAAGAATATTTTACACCATAGAAAAACCCATCGCTGATGGGCTTGCGATTTCGCCTGCGCCAAAGGCGGAGGCTTCCATGCGCGTGTCTCGTGGAATGTTGCGCACATTGCTGCCGGCGGTTGTCGCCTGTTGTACGCTCGCACTGATGCCGCGGCCGGCGGCGGCGCAAGACACCGCGGTGTGCAGCGCGGGGACCGCGAGCGGCCCGTACAGCACGAGTTGTGGCTACGATAGTGTGGCGTCGGGGCAAGACAGTACGGCGGTCGGCACCGGCAGCGTGGCGGCGGGGTCGAACAGCATGGCGCTCGGCACCCTCAGCGAGGCGGTCGGCACGGACAGCATAGCGGTCGGCACCTCCAGCGTGTCGGGCACCGCCGCGATTTCCGCAGTAACACCCACCAGCCTTACAACGGCGCTCGGCTGGTCCGCACAGGCCGGCACGACCGGGGACGAAGAGTCTAACGCCACCGCGGTCGGCTCCTTCGCCCAGGCCAATGCGCTCAACGCCACCGCGGTGGGCGCATTGGCACAGGCCAATGCGGAGGGCGCCATCGCGCTTGGCGGCGGCGACGACGTCACCGTCAGCGGCCCTAACGCCAGCGGCAGCTACAGCATTGCCATCGGTTCAAGCAGCGCGGCGAGCGGCCAGACCAGCGTCGCGCTCGGCTTCAACGCTAATGCCAACGGCACCAATGCGGTCGCGGTCGGTGCCAGCAATACCGTGACCGGCGACAATTCCGGCGCCTTCGGCACCGGGCAGACGGTCGATGGCAGCGGCAGCTTCAGCATCGGCGACCCGAACACCGTCAACGGCAATAACAGCTTCGCCTATGGCAACAACAACACCATCAACACGACCAACACGACCAACTGGGGCGACAGCATCGACGTGGTCGGCTCGAGCAATACGCTGGCCAGCACAGCCAATGCGGCCGGCTCCGCGGTGCTCGGCAACTCGAACACGGTCAACGCCACCGATGCCATCGCCATCGGCAATTCCATCACCGTGACCGG
>JASHOR010000150.1 GCA_030041005.1 Xanthobacteraceae bacterium
ATGTCAAAGATTTCCTCGGCATCGATGCCGGAAAGCGGATTGCAAAGAATGGGCACGCCGTCTTGCGCTGCAATCTCGAGCGTGGCGATCTCGTCAGCGAATTGGCGCCCGGAAGCGGCGCTCAAGCCGCGAATTTGGATGCTGCCGCGTGCAGTAACTTCCACGATGCCGTTGCCATAAGTCCGCGCCGCCGCGCAGAGGCGCTTGAACGTGGCGAGCGCAATGGTGCCGATCGGCGTAAAGCGCGTCAGCAGCCCGTCGCCCGTGGGCATCGGCGCCGAAAGCCCCGGACAAGCACCGCGTCGCGGCGTCGTCGTGCGCGCATGTGCGGTCATGCCATTTCTCCAACGACGGCTTTATCGCGCAGCGCGGCCAAAGTCGCATCTATGTCGTTGCGGCGCGGATGCCAGAAGCCTCGCCGCCGCGCCGCCTCGAAACGCTCCGCAATCCCCGCGGCAGCGTCGGGATTTTCGCGTAGCAGGAAGGCGCACACGTCGGGATTGTCGACATAGGCGGCGTGAAGGAGATCGAACAATTCGCCGTCGACGGCATCGGTTGTCTCCGCGAAACTGAAGAGCCGGTCCACCGTTTCGGCAAGCTCCGCGGCGCCGCGCGGCCCGTGCCGCATCTGCCCGGCGATGAAGCGTGGATTGATTGCGCGGGCCCGGACGATGCGCGCCAGCGCGGCCGACAGGGTACGGGCCCGGGGGCGCTGCGGATCGGTCATGTCCAGCATGACGAGATCGGCGGCACGTCCCAGCATTTTCGCCGCCGCGGCGAAGCCGCCGACAAAGGCCGCATCTTCGGCGCCCTCGAGAAGATCGCGGCCGGGATCGTCGCCGACATGAACGAGCATGTCGGCGCTCGCGACGCGCTGGGCGAAGGCGCCGGGCGCCGCGGCACCCTGGCCCTCGGCGCCAGCATAGACATGCGAGGCGGCGTCGAGATAGGCCATGCCGATCGCGTCGGTGCCGACATCGTGGCCGAGCATGTCTTCGATACCGGCGCCGTAGGTTCCGGGCGCCGAGCCGAAGATGCGGTCGAGGTGCGCGCCGTGCCGGGCATCGCCCTTCGCATTATGGGCGCGACGCATCGCGGCAAGGGGGTTTTCGTCGTCGTCTTCGTCCCGCGCGGCGACGGTCTGTACTGCGGCATCGATCAGCGCGATCTGCGCCGGAAACAAATCGCGAAACAATCCGGAAATGCGCCATGTGACATCGACTCGCGGGTGACCGATCGCGGCGACCGGCAACACTTCCACACCGGTGATACGGCCGGTGGCGTGCTCCCAGATCGGCCGGCAGCCCAAGAGAGCAAGGCCTTGGCCGATTTCTTCGCCGCCGGTGCGCAAAGTGGTGCTGCCCCACAAGTCGATCACCACCGCGCGCGGCATGTCGCCATGGCTCTGCAGATGAGCCCGCACCACTTCGGCGGCGGCAAGATTGCCGAGCTCCATCGCCGTCGGGGTCGGCAGCGTGCGCGGATCGGCGGTGAACAGGTTGCGGCCGGTGGGCAGCACGTCGCGCCGCCCGCGCACGGGCGCGCCAGCCGGGCCCGGCGCAACGCGCCGGCCGTCAAGTGCTGCGAGCAACGCCGCACGTTCGGCTTGCGCGCTCGCCACCAAAGCCGCGTCGTCGATGCCGACAGGAGCGCGGCCGTAAACGTGCAGGCCGTCCTTGACCGCGAGGTCTTTCAGATCGCAAAGCCAGGCGTCGATGCGGCGCAGCGCATCGTCGGCTGCGATCGCGTCGGTGATACCGGCTTCGCGCGCCAGTCCGGTACGCCGCGCAGTGTCGACGATGAGCGTGGCGAGGCGCTCCCGGCGACGGCGGTCGAGTCCGTCGGCCTCTGCGTATTCATCGATCAGCCGCTCCAGTTCGCGCGCGTCGCCGGACAAAGGTCCGCCGGCTGCAAGCGGCGGCGTCAGATGCCCGATGGTCACCCCGGCGAGCCGCCGCTTGGCCTGCGCCGCCTCGCCCGGATTGCTGACGATGAACGGATAGATCACCGGCAGCGCTCCGCAGACGATTTCAGGAAAGCAGTCCGCGGTGAGCGCCACGGCCTTGCCTGGCAGCCATTCCAGCGTGCCGTGCGCGCCCATATGGACGAGCGCATCGGCTTTGGCCACGTGCTGCAGCCATAGGCCGAACGCGAGCAGCGCGTGGCGCGGCGGCAGCGACGCGTCGTGATAATCGGCGCGCCGTTCTGCGGCGTGGCCGCGGTCGGGCGGCAGCGCCGTCCAGACTTTGCCGAAGCGCTTGGCGCGGAAGCGAAAGGCGCCATCGCGACAATCGGGATCGTCCGCCGGCTCGCCCCATGCCTGCCGCACGCGCGCGGCGGCGGCGCTCGGCACGCGGGCGAGCAAAGCTTCGTATTGCGCGAGTGAAAGCGTCGCTTCATCGACACCGGCAGCCAGCAGGGCAAGCAGTTCGCGCGAACATCTTGCCGGGCGGCCGACGGCATAGCCGGCTGCGGCGAGATCGTCGAGCAAGGCGACGACGCTCGCCGGCACGTCAAGCCCGACCGCGTAACCGGTGCGGCCGGGCGCGCCGGGATAGTCCGGCATGAGAATGGCGACGCAACGCTCGCGGCGCGGCAGCGCGCCCAGGCGCGCGAGCGCCGCGATGCGATCGGCGACCAAGGCGACGCGGTCGGCTTCGGGACGGCTCGCCAGTGCGGTAAAGGCGAGCCCGTCTTGCGGCGTCAACGGATCCTTGAATGCCACGGCCCCGGCCAGGATGCGGCCGTCGAGTTCGGGCAGCACGACATGCATCGCCAGATCGGCGGCGCCCAATCCACGCGGCGAGGCGCGCCAGGCCGCGCGCTTGGTGGTGGCGCTGATGACTTGAAGTACCGGGACGTCCGCTGCATCGAGCGGCGTCGGGGCGCCGATCGTGCCGCCGGCGGCGAAGGCGGTCATGGTGACGATGAGCGCCGGGCGAAGCCGCGCCA
Organism: Xanthobacteraceae bacterium; assembly: GCA_030041005.1. Lineage (GTDB taxonomy): Bacteria > Pseudomonadota > Alphaproteobacteria > Rhizobiales > Xanthobacteraceae > BOG-931. The sequence goes on from JASHOR010000150.1 coordinate 2,953, forward strand.
ACGCCTGCCGCAAAAAGGCGGCAGCCTCTTTCTCCTTCAAGCTCGTGATCATGAGCGGCGCGGGAGCGAGGCCGCGTTCCACAAGCGCCGCGTACAGCGCGTCGACCGGCGCCGTATCGGCCGCCAGCAGCATGGCGCGATAGAAGATGATCGGCACGACCGCGCGATCCGCCTTCAAGGCTGCGACCAGCCGATGAAGATCGACCGCGCCTTCGCCAGGCAGATAGCCGCCATGACGCGGCAAAGCCCGCGGCGCATCGACTTTCAGGTCGCACCCGGCGTAACGCGCGAGGCGGCGCAACAGGGCGCGCAGATTCTCCCGGCCGCCTTCTCGGAAATAGCGCAACAGCGTTTCCAGTTCGTCGGCCGGCAAGGTCGAAGCTGCAGCAAGCCGCGCATCGTCGCGATCCTCTCCGGGCAGCACCGCAAGCGCGATGCCGCGCTCGCGCGACAGCGCCGAGAGCCGTTCGACGCCGTATTTCCACCAATCGAGTCCGCCGAGCAGACGCACCACGATCGCCTTGGCGTTCGCGCCGACGCGGTCGATCCACAGGTCGACCGACATCGGATGGCGAAGCTCGCGCAAGTGCGCGAGCCGCACGCTCGGCAGGCTTGCGCGTTCCGCCTCCCACGCCGCGGCCAGCCCGGCGAGATCGCTGTCGGCGAAGGAGAGCACGGCGAGGTCGCCCGGCGACTGGCCAAGATCGATCGCTTCGACGGTCTCGTCGAGATTGGTCGATGTGGTCGCGAGCAAATGCATCGCTCAGCCTGACCTGGATTTGCGCATGATCTTTTCCGAAAACCGGCGACCACTTTTCGGGATCATGCGCTTAGCCCAAAAGCGCCTGCGTTACCGCGGCGCGGTCTATTCCCTTCAGTCCGATCACGACGAGGCGGCCTTCGCGCGCTTCGGACGCACGCCACGGCCTTTCAAAGTGCTGCGTGACGCGCGGGCCGACCGCCTGCACCAAGAGGCGCAGCGGCTTGCCGGCGACCGCGGCAAAACCCTTGACCCGCAGCACGTCGAATTTCTCCGCCAATGCGGCAACGCGTGCGACGAGCGCGGCGGGATCGGCGGTCTCGCCGAGCGCCACGACGAACGAATCGAAGTCGTCGTGGTTGTGATCCTCCTCGGCATCGTGTCGCGTGCGGCGGTTGGCGATGTCGTCTTCGCTGCCGACGCCGAGCCCCAACAGCAGGCTCGCATCCACTTTGCCGTCGGCGACGGCGATCGTCTTGACGCTGCGCGGCAGCACGCCGGCGATCGCGGACCGCGCCTTGGCCATGCCGGCATCGTCGAGCAGGTCGCGCTTGTTGAGCACGACGAGATCGGCGCAGGCGATCTGATCCTCGAAAACCTCCTCGATCGGATCGTCATGGATCATCGCCGTATCGGCAGCGCGCTGCTGCGCCAGGGCTTCGAGGTCCGCCGCCACGCGTCCGTCCGCCAGCGCCGCGCCGTCGACCACGACGACGACGCCGTCGACGGTGACGCGGCTTTTGATCGCCGGCCAGTGGAACGCCTGCACCAGCGGCTTCGGCAAGGCGAGGCCGGAGGTTTCGATGACGATGTGCTCGACGGCATCGCGCGACAGAATGCCGTCGAGCGCCGGTATGAATTCGTCGGCGACCGTGCAGCACAGGCAGCCATTGGCCAGTTCGACGATGTTCTCCTCCGGGCAGGCTTGGTTGCCGCAGGCCTTGAGGATTTCGCCGTCGATGCCGACGTCGCCGAATTCGTTGACGATGACCGCGAGCTTGCGCCCGGCCGCGTTGGCGAGCACGTGGCGGATCATGGTCGTCTTGCCGGCGCCGAGAAAGCCGGTGACGATGGTGCAGGGGACGCGGGCGAGTGAGCCGTTCATGGGTCGATTCCTGGAAAGCCGATGGGAGGAACGCGGGCGATCAGGCCGCGCTTGAGTTGTTCAGGCCGCCCGCGCCAGGGCAGAATTCCGTCGGCGGCGCGCGCCAGGAGGCGGGCGCCGCTGACCAGCGCGTCGGCGCAGGTTTCGTCCAGCCCGCCGAACACGTAGGTCCAGGAGTCGTTGCAGCGCAGCGCCGCGCTCGGGCCGCGGCTGCAATTGCCGAGGCAACACAGCCGGCGGACTTCGACCTCGGTTCCCGCCGCGGCCTGCTCGGTTGCGGCGGCAAGCACGGCGCCGGGTCGTGCCGGGCTGTCGGGTGCGCCGGGCGGCCGGCACGTGACGCAGACATAGACGGTCGGCGCCGGTGTCGCGGAGGCGTGCGGCGTCGCCATGTCGGCTGGATTTGTCATCGCGCCGTCCGCACGCGTTCGATCGCCGGTCGGTCGATGCGCCAGCGGTAGATCAGATAGGACGCGCTCCAACTGATAACAAAAATCGCCAGCACGACGTAGCCGAAGTCGTCGAGACCGTCATTGAGCGAGTCGACCGCATGCCAGAACAGTCCCTCCGCGTGAAGCTGCTCGGCGAGCAGGCCGAGCGCCTCGATGCCGCCGATCAGCAATGCGACCATGACGGAGATCGCGGTGATCGTGAGATTGTACCAGATCTTGCGCATCGGATTGAGAAACGCCCAGCCGTAGGCTCCGACCATCAGCACGCTGTCGGTGGTATCGACCAGCGTCATTCCGGCGGTAAACAGCGCCGGGAAGATCATCACCGTGGCGAAGGTCATGCCGCCCGAGGCCTGGCTCGCGGCCACTGCAAACAGCGTGATCTCGGTTGCGGTATCGAAGCCCAGGCCGAACAGGAAACCGATCGGGAACATATGCCAGCTTGCCGAAACCATGCGAAACAGCGGCCGGAACAGGCGCGACAGGAAACCGCGGCCCGAGAGCAGCAGATTAAGCTCCTCCTCGACAATCGGCTCGCCGCGGCGCGCGCGCCGGAAGCTGCTCCAGATGCCGCGCAGGATGACGATGTTGATGACCGCAATGGCGAGCAAAAAGAATGCGGAAACGCCGGTGCTGATGATGCTGCCAATCGCCTGCCAGTCGTGAAAGCGGCCCTGCACCACGAAGGCCGTGGCGGCAATGGCGGTCACGGCGAGCGCGATGGACAGCGAATGACCGAGCGAAAAGAAAAAGCCGGCGGCGAGCGGACGCCTGCCCTCCTGCATCAGCTTGCGCACGACGTTGTCGATCGCGGCAATATGGTCGGCATCGACGGCATGGCGCAGGCCGAGCACATAGGCAAGAAACGCGGTGCCGAGCAGCGTCGGCCGTCCTGCCAGCGCGATCGCTGCCCAGATCCAGGCCAGGACAGTGAACGTGAACAGCACCAGATAGAGCGCCGTTACCCTGGCGCGTTGATTGGTCGAGGCGTCATCGACCGTCGATCGAAGCAAGTTGAGCATGATGGGTCCTCGCGTGACCGGCACGTCGGCGCGAGCGAGGACCAAAGGGACGAGCGTCCTTCGGATCATCCACCAGTACACCCCGACCGGTGTTTGTCGCGTCGACTCGGTCGACGGCAGGTCTCCTGGCTCGCGGATCGGCGCCTCGCCCTGCCTTCCCGGCAGCGTGAACCGCCGCCAGTGGCGCGTGTGGACGAGACTTCCCGCGTACAGTTGCGGGGGCAGCTGCGGCTTGGGAACTCTCGTTCCGCACCGCATTCCCTGTTCGCCCTCTTACGAGGGACCGTCGATTCTCTCACGATAGATTTTACCGAGCCGTACTGTCAATCTGTCGAACCGACTTCTACAATTGATGGCAACACGAAGGCCGCTGCTGTGCCCAATCTCACTCTGGTTCTCGGCGGCGCGCGGTCTGGCAAGAGTCGCTATGCCGAGACGTTGATCGCGGCGACGCCGCCGCCATGGATTTATGTGGCGACCGCGGAAGCGCATGATCACGAGATGGCCGCGCGCATCAGGCTGCATCGGGCGCGCCGCGGCCCGTCCTGGCGCACCGTCGAAGCGCCGCGCGATCTTGCGGCGGCGGTGGCCGGCAGCGAGCGGTCGCCGGTGCTGGTCGATTGCCTGACGCTGTGGCTGTCGAACCTGATGCTGGCGGACGCCGCCATCGACAAAGAGGTCAACGAGCTGGAAAGAGCGCTGGCGGCGGCGCCGGCGCCCGTTGTGCTGGTCACCAATGAGGTCGGCTCCGGCATCGTGCCGGACCATCCGCTCGGCCGCAAATTCCGCGATCTGCAGGGCGTGCTCAACCAGCGCATCGCCGCGCGCGCGGACCGCGTGGTGCTCATGGTCGCCGGCTTGCCGCTGGCGGTGAAAGGAACGTTATGAGCCAAAGGACCGGCGAGACCGAAGCCGAGCGTCATCGCGCCAAGATGGTCAACCGCAAGGCGGTGCAGGATGCCGAGGTGGCCGGCAAGACCATCGAGAAGGGGCTGCTCATCGTGCACACCGGCGCCGGCAAGGGAAAATCGACCGCCGCTTTCGGTCTTGCGCTGCGCATGCTCGGGCGCGGCCAGCGCGTCGCCGTGGTGCAGTTCATCAAAGGCGCGTGGCACACGGCGGAGCGCGATGCGCTGCAGACATTCGGCGACCGGCTCGTGTGGCACACGATGGGGGAGGGCTTTACCTGGGAAACGCAGGATCGCGCCCGCGATGTTGCGGCGGCCGAGCGCGCGTGGGCGAAGGCGCGCGAACTGATGGACGATGCGAGCTTCGCGCTCGTCATCCTCGACGAGCTGAATATCGCGCTGCGCTACGAGTATCTCGATCTCGCCGGTGTCGTTGCGGCGTTGAAGGCGCGGCGGCCGGGACTGCATGTCGCGGTCACCGGACGCAACGCCAAGCCGGAGCTGATCGCCGCCGCCGATCTGGTGACGGAAATGACGCTGATCAAGCATCACTTCGCCGCCGGCGTGAAAGCGCAGCCGGGCATCGAGTATTAGGGCGGGCGGGCTTCGATCGGAGAACCAATGCTGCGATTGTGCACGCCTTCGATCGCAACGGTCGCCGCTCTTCCGAAAAAACTGCGGTGTCAAGGGTATACCCGAAGGGCGCTTCGCGCCCTTGACATCGCAGTCTTCTCGGAAATTCTGCCTGCCGTTGCGATCGAAGGTATTTTCCGGGCCTCGATTGATTCTGCTGCCACGGAAAAAGCCCTCGGGAAAGCATGGCCGCCCGCGCGCTGATGTTTCAAGGCACCGGCTCCGATGTCGGCAAGTCGCTGATCGTCGCCGGGCTTTGCCGCGCCTTGGCGTTGCGCGGCCTCAATGTGCGCCCGTTCAAGCCGCAGAACATGTCGAACAATGCGGCGGTGACGGCGGACGGCGGCGAGATCGGCCGCGCCCAGGCCCTGCAGGCGCGCGCTGCGCGCGTCGCTGCGAGCGTGCACATGAACCCGGTGCTGCTCAAGCCGCAGAGCGAAATCGGCGCCCAGATCGTCGTGCAGGGACGCGTGTTCGCCAGCGCCAAGGCGGCGGCCTATCAACACATCAAGCGCGATCTCCTTCCGTTCGTGCTCGACAGTTTTGCCCGGCTGCGCCGCGAGGCCGATATCGTTCTGGTCGAAGGGGCGGGCAGCGCCAGTGAAATCAATCTGCGCGACAACGACATCGCCAATATGGGATTCGCCCGTGCCGCCGCCGTGCCGGTCGTGCTGATCGGCGACATCGACCGTGGCGGCGTCATCGCCAGCCTGGCCGGCACCAAGGCCGTGATCGCCGCCGAGGACGCAGCGCTGATCGGCGGCTTCATCGTCAACAAATTTCGCGGCGATCCGGCGCTGTTTGCGGCCGGCATGGAGCGCATCGCGCGACTCACGGGATGGCAGCCGCTCGGCCTCGTTCCTTATTTCGCCGAGGCGCATTTGCTGCCGGCCGAGGATGCCATGGCGCTCGCGGCGCCGCGCGCGATCAAGGCCCGTCAAGCCGGCAAGGAGGGCGCCGAGCGTCTGCGCATCGCCGTGCCGATCCTGCCGCATATTGCCAATTTCGACGATCTCGATCCGCTCGAGGCCGAACCCGCGGTGGACCTCGTGCGCGTGCGCGCCGGCGAGGCGCTGCCCGGCGATGCCGATCTCATCCTGCTGCCGGGTTCGAAGGCCACCATCGCCGATCTCGCGGCGCTGCGTGCGGCGGGCTTCGATATCGACATCGCCGCGCACCGGCGCCGTGGCGGCGTCGTCCTCGGCCTGTGCGGCGGCTATCAGATGCTGGGACGGATGATTGCCGATCCCGATGGCATCGAAGGTCCGCCGGGCAAGGTCGACGGGCTCGGCCTGCTCGACGTGACAACCACCGTGGTGGCGGCAAAGCGCCTCGAACCGGTGCAAGGGAAAAGCTGCGACGGCGCCTCGTTTTCCGGCTACGAAATGCACATGGGAGTGACCGAGGGAGCTGACTGCGCGCGGCCGTTCGCGCACCGTGCAAACGGCTCGCCCGAGGGCGCCGTTTCGGCCGATGGTCGGGTCATCGGCACCTATGTTCACGGCTTGTTTGCCGACGATCGGCAGCGCGGCGCGTGGCTCACACGATTTTCCGCCGGGCCAACACATGTCGCCTACGACGCGCAGCTCGAACGGACGCTCGATGCGCTCGCGGCGCATGTGGCGGCGCACCTCGATCTCGACCGCCTGCTTACATTGGCGCGATGAAAAAAATGCCCGTCAGCACTGCGACCAGCACGACCAGCATGGCGTCGGCGGCACGATAAAGCGCAAGCGCGCGGCGGATGTCGGCCGCGCCGGCATCGCGGCGGCCGTCGCCCATGAAGGCATCGTCGCTGCGCACGCCGCCGTACACGCGCGGTCCGGCGAGCGAAAGGCCGAGCGCGCCGGCCATCGCGGCTTCCGGATAGCCGGCATTGGGCGAGCGGTGCCGCGTCGCGTCGCGCCAAACCGCCTGCAGCGCCGCTCGCGCCGCGATTTTGTCGCGGAGCGCCGCGGCGGCGGCGATGAGCAGCGCGGCCAAGCGCGACGCCGGCAGGTTGACGAGATCGTCCAGCCGCGCCGCCGCCCAGCCGAAGGCTTGGTGGCGCGGCGTGCGATGGCCGATCATACTGTCGGCAGTGTTGATCGCCTTGTAGAGTGCGGCGCCTGGGAGACCGGCAATGGCCATCCACAACACCGGCGCCAAGACGCCGTCGGAAAAATTCTCCGCAAGGCTTTCGATGGCCGCGCGGGCGACGCCGGCTTCGTCGAGCGCCGCGGTGTCGCGGCCGACGATTCGCGATACCGCCGTGCGCGCGGCGTCGATGCTCGTTTTCTCCAAAGCGGCGGCGACGTCGGCGACGTGGGCGTGCAGGCTGCGTTGCGCGATCAGCGTGCTGGCCAGCACGGCGAGCGCGAGCAGTCCGAACGGCGCGCGAACAAGGTCCCGCTGCATGAAGATACCGACCGCTCCGACGATCACGCACATGATGGCGACGGCCATGACGCCGCTGCCGCGACGGCGCCCGGGCGGATCGGCTTCGCGATTGAGCATGCGGTCGAGGGCATCGATCAGCGCGCCGATCCAGCTCACCGGATGGCCGATCGTCCGCGCCAGCGCCGGCGGATAACCGATCGCGAGCTCGATCAGCATGGCCAGAAGTGTGAGCAAAAGAGCGAGCGCGACCGACATTTTTTCCTTCGGCGGCGAAGCCGAACCGCTTCTGCATGGCGGCGACCTCACGGTCGCCCGGCGCTGGTTTCCCGAAGCGCCGCAACCCTTCGTCGACCTGTCGACCGGAATCAATCCCGTTGCGTACCCGTTGCCGCGGCTGCCGCCCGAGGCGCTCGCGCGCCTTCCCGATGCTGCCGCGACCGCGGCTTTGGCGGAGATCGCCGCCCGAACCTATGGCGCGCCGTCGGCGGCGCACGTCGTGCCGGCGCCCGGCACGCAGATATTATTGCCTCTGGTCGCAGGGTTTGTCCCGCCCGGTCGCGCTGCCGTGCTCTCGCCGTCCTATGGCGAGTTCGCGCGCGCGGCGGCCCTTGCCGGACATAACGTCGTTCCCCTCAGCGATCTCGGCGCAGTCGCCGACGCGCCGCTTGTCTTTATCTGCAATCCAAACAATCCGGACGGCCGGCTGTTTGCCAAGTCCGATCTGGTCAGTTTGGCCGAACGCCTGCGCGGCCATGGCGGCATGCTGGTGGTCGACGAGGCCTTCATGGATGTCGGGCCGACCGGTGCCAGCCTCGCGGCGGAGGTTTCGAGCGCCAACGTCATCGTATTGCGTTCGTTCGGAAAGTTTTTCGGCCTTGCCGGCCTGCGTCTCGGCTTTGCGTTGGCGGCGCCGCCGACAGCGGCGCGACTGCGCGCAATGCTGGGGCCGTGGCCGGTTTCCGGTCTGGCGCTGGCGGCAGGCGCCAAGGCGCTGGCCGATGCGGCCTGGATCGAAAAGGCGCGAAGGCGCCTGGCGAAATCAGCCTCGCGCCTCGATGCCATGCTGACCGGCGCCAGAATCGAAATCATCGGCGGAACGACGCTGTTTCGCCTCGTTCGCGCGCCGGCGGCGCGGCGGCTCTTCGTCGAACTCGGTCGCGCCGGCATCCTGGTGCGGCCGTTCGCGGAAAACGCCGATTGGCTGCGCTTCGGCTTGCCGGCGCACGAGCAGGCTTGGCGGCGGCTGCAGATTGGCTTGGCCGCTTTCGCACGCAGCGGATAAGCTTCCGCCATGGGTGTGCCCTCTCGTTCGCAAAGCAAAATCACCGCTGCTGCGCCGGCGGCCCGTTTCGACGTCGCGTTCCGTGCGCGGTTGGGCGATCTTTTCAGGTGGCGGCGGGACGTGCGTCATTTTCGCCGCGATCCGTTGCCGCCCGGCACGCTCGAGGCGCTGTTTGAATGGGCTTGCCTCGCCCCGTCGGTAGGCCTGAGCCAGCCGTGGCGTTTCGTCACCGTCGATGACGAAGAGCGACGGGCCGCGATCCGGCGCAATTTCGAAACCTGCAACGCCAAGGCGCTGGCCGGGCAGACGTCGGAGCGAGCAAGCCTTTACGCCGGGCTCAAGCTCGCTGGCTTGGCGGAGGCGCCGGCGCAATTTGCAGTCTTCGCCGATCGCTCCACCGCGCAGGGCCATGGCCTCGGGCGGGCCACCATGCCCGAAATGATCGAATACTCGGCCGTTGCCGCCGTGCACACGATCTGGCTTGCCGCGCGCGCGCAGGACATCGGCATGGGCTGGGTGTCGATCCTGGATCCGCGGGCGGTCGCGGCGATCCTCGACGTAGAGCCGGATTGGAAATTCATCGGTTACTTCTGCCTCGGCTATGCCGACACCGACGATGTCGTTCCGGAACTCGAACGCAGCGGCTGGGAGCGTCGGCGGCGGGCCGGGTCGCTCATCATTCGCCGGTGACATTGGCTACTGACCCGCGGCCATGTGCCAAAACAGGGCAGGTTGGCTGGCATCGACATTGCTCCGTCCGTGGAACGCTTGCCGCATGTCCCGGAATGGCGGGAAGAGCTGTCTGCGGCCTGCGTGCAAATGTTAATACGCCGCCATCCGATCGGTCGGATCGGAGCGCAATGCAGTCGAGGGAGCCTGTCGTGTTTACTTTCAGCCGTGCCGGAACGGGCCGGTTCGCGCGGTGTGCGTCATGGGCCGGCGCCGCGTTCGCGCTCACGATCATCGCGTCGGCGGCATGCGCCTCGGCGCAAGCCCAGGAGGTGACGAGCGGGGGATGCGTCGGAGCCCGGCGCAGCTTCAACTGTGTGACCCGCTGGGCGCCGACGCGCGATCCGTTCATCAGGAGCGTGCCGCCGCCGGCCGACGCCGCCGCGCTGGTGCGCTTGAGAGAGCGCGACCGGCGCTGGGTGGATCGCTGCCGGCCGATCCTCAAACAGGATCGGTACGGCGTCTTACGTTATCATTACGCGATGCCGGGCTGCGCGTTCGGCGTGGGCGAGGATTGATCGCGGCCGTCGGTGCGCGTCTCGCCGCCGGCGGATCAGCGGATCGGGCTTCCCGATCGCGCGGTTCTTTCCGCACGCCGTTTGGCGATCGAGCCGGTTGCCGACGCCATCCCCGGCAGATAGCGAGCGACGACAACGGGATCGAGTTGTTTGTACGCGCTGTCGGGCAGCCGGTACCAGATCTCGTCGCGTCCAAACAGCGCGATGCCGAGATAGCCGCGCACCGTCAAGGTTTGGCCGTCCGGGCTTACCGTCATCATCGCGCTGTAGATGTTGCCGTCCCGCGGATCGAGAATGTTGCCGTTCTCGTAAGTCAGGCCGTTACGCTGCATCCCGCGGATCAGGGGCAGGCCGAGGAGCGGCTCATCGCGGCGGTCGTCCCGGCAACTGGAACAGATCGGGTTCGGTTGATCGCCGGGCCGGCTGAAAAACTTGGCGATCACGCCTTCGTAGAGGTCGTTGTCTTTGACGAACAGGAACCAGCCGACCGGCTTGCCGCTGTCACTGTCGACTTTCTGCCATAAGCCGACCACGGAGGGCTCGGCGGCTGCGGCATAACCGGCGGAAATAATCGCCACCAGGGCCGCCAGCGCAAATGTCTTGAATCGCACCATCATTTCGTTTCAACCCCCTCATTTTCCAAGCAGAATTTCACAAGCGGAATCAGTCCGACAGCCAAGCTGAGTGGGAATTGTTTCTAAACAATGAGGAGATTTCAGGACCTCATGACTGAACTTCCGGCCGCCCCGGCGCGCGGAAAGTTCCAGATCGTTCAAGGTCATAGATCTTGGCCCGGACGATTTTATCCGTTTGGCGCGGCGCCGATGCGCCTGTCTTCCGGCAGGAGCGCGGCGAGGATCCGGCCGACGATCTCGCGCGGGTGAGGCTCGACCGAAACGACCAGGGGACGCTCGTCGGGTCCCGGTTCCTCCAAGGCCTCGAACTGGCTCGCCAGCAGACTCGGCGGCATGAAATGCTCGTGGCGCGTGGCAATGCGCCGTGCGATCAGCTCCATGTCGCCTTTCAGATAAATCAGCCGCACGTCGGGGCGGTTGCCGATGATGACGGCCCGATAGCGGCGCTTGAGCGCCGAGCAGGCGACGACGGCGTGCCTGCCGGCGTAGCGGGCGCGATCGATGAAATCGGCGATGGCGATCAGCCAGGGCGCGCGATCCTCGTCGGTCAAGGGGAGGCCGGCGTGCATCTTGTCGATATTGCGCGCCGGATGAAACCAGTCGCCGTCCTCGAAGTCCCAATGAAGGGCGAGCGCGAGTTGGGTGCCGATGGTCGTTTTTCCGCTGCCGGACACGCCCATCACCACCAGGACACAGGGCAGGGCCGCCGCCGTTCCCATCGGCGCCACGCGCGGCTGCGCATGCGCCGGCAAATCCGATTGCACGCCATCCATTGAATCAATCTCCGCTCAATACCGGCGCCGCCGCCGCGGCGCGGCCGACACACCAACAAACAATGTCGGGTTCTGCACGCCCCTCGGTGCTCATGCGATCGCCCGCCATTGTAGACCGTCGCGCGACAGCAACCGCACCGCCGCAGCGGGGCCGTCGCTGCCGGCCTGGTAGGCGGAGAGATCGCCGCCGTCGGACTCGCGCCAGGCGCGCAGAATGGGATCGACGACGCGCCAGCCCGCTTCGATATCGATCGCGCGCTGGAACAGCATCGGATCGCCGATCATGCAATCGTAGATCAACGTTTCGTAGCCGGTGCTTGGCGACGCATCGAAATAATCCTCGTATTTGAAGTTCATCCGTACGTTCTCGATGCGGATCTCGGGCCCGGGAATCTTGACGTTGAAGTGCAGCGCCGCGCCCTCGTTGGGCTGAATGCGCAATACCAGCAGGTTCTGGGCAAGGCTCTCAACCGGCATATCGCGAAACAGCGACAGCGGCGCGCTTCGAAACCTGATGGCGATTTCGGTCTTGCGCGCCGCGAGCGCCTTGCCGGTGCGCAGATAGAACGGCACGCCGGCCCAGCGCCAATTGTCGATGCCAAGCCGCATGGCGACGTAGGTCTCGGTGCCGCTCTGCGGCGCGATTCCCGCCGCGGCGCGGTAATCGCCGACCGCCTTGCCGGCGACGCGCCCGGCGCGATATTGGCCGCGCACCACGTCGGCAAGGACCTTCTCCGGCGTCAGCGGACGGATCGCGTCGATCGCCTTGAGCTTTTCGGTGCGCACGGCGGGCGCATCGAAGCAGCTCGGCGGCTCCATCGCGGTCAGCGCCAAGAGCTGAAACAGATGGTTGGGCACCATGTCGCGCAGCGCGCCGGTGTGATCGTAGAGCTTGCCGCGATTCTCCACCGAAACCGTCTCGGCGACGGTGATCTGGACATGTTCGACGTGGTCCCGATTCCAGATCGGTTCGAACATGCCGTTGGCAAAGCGCAGCACCATGATGTTCTGGACCGTCTCCTTGCCGAGATAATGGTCGATCCGATAAATCTGGCTCTCGGCAAAGACGCTGAGCAGTTGCTTGTTCAGCTCGCAGGCCGATTGCAGATCGAAGCCGAACGGCTTTTCCACGATCAGCCGCCGCCAGCATCCCTCGGCCTCCTTGGCGAGTCCGGTCTCGCCGAGCAGGCGCGCCACGACGGAAAACAAATCCGGAGGCGTTGCCACATAGAACAGGCAATTGTCGCGCGTGTTGTGCGCGCGGGCGTGATCGCCAAGCGCGCTCTTGAGCCGCTGATAGGTGGCGATGTCACTGAGATCGCCGCGCACGTAGCGGCAGCGACCGATCAGTTGATCGCGCAGGTGCGGCACGATGCTGTCGGTTGCGAACTCGTCGAGCGCCGTTTTCAGGTGACCGCGGAATTCGTCTTCCGACCAATCCGCCCGCGCCACGCCGAACAGCGCAAATTCTTCGGGAAGAAGCCGCTGCGTGGCGAGATTGTAGAGCGCGGGCAGCAGGAGCCGCTTGGTCAGGTCGCCGGCGGCGCCGAAAATCACGAAGGCGCAGGGATCGGCTTGGCGCGGAAGACGGGCGGCGGCAAGGCCCGGCGCGGCGACGTCCATGGTCAGGGACCTTTCAGCTCGATATGGCCCAGCATGCGCCTACCTCATCGCAGGACCGAACGTGCCGCGCGGTCGAGCGCAGCGAGCCCGGAAGCGATGTCGCTAGCGAGGTGCGCGCGCAGGGTGCGGCGGCCGCGCTCGGCGAGCACGCGGAAATCGCCGCGCGCCTGCGCCGCCTCGATCACGCCGAAGCTCGCCTTGCGGCCGGGTATGGGCAGCTCGGACACGGCGTCCGCCGTGATCTGCAGGAAGACGCCGGAGTTCGGTCCGCCCTTGTAGGCCTGTCCGGTCGAGTGCAGGTAACGCGGGCCGAATTGCAGGCAGGTGGCGACACGCTTGCTGTCGCGCACCGCCGTACGCAGGTCCTGCAGCGGACGAGCTTTTGCATCGTCGCGTTCGAGATAAGCCAGGATGGCAAAATAATCGCCGTCGTGAATGCGATTGAGGTGGGCGCCGAGCCAGCTCTCCAGCGTCGAATTGGCGCCCGCCTGCCGCAAGGCCTGCGCGTTGCGCTCGTCGGTATAAAGGGCGATGCCATTCTGCCTGAAGACCGGCGTGTCGGCGGCGAGCGTCCCGCTCTTCTCGTAGGCGTCCGTCAGCGCGCGCGCCGCCACCTTGCTCGCCTCGACGTCCGGCTGATCGAACGGGTTGATGCCGATCACCGCGCCGGCAACCGCGGTCGCCATCTCGAAGCGGAAGAATTCCTGCGCGAGCTGGTCCTTCGAGGCGAGGCCGATCAGCACGACCGGCTGGCCGGCCTGCCGCAGCGCATCGACGGCGCGGTCTTGCGCCGCGTCGGCGTTCTGCAAATCGCGCAAGACGACGAAGAGGCGGTGCGCATCGTAGACGGACGGATCGCCCAACGGTTCGTCGGCGATGGGGATCACGCCCTTGCCCTGCTTGCCGGTCGATTCGGCGAGCAGTTGCTCGACCCAGGCGCCGAATGGCGCAAGCGACGGCGATGCCACGATCGTGACCTTGTCGCGCCCCTGTTGCGCGAGCGCGCCGATCGTCAATCCAAGCTCGACGCCGGGATTGTGCGCCGGCGGCACTTCCGGCCCGCAGGCCAGCGCCATGACGCGCGCCGTCTCGAGGAATTTGCGGACATCGCGCCCCATGGCCGCGAGCGGCACCGCTCCGAACGCCGAAAGCACCGAATAGCGGCCGCCGATGCTCGGCGTGCCGCCAAAGACGCGATGAAAGCCGCGCTGGCGGGCGAGTTGTTCGAGCGCAGTCCCTGGATCGGTGATGGCGACGAAGTGGCGCGCCGCGTCGCGCCCGATCGCGTCGGATGTCTTTTTGAAGAAATACTCCATCAGCACGTTCGGCTCGAGCGTGGTGCCGGATTTGCTCGAGACGATGAACAGCGTGCGCGCAAGCTCGATCTTGCGCGTAAAGCTTTCGACCTGGGCCGGATCGGTGGAATCGAGAACGTGCAGCCTGGGAAAGCCGGGCGCCGAACCGAGCGTGCGCGCCAACACTTCGGGGCCGAGGCTCGAGCCGCCCATGCCAAGGAGCAGCGCGTCGGTGAATCGCTGCGCGCGCACCTCGTCGGCGAACTCGGTCAGGCTCGGCATGTCGCGCAATTGCGCCTCGATGATATCGAGCCAGCCGAGCCAGTCGCCCTCGTCGCGGCCGGTCCACAGCGCCGCGTCCTCGCTCCAAAGCCGGCGGATGTTTCCCTTCGTGCGCCAGACGGCGGCGGCTTCGTCGACCGCTTTCTTGAGCGGCGCCGGCAGCGCGATCGCCTGATCGTTCATGGCCGCGCCCAGGACGCGCCGGCGCTTTTCGGCCAGCGCGCCACTGAGCTTGTCGAAGGCGTCGGTGAACAGCGTCACGCCGTCGGCCACGAGCTTGGCCGTCACGGCATCGAGCGAGATGCCGGCGCGGCCCAGCGCCTCGAGCGTTCGCGTTGCGCCATCGACGTCGGCGGTGAGCGTGTCGCGGACTTGGCCGTGGTCGCGGAACGCATCCATGGTCTTTTCCGGCATGGTGTTGACGGTTTCGGGCCCGATCAGCTCCTCGACATAAAGCACGTCGCTGTAGGCCGGATTCTTCGTCCCTGTTGAAGCCCATAGCAGGCGTTGCGGACGCGCGCCGAGCTTCCGCAGCCGTTCCCAGCGCGCGCCGCTGAACAGGCGTTGCCAGCTCCGATAGGCGAGCTTGGCGTTGGCGATCGCCACCTTGCCGCGCAGCGCCTGCAGGTTGCGCCGCTCCGTTTCATTCATCGCCCGCGTGGCCGCCTCATCCAGCAGCGCGTCGACGGCGGTGTCGATGCGGCTGACGAAGAAACTGGCGACGCTGGCGATGCGGTCGAGCGGCTGCCGCTTGGCGGCGCGGTCTTCGAGCGCGGCGAGATAGGCCTCGACCACCTCCTCGTAAACGGCCTGCGAGAACAGGAGCGTGATGTTGATGTTGAGGCCTTCGGCGAGCAATTGGCGGATGGCCGGAATTCCGGGCTTTGTTCCCGGCACCTTGATGAAGATGTTTTCGCGGTTGACCGCCGTCCACAGCCGGCGCGCCTCGGTCAGCGTGGCGGCGGTGTCCATCGCGAGATAAGGCGAGACTTCCAGGCTGACGAAGCCGTGCCTGCCGTCGGTCTTATCGTAGAGCGGACGCAGCATATCGGCGGCGGCGGCGATGTCCGCGGTGGCGAGCGCCTCGTAGACTGAGCCCAGCGAGCGGCCGTTTTCGCCCAAGGGTTCGCCCAAGAGCCGCTTGATCTCGCCGTCGTAAAAGTCGGACTCGCCGATCGACTTTTCGAAGATCGAGGGATTGGAGGTGATGCCGGCAAGGCCATCCTCATCGATCAGCCGCTGCAACACGCCGTTGCCGATGATCTCGCGCGAGAGGAAATCGAGCCAGACCGACTGGTCCTTCTCGGCAAGCGCTCGCAAAGGATTCATGATTTTTTCCATTTCGCGATCTGCGCCCTGGCGGCATCCGCCACGTTCTCGGCGGTAAAGCCGAAAGCCTTCATAAGGTCGTTGAGCGGCGCCGAGGCGCCGAACCGATGCATGCCCACCATGGCGCCGTCCATGCCGACATAGCGTTCCCACCCTGCCGTGGCGGCGGCCTCGACCGAGACGCGCGCCTTGACCGATCTGGGCAGCACGGCCTCGCGATACGCTTGGTCCTGCCGGTCGAACAGTTGCCACGACGGCAGGCTGACCACGCGTGCGGCGATGGCGTCCCGCGTCAATAAATCCCGCGCCGCCAGGCAGAGAGCCACCTCGCTCCCGGTCCCGATCAGAATGACGTCCGGCCGGCTGCCCGGCGCGTCCGCCAGGACATAGCCGCCGCGCGCCGCCCCCGCCGCGGCAGCGTAACGGCTGCGGTCAAGCGTTGGAAGCGGCTGCCGACTCAGCACCAGGCACACCGGCGCATCTTCAAGTGCCATGATGACCCGCCAGGCCTCGACGACTTCGTTGGCATCGGCCGGCCGGATCGTGATCAGGCCGGGCACCGCGCGCAGCCCGCTCAACTGTTCGATCGGCTGGTGCGTCGGCCCGTCCTCACCCAGCCCGATCGAGTCGTGCGTGAACACGTAAATCACCGGCAGGTGCATGAGCGCCGCGAGCCGCATCGGCGGGCGCATGTAATCGGAAAAGATCAGAAAGCTCGAGCCGAACGGACGCAATCCGTCCAGCGCCAAGCCGTTGAGCACCGCGCCCATGGCGTGCTCGCGAATGCCGAAATGCAGATTGCGCCCGGTCGCCTCGCCAGGCTCGAAATCTCCGGCCGACTGGAATTTCAGCGGCGTCTTGGTCGACGCGCCGAGGTCGGCCGCGCCGCCGATCAGCCACGGACAACGTTCGGCGACGGCATTCAAGACCTTGCCGGACGAATCACGCGTGGCGAGCCCCTTCGCGTCCGCGGGGAACGTCGGCAGATCGGCGTCCCAGCGCGGCGGCAGCGCGCGCGCCTGCATCGCCTGCAACTCGTGTCCGAGGTCAGGGAAACGCAGGCCATACTCGGCGAGCCGTTCCTTCCATGCCTCATGCAGTGCTCGCCCGTGTGCGCCGATCCCGCGTTGGAAACGGTCGTAAACACCGTCCGGCACCAGAAAGGCCGAATCCTCGGGCCAGCCATAGGCGCGCTTGGTGAGCCTGACTTCCTCTTCGCCGAGAGGCTCGCCGTGAGCGGCGCTGGTGTCCTGCTTGTGCGGGGAGCCGTAGCCGATGTGGCTGTCGACGATGATCAGCGTCGGCCGGTCACCGGTCTTGCGGAAATCGTCGAGCGCGGTGGCGATGGCCTCGGTGTCATTGGCATCTTCGACGTGGTGGACGTTCCAGCGATAGCCGCGAAAGCGCGCGGCGACGTTTTCCGTGAACGTGATGTCCGTGCGGCCGTCGATGGTGATGTGGTTGTTGTCATAGATCCAGCACAGATTGGATAATTGCAGATGGCCGGCGAGCGAGGCGGATTCGCTCGCCACGCCTTCCATCAGGTCGCCGTCGCTGCAGAACGCGTAGACATTGAAATCGAACAGCGGAAATTCCGGGCGGTTGAACTGTGCGCCGAGGAAACGCCCGCCGATCGCCATGCCGACGCTGTTGCCGCAGCCCTGACCCAGCGGACCGGTCGTGGTCTCAACGCCGGGGGTCAGGCCATGTTCGGGATGACCGGGGCAGCGGCTGCCGAGCTGGCGGAAGTTGCGGATGTCGTCGAGGCTGACGGCGGGCCGGCCGGCGTTATCGGGATCGCGGACCCGCGCCAGATGCAAAAGCGCGTAGAGCAGCATCGAGGCATGGCCGTTCGAGAGCACGAAGCGGTCGCGGTTCGGCCATTTCGGATCCCCGCAGTCATAGCGTAACGCGTGCTGCCAGAGGGTGTAGGCGACCGGCGCGAGCGCCATGGGCGCGCCGGGATGGCCGGATTTGGCCTTCTGCACCGCGTCCATCGCCAATGTGCGGATGGTATCGATGCAAAGCCGGTCGATGCCGGCGTTGGGCTCGATCCGGCCGGGCGAAACGGTGCTCGAAGGCTGGTGTTTGCCGATATTCGTCTCAGCCACGGTCAGGCCTGCGATGGTTGGAAGGTTTCCCCATGGTCAACTCCTGCCTCGGGGCCGAAGTTCCGAAATCCCCGGCCGAGCATAGCAGCGCCATCGCCACCGGCGCAGTGCCCTTTGTCGCGATATAATGGCGATTGCCGGCAAGCGGTCGAGGGATCGCTTCGGCGCGGTCAGCGCGGGGTCATGCGATGATGCGTTCGCGCGCGGTCAAGGTATTAGCGCTGCTTTGCCTGCCGATCCTGTTGGCGCTTGCGGTCAATCTGCGTGCCGCGCCGGGGGCTGCGGCGGTCAAACGCGCCGTGGTGCTCGATGTGAACGGCGTCATCGGGCCGGCCATGGCCGATTACATCGTGCACCAAATCGCCGCCGCCAATCCCGCCGCCGACGGCATCATCATCCTGCGCATGAACACGCCGGGCGGTCTCGACACCTCGATGCGCCAGATCATCAGCGCGATCTTGGCCTCGCCCGTGCCGGTTGCCACCTTCGTTGCGCCGAGCGGAGCGCGCGCGGCGAGCGCCGGCACCTATATCGCCTACGCCAGCGCCATCGCCGCCATGGCGCCGGGGACCAATATCGGCGCAGCGACGCCGGTACAGCTTGGCGGCGGCTCGCTTTTCCCCGGCGGCAGCCCGCAACAGAAACAATCCGGCAAGGCCGCGCAGCCGCAAGAACCGCAAGACACCGAAACGCGCAAGATCGTCAATGACGCGGTTGCCTATATCAAGAGCCTTGCCGCGCTGAACAACCGCAATGCCGATTGGGCCGCCGACGCCGTGCGATCCGCGACGAGCGTGCCGGCGACGGAAGCGCTGTCGCTGCACGTCATCGACGTGATCGCCGACAACGTTCCCGATCTCTTGCGCGCGATCGATGGGCGCACGGTAACGGTCGCCGGCAAGCCGCAGCGCCTGGCGACCGCCGGGCTCGCCGTGGTCGACGTGCCACAGGATTGGCGAACCGAGCTGTTCGGGCTGATCACCAATCCGGACGTCGCCTTCATCCTCATGCTCATTGGCATTTACGGACTCATTCTCGAATTCTTCAATCCCGGCGCCGTCGCGCCCGGATTGATCGGCGCCATTTCGCTCGTGGTTGCGCTTTACGCGCTCGCCTTCATTCCCATCAATTACGCCGGCGCCGCGCTGGTGATCGTCGGCATCGCCCTGATGATCGCGGAGGTCCACATCGGGGCGTTTGGCGCGCTCGGGGTCGGCGGCATTGCCGCCTTCGTGATCGGCGCGCTGATGATGTTTCCCGCGCCGGTTCCGGGCTTCGGGCTGTCCGCCATCGTCGTGGTCGTCGCCGCCGTGGTGAGCGCCGCGCTCATTCTGCTGGGGCTGGCGGTTCTCTTGCGCGCGCACCGCAAGCCGGTGGTCACCGGCAGCGAAGCGCTGATCGGCGCCGAGGGCGAGACCGTCGCCTGGGACGGCGAGGAAGGTCGCGTGCGCGTCAACGGCGAAATCTGGCGCGCGCGGGCCGCCGCGCCGCTCCAAGCCGGGGCGCCCGTCAAGGTTCTCAAGCGCGACGGCCTGGTCCTGCGCGTTGAAGCGATATGAGCTGCCGAGATAGGCAATGAGACTGAAAGAGGAGCGGCCAACGCGAAACAATCCCTTTCCCCGCGAGCAGGGCAAGCGGTGAGATGGATGGCGCGTTGCCGTCGCTTCGCGAGGCCGAGAAAAATTTTTTCCTCTCCCCGCGCGCGGGGAGAGATGTGGGAACCAGGAGATAGCCATGATCATCGCGCCCATTGCCGTCGTCGCCATTCTGATTCTGATCTTTCTCTATGCCTCGATCAAAATCCTGCGCGAGTACGAGCGCGGCGTCGTCTTCACGCTCGGCCGCTATACCGGCACCAAGGGTCCCGGTCTTATTCTGCTCTATCCCTTCATCCAGCAGATGGTGCGCGTCGATCTGCGCGTCGTGGTCGACGAGGTGCCGCCGCAGGACGTCATTTCCCGCGACAACGTCTCGGTCAAGGTGAGCGCGGTGATCTACTTCCGCGTGGTCGATGCCGAGAAGGCGATCATCCAGGTCAGCAACTATCTTGCGGCGACGAGTCAGCTCGCGCAGACCACGCTGCGCTGGGTCTTGGGCAAGCACGATCTCGACCAGATGCTGGCCGAGCGCGACAAGCTCAATTCCGACATCCAGGACGTGCTCGACAAGCAGACCGAAGGCTGGGGCATCAAGGTTTCCAATGTCGAATTAAAGCGCATCGATCTCGACGAGAGCATGGTCCGCGCCATCGCCCGCCAGGCCGAAGCCGAGCGCGAGCGCCGCGCCAAGATCATCAATGCCGAGGGCGAGCAGCAGGCGGCGCAGAAGCTGGTCGAGGCCGCGCGCATCCTCGGCGAGGTGCCGCAGGCCATGCAGCTCCGTTATCTCGGCACGCTGTTCGACATTTCCAACGAGCGTGGCTCCACCATCGTGTTCCCGTTCCCGATGGATGTGCTGGAAGTGTTTGCCGCGATGCGGCCCCGTTCGGCGCCGGGACCGCAATCCTGATCCCCGCTGCATCCGACAAAGCGGGACCTGACATTCGTCAATAGATACCAGCCGACACCGCGCCGGCTGCACAGGTTTTCAGGTCGCGGCACTCATGCGCTTGTTGCGCGGTGCCGGACAAAGAAACCAAAAAACAGCGCCGAGATTGCCTGATCGCGGTGCGCGCTGAAAATTCGCGTAGCGAAATTTCAGATGAGGCGCGGTAGACTTTATTGGACGCCACGGAACTCCGACTGTTTGACCGGAAGAATCTTATCTACTGTTGCGAAAAAGTTACACAAGGCTGGCGATCTTGAGCGTATAATTGTTTGAGTATCAAAAGTTCTGAGCCAATCCGTGTAACTGGCATAGCTTACGAACACCGAAGGGAGGCGGCGTCTAATCGCCGTAGATTCTGAGCACCAAAGGGGGACAAGATGCGCAGAGAGATGATCGCGCTTGCCGCATTTGTGATACTGCTTGGAACGCCTGTTTTCGCAGCCGAAATGCCCGTTAAGGCACCACCCCCGCCAATTGTTCCCGCCCCAGCCTGGACCGGATTTTATCTTGGCGGCAATGTGGGCTACGGGTGGAGCGAAAAGCAGTTCATCAACAATTTCACGGCACCGCTTGGTGCTGTTGACGCGACGCCAAACCCAAGTGGGGCGGTGGGTGGCATTCAGGGCGGCTATAATTATCAGTTTAATGATTGGGCCCTTCTCGGAATTGAGGGCGGCTACACCTGGTCAGGAGCTCAAAGCTCAGTTTCGTGCTTTCCGTTGCTCGCTCCTCAGACCTGTACCGCAGACCCCAAATGGCTCGCCGATATTGCAGGCCGCGCAGGCGTAATCGCCGGCCCGGCGCTGTTTTACGTTAAAGGCGGTGCTGCCTGGGTGCATGACACATATACGGACCTGGCTCTTCCCGGCGCGCCAGCAGGGGCCTTGCCCGGCGTTCTATTCACCGCCAATGAAACGAGGACCGGCTGGGTCGCCGGAGGCGGCATCGAATACATGTTCTTGCCGAATTGGTCAGCAAGGATCGAGTACGATTACTATGGTTTCCCCGACGATTCGGTCGGCTTTAATGGCGGCCCGGGTAATTTCTTTACTGAAATCATCAAACAAAACATGCAGACTGTCACCGTCGGATTTAACTACCACTTCGGTCCAGTAGTCGCGGCACCTGCGCCAAGTCCGATGCCGTATGTTACAAAGTGAAGGCAAGGGAGCGGCCGCAGCTACGCCGGCTTGGCGGAAGTGCGGCCGATGGGAGCCTCGCCAAGCTCTGAGCAGCGCCTTGCCACATACTGTTCGGCCGTGAGCTCTTCGCCAAACGGTACGCTGGCCGGCGCGGTAGGAGCAGGAGTTCTGATTTTGAAGTAGGCGGACACAGCCGGAGGGGCGATGTCGGCTCCTGACACTTCGCCGACATGCGCCGATGTCTGTGGGAAATCCGAAACACCTCCGCGAACGGACATTCGACCGCGGTCTTCCTGCTTAAGCAGTGGCGCCCGGCCAGCCACTGGCGGCGGCGCTTGAGGGCGTTGCAGTTGCACGTTGAGCCGCGGTGGAACGCCGACAGGCGAGCGCGCCATTGGCAGACAAGGGCGCAGACTGCGTAAACTTGTCTGCGCAGGCGCGCGCTGCGCTTGGTCTAGGGCGTGGAGGTTGCGAAACAGCGTCTGTCGGCGTTCCGCTTCCTTTTCGTTGCCGGAAGCGAGTCTAGTGTGGCGGTTCAGAAGTCCGCATCATTTCTGCCGCGACCTCGTCATGCGGAGTTCTGAACCAAAGCCACACGAGATCAATAAGTTGCCAGTGTCCTTCGATTCCGAAATTCGCAAACGAGGGTGCCGCATAATGATGCGACCTTCGGAATCGGGACACGAGAAGATTTGCAGCCCGGGTTGAGTGAAACGAAACCCGGCAAGCGGCAAGCGAGCCGGATCAGGATCATCGATCCCGGATTTCGCTTCGCCCAATCCGGGCTACGGATTTTCGATTTCGTGCGCCGCGCCGATCGTGATGCATCCGGCTGGTCCACCGCCGGGTCATCTGACGACGATCGAAGGTGCGGCGAGGGTCTTGCGCTTTGCTTGCTGATGACTCGGGTGCGCACGAAAACCGCATCGCGCGAACGAGAGTGCATTGCTTCACCCTCCCCTGGAGGGGGAGGGTCGCGCGCCGAAGGCGCGCGGGGTGGGGTGAACCTTATCGCCGATGGCAGGAGCACTCTCGACCGCTGCCGCCCCCTCCCGATCGTCTTCGCTCTTGCCGAGCGAAGACGATCGACCTCCCTTCGCGCCGCGAGAACGAGTTTCAAATTTCCCCTCCCGCCCACGCGCGTAGCGCGTGGTGGGGAGGGGTCAGGGGTGGGGGCACTTTTTGATCGGCGCACTTTCAGATCGGAGGTCTTTTGCGGTCGTCCCTCACCCCGCCGCTCATTTCATTCGCGGCGACCCTGCCGGCCACTCGCCGCTCGCGAGGGGAGGGGAAGAAAAAGGCACCGCAGGAAATCGTCGTCGATGCTGCAATAGGGTTTGAACAACGCGAGGTCGGTGTTATGTCGTCGCGGCTGGCTCGCGGCTTCGAAGGGGCGAGGCGCGGGCGATTGTGACTGTTCTGTGAAATCGGAAATCGAATATGCGCGTGGTGGTCCCAATTTCGGTCGGGGGCTGGGCCCGGTTGTTCAGCCGCTGGGACATTCTCGCGA
>JASHOR010000151.1 GCA_030041005.1 Xanthobacteraceae bacterium
GATGATCTTTTGAATTTCGGGGTCGCTCTTGCCAAAGATGCGCACCGCGTCGCGTGCCGCGCGCAGATTGCCTTCGGCGGTCTGCTGATCGGAAGCCGCCTGCTCGACGTCGTGCTGGGAGACCGCCCGCGTGGTGTAGAGGTCGCGAAGCCGTGCGAGATTTTTATCGGTCAAGTCGGCGACGCCGGCTGCCGCAATCAAAGTCGATTCAGCCTGCAACAGATCGGGACTGTCGATCGTGAACAACGTCTGCCCCATCTTCACGTCGTCGCCGACTTCGGCGAACAGCGCGATGATACGCCCCTGATAGGGGGTGAAGACCGGTACGGCCATGTCCTCGTTGAAATCGATGCTGCCTACGGCCTCCTTCTCCACCGGAAATTCACGCTCCTGAACCGGCGCGACCTTGACTGCGGTCAACTGGGAATCCGAAAGGTCCAGGCTGTCCGGATCGCGAGGCGCGGCGTTCAAATCGCGTGTCTGGGCCTCGGCGGCGCCGGCGGCAGCCGCAAAGCCCGGATAGGAGAGATCACCTCGCGGCCACGTCCAATAAAACCCAGCCGCGGCGGCGATGAGCGCACCAGCGACAAGGATAATTAGCCTGCGGTGGCCGGGGGTCATCGGCAAAGGGAATCCAGAATCGAGTCAGCGTGACATGCCGCCGGTCAACCGTACAGTCTACTGTCATTAATCACAGGATTTATGACGGCGTTCGCAGTATCCCGCTCAATGGCACGGGCTGGTAGGCGCCTCCCAGCCGCCGCAGCGACGCAAATACGAGAACGGCAAGTGCCTGTCGGCCGGACTCCGCTGTGAAAAATCACAGCGAAAACCGGCGTCGAATCATGAGCTGTGTGGCCAGACAAGCACAGCCAATGACGCAAAAATGGTAAATAATAGTCGCGTGTTGAATCCGTTCGATCGGCATCATTCCAAGCTCAGCCGCAGTGGCATATCGTGTTCTTTGCCGCCAAATGGTTTTCCACAGCTCCCGCGGTTCTCGCCGCGACGACGTTGCTGGCCAGTTGCGCCGTCGGTCCGGATTTCCGCGTGCCGGCCGCGCCGCAGATTACCCGTTACACCAGGGAACAGCTGACGCCGCGAACGTCGGCAACGGATACGGCGGGCGGCCAGTCACAACGCTTCGAGCCCAGCCGCGACATCCCTCTGCAATGGTGGAAGCTGTTCAAGTCGCCAGAGCTTGACGCGCTGATTGCGCGTTCGCTGCAGAACAATCCGACCTTGCAGTCGACGCTGGCGACGCTGCGCGCGTCAAAACAAGCCGTCTACGCCCAGGAGGGCAAGTATTTTCCGCTGGTGCAAGCCAACTTCAATCCGACCTGGCAGCGGACGTCCGCCGCGATTGCGCCAGTGCCTGCATCAGGCGCCAGCGTTTTCGATCTCTATACGGCGCAGCTGCAAGTCACCTACACTTTCGACATCTGGGGCCTCAATAGGCGCACGGTGGAGGCGCTGCAGGCCATGGCCGACACCGAACGTTTTCAGGTCGAGGCCGCCTACCTGACGCTGACGGCGAACGTGGTGGTCGCAGCCATTAACGAGGCATCGCTGCGCGGCCAGATCGACGCCACCAATGAAATCATCACGATCAACACGAAGATGCTCCAGACCCTGCAGCGCCAATTGAACGCCGGCTATGCAAACCGGAGCGACGTCGCGGCACAGGAGGCTGCTCTCGCTCAGGTCAGGGCGACGCTGCCGCCGTTGCGCAAGGCGCTGCAGCAGAATCGCAATCTGCTCGCCGCGCTGGCCGGCGCCTTTCCCAGCAAAGGACCGCGCGAAACGTTCCGACTGGCGAACCTGCATCTGCCGATCGACCTGCCCGTCAGCGTGCCGTCGCAACTCATCGAGCAGCGGCCCGACATCCGCGCCGCCGAGCAGCAGCTACACGCGGCCAGCGCACAGATCGGCGTCGCTACCGCCAACATGCTGCCGTCTTTCACCATCAGCGCCGACGCCGGATTCATGAACACGGCGCTTGCTCATCTGCTCGCCCCGCAAAACGCGTTCTGGGATCTGGCTGGCAACGTCACGCAGACGGTATTCGACGCCGGCACGCTATTTCATCTGCTGCAGCAGGCCAAAGACACCTATCAGGCGGCTGCGTGGACCTATCAGGGTACGGTCATCGCCGCGGTACAGAACGTCGCCGACAGTTTGCGGGCGCTGCAGAACGACGCCGATGCCCTGCGCGCGGCACGGGACTTCGAACGCGCGGCCAAGACCAGTCTCGATCTGGCGCAACAGCAGGTGCAGAGCGGCAACGCCAACGTGCTCTTGCTGCTCACAGCGCAGCAGAGTTATTTGCAGTCCACTATTGCGGTCGTCCAGGCGCGGGCGGCCCGGCTGACCGATACCGCCGCACTGTTCCAAGCCCTTGGCGGCGGTTGGTGGAACCGAGCCGAACCGCTGCCCGAAAGGATCTTGGACGTCAGTACAGGAAAAACGACCCTCCTGACCGAGGGTCCGCACAGGCATTGAGGCAAGGCCCGCAGCCGCACCCGCGGCTTTCCCGTCAGAGAACCATCGTGGAATCTAAAAATGGACGTTTTGCAAGAAACCAACCTCGGCTTTCTAGGCTCGAAAAGGACCGGCAAGGTCCGCGACATCTACGAGCGGAACGGCAAGCTCGTCCTCATCACCACCGACCGGCACTCGTCCTTCGATCGCATCATCGCGCACATTCCATGGAAGGGACAGGTCCTCAATCAGGTGAGCGCCTGGTGGTTCGAGCGGACCAGGGACATCGTTCCCAATCACGTGCTGGCGATACCGGATCCGAACGTAACCATCGCGAGAAAGTGCACAACGCTGCCAATCGAGGCGGTGGTGCGGGGATATCTGACCGGCGTGACCGATACCGCGGCGTGGACCAGATACGCCGCGGGTGAGCGTATTTTCGGCGGAGCGGTTCTTGCCGATGGCATGCGCAAGAACCAGAAACTGCCGCATCCGCTCTTTGATCCGACCACCAAAGAGGCGGCGCACGACCGTACGCTGACGCCCGAACAGATGATTGCCGAAGGTTTCGTCAGCAGGGAAATGTTTGATCGCATCAAGGTCGCGGCGCTCGCCCTTTTTGCCCGCGGGCAGGATGTCGCCGCGCGCAACGGACTGATCCTCGTGGACACCAAATATGAATTCGGTATCGATGCCGACGGAACCCTCGTCCTCATCGACGAAATCCACACGCCCGATTCATCGCGGTATTGGCAGCTCGATTCTTATGCAGAGCGCTTTGCGGAGGGCCAGGAACCGCAATACTTCGACAAGGAGTTCCTGCGATTGTGGTTCCGGGACCACTGCGATCCGTATCGTGACGCCACATTGCCACCGGCGCCGCCGGACCTGGTGCAGGAACTCTCGCGCCGCTACATTGCCATGTACGAGCAGATCACCGGAATGAAATTTAGGTACGGCGAGAGCCCGATCCTTCCGCGCATCGAGAGAAATCTGAAATCGCTTGCCTTTTGATGCAATTTGATCGCCAAATCGGCGGCGCTGCATTACGCGCCAATCTTTACACAATTCCAATCCGGCCTTATTTCATCGCTCTGTAGATAAATGCCACATCTTTTGCTCGGAGCATCCTATGGCAGACTTCATCATGCTGGCCATCGCCTTTGCCTTTTTCGCGGTGTCGATCGCCTACGTCTACGCTTGCGACCTGCTTTGAGGGAACTGTCATGATCTTCGACTATTCGCTCGCCGGCCTCGTCACCGCGGGGCTGCTTGTGTACCTCGTTTGGGCGCTGCTAAAGCCCGAACTGTTCTGAGGGATACACGACCATGACCGCCATCGGTTGGGCGCAGATCGTGCTGTATTGCGCGATTATCATCGCGGTTACGCCGGTGCTCGGCGCCTACATGACACGCGTCTTCAGCGGCGAGCGCACATGGCTTTCGCCGGCCCTGCGTCCGCTGGAGATCGCCATCTACAAGATCGCTGGCGTCGACGAGCGCCAGGAACAGCATGCGGTGACCTATACCGTCGGCATGCTCCTGTTCCATGTCGGCGGACTTCTGATTCTCTATGTCCTCATGCGCGTCCAACAGTGGCTGCCGTTCAATCCGGCGGGGCAAACCGCCGTCGCTCCCGATCTCTCCTTCAATACCGCGGTGAGCTTTATCACCAACACCAACTGGCAGAACTACGCCGGCGAAAGCACGATGTCGTATCTCGTGCAGATGCTCGGTCTGACGCATCAGAACTATCTGTCGGCGGCCACCGGGATTGTGCTTGCCATCGCGCTTATTCGCGGCTTCGCTCGGCATTCGGTTCGCACCGTTGGCAATTTCTGGGTCGATGTCACACGTTGCACGCTCTACATCCTTATTCCGATTTGCGTGCCTTACGCGCTGTTCCTGGTCTGGCAGGGCGCTCCGCAAACGCTTGGCGGCTATGTCGACGCCACTACGCTGGAAGGAGTGAAGCAGACCATAGCAGTCGGACCGGTCGCCTCGCAGGAGGCGATCAAGATGCTCGGCACCAACGGCGGCGGCTTTTTCAACGCCAACAGCGCGCATCCGTTCGAGAACCCGACCGCCCTGTCGAATTACGTGGAGATCATCTCGATCTTTGCAATCGGCGCGGCACTGACCAACGTTTTCGGCCGCATGGTGGGCAACCAGCGGCAAGGTTGGGCTGTTTTCGCCGTCATGGGCGTACTCTTTCTTGCCGGCGTCGCCGTCTGCTACGCCGCCGAATCCCACGGCAACGACGCACTCAATGCACTCGGCCTCGGCGGTGGCAACATGGAGGGCAAGGAAGTCCGCTTCGGCATCGTCGGATCTTCGCTATTTTCCGTGGTCACCACCGACGCTTCGTGCGGCGCGGTGAATGCCATGCTCGACTCCTTCACGGCGATCGGCGGCATGATCCCGCTCATCAATATCCAACTGGGCGAAGTCATTTTCGGCGGCGTCGGCTCCGGGATGTATGGCATGCTGTTGTTCGTGATCGTCGCGATCTTCGTCGCCGGCCTCATGGTCGGCCGCACGCCGGAATACGTCGGCAAGAAGATCGAGGCGAAGGAGGTCAAGATGGCGATGCTCGCCCTTCTCGTCCTGCCGCTCATGTATCTCGGCTGGACCGCCATCGCCATGATGGTGCCGTCTGCCGTCGCCGCCATGGGCAATCCAGGCCCTCACGGGTTCACGGAAGTGCTGTATGCCTATACTTCACAGGACGGCAATAATGGCTCCGCCTTCGCCGGACTTTCCTCCAACACGCTGTTCTACAATCTCAGCGGCGCCGTCGCGATGTTCGTCGGCCGCTTCTGGATGATTATTCCGACCATGACGATTGCCGGCTCGCTCGCGGCCAAGAAATCGGTTCCGGCGTCTTCCGGAACGTTCCCCACCACAGGCGGGTTATTCGTCGGCCTCGTTGTCGGCGTCATCGTGATCGTTGGCGGCCTGACGTTCTTTCCGGCGCTGGCGCTCGGCCCGATCGCCGAACAGCTCGCGCAGAACGCCGGCGCGCTTTTCGCCTCCAATTAGGCTCTCGGAGTTACTGCGATGGAACCATCGACTTTGCGCAAGCGGATGCCGGTTTCGGCGCTGCTCGATCGCAAAATCGTCGTGCCGGCCATCGGCTCCGCGTTCCTCAAGCTTGACCCGCGGACGCTGATCAGAAATCCGGTCATGTTCGTGCTTGAGGTTGTGACGCTGCTGACGACGGTGATCCTGGTTCACGATCTGACCGTTGGCCGCGGACAGATCAGCTTCGAGTTTCAGATTATTCTGTGGCTGTGGTTTACCGTGCTGTTCGCCAATTTCGCCGAAGCCGTCGCCGAGGGGCGCGGCAAGGCGCAGGCCGACACGCTGCGGCGGCAGCGCACCGAGACGCAGGCCAAGCTGATCACCGCCGGCGGCGATCGGCAAAGCTTTCGGCTGGTGCCGAGTACCAACCTCAAAGTCGGCGACCTCGTGCTGGTAGAAGCCGGCGACATGATTCCGTCGGACGGCGAAGTCGTGGAGGGCATGGCGTCGGTCAATGAAGCGGCGATCACCGGCGAATCGGCGCCGGTCATTCGCGAGTCCGGCGGCGACCGATCGGCGGTCACCGGCGGTACGCAGGTGCTGTCGGATTGGATCCGCGTGCGCATCACCGCCGCGCCGGGCTCGACCTTCCTCGACCGTATGATTCATCTGGTGGAAGGCGCCGAGCGGCAGAAGACGCCGAACGAAATCGCGCTCAACATTCTGTTGATCGGTCTGACCATCATTTTCGTGTTCGCCACTGCGACCATTCCAAGCTTCGTCCATTACGCGGGCAGCACAATCTCGGTCGTGATTCTCGTGGCGCTTTTCGTCACCTTGATTCCCACCACGATCGGCGCGCTGCTTTCCGCGATCGGCATCGCCGGCATGGATCGCCTGGTGCGCTTCAACGTGCTCGCCATGTCGGGCCGCGCGGTCGAGGCCGCGGGCGACGTCGATACGCTGCTGCTGGACAAGACCGGTACCATCACGCTCGGCAACCGGCAGGCGACCGATTTCAAGCCGGTGCACGGGGTCACCGAGCAGGAGCTCGCGGATGCGGCGCAGCTCGCCTCACTGGCCGACGAGACGCCGGAAGGACGTTCGATCGTCGTTCTGGCCAAGGAAAAATACGGCATCCGCGGACGCGAGCTTGCGGATACGAAGGCGAATTTCATCCCGTTCTCTGCGCAGACGCGAATGAGCGGCGTCGACATCGGCACCTCCTGGGTCCGCAAGGGCGCGGTGGACTCGATCCTCAATTACCTCAACGATCCACGACCCGGCGTCGGTTCACGCAGCGCCGTGCACGCGCTGCGGCCGGGCGTCAGCCCGGAGACCGTGCGCGAAGTCACGGCGATTGCCGACACCATCGCCAAGTCGGGAGGAACGCCGCTGGCCGTGGCCAAGGATGACCACGTGCTCGGCGTCGTTCATCTCAAGGACATCGTCAAGGGCGGCATCCGCGAACGCTTCGCCGAACTGCGCCGCATGGGCATCCGTACCATCATGATCACCGGCGACAACCCGATGACGGCAGCGGCGATCGCGGCGGAAGCCGGCGTTGATGATTTCCTCGCGCAAGCCACGCCCGAGGACAAGCTCCGCCTCATTCGCAACGAACAGGCGAAGGGCAAGCTGGTCGCCATGTGCGGCGACGGCACCAACGACGCTCCGGCCCTGGCGCAGGCCGATGTCGGCGTCGCCATGAACACCGGCACGCAAGCCGCGCGCGAAGCCGGCAACATGGTCGATCTCGACTCGAATCCGACCAAGCTCATCGAGATCGTCGAAATTGGCAAGCAGCTCCTGATGACCCGCGGCGCACTTACCACGTTCTCGATCGCCAACGACGTGGCGAAATACTTCGCCATCATCCCGGCAATGTTCGTGGCGTTCTACCCGCAACTGCAGACGCTCAACATCATGCGGCTTTCGACGCCGACCAGCGCCATACTCTCCGCGATCATCTTCAACGCACTTATCATCATTGCACTGATCCCGCTCTCGCTCAAAGGCGTCCGCTATCGGCCGATCGGCGCCGGCCCGCTGCTCTTGCGCAACCTTTGGGTCTATGGCGTCGGGGGCGTGATCGTTCCGTTCATCGGCATCAAGGCTATCGATATCGTGGTCACGGCCTTACATCTGGCTTGAGGAACAATTCGTCATGTTGCGCGAAATCCGTCCCGCGATCGTAATCCTCGTCGCATTGACCCTGATCACCGGTCTCGTCTACCCGCTGGCGATGACCGGCATCGCCCAAGCGGTGTTTCCCTATCAGGCCAACGGCAGCCTGATCGAGCGCGACGGCAAAGTGATCGGCTCGAGCCTGATCGGCCAGAACTTCACCTCGGACAAATATTTTCACGGCCGCCCGTCGGCGACGACCGAGCCCGACCCGAAAGACCCCTCGAAGACGATCCCGGTGCCCTACGCCGCCGACAATTCCGCGGGCTCGAACCTCGGGCCGACCAACAAGGCGTTGATCGATCGGGTCAAGGCCGATGCTGAAAAACTCGGCAAGGAAAATCCCGGCGTGCCGATCCCGGTTGATCTGATAACCACCTCGGGGAGCG
>JASHOR010000152.1 GCA_030041005.1 Xanthobacteraceae bacterium
GCGCCCGAGCGCCAGCCGCGGCCGTCGATCACCTGCTCGTTGGCGAGCACGGTCTGGTCGACCGGATCCCAGTTCACCTTCGATTTCTTGCGCTCGACCAGGCCGGCGCGCAGGAAATCGAGGAACATTTTCTGCTGGTGCCGGTAATAGGCCGGATCGCAGGTCGCGATCTCGCGACTCCAGTCGAGCGAGAGCCCCATCGACTTGAGCTGCTTCTTCATCGCCGCGATGTTGTCGTAGGTCCATTGCCGCGGCGGAATCTTGCGTTCCATGGCGGCGTTCTCGGCCGGCAGGCCGAAGGCGTCCCAGCCCATCGGATGCAGCACGGCATGGCCGGTCGCGCGCTTGAAGCGGGCCACCACGTCGCCCATCGTGTAGTTGCGCACGTGCCCCATGTGGATGCGCCCCGACGGATAGGGGAACATCTCCAGCACGTAGTACTTCCTGCCGAGGTTCTGGTTCGGTGTGGCGAAGATGCCGCGCTCGTCCCACACTTTCTGCCAGCGCGGTTCGGCCTCGGCGGCGTTGTAGCGTTCGGTAGGCATCGGCTTCGCGGTCGTTTTTGCCATTCTCTAAAGTGGCGCGTCGTGGCATGAAAGCCGGCTTTGGGTCAACGGCAGGCCATAGATAAGGTCGCGATGCAATACACCACCCTCGGCAAAACCGGGCTGCGCGTCAGCGTTGCCGGGCTCGGCACCGGCGGCTTTTCCCGCATGGGGCTCAAGACCGGCAAAAGCGAGGATGAGTCGGCCCGCCTCATCCTCGACGCGGTCGAACTCGGTGTGAACTTCATCGACACCGCGCCGTCCTATGGCACCGAGGGGGCGGTCGGCAAGGCGCTGAAACACATTCCGCGAGACCAGGTCGTGGTCGCGACCAAGGCTTCCATCCATCGCGACGACGCCTGGTCGTCGCCCGAGCGCGTGGTGGCGAGCCTCGACAATTCGCTGCGCCTGATGGGTACCGACTACATCGACGTGTTCAACCTGCACGGCATCGAAGCCCACGAATACGATTACGCGCTCGGTACCATCGCGCCCGTTCTCCTCGAACAGAAGCAAAAGGGCAAAATCCGCCATGTCGGACTGACCGAAAACCCGATCGTCGACTTCACCAACGAGGCGCTCAAGCGCGCCCTCAACGATCCGGTCTGGGAGGTCGCCATGGTGGGCTTTCACATGATGCACCAGGGCGCCCGCGCGAACGTGTTTCCGACGACGCGCCGGAAAGGCATCGGCACCCTCATCATGTTCGCGGTGCGCCGCATCTTCGCCGACCCGCCGCGCATCGCCCGCGAGATCAAGGAGCTGGCCGCCAAGGGCCTGGTCGAGAAGCGGCTCGGCGAGAGCGACGATCCGCTCGGTTTTCTCGTGCATGACGGTGGCGCCGCCAGCGTGATCGATGCGGCCTATCGCTTCGCCCGTCACGAGCCGGGCGTTGATGTTGTTCTGTTCGGCACCGGCAACGCGGCGCATCTGCGCGCCAACGTCGCCTCGCTGCTCAGGCCGCCGCTGCCGGAAGCAGACCGTGCCGAGCTTGCGGCATTGTTCGGCCACCTCAAGGGCGTCGGTCTCGACGGCCATGAAGGGCGCCCGCGATAATGCCGGCGCCGACGCGAGTTCCCGTTTTCGACGGCCACAACGACGCGCTGTTGCGCCTGCATCGGCGTGCCGGTCCGGGCGCCGTTGCCGCCTTCCTGGAGGGCGACGAGAAGGGGCAGCTCGATCTCATCAAGGCCGGCGCGGGCGGATTTGCCGGCGGCCTGTTCGCGATCTTCGTTCCGTCGGCCGAACGGAGCGCGGCGCCGGGCCAGGCGGCATCTCCCGACTTCACCGCCATGCCGTCGCCGCCTGCGATTGCTCTTGCCGACGCCCAGCGCACCGTATTCGCCATGATGTCGCTCATGTATCGCATCGCGCGGGAATCGCGCGGCCGCCTCCGCGTCTGCCGCACCGCCGACGAGATCGAAACGTGTTTGCATGACGGCGCGCTTGCCGCCGTGCTGCACATCGAAGGCGCCGAGGCGATCGACACCGATTTTGAGGTCCTGGACGTGCTGCACGCGGCCGGGCTGCGCTCGCTCGGTCCGGTCTGGAGCCGGCCCAACGCGTTCGGCCACGGCGTGCCGTTCCGCTGCCCGTCGTCGCCCGATACCGGACCGGGGCTGACCGATCTCGGCAAGGCGCTGATCGGCGCCTGCAACCGTCTGAAGATCCTGATCGACCTGTCGCATCTCAACGAACGCGGATTTTGGGACGTCGCCGAGATCAGCACGGCGCCGCTCGTCGCCACCCATTCGAACGCGCATGCGATCAGTCCGCATTCGCGCAATCTCACTGATCGGCAGCTTGCCGCGATCCGCAACAGCAACGGTTTGGTCGGCGTCAATTTTGCGACGAGCTTCCTGCGCCCGGATGGCGGCCGGGACAAGAACACGCCGATCGATCTGATCGTCGAGCACATCGAGCACCTGCTCGAACATTTGGGCGAAGACGGCGTCGGTTTCGGCTCCGATTTCGACGGCGCGCCGATGCCGGCCGAACTCGGCGATGCCGCCGGATTGCAGAAACTGGTGCAGGCGCTGCGCAATCGCGGGTTCGATGGCAAGCTGATCGAGAAATTATGCTTTCGCAATTGGCTGCGGGTTCTGCGGCGGACCTGGGCATAGCCCTTGGCAGAGAGAGGGATGGCCCGGTCGGCGTCGCCTTATTGGTTCCGCAAATCCTGGGCAGAAGCCGCAGCCAACGTCGGCACGGCAAGGGAGGGTCGCCATGGCTCTACCGGGCGGCAATCGAAACGGCACGACGGGCGGGGTGGCGCTCGCCGCGTGCATCCTGGCCCTCACGGTGCCGGCCTGGGCGCAGCAGCCGCCGGCGCCGCCACCGCTGCCGCCGGCACGGATCGTCGTCAGCGGCGAAGGCAGCGTCACCGTGGCGCCCGATTATGCCGAGATCACCAGCGGAGTGACGACGCAAGCCAAGACCGCCAAAGAGGCTACCGACGCCAACTCCAAAGCGATGGCGGCTCTCGATGCCGCATTGCAGAACGCGGGAATCGCACCCAACGACGTGCAGACCGTCCGCTTCTCGGTTGCGCCCGTCTACGGACCGCCGCAGCCCAACAGCGCGCCAAAGCTCGTCGCCTTTTCGGTCTCCAATCAAGTCGGCATCAAGGTCCGCCAGATCGGCAGGGTGGGCGAGGTGCTTGATTCCCTGATCGCGGCCGGAGCGACCGATGCCGGCAGCGTGCAATTCCTGCATTCCGACGTGTCGAAGGTGCTCGACCGGGCGCGGCAGGCGGCGATGGCGGACGCGCGTCGCAAAGCCGAGCTTTATGCCCACGCCGCGGGGCTGTCCCTTGGCGGCGTGGCCTGGATCAGCGAACTGCCGCCCTCCGCTCCGTCCCCGCCGATGAGCGTGCGGATGTATGCCGCGTCGGCGGTGCCAATCTCCCCCGGCGAGGACACGTTACGGGTCGAGGTCACCGTCGGCTTCAACGTCGCACATTGACGGACGAGCGATAGCCGCGGCTCAAACAGCATCGGTGGTGGCGGCTGAGCACCCGCCACTCCTCCTCAGCGCTCGCCCGGCTTTTCCGCCTTGATCAGGAACCAGCGATGGAAGAACACGATCCTTCCGTCCTTGATCGACAGACCGATCCCGGCGCTGCGGCCGTCCTCGGCGAGCGCGCGCACGACCGTGCGGATCGGCTCGACGCGGGCCGGATCGCGCACGATGGAGAACCATTCTTCCAGCTCGCGGCTCATGTCCCAGGTCGCCGTTTGCAGATCGCGAAAGCCGGCCTGCGCCATGCCTGATTCAAGCTCGGAGGCCGGCAGCATGCGCACATGCGAGGGATCGCGCAGCCGCTCGATGGCGTTGTGCAGCCGCGATTCATCGGTGCCTTCCGACGAGATCACGTCGGCCAAGACCGCAACGCCGCCGGGACGGAGCACGCGGAACATTTCGCTGATGGCGCGTTGCGGATCGGCGAAATGATGCAGCGCCGCGCGCGTGACTGCGCCGTCGAACTCCGCATCCGCGAACGGCAGATGCTCGGCGTCGCCGCGTCTGAATTCGACGTTGCGGAGCCCCGCCTTGGCGCAGCGCGCCTTCGCCTTCGCCAGCATCTCTTCCGTGGCGTCGAAAGCCGTCACGGACGAGGCCGCCGGCGCCAGCGCTGCAGTCACTACGCCCGGCCCGCAGGCGACATCGATCAGGCGTCCGCGCGCCGCCTTGCCGAGCGCGCCGCCAAAACGCTTGTCCACGTCGGCATCGACGTTTTGCGCCCAAACTTCGAAGGTTTGCGCCTGCCGGGTGAATTCGTCGGTGATGCGTTCGAGATGGTCCATTGCGCTATCCTCACCGTTGCGCGCCCGACGTGCCGACTGGCGCGAACGTCCTTATCAATTCTTCGACGCCGCCTGATAGGGCTTGAATCCGTATTTCTCGAAAATCGCCAGAGCCGCCGGCGAATGGATGAAATCGAGCCACGCCTGGGCGGCTTGCGCATGCGCTGCGCCCTTGACGACGGCGCCGGCATAGACGGCGACCGCATTATCCGCCGGAGCGATGTCCACGTGGCCGATGGGATGACCGGCCTGTTCCTGGAAGATGGCTTCAGACGCCCACGTCACCCCGGCATCGGCAAGCCCCTGCATGAGAAACAACGGCGTCTGCCGGTGATGGACGTGGGTCAGGATCGTCGTGCCGCTGGCGACTTTGTCCTCATAGACGGCCTTCACCAGCGCGTCGCCGCCGGCCTTGCGCAGCGCGGTTTTGATCTGGCGAGCGACGCCTTCGAAGGCGGGATTGGGCATGACGAGGCGCACGGACGGTTTGCCCAGGTCGGCCAGCGTCTTGATGTGCGCCGGATTGCCCTTGGCGACCATGATGGCGAGATCGTTGGTGACGTAGGCGACGGGCGTGCCGGTGAGCATGCCCGCGTCGATCAGTCCACGCACGTTCTTGAGACCCGCCAGATAGGCGTCAGGCTTCGCCACCCAGGTCATGTTGCCCGACGTGATCCTGCCGCCCGCCTTCATCTGCGCCACCAGAAGGCCCGGCGGGATGGTCTCGTAGTAGATGCGGCCGCGATATTCCGGATGGCTCGCTTCGAACGTATGCACAAGCGGCGCCATCGCGAAATAGTAGTTGCCCGCAATGTAGAGAACGAGCGCAGGATTTGTGATGTCGCCGTGAAAGTCGGCGAGGCTGTCCACCTCCGGTACCGTGAACTGCAAACCCTTGTCGGTCACGTCAGTGTTGGCGCGGTGCGACCAGGGCGGGAAGATTTGCTCCTGATAATGCGGGACCTGCGCCGCGCCGTGCCAGCCGGTGTCCTGGCTGCGGGCCGAGGACGGCAAGCAAGCTGCGACGGCAACCGTGCCGATCAATAGTGCGGGGGACATGTGACGAAAAAGACCCATCGATCCCGTCCTCATTCTTGCGCGCCGGCGCTCGGCGGCAGGTTGTCCTTCAGGACGGGCCGGCCGCCCTTCAGTTCGATCGTATCGAGAACGTATGCTGCGCAATCTTTCAGCTTCTCGGCCGGCGA
>JASHOR010000153.1 GCA_030041005.1 Xanthobacteraceae bacterium
GGGATGTCGATCTTGCCGACGTCGCCGCCGGCCGCGTGCAAGGCGCGCAGCACGTCGTTGGCGTGCAGCACGCCGATGACGTTGTCCGGCGAGCCGCGCCACAGCGGCAGGCGCGACGCCGCCGCGGCCAGCACCGCATCGACGATGTCCTTGCCCGGCTCGTCGGCATCGAGCATCAGCATCTTGGTGCGGTGGACCATCACGTCGGACACGGTCAGTTCGCGCAGATCGAGCACGGCGCCCATCATGTCGCGGTCGAGCTTTTCGACGACGCCTGAGCGGTGCAGCAGATCGACCGCGCCGCGCAATTCTTCGCGCGGCGAGAGGATCGATTGCAGCTTGCCGACCGGCATGCCCAGCGCGCGCAAGATCAGCCGCACCAGCCACTCGACCGCCTTGAGGATCGGCAGGAACCAGCGCACCAAGCTGTCTATGGGTTCCGCCACCGTCAGCGCCATCCGGTCCGGGGCGTTGAAAGCCGCCGTCTTCGGCAGCACTTCGGCGACCACGAAGATAAGGACCGTCATGATCAGCGTCGCGTAAATTTCGCCGACATTGCCGAACAGCGCGAGAAGAATCCCGGTCGCCAGCGTCGAGGCCGCGATATTGGTCAAGTTATTGCCAAGCAGGAGTGCGCCGAGGAGGCGCTCGCGCGTCGCCAACAGCCGGTTCACGATGCCGGCCTCGCGATTGCCCTCCCTTTCCAGCCGCATCATGGCAGCGCGCGAAGACGCCGTCAGGGCCGTCTCGCTGGCCGAGAAAAAGGCCGACAGGAGAAGGCAGATGAAGATTGCCGCAACGATCAGCCAGTCGATATCCGTCATCGTTCGGAGAGCTTCCTCTCGATAAACGCGCGCACCTCGGCCTCCTCCACTCCGGTCTCGACGAAGGCGGCGCCGATCCCGCGTGCCAGGATGAATGTAAGTCTTCCGCGCTTGATTTTCTTGTCCTGCGCGATCAGCCTCATCAACTCGTCGCCTGTAGGCAACGGGGCGGGAATGTCCTGCAGTCGGGTCGGCAACCCGACTGCAGCCAGATGACGGATGGCGCGGGCAGCATCGGATTTCGATACAAGCCCCGGCCGGTGGGCCGAGAACTCGAAGGCGAGCGCCATGCCGATGGCGATCGCTTCGCCGTGCAGCAGCCGCTCGGAGTAGCCGCACGCCGCCTCCAGCGCGTGGCCGAAGGTGTGGCCGAGATTGAGGAGCTGACGTTCGCCGGTTTCGCGCTCGTCGCGCGCCACGATGGCGGCCTTGGCGCGGCAACTCACGGCGATGGCGTGATCGCGGGCCGGGCCGCCGGCAAATATTTCCCGCCAATTCGCCTCGAGCCAGGCGAAGAAGGGCGCGTCGCCGAGCAGACCGTACTTTGCCACCTCGGCGTACCCGGCGCGGAATTCGCGCCTCGGCAAGCTGTCGAGCAGCGCCGTGTCGGCGACCACCAGGATCGGCTGATGAAAGGCGCCGATCAGATTTTTGCCGTGGACGGAATCGATTGCGGTCTTTCCGCCGACCGATGAATCGACCTGCGCCAGGAGGCTGGTCGGTACCTGGACGCAGTCGAGTCCGCGCCGCACCACGGCCGCGGCCAAGCCGGCGAGATCGCCAACGACGCCGCCGCCGAGCGCAACGACGAGGTCGCCGCGTTCCATCCGCGCGGCGATGACGGCCTCGCAGACCCGCTCGAAAACGCGAAAGCTCTTCGAGCCCTCGCCAGGTGGGACGATGACGCTGCTCTTCTCGATCGCTGCGCGATCGAGGGCCGATTCGATGGTGCGTAGCGCATGGCGAGCCACATTCTCATCAGTAACGATGAAGGCCTTCGCGGCTGGCCGCAGCGCGGCAAGCCGCGTGCCGAGCGAACTGACGACGCCGCGCCCAATCACAATCCCATAGCTTCGCGGACCGAGATCGACTTCAACGATTGTCGGCTCGTTGCGGACTGGTGCGGTCATGCGCCGTTCTTTCTCTCGGTTGCCGTGGGTATTTTGAGAAAAGCGCGGAGCGCCGCGATGATCTCGCCAACGATCGTGTCATGCGGCGCTTCCCGGGATTGTACGGTGAGGTCGGCCAGCGCATAGATCGGCTCGCGCTCCGCGAGCAGCCGCCGCAGCGTTTCCGCCGGATTATCCGTTTGCAGCATCGGCCGCTCATTCTTGCGTTTGGATATGCGCCGCATGAGGATATCGAATTCGGCGGTAAGCCAGATCGAGATGCCCCTGAGCTTGATGGCCTGACGCGTCGTCTCGCTCATGAAGGCGCCGCCGCCGGTTGCCAGCACCTGCGGGCCGGCGTCCAACAGCCGGGCGAGCACGCGCGCCTCACCGCTTCTGAAGGCCGTCTCGCCATGCCGCAGGAAGATGTCCGGAATACTCATCCCGGCGGCCTTTTCGATCTCGGTATCGGCATCGACGAACGGGATTGCGAGCCGCGAAGCAAGCCGTCGTCCAATCGACGATTTGCCGACCCCCATCATGCCCACGAGCACGACGGAACGGCTTGCCAGAGCCATGCGGATGGCGGTTTCGGGGGCAGTCGTATTGGCGTCACTTTGTTGCGCGATGTCGGTCATTCAGCTTCAAGCCCGCGGGCGACATTGACGCGGCAGTGGCTGCCCCACGGCTCCGCCGGGGGTTGCCCGGCGGATGGTGCCGGACGCCTTGCCAAGCCGCGCCGGACATGATCGTACTCGTCCGCTTCGTTGGCACCAATAGGCGCTCCTGCGATGCCGAGTCTGCTCCGTCTTCTGACCATCGTCGGCATTCTATGCGCGGCGGTCTATGGGGGGCTCTATTCGCTCGCCCACTTCGTGCAGCCCCATCCGCGGCAGATGAGCGTTTTCATCCCTCCGAATAAACTTCTCGAGACACATTGAGGCTTGGGTCATGGCGGAGGGGAGGGCGCAGGCGGCACGCCGTTCCGACGAGCGGCAGATCGCGCTTTTTCTCGATATGCTGGCGGCCGAGCGCGGCGCGCAAGCCAACACGCTAAGCGCGTATCGCCGCGACCTTGCGGATTTTGGCGCTTATCTGGCGCGGAGCGGGCGCTTATTTGTTACCGCCGGCACGCAGGATCTGCGCGCTTATCTGGGCGGGCAGTCGCAGCGCGGCCTGCGCGCCTCGACCGTGGCGCGGCGGCTCTCGGCGGTACGGCAATTTTACCGCTTTCTCTACAGCGAGGGTTTACGCAAGGACAACCCGGCTGCGATCCTTGAAGGACCCAGGCGAACGCGGCCGTTGCCCAAGACGCTTTCGCTCGACGAAGTCGATGGCCTGTTGCGCGCCGCCGCAGCATCTGCCGCCGTTGCCGCGCCGCTGCCCGAGCGTCTGCGCGCGGCACGGCTCGCCTGCCTGCTCGAAACGCTCTACGCCACGGGGCTGCGCGTGTCCGAACTCGTGGCATTGCCCATGTCCGCCGCCCGCCATGACGCTCGGGTCGTTGTGGTGCGCGGCAAGGGCAACAAGGAGCGCATGGTGCCGCTCAACAACGCCGCGAAGAACGCGATGGCCGCGTACCTCGATCTGCTCGCCCAGTCGCGAAGGGAAGCGAAGTCCAAATGGCTGTTCCCATCGTTTGGCCAAAGCGGCCACCTGACCCGCCAGCACTTTGCGCGCGAGCTTAAACCCGTCGCCGCCGCCGCGGGGCTTCGTGCCAATCAGGTGAGTCCCCACGTGCTGCGCCACGCCTTCGCCAGTCACCTGCTGCACAACGGAGCGGATTTGCGCGTCGTGCAGACATTGCTCGGCCATGCCGACATCTCCACGACCCAGATTTACACTCACGTGCTGGACGAGCGGCTGAAAAGCCTGGTGCGCGAGCTGCACCCGCTGGGAGAGGCGGATGATCCGAGGTGAGCTGGTCCTCGATCGAGCCGTTTGCGATACCGTACAGGGCGGTCCCAGACCATTGCTTGCAATTGTCGAGACGGAACATCGTCGGTTGGGAATTGCTTAGCTCAGGAGCGCACCTTTTCTTGACTTGGTCCTGCTTGGAGGGGAGTTTGCCGCTTCCCGCCCTTCTGTTGGTTCGATAATCATTATTCACGTGATGCGCGCTTATCTCGATTTCGAAAAACCGGTGGCCGAACTCGAGGCCAAGGTCGAAGAATTGCGTGCCCTGCAGGAAGGGGGCGACGCGATCGCGATCGGAGAGGAAATCAGCCGCATCGAGAGCAAGGCGGCGGAAGCGCTCGAAGACCTCTACGGCGCGCTGACGCCCTGGCAAAAAGCGCAGGTCGCGCGCCACCCGCAGAGACCTCACTGCCTCGATTACATCGCCGGCCTGTTGACCGATTTCGTCGCGCTCGCCGGCGACCGCACGTATGGCGACGACCCGGCAATCATAGGCGGCTTCGGCCGGTTCCGCGGCGAAAGCATCTGTGTCATCGGCCATGAGCGAGGCTCCGACACCGAGAGCCGGCTGCAGCACAATTTCGGCATGGCGCGGCCGGAGGGCTATCGCAAGGCGGCCCGCCTCATGGCGAGCGCAGATCGCTTCGATATTCCGGTCCTCGCGCTCATCGACACCGCCGGCGCTTATCCCGGCATCGGTGCCGAAGAGCGCGGCCAGGCTGAGGCTATTGCACGCTCGACAGAGGCCTGCCTCGAGATCGGCGTTCCCAACGTTGCAGTCATTATCGGCGAGGGCGGGTCCGGCGGCGCGGTGGCGATCGCCACCGCGAACCGAGTGCTCATGCTGGAGCACGCCATTTACAGCGTAATCTCGCCCGAGGGAGCAGCATCGATCCTATGGCGCGACACTACCAAGGCGCAGGATGCCGCCTCGGCGATGAAAATTACCGCTCAGGATCTTGTTCGGCTCGGCGTGGTCGACACCATCGTGCCGGAGCCGCGGGGCGGCGCTCATCGTGACGCCTCCGCGGCGGTTGCGGCCACCGGAGATGCTGTCGCGCACGCGCTCGGCGAATTGCGCGGTCTCGACCGGGCCAAGATCGTGCAGGAGCGGCGGGAAAAGTTTCTGGCAATCGGACGCATGCTGGCTTGAAGGCGTTTTTCCATGCGCAACCGGGGCGGTGGAAGCCGATGCCACAATGTTGCCAGGATTGGCCCCGAGCGGAGACGCAATGGGCGCGGGTATCGGGCGGCCGGTCATCTCGAGATTCGGCCCCCGAAATCCGCCAAATTATTTACGATTCGTTATTATCGAACGGATGATGCTGGCGGCGCATCAAGCTGCCTTGCGGAAGCCGGCTCTTAAGGATAACGATTAGGGCCAGCGATGGCACGGGGATGGTCCATCCGTCGGGGAGTATCGCATTGATCGGCGCCCGCCCTGCCCGCGCGCTCGCGTGGCGCGCGCTTACTGTGTCCGCGGTACTCGCCGCCGCCTTGACGCTGGGCGGCTGCTTCGGTGAGGGCGGCTACCAATTGCCCAGCGAGGCGATGAAGCAGTTGTCGCCGCAAATGCTGACGACGCTTCAGAAGAAGAACATGCCGGAAGACTCGCCGATTCTGATCCGCATCTTCAAGGAGGAATCGGAACTCGAAGTCTGGAAGCAGGATACGACCGGTCGCTATGCCTTGCTCAAGGTCTATCCGATCTGCCGCTGGTCGGGCGATCTCGGGCCGAAGGTCAAGGAAGGCGATCGTCAGGCTCCCGAGGGCTTCTATCCGATCACTCCGGGGCTGATGAACCCGAACTCGAATTATTACCTCGCGATCAATACCGGCTTTCCCAACGTGTACGACCGGGCGAACAACCGCCACGGTGCTTTTTTGATGATTCACGGTGATTGCTCGTCGCGCGGCTGTTACGCCATGACAGACCGGGAAATCGGTGAAATCTACTCGCTGGCGCGTGCTGCGTTCCTGGGCGGTCAAAAGGAAATACAGATCCAAGCCTATCCGTTCCGCATGACGCCGGCCAATATGGCGCGACATCGTAACAATCCGAATTTTGCCTTCTGGAAGATGATCAAACAAGGCTACGATGATTTCGAAGTGTCGCATCTCGAACCCAAGGTCGATGTCTGCGACCGCCATTACGTATTCGATGCCATGCCGCCGGCGAATTCGACCAGGCGGCTCGTTTTCAACCCGACCGGCCGCTGCCCGCAATTTCAGATCGATCCGACAATCGCCAGCGCGGTGATGGACAAGGAGCAGAAAGACAATTCTGAGTTTGCGGAACTGGTGAAGGAGAATGTGCCCGAGGCTCCGCTGGAGACGGATACGGACGGCGGCATGAACAGAGTGTTTGTCGCCAAACTCGAGAACTCCACCTACACCTACGACGAAAACGGGCACATTCACGTGCCGCCGCAACAGCCCGGCAGGCTGCCGCCGGCCATCTCCCCTCCGCCGGGTTCCGAATCGGCTATGCGCCCCGCCATTGCCGAGGCGCCGCCGCCGCCCGGCAGCCAGTTCGACAATCTGTTTGGCCATCTGTTTGTGTCGCAAACACCGGCCGAACCCGACGGCGTTGCCGCGAACGAGCCCGCTTCGGAAAGCCATTCGGGCTTTCTCGGCGGCCTGTTCTCGAACGATCATAAGACGGCGACTGCCGCGGCGAGTGTGCCCCCTCCCGATCAGACCGCCAGCGTCCAAGTGACGTCGCCGAAGCCGAGAACGCGCCCACGCGTTACCACGGCCGTAGCGAGCGTTCGTCCGGCATCCAAAATCGGACTGCGCAAGAACGAGACGCGGCAGGCTGAGGGCTCAGAGACGAAAGCAAAGCCGGAGCAGCAGGCCAATGCCCTCGTTCCGACCGCGGGCGGCAGTGGGTTGATCAACGGCGCCCAGCCGGTCGTGCCGACCGGCACCTTCGACAGCCGGTGGGCCGCATTCCAGTAATCCGCGACCGGACATCTCGCCGAAACGTACGCGCGGTGCTGCTCTTAATCCGAGATGGTATGAACGACGCGACGAGCCGGCGCTGCGCGTGTCGACAGGCATGCTGCGTCAGTTGTGATCGTCCGGCAGAATCGGCAGGGGATGAAATTCGATCCCTTCCTCGTGCAGCGACTTGGCCTCTTCCGGGGACGCCTCGCCGTAGATCGAGCGGTGCTCGATCTCGCCATAGTGCATTTTTCGCGCCTCTTCGGGAAAGCGCGCGCCCACGTAATTGGCGTTTTTGACGACGTGGTCGCGCAGCTCCTTGAGCTTCTGGCGCAACTCGTGCTCCTGCGGCGACATCATGGCGACAGCGCCCTTGGCAGCGGCAGTCGGTGCCGGCGGCGCCTGGCCCGGCGTGGGCACCGGGGTCGGCGCTGACGGATGTCGCGGCCCAGACGCTTCGGAGGCTTCGGAATGGCCCAGCCGCGGCGCCATGATGGCCTTTTCCACCTTGGCCGAGCCGCACACCGGGCAGGTCACCAAAGCGCGGATTTTTTGCTTGTCGAAGGCGGCCGAATTCTGAAACCAGCTTTCGAAGCTGTGACCCTTTTCGCAATTGAGCGTGTAGCGGATCATCTACGGGCCTCGCACCGCATGCAGATAGGTCGGCTCGGCCATGGGTTCGACCAGCTCGAAACGGCGGCCGTGAAGCAGCGACGGAATTTTTGCTCGCGCCGCCGCCACCTGGGCGGGATCGACCCGGGCCAGCACGATACCCGGCTCGGTGCCGCCCTCGGCAAGGATGCGGCCCCACGGATCGACAACGAGCGAATGCCCGAAGGTCTCGCGTCCGTTCTCGTGCCTGCCGCCTTGCGCCGCGGCGAACACAAAACATCCGTTCTCGATCGCGCGCGCGCGCAGCAGCACATGCCAATGCGCCTCGCCGGTTTGCCGGGTGAACGCCGAAGGGATCGCGAAGAACGAGGCGCCGGCCTCGGCGAGCGCGCGGTAAAGCGCCGGAAAGCGCAAGTCGTAGCAAATCGTCAGGCCGAGCCGGCCCCACGGCAAGTCGGTCACGACGGCAAGTTCGCCCGCGCGGTAGGTGTTCGATTCGCGATAGCTCTCACCGTCGCCAAGATCGACATCGAACATATGAATCTTGTCGTAGCGAGCGACGATGTCGCCCTTGCGATCGATCAGGAACGAGCGGTTGACCGCCTTCTCCGCAGACGTCTTG
This sequence comes from Xanthobacteraceae bacterium, assembly GCA_030041005.1. Classification (GTDB taxonomy): domain Bacteria; phylum Pseudomonadota; class Alphaproteobacteria; order Rhizobiales; family Xanthobacteraceae; genus BOG-931. The sequence goes on from JASHOR010000153.1 coordinate 8,031, forward strand.
ATCGCGAGCGAGCCGATATGGATGAAGAGCGCGAGCTTGCGTGCAAGTTCGCACAAGGCTGCCAAGGTTTGATCGTTTTCCTCGACGGCGATGTTGGCGAACAGGCGGTCGCGCTTGACTTCCATGATGTTGGTCATTTCCGGCGTCTGCACGTAGTCGGCGCCCGCTTGCTTCGCCTGTTCGATCGCCGCGAGAAGGGTTGTCAGATTCGAGCGCGGGTCGCGGTCGGAGCGCATCGCAACGAGCCCGACCGTGAACGCCGAATTGTCCGCCGCGCTCATGCCGGCTGTTCCTTCGCCTGTTCCTTCGCCCGGTCGTTTGCTCTGGCGAGCAATGCATCCAGCTCGCCCGCCTCGTCGAGCGCATAAAGGTCGTCGCAACCGCCGACGTGAATTGCGCCGATGAAAATCTGCGGAAACGTGCTGCGTCCGTGGGCGCGTTTGATCATCGTTTGCCTTATTTCCCGGTCGCCGCTGGCGTCGATTTCGTGAAAGGCGACGCCCTTGCGCGCAAGCAGTTCTTTGGCATCCTGGCAATAGGGACAGTAGCGGATAGTATATATATCGATGGCGGGCATGTTGAACCGCTATAAATTCCGAAGCCCTTCCGAAGCCGTTATATGGATGTTCGCGCCGAGTCGGCAACCCTGGCGAAGGCCAAGACATCGACGTTGGCGGCGCCGGTGCGATTGAGCGCGCGCGCACAGCCTTCGGCGGTAGCGCCGGAGGTGAGCACATCATCGATCAGAACGAGCCGCCTGCCGAAAACCGCGGCCTTGCCTTCTTCCGGCACTTTGAACGCACCCTGCACGTTCGTGGCGCGTTCGGCTCGCGACAGCCCGACCTGCTGGACAGTCGCCTTGACGCGCATGAGCGCGCCCGCAACGATCGGCAAGCCGCTCTCGGCGGAGATGGCGGCAGCGAGCATGGCCGATTGGTTGAAGCGGCGAACCCACTGCCGCCGCCAGTGCAGGGGCACTGGAACAAGGGCGTCGGCCTCGGCCAGAAGCTCGCGCCCGGCGTTGTTCATCCAACGGCCCATCATCGGTGCGAGATCGAGCCGGTCGCCATATTTGAGGGAGTGGACGAGCGCGCGCGAAATCTCATCGAAACGTACCGCCGCGCGCGCCCGGTTATAGGCGGGAGGGTTGGCAATCGCTTCCATCGACAGGATACCGGGACCAGGGTCGTAGCCAAAGGGAATGCCAAGCCGCTCGCAATAGGGACGGGTAATGAACGAGAGCTTTGACCAGCAGGCGGGACACAAGCCAGCACCATCGACCGGCTCGCGGCAGGCGGCGCACAGCGGCGGCAACGCGACATCGAGCACGGCGCGACAGAACGCGTGCGCCGCGCCTGCGGCTCGCTTGACGTGCGTAGCGATAGCGACATTCGCCGACACCGGCATGGCCATACGGTACTGCGACCCGTCGCGATTGTCATCGTCCGCCCACGGTCGAGGCCCTTCATCGGCGGTGAGTCAAGCGAGCCATGGCTGAGGCGCCTCCTCCGACCACTCCGCAGGTCTTTGACCGCGCGCTCATTCGCTGGCGACGCCGACGCGCTGAGGCGTTAGGACCGGCGACGTTTCTGCTCGACCGGGTGGCCGACGACCTCGCTGATAGACTTGCTGCAGTGCTGCGGCGCTTCGAGGTGGCGGTCGATCTTGGTACGCCGGGCGCCGCTGCGCGCAAAGCCCTCGCCAGGCTCGACTCCATCGGCACACTGATAGCGGCGGGCGCGCCTGCCGGTCGTGTTGCGCCGCCTGCCGGCAATATCGGGCGCGCTCTGGTCGCTGACGAGGAGGCGCTGCCTTTCGCCGACGGTTCGCTCGATCTCGTCATCTCCGCCCTGGCGCTGCAATTCGTCAACGACTTGCCCGGGGTGCTCGTCCAGATCCGTCGCGCCCTCAAGCCGGACGGCTTGTTTCTTGCGGCGCTCATCGGCGGCGAGACGCTGACCGAACTGCGCCAATCGTTTGCGGCGGCCGAGAGCGAGACCGAAGGCGGCGCCTCGCCGCGCGTCGCCCCCTTCGTGGATGTGCGCTCGCTTGGCGGCTTGTTGCAACGGGCCGGATTCGCGTTGCCGGTGACCGACGTCGATCGCCTCATCGTCCGCTATGGTTCCGTGTTCGAGCTGATGCGTGACTTGCGCCGCATGGGTGCAACCAATGCGCTGGTCGCCCGGCGACGCATCCCTCTCAAGCGCCGGACCTTGATGCGCATGGCCGAGATCTACGCGCGGCGCTTTGCCGACGATGGCGGGCGCGTGCGCGCGACGTTCGAAATCGTGTGGCTTTCGGGCTGGGCTCCGCATCCCAGCCAGCAGCGCCCGCTCCAGCCCGGATCGGCCAAAGCGCGGCTCGCCGAGGCGCTTGGAACTCGCGAAATTTCGGCAGGGGAGAAGGCGGGAGGATGATGTCTTCGTCCGTATCCGCGCCGCGCGCGGGAGCGGCGCAGCAACGAAAGACGACAGCGAGGACGCTTCGCCTCGCGCGGCCGCTCTACAATTCGCGGCTCAGCGGCGATGGCGCGGCGACATCATTTCATTGCGGTGAGGACGCTGCTGTACATGCCCTGCACGCCCGAGCCGAGGCTCACGATCGTCGTGGCGATCGCGACCGCGATGCCGGAGGCGATCAGCGCGTATTCGATCGCGGTCGCGCCGCGCTCGTCGCGCACGAACCGGCGTGCGGAATCTCTAGTGATCGCTTGTCGCCCAGAGCTAGTCATGGCCTGTTGTTCCATTGCTTTCGGTCACAATAAGGTGGCGAGATGCGAGATCAGCGGTTCGTCGGCAGGCGGCATCGGATAATTCCGCAAATCATTCGTTCGGACCCATTTCAGCTTCTGCTCTTCCCGTGGCTCAACGAATCCTTCCCAGCGGCGGCAAACATAGAGCGGCATGAGCAGATGAAAATCGAGATAGGAGTGGCTCGCGAAAGTGAGGGGGGCGAGGCATTCCTCCTTGACGGCGATTCCGAGTTCCTCCTGCAATTCGCGGATCAGGCTTTGTTCTGGCCGTTCGCCCGCCTCGATCTTCCCGCCGGGAAACTCCCATAGCCCTGCCATTGATTTTCCGTCCGGACGCTGTGCGATCAGCACGCGGCCGTCGGCGTCGATCAGGGCACATGCGGCGACAAGCACGAGTTTGACGCTCACGACCAAATTCCATCTAATCAAGCGTGGGTAAAAGGACGCTCAAAGGGTTCATCGATAGTGACCGAATCGCGGCAAGGCTTAACGAAAAGCTAACAGCGGACAATGGTGGAAGCGCCATTGGCGGCGAGTGCCCGTCATCTTCACGGGCAGTACGATCGCCGCCTACGCCGCGTGCAGCAATTCAGCTACCGCCGCGGCAAACGCCTGTGGGGCCTCCTGCGGCGGATTGTGGCCGATCTTCGGCAATAGGCGATAGTGATACGGTCCCGCGAAGAATGGGGCGTGGCTTGCAGATGCGTGCGCCGTCGCCACGCCGTCGGCCTCGCCCTGAAGCGCGATCGTCGGCACCGAGATTTTCGGCTTCGCGGCGAGCTGGCGCTCCAGGCCTTCCATGGTCGGATCGCCCGCGGCATAGCTGAAGCGATGCCGATAAGAGTGAATCGTGATCGCGACAAAATCCGGATTGTCGAACGAGACGGCGCTGCGCTCGAATGTGGCGTTATCGAAGGTCCAGTTCGGCGACCATATCGACCAGATGTAGCGGGCAAGCGCGCGGCGGTTCTGTTCCAGTCCAGCGCGTCCCCGCTCGGTATGGAAATAATACTGGTACCAAATTCGATGCTCCTGGGCCGGCTCGGCCGGCTTTGTCGAGGCGCCGATGTCCTGGATGTTGTAGCCGTTGCCGGTAACCAGGCCGCGCACGCGCTCGGGCCACAACGCCGCGACGATGCATGCGGCGCGTCCGCCCCAGTCGTAGCCGGCGAGCACGGCGCGCTCGATCGACAGCGCATCCATCGTTTCGCGCAAATCGCTGGCGAGCGCTGCTTGCTGGCCTGAGCGCGGTGTCTGCGCGGACACAAAGCGCGTCAATCCGAAGCCTCTCAGATACGGTACGATCACCCGGCAGCGGGCGGCGGCGAGCGGTCGCGCGACTTCGTCGTAACAGCGCGGATCGTACGGCCAGCCGTGCAGCAGAAAGACGGGAGTGCCGCCCGGATCGCCGCTTTCCTCGTAGGCGACATCGAGCGTGGCAGTACGGATTTGCTTGTGTTCGCCACTCATACCGGCTCGCTCAACTACGATAATCGCCGTTGATCGCCACGTATTCCTTGGTGAGATCGCAGGTCAGCACGCGGTCGCGGCCCTTGCCCAGCCCGAGCGCCACCTTGACCGAGATTTCGGATTTCTTCATCGCCGCGGAGACTGCGGCCTCGTCGTAGGCCGGGTCGCGCTCGCCTTTGTACGCAACCCGGATGCCATTGAACCAGATTGACAGCCGGTCGCGGTCGGCTGGTTCGCCGGCCTTGCCGACCGCCATCACCACGCGTCCCCAATTGGCGTCCTCGCCGGCGATCGCGGTCTTGACCAGCGGCGAGTTCGCGATCGACAGCGCGATCCGGCGCGCCGAACGCTTCGACCTCGCACCGTCCACCACTATCTCGACCAGCTTGCGCGCGCCCTCGCCGTCGCGCGCCACCTGCTCGGCCAGGTCGGCGAGCACGGCGTGGAAGCCTTTGCGGAAAGCAGGGAGCCGCAGGTCGCTTGCGCTCGTGATTTTGGCGACACCTTGCGCGGCGGCGGCGCCGGTGGCGAAGACGAGCAGCGTGTCCGAGGTCGAGGTGTCGCCGTCGATCGTGACGGCGTTGAAGGTATCCTCGACGCCATCGCGAATGAGGCCGCGCAACACCGCCGGCGCGATCGGCGCGTCGGTGAATACGAAGGACAGCATGGTGCCCATGTCGGGCGCGATCATGCCGGCGCCCTTGGCGATGCCGCATATGGTGACGACATTCGTGCCGAACCGCACCATCGCCGCGGCGCCCTTGGGAAACGTGTCGGTCGTCATGATCGCCGTGCCGGCCTGCTCCCAGCCGCCCGGCGCCGCGTCGGCGACGAGCCGCTCCATGACGGCTTCGAATTTGCTGGCGTCGAGCGGCTCGCCGATGACCCCCGTGGAGGCGAGGAAGACTGCATCGGTCTTGCAGCCGACCGCCGCCGCGGCGATTTTCGCAGTCAGTTCGGTCGCCGCCTGGCCCGACTTGCCGGTGAACGCGTTGGCGTTGCCCGAATTGACGACGAGCGCGCTGGCAGTGCCTCTCTTGATCTGGGCACGGCACCAATCGACCGGCGCCGATGGACATTTCGAGCGCGTGAATACGCCGGCGACCGCCGTGCCGGGATCGAACAGCGCCAGCAGCACGTCGGTGCGTCCCGGGTAACGGATACCGGCCGCCGCGGTCGCGAGCC
>JASHOR010000154.1 GCA_030041005.1 Xanthobacteraceae bacterium
CAGCGCGTCGAGCACAGACGTGCCAGTGCCCGCGGCAGTCCTTCGCCGATTTTCGGCTAAGCTTGGCGCTCCGGCGTGTGCAGCGTCAAACCGTCAAACTCCTCGCTTACTTTGATCTGGCACGAGAGGCGGGAATTGGGCCGAACGTCAAAGGCGAAATCGAGCATGTCCTCCTCCATGGGGGACGGCTCGCCCACCTTCTCCTGCCAAGCTTCATCGATATAGACGTGGCACGTGGAACAGGCACATGCGCCGCCGCATTCGGCTTCGATACCGGGCACGCCGTGCTTGATGGCGGTTTCCATGACGGTCGAGCCGACCTCACCGTCGACCGTGCGCGCTGTGCCGACGGTGTCGATAAAAGTGATTTTGACCATGATGTCAGAGGATTGCCGATTGCCTACGCGATGACAGCGCTGAGGAGGCTCAGCGCTGCCAACGACCGGCCTCTTCTTTATAGCCTCATGACGGGCCACGCCAGGGCGGCAAGCCTAATCGAAAACTGCCGGTTGGTCGGACCTGTCGCGCGGCAGACCAAGCCGTGCGGCAATTGCGGCGCTAGCTTCCAGGCTGGCGGATTTGAGTTCCGCGATCGCCTCCCCGACATCGCCGTTGCTGCCTTGCTGGCCGGTGGCCTGCTGGAGCCGTTCCGCAGCTTTCGCCAACCGCCAAGCGCCGATGCCGCGGGCCGATCCCGTCAAGGTGTGGGCCGCCGCGGTAGCCACGTCCGGTTCCGGACCGACGATCCGATCGAGCATGATGGCGGTCTGGCGGAGGAATATCTGCAAAACTTCCCGTTCGAGCCTGCGGTCGCCCAACGTCATCCGCGTCAAGTGCTCCTCGTCGATGATGCACTGCCGCCCGATAATCCCCGCTTCATTTCCCTGGGCTGGCTCATCTGCCAACCGAAGACCCGCTATTGCCATAACGACGCTCCCTTAAAGGTATCCCCCTTCATTTCGCGGAACTTTGCCGTCCGAGCGCCGAAAGCCGGGTAAAATTCGCTGCTTCCTTGACCCCGGACCGCCGCCTTATTCAGCGCAGTGGTGACTATTGTCCTACTCTGCGAGACCTGCCGGCCATTACCGACCCAATCACCGACAACAGGTGGAGCGGCCCGGCGTGGCAGTGCTGGCGAAAACCGGCAGGGGACAACGCCGTGTCCCGCTCCGCGCGGCCCAACGCTGGCCGTATTGTTGGCACCAGAATGGCCAATCCGCTCCCGGCGGCCGGCAAATGACGCTATGGTAAGCAACCCGTTAACGATGATTAAAGGGTCGTTACCAATCCGGTTTTCTTTGCTGTGCCAGACCGATAGGATGGGGTATGCGAGTGCATTATGAGAGGGCGGGGGAGCCCTCCGCATCGGACTGAGAAATCGAACGATCACGCGTTCATGGCGCGGCCTTGAGCTTGCTCGGGGCCGTCCTGTCAAGCGTAGGGACGTGAGGCGACGACCAACATGGCCAACTACCCAAAGAAGACGATCGATCCGACAGAAGCGGCGCTGTCGGCGATCCAGGAAGCGCTGAACATCCGCGACGATGGGGACGAAGCGCAGCATCCTTCCGCGCAAGCCGAAGCCTTGGCGCCCAGACCCCAGGCCGGCGATATTCGGCCCAGACTGCCGGAGGCCCCCGAGAGTCCAGCCGCGACAGCGCCTTCGGGCAATGAATTTCTTGACTCCGGAGCCATTGGCGCGCGCGATCTGCACGGCGAAGGCGCTCGTGCCGCCAACGACGATCAGCAATCGATCGGCCAGATTTTGCAGGCGTTGCAGCGGCGCCCGGCGCGCACCTCCTACCTCGTCGCCGCGCTGTTCTCCGGCGCATGGGTTGTTGGCTGCCTGGCGTTGTCTTGGGCCTACCTTTCCAATCTCAACGCCGCCCTGGGTCCCGGCCATTCTACCGTCGCAATCATGATCGGGCTTGGCGCGGCGACGCTCTTGCCGATCATCTTCTTCTTCGGCGTGGCCCATATGGCCTGGCGCGGCCAGGAATTGCGCCTGATCGCCCAGTCGATGGCCAAGGTTGCGATGCGACTTGCCGAGCCCGAGAGCGTGGCGCGCGACTCCATCGTCAGCGTTGGGCAGGCGATCCGGCGCGAAGTGGCGGCCATGGGCGACGGCGTGGAGCGGGCGCTCGCGCGCGCGAGCGAACTGGAAGCCTTGGTGCAGAACGAAGTCGCGGCGCTCGGCCGCAGCTATGGCGACAACGAGGTCCGCATTCGCGGCCTCATTCAGGACCTCGCCAATCAGCGCGACGCTCTGGTCAGCCAAGCCGAACAGGTGCGCTCCGCCATCAACAACGTGCATATCGATCTGACCCAGGACCTTTCCACGATCAGCGATCTGGTAGGCCAGCAGGTGAACGAGGCCGCACAACGCATCACCAATTCGCTGGCGGAAAAAGGCGAGCACATCACGCTGTCGCTCGGCCAGATCGGCGACAACATGATCGAGCAGCTCAGCGTCCGCGGCGGCGAATTGCTCGACCGGCTCGAGACCACGAGCACGGAGACGGGACACGCGATCGCGACCGCGAGCGATCGGCTTGGCTCGACACTGAGCTTCAAGACCGACCACATCGGCGAGGAGTTTTCCGAGATCGCGCAGGGCCTTGAAGACATGATGACGGCGCGGCTGGATCGCGTCACCGAAGGGTTTTCGGAAAAGGCCCTCGCGGTGGTCGACATGATGGTCGGCCGCTCGCAGGAGCTGACGGAACTTATCAATACCCGGGCGCAAGAGCTGACGAATTCGATTATCGAGACGTCGAGCCAGATTGCCGACCGCATCGCGGGCAGCGCCGAAGAGGTCAACAGCACCCTGAAAACCTCGGGCGAGTCGCTCGTGCTCGACCTCAACCTTCGCGGCGGCGAGGTCGCGTCCAAGCTGGAACAGGCGGGAGCGCGCATTACCGATTCACTCGTCTCGCGCAGCTCGAAGATGACCGATACGGTCCGCGAGAGCGCCGAGCACCTCGTCTCCGTGATCACCTCGCGCAGCGATGCCATGAAGGACATGCTGGCGACGCGACTGGCCGCGTACGAGGAGATGTTCAGCCATTCCGGGGTCGAGCTGGGCGAGAGAATTTCGCGCGACGCGGCCACCCTCGGCAATCTCATTACCCGCCATCTGAGCGAGTTCGACCGAACCGTGAAGACCTACGGGAGCGAACTGGTCGAGCGGCTTGGCGCACGCACGCAGGACGTTTCAGAGTCCATGCGCAGCTATATCGACAGCTTCGACAACCGCGTTAGTTCCAGAGCGAACGAGGTCACCACTTCGCTCGATCAGCGGCTGACGCGCTTCCAGGAGACTCTCGACAGCCGAACGCAGTCGCTGACCGAGGCGTTGTCCACCCGCGTCATGGACATCGCCAAGACGCTCGCCGACGGCGGCAAGGAAGTCGTCAGCTCGGTCGACAAGCGGGTGAGCGATGTCGTCACCCTGATCGACAGCCGCGGCCAGAAGCTCGCCGACAGCATCGGCGAGCGCATGAACAGCATCGACAAAACTCTCGGCATGGGGGCGATACAGGTCGCAAGCACGCTCGACTCCCGCATCGAGCAACTCGAGCAATTGCTCATCGGACGGGCCGGAGCGGTGGTCGAGGAGATGGATACGCGGACCCGCACAGCCGCCGACACCCTCAACGCACGACTCGAAGACCTTTCCAAGGCGATCAAGTCCAGCACGACGAGCGCCGAGCAGACATTCGGCCAGCTTATCGCCCACACCACTGATGCGCTGGGCAAGAGCGCGGCCACGGCGAACGGCGTGGCTGAAGCGCTGAACCGCAGCGCCACGGAGGCGACCAACTCGCTCACGCGCAGCGCCGAGATCGTTAGTGCCACGATCGGCAAGAGCACGGCCGACGCCACCACTTCGCTCAACCGCAGCGCGGATATCGCGGCCAGCACGATCGGCAAGAGCACCGTGGACTCCACCACCTCGCTCAACCGCACCATCGAAATTCTCGGTAACCTGCTGGGCAAGAGCACCGCGGAAGCCACCGCGTCGCTCAATCGCAGCGCTGCGGCGCTCAGCAATACGATCGGCAAGAGCGCGCAGACCGCCAGCGATCTGATCGACAAATCGGTCGCCACTAACAGCGACGCGATTGCCAAGAGCGCGGCGGTTGCCACCGAGGCGATCAACCGGACGGCGGGCACTGCCAGCGAGATGATCGGCAAGAGCGTGGAATCGGCGAGCGAGATGATCGGAAAATCAACCGCCACCGCCACCGATCTGATGGTCCGGACCGCTCGCTCCAGCGCCGACGTCATTGGACGCTCGGCCGGCGAGGCCGAGCGGACCTTGACCGGCATGAGCGCCGACATTTCCCGCAATCTCACCGGCAGGGCCGACGAAATCCATGCGGCCGTATCGCAGCGTATCGGCGAGATGACGCAGGCGCTCGACCAGAAATCCAACGAGCTCCTCGTCGCGCTCACCGACAAGGGCGACCAGTTCGCCGGCGAGGTCAGCCGCATCACCAATCAGGCCGTCAAGGCGATCGAAGCCAAGGGCTTCGTCTTCACCCAGACGATGATGGACAACAGCGAGGAGATTGCCCGGCTGATCAACGACGCGAGCCAGACCGCGACCACGGCGGTGACCCGCACCTTGAGCCAGTTTCAGGAAGGCACGCAGGGCGTCGCCGAGGCGGCGAAAGCGAGCATCACCCGCACGATCGAGGATGTGCATAACGCGACCCGGGCGGCCGTCGAGGAATCGAAGCAGACCGCCGCCGCGACCGTGGCGGACATGCTGGAAACGCACGGCATGCTGCGGACGGATTCAACCGCTCTGTTCGAGCGGCTGCGGGAGGCCAACATTCTGCTGCAGGAAGTTCTCAGCGGTGCCCACGAAAACATGAACGCGATCGAGCACACGATGGTGTCGCGCGTTTCCGAATTCGTTACCGCGATGAACGATCTCAACAGCAAGAGCGGCACCGCGACCGCGAAGGTGCAAGAGCAGCTCGGCGCATTCAACAGCACAACCGTTCGCGTGCTGCACGATCTCGGCGAGCTTGCCACGCAATTTGGCACCCATGGCAGGTCGCTCGCCGAAGCGGTGGAAATCCTGGAGCGGAGCAATCGGCGCACCGAAGAATCGATCACCAATCGTCAGACCGGCATCGAGACATTGGTGAGCACACTGGACGCCCGCACGGACGAGTTCGAACAGCGCCTGCGCCGCTTCTCCGGACTGCTCGACGAATCGCTCGATTCGGCTACCACGCGAGCCAGAGAGATCGCCAGCATTGTCGCCGAGACGAGCAACGAGAGCGTACACACGATCGAACAGCAATTCGAAGTCGTGCGGGAGAATACCGAGGAACAGCGCAGGCGTACCAGCGAGGCGCTGAACTCGATCTACGGAGAGACGGCCGGCGAATTGCAGGCCATGTTTAATCAGACTCACGAGCGGTTCGCCGACGTCATGCAGGGGATGAAGCAGATGGCGGCGGAAATGCAGCAGGAGCTGGAGGCGACGCGCGCCGAACTGCGACGCGGCGTGCTCGAACTGCCGGAGGAAACTGCGGAAAGCGCGGCGCAGATGCGGCGCGTTATCGTCGATCAGATCGAAGCGCTGGCGGAACTCAACCGCATCGTCGCGCGTCACGGCCGAGCGCTCGACTCTGCCGAGCCGATCCGGCGCGAGGCGGAGCCGGTCTACGCGGCCGGCGGCGGTCGCCCGCAACCGCGACCGATCCGGCCGGAGAGTGGCGCTCCGGGCCGCCCGGCTCGCGATATTACCGGCGCGCCCACGCGCCGGGCCGACGCGCCTTCCTTGAGCCCGATCCAAGGCGGCAAGGATTCCGCCGCCGGTCGCGGCGGCGGCTGGCTGAGCGATTTGTTGACGCGCGCGTCGCGCGAGGGCGGCTCACCGCATGGCGGGATCGGATCGCGCGAGACGGAACGCGCATCCCGCGACATGGCCGGCTCGCTGGAATCGCTCTCGGTGGACATCGCACGCATGATCGACCACGAGGCGACCGCCGAACTGTGGGAGCGCTATCAGCGCGGCGAGCGCGGCATCAGCAATCGACGCCTGTACACCGCCCAGGGGCAGAAGGCGTTCGAGGAAATCCGCGAGAAATACCGCGCCGACCCGGAGTTCCGGCAAACCGTCGAACATTACATTCATGAATTCGAACGGTTGCTGGAAGATGTGTCGCGTGGCGATCGCGGCGCATCGGTGGCCCGCAATTACCTGACCTCCGATACCGGCAAGGTCTACACCATGCTGGCGCACGCGGCCGGGCGTTTCGACCAGTAGACCATCTTCTGTTCGCGCTTGCCGGCGAATTGCGCCGTCGGGGTTTGTCGGGCCGGTCGCGCGTACGCATCGTCCCGTGGCCGCGCTTGCACGCAGCGATGTGCGGACCAGCGGCGTTATGTCAATGACGCGACCATCCCGCTCTTGCTCGGAGCGCCACTGCGGCGCTACCGTTGATATTATGGACCTCCCGGTTCCGCTACCCACCGTCGCCGACGTGGAGGAAGCTGCGCGCCGGCTGGCCGGCGTTGCGTCGCACACGCCGCTGCTGTCGTCCCCCGCACTTGACGCCATCACCGGCGGTCGCGTGTTCCTGAAGGCCGAGACCTTGCAGCGCACCGGGTCGTTCAAGTTCCGCGGCGCCTACAACAAGCTCTCGTCGATCCCCACCGAACGGCGGGTCGGCGGCGTCGTGGCGTTCTCGTCCGGCAATCACGCCCAAGGCGTGGCCGCGGCAGCTCAACTGCTCGGCATGCCATGCGTGATCGTCATGCCGAGCGACGCGCCGCGCGGTAAGCGCGAGCGCACCGCGGCGCTCGGCGCCGAAATCGTGCTCTACGACCGCGTGCACGACGACCGCGAAGCGATTGCGCGCTCGATCGCGGCGGAGCGCGGCGCCACTCTGGTGCCGCCCTATGACGACGCCTTGATCATCGCCGGCCAAGGCACGGCCGGACGCGAGATCGTCGAGGATTTGAGTGCGGTCGGGCTCGAGCCCGACGTGGTGGTGGTCACGGCTTCCGGCGGCGGGCTGACCGCGGGCATCGCGCTCGCGGTCAAGGCGCGTGTGCCACATGCGACCCTCTATACCGCGGAGCCGCAGGGATTTGACGACCACGCGCGCTCGTTCAAGAGCGGCCAGCGCGAGCAGAACGCGGCGCTTACCGGCACCATATGCGACGCGCTGATGGCGCGCATGCCGGGAGAAATGACTTTTGCCATCAACCGCTCGCTGGTCGATGCCGGTGTCGTCGCCAGCGACGAGGAGGTCGGAGCCGCTGTTGCGTTCGCCTTTACCGAGTTGAAGCTCGTCGTCGAGCCCGGCGGCGCGGTTGCGCTTGCCGCCTTGATGAGTCGGAAAATCGACATCACCGGCAAAGTCGCCGTTGCTGTCCTGTCCGGCGGCAATATCGATCCGGACCTGTTCTATCGGCTGGTGGCCTGAAAATACGCGCGGACCGAGGTGCGTGGCGCACCCGGCCGATTGTCATGATTGGATCAGCTCCGCCGCCACGGAGTTCCCTCCCTCACCGTTCCGATCGCCCGGGCAAGGCAGCGACGCAAAGCTACGCGCCGGCGCCAGGCATGAAACAACGAATGCGTGTCACTCCGGTCGCATCCTGGTACGGCCACACCACCGCGGGCCCGAAGCGGTTCGGTTCGGTAATGACAGCGTCATCGGGAACTACGATCCACTGCCCATTCAGCCGTACGCGGTAGCGCCCGTCCTGCGTATCCCAGTCGACATCCTGCACGCTGACGCCATCGGCGAACGAGCAACACAAACCTTTGCCGCTGGCGAGCCGATCGAACCACGGCTTCAGCGGTGAATTGGCGAATTGGCCGTCGTCGTGCGCCAATAAGGAGCCTGGAACCAAAGCAGTCGAGGCGACGACCGCAAGGGCGGAAACCATAAATCTGTGCATTCTGGCCTCCAGTGGATCATTTGGCGCGGACCAACACGGCTGGTCCTCCTCACCTGGAGCACACAAAGCACAACGCCTAGAAGTCGTTCTTGATCCGCACCGTCCTTCCGACGCGATCTGCTGTTCCGTCCGCGCGAATCGCGGGTCGAGTTCATATGAGTCATAGTCCAATCATGACGATTCTGCGACATTTTTTCGGTTGCGCGTGCAACCGAATCAGTATCAGCGACCGGTGAAGCGATTCCAACATGCGCACGAGGGCGTGCCAAAAAGGGATGCGAATGTTGGCCACTAGCTGAACAACGCGATCAGCTCATCTTCGCTGAGCGCCTTGACGGGCGCGAGTGGATCGTTGTCCGGTGGACAGAAAATTGACGTTGCGTCGAAGCCAGTCGGCGATGCCGCCGAGGATCCGCCCGCAACTTCAGTCTTTACGGCATCGCGTTGGCCAGACCGATCCTTTTCGAAATCAGCAGAGATTTCGGCTGGTTTCGAGGTTCCACCCGCAACAACGATCTCGGCGGCGGCATCCTGGCTCGATCCATCCCTCGCAAAAGCAGCCGCGCTGTCGGCTAACTGCGCTGGAACCTGTTCGGACTCTTGGAGAATCTCGCCGACCGGGTCTGCGTGGCCTGGTGCCGCGAACGGTTCGAACAGGTCTGCCGGATCGTCGTCTGGACTTGGCGGCGGCAGCCAAGCGGATTCGGAGACTTGCGAGGATTCCGCTGCGTCGGGCACCGGCTGTGGCACGCCTTGCGTCTGGGCATCCGCCTCGACTGGATCAAAAAGCTCGGCGCATGCGTCGGCAGTTGCCGACGAGGCGCCTAGCAGATCGAGGAGCGATGCCTGTTCCATGATCGGCGCTGCTCCGGCCGGATGGTCATTCGGCGCTGTCGCGAACAAATCCGGGTCATCCAAGTCATTTGCCGGTGGCGCATCGAAGATCCGCGCCTCGTTGCCCTGCCCGGCCGGCGACGCGGCCACAGCAGCAGGTTCGTCGCACGGCGCCGGATCGCCCGCGGCTTCGCCGACTGACGATTTGCGATCCCCAGACTCTTCGGCAAGCGGCACGACCGCCTGCGCAAATGCGCCGTCGTCGCTCACGCTGTCTGAGCGGCCACCGGCGGACGGCAACACGCCGGCATCGGCCGCCTCGCCGCGCTGGCTTTGCGGTTCTGGCGATGCAGGCTCGTGCGGCGCCATGCTCGAAGAAGCCGGCTTCGCCGCGATGATCTCGTTGAGACGCCCGGAAAGCTCGCGCAGCATTTCGCTGGCCTTGCGCATGCGTTCCAAGCTCGCCTGCCTCGTCGCCTCGCCGCCGCTGATTTCGCGCACTGCGGCGTCGAGCGTGTCGCACAACGAAGCCTCGACCTCGCGCTCATGCAGCACAAAGGCGATATCGGCAATGCGCTCGATTGCGTCTGAGCCATCAGGCGCAGCCATTGCATCGGCGGCGATCAGCGAGTGAAGGCGTTCAATCGTGGCCGCCAGCTCGGCAACAACGCGCCGCGACAGGGCGACGGCTGCCGGTGGAGACTCTTCGGCGGCCGCGTCGAAACGCGCGGGTGCGGCAGCGGATGGATCCGTGGACATCGTTGCGATTTACCTCAACGCCCTTCGGCGCCGCGATCGAACACACAAAACACACACTGCACGCCGACGGACAGCCGCCGCCTGCGTTCTGCGGCTGCCAACGTCGCCCGCCAAGGCCGGCGGTCAAA
The DNA here is from genome assembly GCA_030041005.1 of Xanthobacteraceae bacterium. GTDB lineage: Bacteria > Pseudomonadota > Alphaproteobacteria > Rhizobiales > Xanthobacteraceae > BOG-931. Next base: position 9,660 of record JASHOR010000154.1, read on the forward strand.
ACACACGGGACAGACTGCGGAACCATACACGACGGGTCTGCGATACCTCACCCCCACAGCGCCTGCTCCGGCGGGTGAACGAGGCCGCCATCATAGCGCAATCCGTCCACCCGGTCCTTGGCAAGAAGAAGCGGGCCGTCCAGATCGACCACCCGCGCGCGTTGCGCTACCAGCATGGCCGGCGCCATGGCGAGCGATGTCGCCACCATGCACCCGACCATGATGCCGAATCCCTGCTGTTCTGCCTCGGCGGCGAGCGCCAGCGCCTCCGTCAAGCCGCCGGCCTTGTCGAGCTTGATGTTGACCACATCGTACTTGCGGGCGAGTCCGGCGAGCGAGGTGCGATCGCGCACGCTCTCGTCGGCGCAGACCGCGACGGGCCGCTTGATGCGGGAAAGCGGCTCGTCCTGCCCCTCCGGCAACGGCTGTTCAACGAGCGTGACCCCGCAATCGGCGCAAGCGGCGAGATTTTCCGCGAGATTTTCTGCATTCCAGCCTTCGTTGGCATCGACAATCAGTTCTGCCCCTGGCGCGGCGCGCCGCACCGCGGCGATCCGTTTACCGTCGTCATGGTCGGCCCCGCCCAGCTTCACCTTGAGTAACGGGTATGCGGCAGCCCGTTCCGCAGCCGCCGCCATCGCCGCAGGTAGGGCCAGCGAGATGGTAAAGGCGGTGAGGCGTGCCGCCGGGGCGGCAAGCTCCGCCAGTTCGTAGGCCCTGCGGCCGGTTTTCCTGGCGTTAACGTCCCAGTAAGCACAATCGAGTGCATTACGGGCAGCGCCGGGCGGCATCCCGGCCTGCAGGGCCGCGCGGTCGAGCCCCGCCCGCACCGCCGGCCGCATGGCCTCGATGGCCGCCACAATGCCGTCCGGGGTTTCGCCGTAGCGTGCGTAGGGGACGCACTCGCCGCGACCGAGGTGGGCGCCATCGGTGAGTTCGGCGACCACCACGACGGCCTCGGTCTTGCTGCCGCGGCTGATGGTGAAAGCGCCCGCCAGTGGCCAGCGTTCGATGCGCACGGAGATGTCCATGGCTGGGGCAAATATGCGGGCTACGGGGCCGTCTGCTCAAGAGCCGTGCTATCGGCCGCCGCGGCGGAGCGTAAATCCTTGACCAGTGCTCTCCTGATCGAAACGAAGCCCCAGCCGACGGCGAGCGCGCGACAGCACGTGTCGCTCGCGGTCACCGGCGCCTGGACCGCCGAGCGCGCGGCCGAGTTGGAGCAGTTCGTCGATACTGCGGCCGAGCGCTGCGAGAGCGCCGGCAGCATCGACATCGATCTGCAAAAACTGGAACGGCTGGACACCTTCGGTGCCTGGCTGATCGAGCGCCTCAAGCGCGCGCTCGCCGCGCGAGGCGCGGCGGCCCACGTCGTCAATCTTTCCGAACGCGATCGCGGCTTGATCGAGGCGGTGCAGCGCGTCAACCGGGGCGAAGAGAGCGCGGGCCCCGAAGCCGGAGGCATTTTCGCCGCGCTCGACTCCACCGGCCGCGCGGTCGCGGAAATCGGCCGTTCGCTCGTCTCGATCGCGCACCTGCTCGGCGCGCTGACGGCGGTCGTGCTTGGGACCGTCGCGCACCCGGCGCGGTTGCGGTTGCGTTCGATCGTTTATCACCTCGAACGCGTCGGCTGGCGCGCGGTGCCGATCATTGTTCTCAGCACGTTTCTGATCGGCGCCATCATCGCGCAGCAGGGCATCTTCCACTTCCGCCAGTTCGGCGCCGAAGTCTACGTCGTCGACATGGTCGGCATCCTGGTGCTGCGCGAAGTCGGCGTTCTCATCGTCTGTGTCATGGTGGCCGGCCGCTCCGGCAGCGCCTACACCGCCGAGCTTGGCGCCATGAAGATGCGCGAGGAAATCGACGCGCTGCGCACCATGGGCTTCGACCCCGTCGAAATTCTGGTGCTGCCGCGCATCGTCGCGCTGGTGCTCGCTGTCCCCATGCTCACCTTTATCGGCTCGATGGCGGCGCTGTACGGCGCCGGCCTCGTCTGCTGGCTCTATGGCGGCATGACGCCGGACATCTTCCTTGCCCGCCTGCGCGAGGCGATCTGGCTGCCGACCTTCGCGGTCGGCATGATCAAGGCACCGTTCATGGCCCTGGTGATCGGGCTGGTCGCCAGCGTGGAAGGCTTCGAGGCGGACGGCAGCGCGGCTTCGCTCGGCAAGAGGACCACCTCTTCGGTGGTCAAATCGATCTTTCTGGTCATCGTCCTGGACGGATTTTTCGCCATGTTCTTTGCCGCCGTCGGGATGTGACGCATGCCCAGCAACGAACCCGTCATCGGCGTGCACGATCTCGTCGTCGGCTTCGGCAAAACGACGGTGCTCGATCATGTCACGCTCGACGTCCTGCACGGCGAAATCCTCGGCTTCGTCGGCGGCTCCGGCGCCGGCAAGTCGGTGCTCATGCGCACGATCATCGGGTTGTTGCCGATGCGCGACGGCGCGATCGAGGTCTTTGGCCAGAACCTCGCCGCATTGGGCGAACGCGAGCGCCGCGCGATCGAGCGGCGCTGGGGCGTGCTGTTTCAGCAGGGCGCGTTGTTCTCATCCCTCAACGTGCAGCAGAACATCGAATTCCCGATCCGCGAATATCTCAAAGGCCTGTCGCCGCGCCTGATCGAGGAGATCGCGCTCGCCAAGCTGGAAATGGTCGGGCTGCGCGCCGACGTACGCAAAAGATATCCGGCCGAGCTTTCCGGCGGCATGATCAAGCGCGCGGCGCTTGCCCGCGCTCTGGCGCTCGATCCCGATATCGTTTTTCTCGACGAGCCCACCTCCGGCCTCGATCCGATCGGCGCCGCCGAATTCGACGAGCTGATCCTCACGCTGCAGCGCACGCTGGGGCTCAGCGTGTTCATGGTCACGCACGATCTCGACAGCCTGCACGCGATCTGCAGCCGGATCGCCGTGCTCTCGCAAGGGCGCATCATTGCCACCGGATCGCTCGAAACGATGCTCGCGTCCGAGCATCCCTGGCTCAAATCCTACTTCCACGGCACGCGCGCCCGGCGCGTGTGCCACTGAAGCGCGCAGAGGAATCCGTCATGGAGATCAAGGCCAAC
>JASHOR010000155.1 GCA_030041005.1 Xanthobacteraceae bacterium
GCGGAAATCCTCGGCGCGTGCGTTGAAGGTCGAGTATTGCAGCTTGTCGTCCTTCGCCCAGTGGGGGACGAGGCCCCACTTCATCATCTTTGGTATTCGCTTGCCGTCCACCGAGCGGATCGCGACCAGCATCGGTTCGGTCGGCGGCTTGTTCCAGTCGGGCGCGAAGTTCGGCGCCGGGTAATCGGGGTCGAACTTGAGCCGGATTTTGATTTCGGAATAGTCGGAGGACAAACGAACTCTGCCGCACATGGCGTTTTCTCATGCCGATTCTTCAGACGCGATAAACGCGCAATTACGCAAGGCCTGTCCCCGTTGTATTCGCTCCTTCGCTCTGCAAACGGCGCGCGATGTCGGTGGCGGCAGCGGCAGGCAAGGCAAACATATAGGGTACGCCATCGTCGGACACCAATTGCAGTAATATCGCTTCGCCGAAGGCATCCTTCTGGACTCCATATTGCGCAACTCTTTCCGCGGCGAGCGCCTCCGGTCCTTGTCCCCGCGCATCCAATGCCATGCGCCCCAGCGACGCAGCGATCTGGCGAGCAGCCGCAGCTTCAGCCGCGAACATCAGCCCGCGGCCATCGCTCAGTTTCAGCACGAAATCGATGTCGTGCGTTTCACGGTTGACCCTTCCCTCGGCTAGGCCGGCCAAGCGAAATGTGGTTGGCATCGAACGGATCTCCCTCTCGCAAAAGCGGCGTCTGCGCCCCCAACGACACAGTCATCCAAGCTTGCGCACCAGACTTCTACTTCGGTTCGGCAGAAAATTTGCGAACGGCAGGGTCCGGCGCGAACCGGAACTCGATCAGGTCGTCGTCCGCTTCAGGGACGGGCGTGAAGGTTACCGATTGTATAGCAAAACCTTCCTTTAGCGCCCGCAGGAACGGGTTTTGGAATGCGTTTTTTGGCGATGCGTAATCGCTGAAAAACTGCTCCGGAGTCATCTGGCCGGCGAGAAGCTCCTGAACTTTGCGGGCCGATACCTTAAGCGAGCGGCTCATTAGGCTCCCTCCATGACTCAGAATGTGAATGAGCTCTCCCTGATTCGTTTCGCCGTTATCTATCCAGTACAGCGCGTCTTTTGGCGTTGCGCTCGACGCCGGTAGCACGGCTAGAACCCGGTCGAGCAAGCTCAAAAGCCCGTTTTGATCAACCATGCTTTTCGATCCCGGATTGACGTAGACACGGGTCGTTAGCGGGAGCTTCTTGACGAGACCGAAAAATGGCGATGTCGGAGCGGGCGGTATCGAAAGTATCACGACGAAACTGACAGACGAGATTTGTCGGAAAAATTCCTGAACGACCTGATAAAGCCCCACAGCGTCGCCGTGGCCCCGCGTGTTCGTCAAAAGCGTGCAGTCGCCGTCGCACAGAAAAATTCCAAAAGCGCCCGAAAGCCCCGCCTTCTTTAGTTGCCTGGCCTTACCCTTGAGCGCCGCATAAACCGGGTTACGGGTAAGCGAATAGACCGCCGTATAAGAGGGGTAGCTTCCGCCGCCGTACCGTTTTTTCGCGTCATAGGAGACAGTGAACTCTATGCTAGGCTCATTAATTGTGACGCTCGCGGTCGGCAGATTCTGCTCCTTCACCTGCTTGAATATGGGACCAACGTGAGCCTTCACAAAGTCTTCGATCCTGGGGCCGGGGGGCAGTTTCAGCCGCATCTTCCGGTCCTGGCGATACGCTCCCTGCATTTCACGTTTGATTTCGTAGTGCGTCGATCCGGGGAGCCCATGCTCTTGCCGCAGCCGGATCAGAGCGAGGGACAGGCGCGTCACGGGATTTTGCGCGTCGAGGCTTTCGTCCGAAACTGTCGCGATCTCGGCGGTGAAACGCATGGGTCCCTCCGCAGCCTCAACGAAGGTCATGTCGGGCCGCGAAACGCCCGGGCCTTGAGCCTCGTACGCGACCGTGCCGAAATGCGAAAATCCGAACAGCAGCGCTGTCTCCCACTCGAAGCCGAGCGCAGCACGGGACCTGCGGTTCAGCCCATGGGCCAGTTTTGCACGGGCCTCAAGCGGAAGATGGGAAACCAGATGGTCGAGCATCCCTTGTAAACTGCGGCGCGTGAACATGGTCATGTAGCTCTATTCCTTCCTTCGGATGGCCATGTCGACCAGTTCCGGGCACGCGGGCCGCTTATAACGAGCTCGGGCTATTTCTTCCAACGCGCCCAGTTCGCTCCTTTCCCTCGTTGGTTCGGATCGAATGTCTCGCCGCCAAACCGCTTCATGAATTTCTCCGCATCAGCCGGATCGCCGAAACAATAGACGTTGAACCATTGCCCGTCGTGAAACACTGCGTGGCCGCGCGGGCAAAGGGAAAGGCCGTTGCAGAATTCGTGAATCGCCCTGTATCCACCGCCTTCGCTCGTGCTCGCCGGCAACGCGACTTGGTGCGGCCAGCCGCGATCCACCATCGCGGGCGACAGCTCGCCCTTGCGGTGGATCATGCGGTCTGCGCTTCCCTGAAATCATCCGGCACCTCGCCGAAGGCTTTCAGGATCACCGCATCTTCGAACTCGCCGAGATTCGGATCGCCATTCCGGGAGAAGGCGACCGCGCCCGCATTTATTTCATTCGATGCCATCGCCTGGGCGCGGCGGATCGCGGCAGCGCCGTTCGGGCATTCGACGGCCTCGCCGGGGGCGAGCCCGCCTTCCACAGAAATAAAGGGCAGTGCCACGTAATAGACCATGGCCGGCTTCCCGTTGCTCTTCCGCTATGAGAACAAAAATAGAATTTATGTCAAGGAAATCCAAGAAACTCATTTATTTCAATATGATGTCATATGATATATTTCATTGCTATATCTATTGAATTACACATGGATTTGTACCATACTACGTGGATGGAAACGACTACCCGGACCCAGGAGGACAAGGCCGTCTCGCTTCTCTCGGAACGAGGGATGGCGCGCCTGTCCGAATTCATCGAACAAGGGATCACCGCGACCACGCTCTCGCGCATGGCCCGCAAGGGAACGGTCGTACAACTCCGCCGCGGGCTCTATCAGCTTCCCGGCGCGTCGCTTGATGCCAACCACACGCTTGCCGAGGCCGCGAAGCTCGTTCCGAAGGGCGTCATCTGCCTCGATTCCGCCCTTGCCTTTCATGAGCTCACGGATCGCATTCCGCGTTACGTCTGGATGGCAATCGGCTTTCGCGAATGGCGACCCCATATCACGGAGCCGCCAATTCAGATCGTCCGTTTCGGCCCGAAGGTTCTGAACGCCGGCATCGAAACCCATTCCATCGAGAACGTCCCTGTTCGGGTCTATTCGCCGGCGAAAACCATTGCCGATCTCTTCTATCACGCGCACCGTCAGCAGCGCTGGTACGGCTCGAAAATCGGTCTTACGAACGCCATTCAGGGCATGAAGGAAACGCTGCGCCAGCGAAAGGCGACGCCCGGCGAGATAGCCAAATTCGCGACGGACGCCGGCATCTGGAAGATCGTGCAGCCTTATCTGGAGGCGCTCACGGTAGATGCCTAAGCAAATCCGCAATATCGGCGCGTCCGTCAGGGCGCGCCTTCTGAACCTCGCGAAGGAGCGCAACCAGCCGTTCGATTTGCTGCTTACGCGCTTCGCGCATGAGCGCCTTCTCTATCGGCTAAGCATCAGCCCGCACCACCGGCGTTTTGCCCTCAAGGGCGCCATGCTCATCACGACATGGTTTGACGATCCGCACCGGCCGACGCGCGATCTCGACCTGCTCGGCTTCGGAGACCCCAATCCGGACGCGGTGCTTTCCGCATTCCGCGAGATATGCGCGATCGCAGCAGATGACGCCGTCATATTCGATGGCGCCGGCGCAACGATCGAACGCATTCGGGAGGATGCGCACTATGAGGGACTTCGTATCAAGACCTACGCCCATGTGGACGGCGCCCGCGTCCGCCTCGTGGTCGACATAGGCTTCGGCGACGCGACCGAGCCGGGGCTCACGGAAACGGAATTGCCGGTTCTTCTCGACTTTCCGGCGCCGAGGCTGCGATCTTATGTGCGCGAGACCGTGATCGCCGAGAAATTCGAGGCGATGGTCGTCCTCGGACGCGCCAACAGCCGTATGAAGGATCTATACGATGTATGGCTTCTCGCCAAGAGCGGCGAGTTCAACGACGATAAGCTGGCGCGCGCGATCGCGGCGACGTTCGCGCGGCGCGGCACTGCGATTCCCCCAGAGCCGCCCGATTGCCTCACTCGTGCCTTTGCCCAGGACCCGATCAAGGCTCAACAATGGTCGGCCTTCCTCGACAACGTCGAGACCAAACCCGGGACTCTGACAAAAGTGGTGGACGATCTCGCCGCCTTCCTCATGCCGCATGCAGGCGAGGCCCGGAAGCATCGAGACCGGGATCATTAATGTCGGCTTCATGAACACGAACGGTAAGCCACGTAGAGAAAGTGCGGCCGCGCCGGCCTCATGGTGGATTTGGTGTTGCTGGCTCCAGCAAGGAACATCCGCGCACTTGATCTATGGATGTGCTGCGCCAACCTCGGGGGAGCCTGGCTGGAGTAAGGACGACTCGTGGGCGCTTGAGGGTGTCGGCCAGCTTGTCATTCGTCAGCGCACGTTGGTCGGCCAAACTTTCCAGGACTTTCAAGATCAGCTGAACGCCGGTTCGATTGCGCTCGATCCAGCGATGGGTCCCGGTGCCCCAAGCGCGGCTATAAAGGGGACGCGCGCAATTCTGCAGCAAGGGTTGGGTCAAAGCGCCGCTCGCGTCACGACCCACTACTCTCTTCCCGATCTTGCGAAATTGATCGGCGGGGCCGATGGGGCGTTAGAGCGGCTTTTGTCGCATCTCGAGCGCGAACTCAATCTTCCTTTCAAATCGTCCTATGCGGGTCGCATCGGCAATTTCGAGGTCTTCCACCTGAACTCTTGGCTGGACCGGCCACAACCCTTTCTGATCGAGGCTGCGTCACCGCCGCCTGTCGAAACGGGATGGCCGCCCCGCATCGACCGGTCGGCTTCCGAAACACTCGAAATCTGCCGGACGCCTGATTTTGCCCAGGCGAGGCACCTTGCGCACGTGACCGGCCGTGTGCATGGAGACGTGGTGATCGACCGACTGGTTTTTCTCGAACCCGATCAGCCTCGCGTCGCGGTGGCATCGCCGGAGTGGCTTGACCAGCTCGACTTTCAGCTCTTCGACGAGACCGGCGAAACGCTGATTCATTCAGAGCGTAACACCTATTTGACAAGGATCGGGTTGGTCATGGCGCCGATAACCCATCGGGTCAAAATCGAAGACGACCTAAGCAGCCGGGCGGCGCAAAAGGGCCTCGGCCAGCAGGCATCGATCGTTCATGCCCACACATCGCATCGATCGATGGTCGGCGGACCTGCGACAGGTTCCTGGCGCAAGTTCGCCGAAGATATGGACGATCTCGTCGCCGCCCAGCTTCCCCCGCCGAGTCAGGACAGGTGGTTTCCCAGGGGGATTGAGGGCGAGGTCGGCGCCATCGCGCACTTCAGCCAGTTACTTAGTGGCGGTCAGATACAACGGGCTGTGCTCGTTGATCCATGGTTCGGCGCGGAAGCGTTGCGCGCGCTCGTCTTGCGCATCGGAAGCCAGGACGTTCATCTCACAATCATTACCAGCTGGACCCGCCGCGACCCGGACACCGGCGCCTTCCTTGAAGGGAAACCCACCGCCGACCTCGAAGCGGCGCTGACGCAAGTCGAGGCCTTTCTCAATCCAGGGCTGACCGTCATCAATCTGGCGGACGGAACCAACCAAGCCTTTCACGATCGCTACTTGCTTCTTTATCCGCACGAGGGAAGCAGTAAAGTCTATTCGCTGTCGAACAGCCTGAACCGTGCCGCAGCCAATTGGCCATTTTGCATGAGTCTGCTCGCGGCCGATGCCGGGCTGAAGGTGCTGCGTTACATCGAGGGTCTTTGCCGTGGCCAGGACATCGCCCGCGGCAAGTCTCTCGCGATCACATTCAATTGGCCAAACGATGTCGTTTAGCTTGCCGCCCTTGCGTGAAATATCCACCTTATGGCCGGCTTTGCGCTGGTTGCTTGGGCATCAGGGCGGCTCGAAGGCGGACCGGCATCTTCTCGTGCAGGCTCGCCTCAGCGGCCTCTTCATCGCCGATGGCAGTCTCCACTGGAAAGTAAATGGTCGTCTTGCCATGCGCCTCGCCAGGTCGGCGCTCAGGCGGCTGCCAAGCGATCCGATTGCGCTCGGGCGAATCCTCCACGGCGTCGGCGAAATGAATGCGCGAACGACAGCCGAATTTACGGCCCTGCTCATCAAGCATTTGCGCGCGCGGCGGCCCCGCGTTTCGTTCTTCAAGGTATTGGCATCCGCAGCCGCGTGCGACGCCAAGACCGTCAAGGACCCGCCTCTAAATGCGATTGATCTCGCGCAATGGGTTTCGGGAGCACAATTCAATTGGCCCACGTTCGATCGGGCCGTCCATCGCATCGGCCATCCGGACATCGGCATCAGCCCCGGCCGGTATGGCCTGACCTTTGCCGCCAAGATCATCGCCGCGATCGAGCCGCGCGCGATCGATCGCTGGATTAAAGCACATCGAAACCGGCTGCGCGTCGCCACGATCGCAAGCGCGATGCTTCCATCCATGTACGACCCCGATATCTTTGGCCGCGCGACGTTGCTTCTAAGAAGCCGCATTCCCGCCCTGAAATGCGTTGCCGCGGCGGTCTACGTTTGCCCGATGTTCCGGCAATCGCCATTCGAGGATTTTCGCGAATGCCGCAACAGCCTTATCGCGAACGGCATCGATCCGGGCGATGCGACATGGATGATGGCCTACCGGATCAAAGGCGCCATCCACAGCCGGTATTGGGCGGAACATCAGCTTGAACAGGCGCAAGCGCGACTGCGCTATCTGGAAGCGAATCCTGACGCGGCAATGGGCGGCAGGCACAACTACCAAGCCGAACTTAGCGTGCTTCGCAAGCAAATCGATAATGCGTCCCAGCGGCTCTCGAAGCTCGCCTCGGACCTCGAACGAATGCTGAGCGACCTTGCCGCCGACTGGCCAAGCGATGGTCTTTCGGACGGCCAAATGGAGTCGCTCGAATATAATTTCGTCTCCACGCCCGAAATCAGGCATCGGCTGGCGGAGAAACTGCCGCATGGACCAAATCGTGACTCGCTCCTGAAGACAAACATTGAGCAGCTTGCCGATTTTATCGGGCTTCAGAGAGCGCCGACGGACGTCCTCGATGTTTTCTTTAATGCGGACGACAAACGCTTTGATATCCTGGCCCCTTGGGCGGCGCAGTCCTTGATCCTTCTCTACACCGGCGACTACCGCGGCGTAGGCAAGCGGACCAGTGATCTGGTCGCAGGTATCGCGGCCGCGTTCGAGTCGCTCGCAATTGAACCTTTTGCCGCCGCGCGAAAGCCCGAGCGCTGGCAATCGGCATTCGGACGCGCCGCCTCGGCTTATGTCTTTGCGTTGCTCGTGGTCGCCCGGATGCCGGAGCAACGGCGCTCCGAAATCGAAAGACTGAACCAGCTTGCGCTCGATCATGTCTTTCAGCTTCTTTGCGTAAAGAATCCAGATGCGAGGTCTTCACAACTCCTGTTCAAGTTAACGGTACGCGCCGTGCTGCAGGCGGGCTATTTCGCAGATGCCGCAGCGCGCCGCGGGCAGTGGGCGAGAGCCCCGGACATGCCGCCGTTTGCCCGCGCGCTTTCCCTCTGGGCATCGCCGGCTCTTGTGAAGGAAGATAAGGCGCTTGCTTTCGAGCTTTTTCGGCGCGTGGCGCAGCTGCCGCTTTCGAGAGGCGAGCGTGACTTGCAGATATCGCGCATGCTAACGCTGCTCGATCTCGCGATCGCATCCTGTATGACCGCCGGCGAACCGGCTCTCATCGCCGAACTCGTCGCGGTTTGGGCAGAAGCTTATCGGGACTGGCTGACGGTCACGGATCGATGGGCGAATGCGGCGGAGATAATGAGCGCCGCTGTCGAGAGAGACGGGCCGGAGCGCAGCGCGGTTCTGGCCGAACCATCCTTCGCAAATACGCATTGCCGCTTGTTAATCGAGCGTACGACCGCCTCAACGAGTCAAGGCGCAGCGGCCGGATAGAGCCCGGCGCCGCCACGGATGGACGGGCATCAACCGGCGGCGCGCGGCCAGGGACGGCCCGACTCAACATCGGGATGTCGAGGCTCAAACTCGCTTGAGCCATATTCGTCACGAAGCTCATCGATCGCCGTCAGACAGTTCTCGGCCAGCGCCGCCGTCGCGGCCGTGCTCTCAAGCATCGCGAACAGCGCTTTGCGCAACTGGGGCAGCGGCACAGGATGCAGCTCATAGGCGCCCGACCATCCTGCGGAAGGCTCCTTGCTAAGAGCGGCTTCGTAAATGGCCCTCTGCAGAAGCCCGTCAAACGTCCGTCCCCGCGCGGCATACGCGCGCACGAGGCTCAAAACCGCCTCCGCGTCGCCCAGTTCCGCGATTGCGTGTTCAAAGGCCGCTCGCGCCCTGTTTTCGGTCGCCGATTGATAACGGCGCAGGAGTTCATCTCGAAGATCGGGGTGCCGCTGCACCAGCGCCAGCAGCTCGCGGGCGATCCAGAAGGAGTCGGCGGCTCCCGCTCTGCTCGTAAGCGCACTGTCCCCAACGAGATCCATCAGGATCACGCCGGCGCCATCTGATCCGCGCTTCACGATTGCCCGCACCCAGTCATGCTCCGAGGCAAGGCGCGGGCACCGGCGCATCAGCTCTTTGAGCACGCGCTCGGCCTCGTCACCGGGCGCGTCGCCCAGAGCGGAAACCACCCTCTCAAGAGGCTCCGGATGCGGAAGCGCGCTCATTACGGGCTCGACCCCTTCGATCGTCGCAGCGGGACGGTCGGAAAACGGCAGCAACTGAAGCAAGCCTTCCACCTCCCAAAGATGATCACGATACATCCAATTCTTCTCTCGCGCCTCGTCGAGCCATTCGTGGACGCCCCGCAACACAAGATCGGCGCTGATCGCTTCCCCGTCCAGAACCAGCGCGGCCAGCAGTTCGCGCTTGCTGCGGACAGGAAGCGCAAGTCCGAGCAAGGTCGCGATAACCTTCCGCTGATCGCCATGCGGCATCGAAAGTCCAAGGCGCGCCAAGGCAATGCCCACGCGCTGCTGTTTCTCGTTCGTTCCCGCAGCCGTCAAACATTCGATCGCAGCAAAGATCATTTCGGCGAAAGCCGAGGCGACCTCCGGTCCGGTCGCCGCCGAGCGCTGCGCGCGGCGCGCGGCGACATCGCCGAAATCCGGCCAGCTCTTCAACGGGTCCGGAGCCGGCGCGGACTGCTCCCGATCCCAGCTTTGCTTCAGGACGCATCCGGCATCGAATCCGAAATCTTCGTTTTCAAGGTAGCCGTGCATGATCTCGACGACCTGATCGCCGCCGATCGCGGCGAAAGCCTCCCGATATTGCAAGGTCCAGCAGTGCGCGGCATCCGAGCGTTCTTCGATTGACATCGTGGCCATTGAGGTGCGCCTCCTTTCGCGCGCCGCCCGCCACCGTTCGAGGTCGGCCGCGAGAAGGCGCGCGAGGTCAGCAACCAGTGCCGTCGTCCCCAGACGCCCGATCGCCCGCGCGACCTCGGCCAGTTGACGCCTTTTGCTGTTTGGCGAAGAGAGAAGCGTCTCCGCCCAACGATGGACAAGGTCGATTACCGCCCGCCGAACATCTTCCGCAATCGCCACCGCTTCACTGTGGGATTCGCGCGGACCGTGGTTCGCCAGGAGATCGGCGCAGACGCCGATCCTGTGCGGCTCGCTTGTGCGGCCTTGCGCGAGCAAGGCGGGGATGAAGGATGTGGCGCGCGTCACCTCGATGCGGTGTTTCACAGCGAGGAACCGATCGCTGACGGCTCGGTTGTATCGGCCCGGCGCGGCCGCGATCTGATCGGCGAGGCGCATGAGCTCGTCCATCAGCGCCTCGACCGTCCGCGGACCGACGACACCAGCCTCTGCGAGCGTACGCTGATTGGCGGCGCCGAGATCGGTCAACCTTGCCGCGATCGGCCCGTCATCAACCGGGTCAACGGCGTTCAGCATTTCGCCCGCTCGATACGGAACGTCGCGTCCCGCTTCGAGGCGCCGCAGCAACGCGCCGGCAACGATGTCGGGATACCGCTCGAATGCTTTCTGCAGCTGCCAGGCGATGTTCTGGTCATTTGGCGGGAATTCGGCCGCCTCAATCGCCGCACTGATCTGCAGTTTGTCCGCTCCGCTCGGGTTCGGCGACGCCAGGACCAAAGCGATCCTTGCCGCCGGGCTAGGCGTGCTTTCCAAAAGGCGCTGACGTTCGCCGTTCACACGCTCGCGCGTGTCGGGATCGATGATGTCCTCGGCGTATCCCTTGGCGGCCAGCATCCGCCAGACTTCAGCACCCGCAACGGCGAGCAGCCCGATCGCCTTACGCTCGGCGCGCCGAAAGAATAACGCCTCGACCACCCCGAATTGCACCGCCGCGCTCGGATCCGACGTGGCAACGGAAGTCGCCAAATCGATCCCCTCCGGACCGGCGCGCATGACGAGTTCGGCCAGCACATGGTGGCGGGTGCCCTCCGCGAGGGCCGCGAGGCGCGCTGCGCTGCCCGCCCCGAGCACCGAAGGCCTGAAACGCCGCGACGCCCTCATTACGCTCAAATGTATCTGGCTGTCCGGATTCGCGACGAGGGGCCAAATTTGCTCGCAAAACTCCTGACGCCCCGAAGCGACCATGAATCGCGCCGCGCGATCGACCCGTTCGGGCCGGTGCCAGCGGCCGATGAAACCTAACACCGCGTGGCAAACCCGCTCCCAGACCGCCGCATCGGAACGATAGATCATTTCCGCGGCGAGCATCGGATCGATCGTCAAGGCCGTTATTATCGCCCCTGCGACAGCCTCGATACCGCTCTGACCGTCGCGCGATGCGCGCTCGCACGCGAACAAGACCGATTCCTCCCACGCCGGCCGGTCCAGAATGTCGGCGCGAAGGCGGTGCATTGCATCTGGATCACCCAGGGCGGCCACGCGCATCGCCCGTTCGACCTCGAAGGACGCATACCATTCCTGAAATTGCTGGTGCTGAAAGGATAAAGGAGCAGGCGCCGTGCACGACCGAACCAGCGTGTGGTGGGCAACGAAGAGATCGAGGACCGCCGCCGGCTGCGGCGCCTCGGCAATTTGGCCCGCCTCGGTAAGCCGTTTCTCCGCCTCCCTCACGACCGCTCGCGCCCGGCTGTCGGAAATCGCCGTATTAGCCGTTCCGGTAGCTTCGACTGCGAGCGCGGTCAGGACCTCGCCATGGAAACCGAACAGCATGCCGTGCAACGCTTCGGCCCGGTCGGCCCCGCGTTCATGCTCGGTGACAAAGAGGCGCAACACAGCTTCCCTGGTCGTCGGCATGTTTCCATCGGGCGCATGCGTCAGCAACGCGGTCAGGTAGAGCGGAACTGCAATCAGATCGCGCACGCCCGGTGTCCGCAAAGCACGATCGAGCAGGCTCTCGCCTTGGGCGCCGCCCAGAGCGGTCGCGATTTCCGCCTGTTGGGCTTCGGTGAGAATGTCGATTTCAACGACCGGCCCCGCGATAGGCACATCGAGCGCCTGCCGCCGCGTGCTGATGACAATGCCGAGCGCCGGAAAATCGCGCCGCAACCGTTTGATCTCCGCCGTAGCCCGGCGACGGGCGTCACGGTCGAGTTCGTTCCAGCCGTCGAGAAGAAGAATGATGCGCCCATGATAGCCGAGCAGCATAAGATGCTGCTCGCGGATGCCCTGATACGCGGCGCGCTGCAATACGATTTGAAGCAAGGACCCCGTTTGCGAGGCCCATTCGCCGAGCGGAACAAATATTGGCGCAGAGTCGCCCGCTTCCACGACGGCATCCGCGACCTGCAAGAGCGTGGTCGTCTTTCCGGTACCGGGCGGCGCGATCATGCTAATCTCGTTGAAGGCATTAAGCGCCGCGGCCAGGCCCGAGACCTGAAACGCGCGCTCGTTCCCCGCGTCGGTCATGCGAAGATTGAGCGGCACAGGATGCCGAGGCCATCCTGCCATGCGCCGAAAGGTCGCGAGATCATCGCGCGCCGCAGCGATGAGCCGTGTGGCAACGGTCTCGACATCGTCCTGCGCCGGAAGACCCAATCGATCGATGAGGAGCTGGATTGCAGCGTCGATCGTGGCCGTCGCCATGTCGTGCTCGCGCCGGCCGGCTGGTGCGACGATGGCCTGGAAAGCGCGCTGTTCGGCGTCGCGTTTCCATATCCGCAGCATCTCGACCGTAAAATGCTTGGCGTCGGAATCGACGAGCTTGCCATGGGTCTGGCACATCCAGATCCCGTTCGTGTGATGCCGTCGCTGCTCCGACCTTAATGTGGCGTCATATCGAGGGCCGTTCGGCGCGGCCGCGGTGATATGGGCGGCGACGCCGACATTGACGACGCCGTCGTGGCCGGGCGCGGCGCCGACGGTCGAGCAGCGGCAGTCGGGGTTGGAACACAGATACCCGACCCGCTTGGCCATCAGCTCCTTCGTCGACGGAGTAAATTCGTCTCTCACGCAAGCCCGCGCCGCTTCGGGCAGACCGATTCCACCCAAGTTCGCCATTACACACGCATGTTAGCCATACAACCAGATGAAATTACGTCGCTCTTGCGCGCCCTTCCTGCGGAAGGACCGGGCCGTCGTGAACCGAGCGCCCCTTAAGGGGTCTCGGCCGTCCGGCTTCCGTCCCTCGCGCGAGATAGGGCGTCGCTCCGCGACACATTATAAGTAGGAGCGGGGGTGCGAGGGCTCCGCCCTGGCACCCCCAGCAAGAACAAAATCGGCATCCCCCGATCTTCGCTCGCTGCGCTCGCTGCAGACCGGGCGGTCCCCCCTGCCGATTTTCTTCTTGCTCCCCCTCACCCGGTCTCGCCGACGGGCAGGGGTTCATGCGCGGATTTTGCGCAGAACCCCAAACCAAGGTGAGATCATGAAACTGCTTACCGAAGACCAAGAGCGGCGCTTGCTCGCGCAGGGCCGTTGCAATGCCGGGCGCGAACGGACCGAAGACTTCAAGCCGGTCGTGAAACTGTTCTGTCCGTGGAACGGAGCCACCTGGCTTCTGTCCGAACTCGACCCCGGCAATCCCGACATCGCGTTCGGCCT
>JASHOR010000012.1 GCA_030041005.1 Xanthobacteraceae bacterium
GCTTGCAGTCTGCAAAGCTAAAAGAATCTCCGCCCGCAAACCGCCAGATAATGGATCGGGTGAGGGGGCACGGCTGCAAGCCGCGAGCCTCGGGATGACAAATTACAAAAAACTCTGCGGATCGACGTCGATCTCGAGCTTGATCGCGCCCTTCGGCTTCGGGCCGGCGGCGAGCCAGTCGCGCAAATACCCAGACAAATCGAACGCGCGCGGCGATTTGACCAGCAGGCGCAGGCGGTGTCGGCCGCGCACCAGCGCGAGCGGCGCTTCGGCGGGGCCGAGCACGCGCACCTCATCACCAATCGCTTTCCGGTCCTTGGTTCCCGCGCCATCGCGCGTGGGCGGGGCGTGCGCGACATCAACTTTGGGCGCGGCGCGGGCGAGCGCGCGCGCGAACGCTTCCGTCTCGTGGCGATCGGGACCGGAGACGACGAGGCTCGCCAGCCTTCCGAACGGCGGATAATGCGCCGCCTCGCGCTGCTCGATCTCGGCGTCGTAGAAGGCATCGCGGTCCTGCGCGATCAGCGCGCGGATCACCGGATGCTCGGGCTGGTGTGTCTGCAGATAGCCGTAGCCGGCGCCGGTTTCGCGGCCGGCGCGGCCGACCACCTGATGCAAAAGCTGAAACGTGCGCTCGGCGGCGCGCAGGTCGCCGTTGGCAAGGCCGAGATCGGCGTCGATGACGCCGACGAGGTTGAGCATCGGAAAGTGATGGCCTTTCGCCACGAGCTGGGTGCCGATGACGATGTCGAAGCGGCCCGCGGCGACATCGGCGAATTCTTCGCGCAGGCGCTCGACCGAGGCGACGAGATCGGACGACAGCACCAGGACGCGCGCGCCGGGAAACAGCTCGCGCACCTCCTCTTCCAGCCGCTCGACGCCGGGGCCGATCGGCACGAACGAATTGACGGCGTCGCATTGCGGGCAGTTTGCCGGATGCGGCATGGCGTAACCGCAATGATGACAGACGAGCTGGCGGCGGAACCGGTGATCCACCAGCCAGGCATCGCAGTTCGGGCAGGCGAAGCGGAAGCCGCAGGCGCGGCACAGCGTCAGCGGGGCGTAGCCGCGGCGATTGAGAAACAAGAGCGCCTGCTCGCCCCGCTCCAGCGAGACTTTCACGGCGCCGGCGAGCACCGGGGAGATGAAGTGCCGCGGCGGCGGCGGATCGCGGCGCAGATCGACCGCCTCGATCGACGGCAGCCGCGCGCCGCCGAAACGCTCGGGCAGCGACAGGCGCGCGTAGCGGCCGCGCCGGGCGTTGACCTCGGTCTCCACCGACGGCGTCGCCGAGGACAGCACCACCGGTATGCGCGCGATGTGGCCGCGCACCACCGCCATGTCGCGGGCGTGATAGCGCACGCCGTCTTCCTGCTTGTAGGCGGGATCGTGCTCCTCATCGACCACGATCAGGCCGAGATCGGCGTAGGGCAAAAACAGGGCGGATCGCGCGCCGACGACGACGGCCGCCTGGCCGTCGGCGACAGCTTTCCAGGTGCGGGCGCGCCGGCGCGGCGTGAGTTGCGAATGCCATTCCGCCGGCTTCTCGCCGAAGCGCGCGGCAAAGCGGTCGAGAAACGCCGCCGTGAGCGCGATCTCCGGCATCAGGATCAGACTCTGCCGACCCCTGCGGATGGTGTCGGCCACCGCCTCGAAATAGATCTCGGTCTTGCCGGAGCCGGTGACGCCGTCGAGCAGGGTCACCGCGTAGCCGCCCTTGGCGAGCGTCGCTTTCAGCTCCGCGGCGGCGGCGCGCTGTGCCGGAGAAAAATCCGGCGCGTTGAAATCGGCATCGGGTTTTCCCGCGACCGGCTCGGCCGGCAGCACCATCGTTTCCAGCGCGCCATCGTCGATCAGCCCGTCGATCACGCCGGCGGAGACACCGGCTTCGCGCGCGGCGTCGCTTTTTGCCCGCACCATCCCATCGGCAAGGGCCGCAAGCACGCGGGACCGCGCCGCGGTCATGCGCGCCGGCGCCCGGTCCGCGAGCCGCACGCCGACGCGCTCGCGCTCGGCACCCAAATGCTCGCCCATGCGCAGACACATGCGCAGCACCATGCCGCGCGAGCTGAGCGTGTAGTTCGCCACCCAATCGACGAAGCCGCGCAGCTCCGGGCGAAGCGAGGGCACGTCGAGCTTCTCCTCGACATCCTTGAGCCTGTTGTCGAGCCGCGGATTGGGCTTCGGATTGTCCGCCCACACCACCGCGGTCGCTTCGCGGGCGCCAAGCGGCACGGAGACAATGTCGCCGGGATGCAGGTCGAGTTCGTCCGGAACCCGGTACGAATAAGCCCGATCGAGAGCGACCGGC
Organism: Xanthobacteraceae bacterium; assembly: GCA_030041005.1. GTDB lineage: Bacteria > Pseudomonadota > Alphaproteobacteria > Rhizobiales > Xanthobacteraceae > BOG-931. The sequence continues at coordinate 2,312 of JASHOR010000012.1, forward strand.
ACCAGGACATCGACGACGCGGCGGGGCATATTGGGATTCTGGGCCGATTCCGGCCGGTTTAGGAAGGATAAAGCGGCAGGGCGTTAGATGGATTTCCGCTAGTGTCCCGATTCCGAAGTTCGCATCATTATGCGGCACCCTCGTTTGCGAACTTCGGAATCGAAGGACACTAGCAACTTATTGATCTCGTGTGGCTTTGGTTCAGAAATCCGCATGACGAGGTCGCGGCAGGAATGATGCGGATTTCTGAACCGCCACACTAGACCGGCCAGCCTTTCCCCTCCCCAGGTTAAAGGCTCGGCATATCGCGGCGACTGAAAGGCGCGCTAACGGGTTGGCAGCACCGATGCCTCGCAAAAATAGCCTGCCCCACTTCATCGCCCCCGGCGTTGCTGCCGAGATGGACAATTGGCTCGGCTATCTGGCCAGCGAGCGGCGCATGTCGCCGAGAACGGTCGAAGCCTATCGCCGCGACGTGGCGCAATTCCTCGACTTTCTCGCCGGGCATCTGGGCGCCGCGCCCTCGCTCAAGCGGCTTGCCACGCTCGCGCCCGCCGACATACGCGCCTTCATGGCGGCGCGTCGGGCGCAAGGCGTCGGCAGCCGCTCGCTGATGCGCGCGCTCGCCGGCACCCGCGCATTCGCGCGGTTCCTCGAGCGCAACGGCAAAGGAACGCTCGGCGCGCTTGCCGCCGTGCGCGCGCCCAAAATAGCTAAAAACCTGCCGCGACCGCTTTCGGTCACCGCGGCAAGAGGCCTGGCCGATCCGGACCTCGCCGCCGGCGATGGACACGAACCTTGGATCCACGCGCGCGACGCCGCCGTGCTGGCGCTGCTCTACGGTTCCGGCTTGCGCATTTCCGAGGCGCTCGGGCTGCGGCGGGCCGATCTCGGCGCCGGCGATACGGTCGTGGTGACGGGAAAGGGCGGCAAACAACGCATGGTCCCGGTCCTGCCGCAGGTGCGCAAGCTCGTTGCCGCCTATCTCGCTCTCTGCCCTCACGATCCGCCCGATGCGGGGCGATTGTTCGTCGGCGCCAAGGGTGGACCGCTGTCGCCGCGCGTCGTCCAACTCGCCATGGCGCGGCTGCGCGGCGCGCTCGGCCTGCCGGAGAGCGCCACGCCGCACGCGCTGCGTCACTCCTTCGCCACGCACCTGCTCGCCCGCGGCGGCGATCTGCGCTCGATCCAGGAGTTGCTTGGCCACGCCTCGCTGTCGACGACCCAGATCTACACGGAAGTGGACAGCGAACGCCTCGTCGCCGCCTACCGCAGCGCGCATCCGCGCGCGTGAAAGTATCCTATGCTATTGCTTCGCCATTGCGAGCGCAGCGAAGCAAGCCGGCCCTGTAGTTGAGGCCTGGATTGCTTCGTCGCGGAGCCTGTCAGCGGACCGCGCGACTACGCGCGGGTCCGCTGGCTCCTCGCAATGACGAACAAAACAGAGGGGCGAAAAATGGCGGATGCACAGGAGCACATCGAACACGCCGAGCACGCGCAACACGCGGCGAGCGAGAACAAGAAAATCGCGCTCCTCATCGCGATACTGGCGCTGTTCCTGTCGTTCTCGGAGACGCTCGGCAAGACCGCGCAGACCGAAGCGGTCGACGCCAACGTCAAGACGGCCGACACCTGGGCATTCTATCAGGCCAAGGATATTCGGCGGACCGTCATCACCGCGATCGCCGACCAGACGGCTCTGCTCGCGTCGGATTCCGCCAATGCCGCCGCCAAGGCGGCGCTCGACAAGCAGATCGCGACCTGGCGGCAGACCGCGGCGCGCTACGAAACCGATCCGAAGGCCGGCAATGGCCGCAAAGAACTCGCCGTTCAAGCCAAGGCGCAGGAACAGGATCGCGATCTCGCCATGACCAAATACCACCACTACGAGCTGGCGTCCGCCGCGTTCCAGGTCGGCATCGTGCTGGCCTCGGCCGCGGTGATCACCGGCATCATGGCGCTGGCCTGGTTCGCCGGCCTGCTCGGTGCGGCCGGCCTTGCGCTGCTCGCGCTCGGCCTGTTCGCGCCATACGCGGTGTCGCTGCTGTAGCTTCAGATGCCGCGTGCCGGCGGGCCTGCAGGCCGGCTCAGGTGACCAGTTGGAAATAGGCCCAGAAGATGATGCGCTCCAGGAACAGCAGCCCGATGATCAAAACCACCGGCGAAATATCTATGCCGCCCAGGTTGGGCAGTACCGAGCGGATCGGCCGCAACGCCGGCTCGGTCACATGATAAAAGAAACTCGCCACCGAGCCGACGAACTGGTTGCGGACATTGACCACGTTGAACGCGATCAGCCACGACAGAATGGCGGCGGCGATCAGTATCCAGATGTAGAGCTGGATGATCGTGTCCACGAGCCAAAGAAAGGGATTTTCCATCGAGGTCTCCGCGCGGCCGCTGCGGCGGCGAAAGGCTAATACAGGCTCGCGCGGCTGCAGAAAAGGGGCGTTCGGCGCAATATTCCGCCCCTCCGCAGGATGCGCCACCGCGCGCCACAAGGCGGCGTCCTTGACAGGCCCTTTGCCTGACCCTAAATCGCCCGCACTCGCCGAAACCCGCTATGCCGCCATCCTGCCTGGCCTCCGGCAGGACGCTCGCGCCGGCGGGCGCCCAAGGCGGGGCCGTAGCTCAGTTGGGAGAGCGCCGCAATCGCACTGCGGAGGTCAGGGGTTCAAATCCCCTCGGCTCCACCAGCCCCTTGCCTGCTCGCAGGCTCTGGCTCGGCAGGCCAGCCGAGGCCTGTTGCGCGGCAGGCGAACGCTGCCGCGCCGAATTTGCGAAGCAGCCGAGGCGAGCTGCCGAGACATATACGGGAAGTTGCCGAACAGCCCAGGCCACGCGTCAGCCGCGGCAAAACGCGCTATCATATTCGGGGCCAAATGGGCCGATTGAATGCCGGGGGGCCGAGAACGCATATGCGAGTGTCAACGATCAGATTCTCCTGTCTGGCGATTTTGCTGGCTCTTCTGACGCCGCTTCCGGCCGCAGCCGAAGTTCCTTGTGGCGGCGACTTCGCCACTTGGCTGCAGGGTTTCAGGCAGCAGGCGGCATCGGAGGGCATTTCGCCACGAACGATCGAGAGCGCGCTGGGCGGCATGACCTATGATCCCTCCGTCATCGCACGCGACCACGCGCAGGGAGTCTTCCGCCAGAGCTTCGCGGAATTCTCCGGACGCATGGTCCCGCCGCGGCTGGCGCGCGCCAGGCGACTGTTGAAGCAATATCGGCCGCTGTTTGGCCGCATCGAGCAGCAGTTCGGCGTGCCGGGGCCGATCCTGGTCGCCATCTGGGGGCTGGAAACCGATTTCGGCGCCGACGACGGCAATTTCCCGACCATCCGCGCGCTGGCGACGCTTGCCTATGATTGCCGCCGGGCCGACAAGTTTCGCACCGAACTGCTGGACGCATTGCGTATCGTCAATCGCGGCGACATGACCGCGTCGCAAATGCACGGCGCATGGGCCGGCGAGATCGGACAGACGCAGTTTCTGCCCTCGTCATACTTGAAGTTCGCACTCGATTACGACGGCGGGGGCCGACGCGACCTCATTCACAGCGTGCCCGATGTACTCGCCTCGACCGCGAATTACCTCAAAAGCTATGGCTGGCAGCGCGGCCAGTCGTGGGGCGAAGGCACCGCCAATTTCCAGGTCCTGCTGCAGTGGAACGCGTCGGAGGTTTATACCCGGACGGTGGCGTACTTCGCCCAGCAGCTCGCCCAAGATCAATAACAAGATCAATAGACATTTTTGTTTGCGGCAATTTTTGTTTGCAGACATTTTTGTTTGCAGTGCGTCTCGCCGGGGAAGCAATGTCGGTGCGCGGCGTGCCGCGGGCGCGGCCGGGGGCTGCGACGGCTCAGTCTGCGATCCATCGCCTCACAAACACGCTGAGCCACGCCCGCGCCGTGTAGTCATAGACTGCGCGGTCGGCGAAGTGGGTGTGCCAGGGGCGCGCTCCCGGCAGCTCCATGCGCTCCTGTCCGCGGGTCGCCCACCGTTGCATCATGGCGTGCGTCACGTCCGGGTGAAACTGCAGCGCGAAGGCACGTTCATAGCGGATCGCCTGCACCTCGAACGTATCGCCTTCAGCCAGAAGTTCGGCGCCGGGCGGCAGGTCGAATCCTTCGCGGTGCCACTGATAGACACACTCCGGCCAAACGTTGACGACGGCGAGACCGGCGCCAGTGGGGCGGATCGGATAATAGCCGATCTCGGCGCGGCCCTCGGGGTGGCGAAACACGCGACCGCCGAGATAGCGGGCGCACATTTGCGCGCCCAGGCAGATGCCGAGAAATGGCTTGCGCTCCTTGAGCGGCACGCCGATCCAATCGGTCTCGCGGCGGATGAAATCGTCCTCGTCGTTGGCGCTCATCGGGCCGCCGAAAATGATGGCGGCCGCGTGCTCGCGCATCGTGTCCGGCAGCGGGTCGCCAAAGCGCGGACGACGGACGTCGAGGGGATAGCCGAGCTTCTGCAGCGCGTAGCCCACCCGGCCCGGCGTGGAATGTTCCTGATGCAGGACGATCAGAATCGGATCGAGCATGGATCATGCGAATCGGAGGCGTCTTGGCGCAATCCCTATCGCGCCGGCCGCCGCATTCAAAGTCCCGCCGTGTGCTGCATGCGGCGCTCGATCCGCGGCGGCAGCGGCGGCTACGGCATCACACGCGCCGCAAGCTCGCTTTCGCGCCGCGCCACCAGGACCAACTCAGGCCGTGGGCGGCAAAGACGCGCGCGAATTCCGCGCCGATCCCCGGCGATGCGCCGGTTATCGGCGTGACCGGCTTCACGCCGTTTCCGCCTTTCTGCCGCCGCCGGCGGAGCGGACCGTGGATTCATGCCCGGCTTTGGCGGCGATGCGCTGGCGCAATTCGATGCGTTCGCGCTGGGACACGCCGAGCAGATCGGCGGCGCGCCACAGCAGGTTGTCCTCAAGTTCGTCGCGGGTGCCGTCGGCGTAGACGATCTCCCACATCATCTCGATGACCTTGGCGCGCCCCTCCTCGTCGAGCGCGTGGTTGAGCAGGTGCGTGAAATGATAAAGGTCGACCGACTCGTGCTCGGCTGCGGTCGCCTTTTCGATCAGCTCGGCGGTCGCGGCATCGTCGAGATTGAAGCGCTGTTTGATGATCGCGCGCAGCTTGTCGCCTTCGGCCTGCGACATCTTGCCGTCGATCGCCGCGGCATGCACCAAAAGCGCCGCCGCCGCCAATCGATAATCGTCGTCGGCAAACTGGCTCGGATGCCTGTCGCCCTCGACAAATTCGGCGACGAAATGCCTGAATGCTTCGAACATGCGCACCTCCGCGCTGCGCTGTCAGGTGGCATGCCGATATGGCGAAGTCCAGATGGCGGACTGGCGAGCCGCCCGCGGCGGGCCCGCTATTGCACCGCCTTGCCCTGCTGCCCGCTTTCCTGGAGCAGTTCCAGGTTCTCGCGCACATAGGGATTGGTTGGATCCTTGGCGTGCGCCTGCGCAAGCTTCTTGTACGCCCGTGCGTAGTCGCCGCGCAGCATGTAGGAAAATCCCTGGTCGTTGAGGATCTCCGGGGTGGGCCCGATCAGCCGGATGGCTTCGGCATAGGCGCGGTCGGCGAGGTCGAAGCGGCGGAGCCGGTCGTAGGACGCGGCAAGATCGACCCAGGACTCCGCGTCGCGCGGATGCTTTTCCACCGCGCTCTGGAAGCTTTTCTCGGCCAGGCCGAAATCGTTGGCGCGGAAATATCTCTTGCCGCGCTGCAGGTCGTCGTTGGGGTCGTCGCCGACGAGCCCCGGCGACGCCAGCGGCGCCACCGGCTCGCCGCTCGGACCCGGTTCGGCCGGTTGGGTCGTGACCGAACCGGTGGCGTCGGCGGCGGCAGCCGACGGCGGGTTTGCGGCCCCGCCGTTATTTTGCGTCCATAGATCGCTGAGTTTGGTCGACGAGGAGCAGCCGCCGAGCCCCCCGAGGCACACCGCCGCAACCGTCAGGACAAGCGCACCTCGGAAACTCATCGGCACACTCTGGACCACACGCTCCGGTCGGTTGTGCCAAGCAAGACGAGGCAACCACTGCGTTCCGCGGGCAGGCAGGACCGGTCGCGCGAAGCTAGGCGATGACGGTTAAGGAATCTTTCGTACGCCACCCGCGCCGCGGAGCCTCGCCGGACAGCACCGCACCCAAGGCGTGCGCCGCCTCGGCCCTGCCGCTCACCAATTGTGAGTCGCCAGTCGCACGATGACCGGCAACAGGATAACCACGAACAAAGTGGGAAAAATGCACACTATCATCGGCACGGTGAGCTTGGCCGGCAGCGCGTAGGCCTTTTCCTCGGCCCGCGAAAGCCGCTTGTGCCGCATATCGTCCGAGTAGACGCGCAGCGCGTCGCCGATCGAAGAGCCGAGTTCGTCCGATTGCGTGATCAGCGTGGCGAAGGCGCGCGCTTCTTCGAGGCCGAGGCGGTCCGCCAAATGCTCGAGCGCGTCCGTCATGGTACGGCCGGCGCGGATTTCCAGATTGGCCATGTGGATATTGGCCGCCAGCGAAGGATAGGAATCGCCAAGCTCGCTCGCCACGCGGCCGAGCGAAGCCTCCATCGAAAGTCCGGCATCCGCGCAAACGACCAAAAGGTCCATGAAATCCGGGAAGCCGGATTCATGCTCGGATCGTCTTTTCGCGATCAACCGATCCAAATAGAAACTTGGCGCCAGATATCCCGCGAGACTGCAGAGCGCCAGGAAGACCCAGAACGCCGCCTTGCCGTGCACACCTAGCATCGGCAGGGCAAAGAACGCCCCAAAGCCGAAGGCAAGCGCGAACGCCGCTCGAGAAAGAAAGAAGATGGCCGGCGCGCGCTGTTCGTAAATGCCCGCCCGCGTCAGCCGCTGGCGCAGCACTTTCACATCTTTGTTCTCGACCGACGAATAATGCTTGGCTGTATAGTCGACGAGCTTCTGCGCCGCCCGCAGGCCGGAATAGCGCAGCGAGCGGCGGGCGCCGACGGCCTCGTCGTCGATGCGCACGCCGGCGGCGCGGCGGCGCACCGCCTCGCGGGCGCGGATGCCGACCATCGCGGCGAAGGCGAGCGTGCCGGCGGCGAGAAAGACCAGAAGACTCATCATGGTCGAGGCGCTGAGCATTTTTCAGATCTTGAACTTCACCATCTTGAACATGATCAGATTGCCGATCACCATCCAGAACGTGGCCCCGGCGACCAGCTCCTTGGTGAGCGGGATGTGCCAGACCGAACCGTAGAAATCGGGGACGAGCCACAGGATCATGAAAAACATGCCGAACGGCAGCGCCGATAGAATCATCGCCGACGCCCGCCCTTCGGCGGCCAGCGCGCGAATTTTTCGCCGCATCTTGAAGCGCTGGCGGATGACTCCGGACAGATTCTGCAGAATCTCGCCGAGATTGCCCCCGGTCGAGGTCTGGATGGCGATCGCGGTCACGAACAGCGGCAGGTCGTCCGAGCCGATGCGGCAATAGAGGTTGCGCATGGCCGTTTCCAGATCGGCGCCATAGGTGATCTCGTCGGTGACGATGCCGAACTCGCTGCCGATCGGATCGGTCATTTCCCGTCCCACCATGTTGATGGCGACGGGCACCGGATGGCCGGCGCGCAGGCTGCGTACGATGATGTCGAGCGCGTCGGGGAACTGGGCGGCGAATTTGTTCTGTCGCCGCGAGCGGAGCATCCGCAGCACCAGGAGCGGCAGCGCCGTTGCGCTGAACAGGCCGGCCGCGCCCGCCTCCAAAAGATCGCCGCGGACCAGCATGGTGACACCAAAGGCGGCGATGCTGACCACGCCGACGATGATGGCGAGCCGGGCAAATCCGATGGTGAGACCCGATTGCAGGATGAGACGGTTGAGCGCGACCAGGTTGAGCCGGTAATTGCCGCCGCTTGTGAGCCCGCGCTCGCGGCGCAGTTCGATCAGTACGCTTTCGCGATCCGGCCGATCCTTCGACAGCATCAGCCGACGGTTGATCTGGCTGCGGTAGGACGCCGTCGAAAAGCACAACAGATAGATCGCTTCGAACGCCAGCCCGGCGGATACCGCGACGAACAGCCAGACCAGATAGATGGGGTTGAAATCGGGCATGGCGCCTCGAACGTTCACAACGGCTGCGAGGGATCGAAATAAGCGCCGGGAATCTTGATGCCCATGGCGGCGAGATCGCCGAGAAAGCGCGGCCGCACGCCGGTCGCCTGGAAATGACCCTGGACGGTGCCGTCCGGCGCGGTGCCGGTGCGCGCATACTTGAAGATTTCCTGCATCTGGATGATGTCGGACTCGAGCCCGGTGACTTCGGCGATGCTCATCACCCGCCGCTTGCCGTCGGACAGTCGCGATAGCTGCACGATCAGCCGGATGGCGGAAGCGATCTGGCCGCGGATCGACGCCACGGTCATCGGCATGCCGGCCATGCCGATCATCTGTTCGAGACGCGAAATGGCGTCGCGCGGCGTGTTGGCGTGGATCGTCGCCATCGAACCTTCGTGGCCGGTGTTCATGGCCTGCAGCATGTCAAACGCCTCCTCGCCCCGACACTCGCCGAGGATCACGCGGTCGGGGCGCATGCGCAGCGCGTTCTTGACCAGATCGCGCTGGCGAATCTCACCCTTGCCCTCGATGTTGGGCGGTCGGGTCTCCATGCGGCCGACGTGCGGCTGCTGCAGTTGCAACTCTGCGGCGTCTTCGATGGTCAACAGCCGTTCCTTTTCGGAAATGAACGCCGAGAGCGCGTTGAGCATCGTGGTCTTGCCCGATCCGGTGCCGCCGGAGATGAGCAGGGTGACGCGCGCTTTGACCGCCGCCGCCAGCAGTTCGGCCATTTGCGGCCGCAATGCTCCGACTTCGACCAGCTTGTTCAGATTGAACGGCTTCTTGGAGAACTTTCTGATCGACATCAGCGGGCCGTCGATGGCGACCGGCCGCACCGCGACGTTGACGCGCGAACCGTCGAGCAGCCGCGCGTCGCACATCGGATGCGCTTCATCGACCCGACGGCCGACCGCGGAGACGATCTTGTTGATGATCCGCAGCAGATGCGGTTCGTCCTTGAAACGTACGCCGGTCGGCTCCAGGATTCCCTGACGCTCGACGTAGACGCATTCGTGGCCGTTGATGAGGATATCGTTGACGGTGGGGTCCTTGAGCAGCGGCTCGAGCGGGCCCAGGCCGGTCATCTCATCGAGAATTTCCGAGACGAAATCGTTGAGCTCCTGGGTGTTCAGGGCCAGCCGCTCGACCAGCACATATTGCGACACGAGCTGCTGGATATGATTGCGGATTTCGTCCTCGGGCAGCTTCTCCAGCGCCGACAGATTGATCTCTTCGATGAGCCTTCGGTGCAGGCGAACCTTGGCGTCGAGCAGCTTGTCGGTCAGCAGCGGATTGGCGGAAGCGGGCGTGGCGGGTTCGGCGGCTGCCTCCGGGAAGACGGTCCACGAGACGTTGTCGAGCGCGCTCTCCTCGGCGGGAACGAGGTCCGGACCGGCAACGCGGCGCACGGAGAAACGACCGGCCATCGTTCAATTCCTTCCCCGTGGAACGGAGCGGAAGGAGGCATGCCGCCGATTTGCTGTGCCGGACACGTTCACCCCTGCGAGCGCGCCAGCGAGAGTTTGAACTTCCTGCCCTCGCCCGCGGACTGCTTTGCCATCCCGGCGCCGTCCTGCGGGAAAATGAGCTTCTTGAGCTGCATGGTGATCTTGTTGCCGGGCTTGATCTCATCGAGCGGCACGCCGCGATCGATCGCCTCGCGCACCAGTCCATAGTGATTTGGAATGGTGGCGGCGAAAGCGTCGCCGATCGCCTGCTCGATATCCGCGCGCCGCAACCCGGGTGAGAACAGCTTCTGCTCGAAGCGGTTGATCAGGACTTGCGGGCGCGGGCCGTCGCCGAGCCGTTCGCCGATCGCTTCGACCAGTTGCTTGGCGTGACGCAATCCGGGCACCGTCGTCTCGCTGACGATGAACAGCTTGTTGGAGCCGAGCAGCACGCTGTCGGTCCAGGAAAACCACGTCCGTGGCATATCGAACACGACATAATCGAAATGCGAGGATACGAGATCGAGCAGCCGCGTCACCACGTCGGGGTCGAACGAGCGCATTTCCGCCGGCCGGTTGGGCGCCGCCACCACGGCAAGACCGGATTGATGCTGCGACATCATCACCTGCAGGAGCTGGCGGTCGAGCCGCTCCGGGCGCGGCTCGATCTCGCCGAGGTTGAGGCGCGGCTCGATGTCGAGATAATCGGCGCAGGCGCCGTGCTGGAAATCGAGATCGACCAGGCAGGTCGCGGTCTTGCCGCGCGGGTCGCTGTTGAGCAGCAGCATCGCGGTCTGCACGGCGAGCGTGGTGACGCCGGCGCCGCCGACGGCGGGCAGAAAGGTGAAAATCTGCGCTTCGGCCGCCTCGACGCCGGCCGGCTTTTTCGCCACCCGTGCGCAGGTCTGCACCAATTCGACCGGCGGCACCGGCTTGACCAGGAAATCCGTCACCCGCATCTGCATCAGCCGGCGGGCGACGCTTTCGTCGAAGTTCTGCGTGACGACGACGACCGGCGGCCAGTTGCCGATGTGCTGGACCAGCCGTTCGAGCGCCTGCAGTTCGGCTTCATCGGCGGCGTCAACGTCGGCGACGATGACGTTCGCGCCCTCGACATCGATACGATCGCGGCCGGACAGCCTTCCTTTGATGACGTCGAGGCCGATCTGCGCGCTGGCGCCGAACGTCGCGCGCGCCGACTTCTCGAAGCCATCGTCGTCGGTCACCACCACGACCCTGGCCTGAATTCCGCCGGCGATGGCTCGGCCGATACGCATGGATCAAACTCGCGCGGATGCAGACGTCATTGTGGCGGCGCCGCAGTCACCACGGTCGTGCTCGTGGTGGGCGTTCCCGACTGGATGCTCGCGGGCGCGAGCGTGGTCGTGGCTTCGGTCTGCGAGTTGTTCTGCGCCGGCGTCGGCGACGGGTTCGAGTTCTGAAGTATCATCGGATCTATCGGCTGGACCTCGGTATTGGTGCGATAATGCTCGACGGCGGACTGCATGCGCTGACCATTCGTGGCGATATTGGTATTGCCGCTCCATGCCGGCCACGGATCGATGGTCTGCTCGACCTCGTTGGCGGCAATCGCGTCTCCGGCGCCAAGCGAGATCGTATCGCGCCGGTCGAGATAGAGATCGGAGCAGCCGCCGAGAACGGCGCCGAGGGTCGCGGCGCCGAGCGCAGCCGCAATCAGCCGCGAGCAGGCGCGCGCCATGCCGTTGCGCCTAATCCTTGGCCGACACATACACGCCTCCTCTTTTCGGCAGATCGAGAATGTGTCCGACATACGGACGGTTGAGCGCGCCGGCGGCGAGCCGGATCAGCGCCGGGCTGACCTCGGCCTGGCCCATGAGGAAAAAGTCGATGTCGTTTCCCGGCACGGTGCGGTCGAGCGGCGTGTGGATCGTCGCCGTCGGCGACATCGGACGCACGATGTGCGGCGTCACCACGATCACCAGATCGGTTTCGTTCTTCTGATACTCGCTGGAGCGAAACAAGGCGCCGAGCACGGGGAGATTGCCGACCCAGGGTAACTGGTCTTGCGCGGTCGTGCCGGTATTCTGCAACAGCCCGCCGAGCATGAAGCTCTGGCCGTCGCGCAATTCAAGCGTGGTCGAGGCCTTGCGCACCGTCAGCCCCGGCACCGACGTGCCGGCGACGGTCACCGTCGTGCTGGTGTCGATTTCGCTCACTTCCGGCTTGATGACGAGGTTGATGAGACCGCCCCTGAGCACGGTCGGCGTGAAGGAAAGGCCGACGCCGTACGGCTGATAGGCGAACGAAATCGCGCCGAGCGACGTGGCCTGGGGAATCGGAATCTGTCCGCCGGCCAGGAAGCTTGCGGTGTCGCCCGACAGCGCAACCAGATTCGGCTCCGCCAAGCTGCGCGCGAGGCCCTTCTGTTCGAGGGCGTTGAGCGACACGTCGAGCGAATTTTTTCCGCCGAGCAGTTGGCCGACGAAAAAGCCGAACGGCGCCGAGCCGGAGAGCACGCCGGCGGACTGCAGCGGATTGGTGACCGGCAAGGAGATGGCATTGGCTTGACTGGCCGCCGGTTGGGTGGCGATCGCCTGGTCGCCGATGTTGACCAGGCCGCCGCCGCCGCTGAACGCGTTCCACTGCACGCCGAGCTCGCGGCTCGCCTGGCGGTTGACTTCGATGAACCGCACTTCCAGCATCACCTGCTGCTGCTGCAGCACCTGCACGGCATTGATCGGATCGGGCGCGAATTGCCGCGCGATCATCACCGCCTTGTCGAGCGTTGCGGCGTCGGGCGCTGTCCCCGACAGCATGATGCGGCCGTTGATCGAGGACACCTTGATTCCGCTGCCGGCGAACCGCTCGATCTCGGTCGCCAGCGTCGAGATGTCATAGGACACCTCGACGTCGAAGATGCCGACCGGCTTTTTGTTCTGATCGTAGACGGTCACGCGCGTGGTGCCGATTTTCTTGCCGAGGATCGACAACGAATGATCGGTAAGCGGGTTCACATCGGCGACTGACGGATCGCCGACCATGATGTCGGCCAGGCCCGCGTCGGTGCGGACGTCCTGCGATTTGCCAAGAGTCACCGCCACCGTTGTCCTTTGCACCGGGCTCGCCAAGGCGAGGCGGTCTTGCGCGCGCGCTGCGAGCGGCCCCATGGCCATCGACGCCAGCAACGTTGCCGCCAGCGCCGATGCCGCCAGGCGCAAAAGCCTGCGCACGGTGTCCGCCCTGTCCCGACTTGCCCGGCCTGCGCCTGCGCCGCCGCGCCTGTTCCTGTCTCGTCCGTTCACGTCGGCCTCCCCGCCGCTATGCTTCGTCCCCGAAACCTTCGCCCCGTTTCCGCTCCGCCCCGCGGTCCACCCCAAAACTCCTAATCGTGCGCCGCGACCTGCTGTGAGCGGGCAGCGACTGGCACGGAGTCGCGCTCCACGGGCACGCTGTATTCGTCAAGCGACGTTGCGTTCCGCGACGGTCGCGTGACCACGACAGTGACGAAGCGCGAATTGCCCGGCGCGGTGACATCGCGATCCAGATCGGTGGCGGTCACCTCGCGCGTCTTCTCCTTGCCGACCTCGCCGGCCTTTCGCAGCAACAGCGAAAGCGTGCCAACCACCGATGCGAGCGCGAGCTTCTGCCCGCCGGCCTCGTTAACCTCGAGCGTGACGGCCTTGACCACGTCCGGCTTGTCGGTCGTGTCGTCCGCCGACTGGTCGACGGCAAGAACGCGCGCGTTCTGGATCACCACGTCGTTGACCGACACCCTCTTGTCGCCCGGCCGGGTCAGCACGACATCGACGTGATCGCCGGGCAATACGAAGCCGGCGACACCCTCGACATCATTGACGCGAATGGTCACGGCTTTCATGCCGGGTTTCAGCACCGTCGACAGCGTGGCGCGCTCGCCGGGACCGGTAATGCGCGCGGCGAGAACCGGCTCGTTGACCGCGATCGGCGCCAGCGCGACGTGCTTGGTCGCCGTCAGTTGCGCGATCGTGCTGAAAGCTCCCCGCGGCACCGCATTTTCCGGCCACGGAATTTCGCGCAGCGACGACGCGCCGATCACGTCGCCGAACTTCAACGGCCGCGCGGCGACGACGATGGTGTGAGCTGGAGGCGCGGCCTTGCGCTGCGCCTCCAGCCGGCGCATCTGTTCGGCGGCCCGATTGTTCAGCCAGGCGTTCGCCAAGAAGACCGCAAGCAGTCCGAATACGACTGCAAAGCCGATCATCACGATAGTGCTCGTGCGCACGCCGGTCCCCTGCTGACGCCACGAATTTCTTTTTTGTCGTCGGCACTTTGGTCCGTCGCTGGTGTGGAATTCGTGAAACTACGCAGCGTTCTCGGCCTATGCTGAAGATTGCCTGAAACGATATTATTGACGGGGCGTGTACCGCCTCGCGCGAATCGAACAGACAACCTTTACCAAGTTTGCTCCGCTCTCCCGGACGACGGCCAAGCCCGATCATCGGGCGCGCGACGACGGCGACTGTTGACCCACGCAGCGCGGCAATTCGCGCATTCGGCCTTTGCCAAACGGTGATGGCACACCGTTGCGGTAGTGGACTATTAAGGACGGCCGGCGCCCGGCCCGGGCGCCCATGAAAGAAGACCCGAGGCTGGAACACCGGATCGGGAACCCGCGCGTGGGCGGTGAAGTCTGAAAGAATTAAGTCTGAAAGAATTAAGGATGCGAGCGATGCCTGCCGAGGCTGAAGCAATGCCGGAAACGAGGTGGCATTCCGGGGACCGGGCTAAAATCGCGAGATCGCCGCGCCGGGACGATGTCGGCACGACGATTGCCGCCGGCGGATCGCCGCGGCGGGCCTCGTTCGGCGCTGCGGGTCGAGCGTGAGCAGCGCCGAAACAAACGCCGCGGCGCGCATCCGCGTGCGTGGCCTCGCCAAGCGCTATGGCGCGTTCGAGGTATTTCGCGACGTCGCGTTCGACGTCGGGCAGCGCGAGGTGGTGACGATCGTCGGCGCCTCCGGTTGCGGCAAGACCACCCTCCTGCGCTGCCTTGACGGGCTGCTGCCCGCTGACGGCGGCGAAATCTGGATCGATGCGCAACGGCTCGCCGCGCCGATCGCCGGAGTGGCGATGGTGTTCCAGCATTTCGGATTGTTCCCGTGGAAGACGGTGTACGATAATGTCGCCTACGGGCTGCGCATGGCGGGGGCGTCGCGGGAGGAGATCGGTCGGCGCGTGCCGCACTTCATCGCGCTGGTCGGGCTTGCCGGGTTCGAGCAGGCGTATCCGTACCAAATGTCGGGCGGCATGCAGCAGCGCTGCGGGCTGGCCCGCGCACTGGCGATCGATCCGGCGGTGCTGCTGATGGACGAGCCGTTCGCCGCGGTGGACGCACAGACGCGGGAAATCCTGCAGTTCGAGCTGCTGCGCATCTGGGAAGGCAAGCCGACCTCGATGATCTTCGTCACGCATTCGATCGAGGAAGCCGTGCTGATGGGCGACCGCGTCTTCGTGCTCAAGGGCAGGCCCAGCCGCGTTGCCGAAACCATTGCCATCGATCTGCCGCGGCCGCGCACGCGCGCGACCTTGCGCCTGCCGCGTTTCGCCGAGCTGCGCGAGCGGGTGTGGAGCACGTTGATGAGCGAGGCGCGGCAGGCCGAATTTCAACTCAGCGGCGGATGAGACCGTTTCCGCCGGACGGGAAAAAGCAGAAAGCCAAAGGAGAGACGCCAATGATCGGAAAACTGAGGATGCTGGCAGCCTGCGCCACCGCCGTTTGCGCCGCTTTCACGCTTGCGGCCAATGGTCCGGCACAGGCCCAAACCAAAAAACTGGTGCTGGGCCTGCCCGGCATCCCGCCGATCTTCGCCTCGGTGAACGCCTACGTCGCGCAGCAGCAGGGCTTCTTCAAGAAGTACGGCGTCGACGTCGAACTGCGCCCGTTCGACAACGGCACGGCAGCCGCGCGCGCGGTTATCGCCGGGGATGTCGACCTCTCCCAGTCGCCGACACCGCCCGTCATCAATCAAGTCTCCAATGCCGACGTTCCGCTGGTCGCCATCTTCGGCATGAACAATCCCGACTGGATTCTTGCCACCACCCAGTCCGGCCGGACCTGCAAGGACGTGGTCGGGCAGTCGGTCGGCGTCGATTCGATCGGCGGCGCGCGATCGGTGGCGCTGCGGTCCATGCTGATCGGCTGTCCCGGAGTGAAGATCGGCCAGGTCAATCAGGTCGCGCTCAGCTCCAACACCGCGCCGGCGATGATTGCCGGACAACTGTCGTACGGCGTGCTCCATCTCGACGACGTTGCCGTGATCGAAGCCCAGGGGAAGAAGGTCTATACGCTGCTGGCGATGAAGAAGACCAATCCCAAGACCCATTATTTGCTCTATGTCGCGCGGCGCGACAAGCTCGCCGCAAACCGCGACGCCTATGTGCGCGCCATCGCCGCCTTGATCGCCGCGAACCGGTTCATGCAGGATCCGAAGAACGCGGACGCGGTCGGTCACGCCGCCACCATCACCGGCCACAGCGCTTCTATCAGCGAGGCGGCGTTGAAGGAATTTCTCGCCATCGGCTTCTGGCCGACCAGCGACGATGGCATGGACCGGAGCAAGATCGTGGCGGTCGCGGCCCTGATGAAGAAGATCGGGGCCATCAAACCGGACAAGCAACCGGTCGCCTACGACAAGCTGGTCGATACGAGCGTCTGGAAGGATGCCGATGCGATGGTGGGCAAGTGAGAGCGAGATCGAATTGAGCCGGGCTTGGCCGGCTGCCCGGAAAAGAAAATGACGAGCGGATGTTGAATCACGGCGATCGCAGGGCGACGGACGCCCGCTCCGGACCCGCAAGGAGCGGGGATAACGCGGCGACGGACCGGGCCGGTCGCGGCCCGTCCGCTCCTGCTGGGATGCGAGAGAGCTCCGGGTCGGCGGCGGCCTACCATCTCGGCCGCCATCTGCCATTCGCGCTCAGTCTCGCTGGCGGCCTGGCGCTGTGGGAACTCGTCGGCCGGGAGTCCAGTCCGGCATTCCTGGTTCCGTTCTCCACCACGATGGAGCGGCTGTGGGAGCTGTTGGTCGGCGGTACGTTGGTCGCCGAGACGCTGGACTCCGCCGGCTTGTTTGCGACCGGATTCCTGCTGTCGGTCGTTGTCGGCATCGCGGCCGGGCTCGTGCTTGCCCGCGTTCAGGTTCTGCGCGTGGCACTCGAGCCGTACATCATGATCCTCTATGCGACGCCCATGGTGGCGCTCATTCCGTTCATCCTGTCGCTGATGGGCTTCGGATTCATCCCGAAGGTACTGGTCGTGTTTCTGTTCGGCGTCTTTCCCGTTCTCTACAACACGGTCGAAGGCGCACGCAGCATCAAGCCCGAGATGTTGGAAGTCGCGCGCTCGTTTCGCTCCGGCGAGCGGGCGCTGTGGCGCGACGTGATGCTGCCTTATACCCTGCCGTTCGCGATGACCGGCATCAGGCTCGCCATCGGCCGCTGCCTGGTCGGCATGGTGGCGGCGGAATTCTTTCTTTCCTCGAACGGCCTCGGCCAGCTCATCATGAGCGCCTCGCAGAATTTCGACACCGGCGGTCTGTTCGCCGCCATCACGGTCATCTGTCTGATCGGCGTCGGCCTCATGCGGCTCGGGTTCGCGCTCGAGAGCCGCTTTGCGCATTGGCGGAAGTAGCCGCATGGTCGATTCCACAATGCCCGTCGATCCTGCCGCCGCGGTCGGGAAGAACGCACGCGCCGGCGACGCGCTCGTTGCGCGCCTGATTGCCGGCGCGGTCATCCTGTGCGGGTGGGAAATCGTCGTGCGGCTCTCCGCGCCGGCCTTCGTCGCCAAACCCAGCACGATCGCGATGGCAATTCCCCGCGTGCTGGTCGATCCGGCCTTCCTTGCCTCTGCAGCCGCCACTCTCGCCGGCGTGGTTGAAGGATTGGCGATCGCGCTCGTGGTCGGCACGATCATCGGGCTCGCCATCGGCCGCAGCAGGCTGGTCGACGTCACGCTGCGCCTTTACGTCAATATCTTCTATGCGCTGCCGATGCTGGTCGTCGTGCCGCTGTTCGCGCTGTGGTTCGGCTACACCGGCGCGGCCCGGCTGGTCACCGTGGTCTTTGCGTCGGTGTTCTCCATCATCGTCAATGTTGCCGACGGCGCGCGGGCCGTTCCGCAGGAATACGTCGAAGTGGCGCGGTCCTTCCGCGCGGCGCCGTTGCGCTCGCTGTTCGACGTGGTCCTGCCGGCGTCAACGCCCTATCTTCTCGCCGGGCTGCGCCTTGCCGCCGGCCGGGCATTGATCGGAGCGGTGGTCGCCGAGTTCATCACCGCCGTCAGCGGCATCGGCTACTTCATCCTCTACAATTCCCGCACATATCACGAGAGCGAAGCTTTCGTCGGCGTGCTGGTGCTGGCCGGCTTCGGGGTGGGTTTCGACAGTCTTGTCGGCTGGTGCACGCGCCGGTTCTTGCCCTGGTATCGGCGCGACCGCGGTGCCTGACGCAAAAGCGGGCAGAGCAGGCTCAGGCCCGCGTCATTTCAGGCGATCGACGACCTCACGTCGAGCCCTCGGGCGCCGGCACGAATTTGAGCGCCAAGCCGTCCATGCAGTAGCGCAAGCCGGTCGGCTTCGGGCCGTCGGCGAAAACGTGGCCGAGATGACCGCCGCAGCGGTGGCAGGAGACCGCGGTGCGCTCCATGCCGAACGAGCGGTCTTGCGTTTCGTCGACCGCGCCGGGAAGCGCCGCCCAGAAGCTCGGCCAGCCGGTGCCGCTGTCGAATTTGGTCTTCGAAGAGAACAGCGCCAAGTCGCAGCCGGCGCAGGCGAAGGTCCCGTTTCGATGCTCGTTCAAGAGCGGACTTGAGAACGGCGGTTCGGTGCCCGCTTCGCGCA
The DNA here is from genome assembly GCA_030041005.1 of Xanthobacteraceae bacterium. GTDB lineage: Bacteria > Pseudomonadota > Alphaproteobacteria > Rhizobiales > Xanthobacteraceae > BOG-931. The sequence continues at coordinate 20,717 of JASHOR010000012.1, forward strand.
GGATCTCGTATTGCGCGGGCGTGAGCAACTTGCGCCACTCCGCGTCGGTATGGGTCACCGCATAAGGATGGGGCGGAGTCGCGGCCTTGACGGTGGGCGGACTGAGCAGGCGGCCCAATCCCAATGCCGTCACGCTGGCCGCCCCGACATAGAACACGTTTCTGCGAGTGAGCATGCGTTGCTCCTTCTGCATCTCTCCGGCAACGGGCGCCTGGCCCGCGTTGGACGAGCGGCGCGCTGGACGATTTGCGCCGCCCGCTCCTTGTACCTCAATTTCGGCGGCAGCGTTGCCCCCTTCCGTCATTTGATCGCGAACCATGCGAAATTCACACAGAGTTGATGATGCGCTGTGCTTCGGCCGCAATGCCGTTTGGCGGGCGGGCGCGCTGAGCTATCATTGCGCCGGTGAACGTCGGATCTCTGTCAACGTCCAGGAGGCGTATTTTGAGCACAGCCGAAGTCAGGGTGCTGGCGACGACCGCGATGAAGACTGTTTTCGAAGAGCTGTCGCCGAGATTCCAGGCAGCGTCCGGCAGCCGCGTCAGCGCCAGCTTCGGGCCGTCGGTGCAGGTCGAAAAACGGCTCGCCGAAGGCGAGGCAGCGGACGTGGCGGTCCTCACCATTGCGGCCGCCAACGACATGCTCGCGCGCGGCAAGCTCTTGGCTGGAAGCCTGGTCGACATCGCCCGCTCCGGGCTCGGGGTCGCCGTGCGGCGCGGCGCGCCGAAGCCGGATATCTCCTCCGCCGAAGCCTTCAAGCGCGCCCTGCTGGCGGCAAAATCGATTGCGGTGAGCAAGCCCGTCGGCGCCGGCCTGAGCGGCGCTCACATGGCCAAGGTTTTCCAAGACCTCGGCATCGCCGACGCAATCGCCGTCAAAATCAAATACGGCACCGGCGGCGTCAGCGGCCTGGTCGGGCTGATCATCGAGCGCGGCGAAGCCGAAATCGGCGTACAGCAGATCGCCGAGCTGAAGGCCGTGCCCGGCGTCGATTTCATCGGCCCGTTGCCGAGCGAGCTGCAGAGCGTGACGCCGTTCGCCGCGGCGATCGCGGCGGCGGCGCAGAATGCGGAAGGTGGCCGCAAGTTGATCGCGTTTCTCACGACGCCGGCCGCCAAGCGCGTGATCGAGGCCAAGGGCTTGCAGCCGGCCTGACCGGCCAATGCGCGCCGGAATGAATCTGCCGCGGTATTTGCTCTCACACCGCAGGCGCGTCGCCGACTCCGGCGCGGCGATAGCCGCGCTGCATTTCATCATTGACGGCGACTATTTCCTCGCGCTTGCCGCATGGCGTTGGGCTTCCGCCAATGTCTCCTCACCAAATCATTGCTTCGCCGCTCACCGCTTTCGTTCCCGGCGGCACGCAAAAAGAAAACCGGGCCCGTAGGGCCCGGTTTAGTTCGCCGGCGTGGGGGCGCTGGCGATCACCTTCCAGAGGGAACTGCTGCCAGCATTATGGTCGCCATCTGGGAGGATGGGGCAACCGAATCGCCTCGCAGCAAAAGCACTATGCGATTCGCAGCCGGCCCATACAACGCGGAGGTTCACATGTCAGCCATGCGAAAACTGTCCGGGTATTTGTGCGCGTTCGCGCGTCGCGCAGGCGCGGATGCGTTTGCAATCGGGGCGCTCGAAGATCGGCAGTACTCGCTCAGGTCGCCGGCCAGTGGTCCGATCCAACATTCGCATCCTTTTTTGGCGCGCTCTCGTGCGAATGTTGGAATCCAAGGACCGCGAGCAACCAAACTATAAGTGCTGGTAGAGCTTTTGGATTTGACATTCGTTTGATGAGCGAGCGCCTTGGGGGGCAGTGAATGTCAAATCAGTCACACTAGATCAATAAGTTGCTAGTATCCTTCGATTCCGAAGTTCGCAAACGAGGGTGCCGCATAATGATGCGAACTTCAGAATCGGGACACTAGAAGATCCAGCGCTGCGCGTTGGCGACGAGAAAATCGCGGAACGCCTGGACCCGCGCGACCGTTTTCAGCTCTTCGGGATAAACGAAATAGGCATCAAGCGCCACGGACTCGGCCTCGCCGAACAACTGCACGAGCCCGCCGTTTTCCTCGACCAGATAGTCGGGCAGCATCGCGATGCCGAGGCCGCGCTGGCAGGCGCGCAAGATGCCGAGCACGTTGTTGATGATGAGATGAGGAATGCGCGGCCCCTTGCCGTCGCGCGCCACCTCGATGAGCCAGCGCGAGCGCTGCAGGTAGGGCGGCTGCGTGCCGCCGAGCACCAGAATGCGGTGGTTGTCGAGATCGTCGAAGGTGCGCGGCGTGCCGAAGTGCTTGATATATTCGGGCGAGGCATAAACGTGGAAATGCACGGCGAACAGCTTGCGCTGAATCAGGTCGGGCTGGGTCGGCTGGCGCAGCCTGATGGCCACATCGGCCTCGCGCATGGCGAGGTCGAGCTCTTCGTCGGTGGTGAGCAGCGTGATGTGGATGTCGGGATACAGATCGACGAATTCGCCGAGCCGCGGCGTGAGCCAGTGAATGCCGATACCGGGCGTGGTGGTCACGCGCAGATCGCCGTTCGGCCGCTCGCGGCTGTCGGTCAGCTTGGCGCGCGCTGCTTCGAGCTTCATGAACACGTCGTGCGCGGTACGATAGAGAAGCTCGCCCTGCTCGGTGAGGATCAGGCCGCGGGCGTGACGATGAAACAGCGAGACCGTAAGCTCCTGTTCCAGCGCGCTCACCTGCCGGGACACGGCTGACTGCGACAGCCCGAGCTGCTCGCCGGCGTGGGTGAAGCTGCCCGCCTCGGCGGCGGCGTGAAAGACCTTGAGTTTATCCCAATCCATCTGAAACGGCCGACAGACGACAGAGGACGGATGACGGAAACCGCGATCCACTATTCTGTAGCCCGTCTTCTGTCCTCCATCCTCTGTTTGTTCATTCCGCCGCGGCGCGCAGTTGCGCATGCGCGGCAAGGAAGCGTTCGGCTTCGAGCGCCGCCATGCAGCCCAGCCCGGCGGCGGTAACCGCCTGACGATAGACGTCGTCGGCAACGTCGCCGGCCGCAAACAGCCCCGGTACGGACGTTGCGGTCGAATGCGGAGCGGTCTTGACGTAGCCGGACGGCTTCATGTCCACCTGGCCGGCCACCAGTTCGGTCGCAGGCTGGTGGCCGATGGCGACAAAAATGCCGTCGATCGCCAGCTCGCTGACCGCGCCTGTCTTGAGGTTTTTCAGGCGCGCATGGGTCACCTTGAGCGGCTGCGCCTGTCCGCCGACCTCTTCAAGCACGGTCTCCCAGAGCACCTCGATTTTGGGATGCTTGAACAGCCGCTCCTGCAAGATCTTCTCGGCGCGCAGGCTATCGCGCCGATGCACGAGCGTGACCTGCGAGGCGAAGTTGGTCAGAAACAGCGCCTCCTCGACCGCAGTATTGCCGCCGCCAACCACCAGCACGCGTTTGCCGCGATAGAAAAAGCCGTCGCAGGTCGCGCAGGCGGAAACGCCATAGCCGCGGAAATGTTGCTCGGACGGCAGATCGAGCCAGCGCGCCTGCGCGCCGGTCGCCAGCACCAGAGCTTCGGCGACATAGACGTCGCCGGAATCGCATTCGATGCGAAACGGCCGCCGCGCCAGTTCGACCTTGTTGACGTGGTCGGCAACGATCTTGGCGCCGACATGGGCCGCCTGCTTCGCCATCTGCTCCATCAACCACGGGCCCTGGATCACGTCGGCGAATCCCGGGTAGTTCTCGACATCCGTTGTCGTTGTGAGCTGGCCGCCGGGCACAATACCCTCGATCAGAATCGGATCGAGCATGGCGCGCGCTGCATAGATCGCCGCGGTGTAACCAGCCGGACCGGAACCGACGATTACGACCTTGGCATGCATGGTATTTGTCACCTGCTGGTCTCGCTCAATGCGGCAGCACGCGTCTCCGCGCTTGCCTCAACCCCCCACGACAAGGAGCTTTCCGCCCTCGTTCGTGCGGCGGCACACCCCTTTTGGCATCCTCAGCCAGCCCCTTGTGCCAATTTAGGGATTTCCGGGAGCTATGCAAGGCGCGCAGAGATCGCCCTTTCAAAGGTCATGAATTGGCGTCAGGGGGATGTCGAACGGCGTATTTCCGCCTCTCACCGGCGGCTCAGCCGGCAATCAAACGCCGGCAAGGCTGTCACCTGGGCTGTCACCCGGCCCCGAGTGTCAAGCCTGAGCATCCGCGAGACGGCTTGAACAAACGGCGAATCCCCGGCGCCGGACAGGCAAACGGTCCGGCCCTGCGCGCCACCACCGGTGTCCTGCGCGCTACTTCCACTCCACCTTCATGACTTCATAGGCCTTGGCGCCGCCAGGGGTGACAACCTCAACCTGTGCGCCCTTCTTCTTGCCGACCAGGGCACGGGCCAACGGCGAAGTAATGGAAATCTTGCCCTTTTTGGCGTCGGCTTCGGGCTCGCCGACGATCTGCCAGACCGTCTTTTTTTCGGTGTCCTCGTCAATCAACGTAACGGTGGCGCCGAACGTGATCGTGTCGCCGGAAAGCTTCGACACGTCAATGATTTCGGCGCGAGCGAGCTTGTCCTCAAGTTCGGCGATATGGCCCTCATTGAGGGATTGGGCCTCCTTGGCCGCGTGATATTCGGCGTTCTCCGAAAGATCGCCATGGGTGCGCGCGTCCGTGATCTGCTGAATGATGCGAGGCCGTTCAACCTGCTGGCATTGCTTGAGCTCGGCCTCAAGCGCCGCGTAGCCGGCGGCTGTCATCGGAATCTTGTCCATCGGTCCCAAACCTCCAAACCGCGCCGAGTCAAAACTTTCGTCGCGGGCCGAAGCATCGTCCGGCCGCGCGGCGCCAAGCCCAGTCTGCACCTTACCGTCGCCCTGGCCGTGCCGATGTCACTCGGACACGGCCGCGAAATAATGCTGCAGCGCGCACACCTCGAGATCGCCCTTGAGAAAAGCCTTGATGCCCTGCGCTGCGGCGACGGCCCCTGAGAGAGTGGTGTAGTACGGCACTTTATGCAAGAGGGCTGCGCGCCGGAGAGAGCGGCTGTCGGCCAAGGCCGTCGCCCCCTCGGTGGTGTTGAAAACGAGCTGCACATCACCGTTCTTGATGGCATCGACGATGTGCGGGCGGCCCTCTGCCACCTTGTTGACCTTGACGGCGGCAACGCCCTGTTCGGCGAGGTATCGCTGCGTTCCCGACGTCGCCAGCACCTTGAAGCCCGAGTCGACGAGCAACCGGATCGCTTCGAGAATGCGCCCCTTGTCGGCGTCCTTGACCGAAACGAACACGGTGCCGGTCTTGGGCAGGCGCGAGCCGCCTCCGAGCTGACTTTTGACGAAGGCGACATTGTAGTCGCGGTCGATGCCCATGACCTCGCCGGTCGACTTCATCTCGGGACCCAGAACGGTATCAACCGCGGACCCGAAGCGCGCGAACGGAAACACCGCCTCCTTGACGCCGAAATGCCGGGCCTCGGCCGGATCGAAGCGACTGGGTTTCAGCCTGAAGCTTTTGAGCCTTTCGCCTGCCATGATACGCGCGGCAATCTTGGCGGCGGGGACGCCGGTCACCTTGGCGACGAACGGCACCGTGCGCGAAGCGCGCGGATTGACTTCAAGCACATAAATGTCGCCGTCCTTGATGGCGTACTGCACGTTCATCAAGCCGCCAACCTTGAGCGCGCGGGCGAGTTCGCGCGTCTGCCGTTCCAGCTCGGCGATGGTTTCGCGGCCAAGCGAATGCGGCGGCAGCGAGCAGGCGGAATCGCCGGAATGAATGCCGGCCTCCTCGATATGCTCCATGATTCCGGCGATGTAGGTGTCGACGCCGTCGGCAAGGCAATCGACGTCGATCTCGACGGCGTCGGTCAGATAGCGGTCGATGAGGAGCGGCCGCTTTTCCGACACCGCGAATTCGGACGGTCGGTCGAGATCGGAGGCGAGGCGCGCGACGTAGCGATCAAGCTGATGAGTATCATGCACGATCTCCATGGCGCGACCGCCGAGCACATAGGACGGGCGGATCACGATCGGGTAGCCGATCATACCCGCGATGGCGCGCGCTTTCTCCGGACTGGTCGCGATGCCGCTCTTCGGCTGGCGCAGGTTCAAGCGATCGAGCAATTTTTTGAAGCGGTCGCGATCCTCGGCGAGATCGATGGCGTCCGGCGAGGTGCCGAGAATTGGCACGTGGGCCCTTTCCAGCGGCTCGGCGAGTTTGAGCGGCGTCTGCCCGCCGAACTGCACGATGACGCCGAGCAGCGTCCCGTTTTTTCGTTCGGTGTCGATGATTTCGATCACATCCTCCGCGGTGAGCGGCTCGAAATAGAGCCTGTCGGAAGTGTCGTAATCGGTCGATACTGTCTCCGGATTGCAATTGACCATGATCGTTTCATAGCCGACGTCCTTCA
>JASHOR010000156.1 GCA_030041005.1 Xanthobacteraceae bacterium
GTGCCGCCTCAACGTGCCGTCGATCTACATTTATGGCGGCTCGATCCTGCCGGGTACCTTCAAGGGCAAGCCGGTCACCATCCAGGACGTCTACGAGGCGGTCGGCAAGCACTCGATCGGTGCCATGTCGGACGACGATCTGGAAACGCTCGAACAGAACGCCTGCCCGTCGGCCGGCGCCTGCGGCGCCCAGTTCACCGCCAACACCATGGCGACGGTGTCCGAGGCCATCGGTTTGGCGCTGCCGTACTCCGCCGGAGCCCCGGCGCCATACGAAATTCGCGACAAGTTCTGCATGCTTGCGGGCGAGATGATCATGGATTTGATCGTCAAGAACATCCGTCCGCGCGACATCGTCACCCGCAAGGCGCTGGAGAACGCGGCGGCCGTGGTGGCGGCGACCGGAGGCTCAACCAACGGCGCGTTGCACCTGCCGGCGATCGCCAACGAGTGCGGCATCAAGTTCGACCTGTTCGATGTCGCCGAGGTCCTCAAAAGGACACCTTATATCGCGGATTTGAAACCGTCCGGCCGCTATGTCGCCAAGGACATGTTCGAAGCTGGCGGCGTTCCGCTTCTGATGAAGACGCTGCTCGACCATGGCTATCTGCATGGCGACTGTCTCACCGTGACCGGTCGCACCGTGGCTGAGAACCTCAAATCGGTGAAGTGGAACGCCAGTCAGGACGTCATACACCCGGCCGACAAGCCGATCCTGCCGACCGGCGGCGTCATCGGTCTTAAGGGCAACCTCGCGCCCGAGGGTGCAATCGTTAAGGTTGCCGGCATGGAGCGCTTGCATTTCTCCGGTCCGGCACGCTGTTTTGATGGGGAAGAAGCCTGCTTCGAAGCAGTGAAAAATAAAAAATACAGTGAAGGCGACGTGTTGGTCATCCGCTACGAGGGCCCCAAGGGTGGCCCCGGCATGCGCGAAATGCTGGCGACGACCGCCGCGCTCTACGGACAGGGCATGGGCGGCAAGGTCGCCTTGATCACCGACGGCCGTTTTTCCGGCGCCACGCGCGGCTTCTGCGTGGGCCATATTGGCCCCGAGGCTGCGGTCGGCGGACCGATCGGGCTCGTGCGCGACGGCGACATCATCACGCTCGATGCCGAGAAGGGAACGCTCGATGTCGCCTTGTCGGCGGCCGAGCTTGAGCGGCGGGCCAAGGACTGGAAGCCGCGGCCGGACGAATACACCTCCGGCTATTTGTGGAAGTACGCCCAGCAGGTCGGCTCGGCGCGTTATGGCGCGGTGACCCAGCCGGGCGCGTCGGCTGAGAAGGCGTGTTATGCGGATATCTAGGGGAGCAGCACGCATCGCCATGGGCGGGGCACTGGCCATGCTTGTCGGCGGGCTGTGCATCGCGCTCGGCCTCGGAGTAAGCCCCCCTGTCGGGGAGGCGTCGGGCCATGCGCTCGTGCTGCAGCCGGCGCTGGCGTTCGACGGGACCACGGCTTCGGCCACGGCTTCGCTGACCCCGAGCGATGGAATGGACGGCGCTGCCGAAGCGGTTCCGGGCGACGACAAAAAGTCGAAGGAGCTTTCCGCGCTCGAACGCGCCGCCGAGAAGGGTCACACGGCCGCGCAATGGAAGCTCGGGCGCATGTACGCCGATGGCATCGGCGTGCCGCAGAACGACCTGCGCGCATTCGACTATTTCAGCCGGATCGCCAATCTGCATGCGGATGAGGCGCCGGGCACCGCGCGCGCGCACTTCGTCGCTGAAGCCTTCGTCGCGCTCGGGCGCTACTACCTCACCGGCATTCCCAATTCAGCGATCAAGCCGGATTCAGGGCGTGCCCACCAACTGTTCGCCTACGCCGCATCCTATTTCGGCGATGCCGATGCGCAGTACGAGCTTGGACGGCTGTATCTCGACGGCGATCCCAATGACGTGCACGAAGCGGCGCGTTGGTTCCTGCTGGCGGCCAGCAAGGGCCAGTGCCGCGCCCAGGTCGCGCTCGGTGACCTCTTGTTCCGCGGGCAATACGTGCCGCGGCAGGCGGCGCGCGGCCTGATGTGGCTGACGCTCGGTCGCGATTGCGCCGGCCCCAACCAGGCCTGGATCAAGCCCCTCTACGACAACGCCTTCCGCCGCGCCAGCGACGACGAGCGCGCCATGGCGCTGGTCTATCTCAAGGACTGGCTCAACGGCCGGAGGGATTGACCGCACGGCGCACGAACGGAACGCAAATAAGGGCAAATAAGGATTGGGCGAGCAGCGAAAAGGGACGTGGGTCCTCGCTGTTCGCTGCGCTGCCGTCCGCTACTTCGCCTCAATATCCAGGTCGATCCACACCGGCACGTGATCGGACGGCTTTTCCCAGGTGCGCACGTGGCGGTCGATGCCGGCCGCTTCGAGCCGGTCGGCGGCTGGCGGCGACAGCAGAACGTGGTCGATGCGGATGCCGTTGTTCTTCTGCCAGGCGCCGGCCTGATAGTCCCAGAAAGTGTAGAGGCCTGAATCGTCGCTCGTCGCGCGCACCGCGTCGGTCAGGCCGAGGTTGATCAGCCCGCGAAATGCGTTTCGCGTGGGCGGGAGGAACAGGGCGTCGCCGGTCCACGCCTGCGGGGTCTTGGCGTCGCTCGACGTGGGAATGACATTATAATCGCCGGCGAGGATCAGCGGCTCCTCGAGCGCCAGCCGCTCGCTCGCATAGGCCGAGAGCCGTTTCATCCAGCGAAGCTTGTAGGGGTACTTTTCGGTCTCTGGCGGATTGCCGTTGGGCAGGTAGAGGCTGGCGACGCGCATGACGCCACCCGCCGTCGATACCACCGCCTCGATGAATCGCGCATGGTCGTCGCTGTCGTCGCCGGGAAGCCCGTTGCTGACTTCGTCGAATTTGAATTTCGACAGGATGGCGACACCGTTGAACGTCTTTTGCCCGTGGACCGCCACGTTGTAGCCGAGCCCCTCGAACTCGAGGCGGGGAAAGGCGTCGTCAACGCATTTGGTTTCCTGCAGGCAGACGATGTCCGGCTTGCGCTCGGCGAGCCAGGTCCGCGCCGAATCCAGGCGCTGTTTGATCGAATTGACGTTCCAGGTGGCGATGCGCATCGCTCGTCGCGTTGGCTCCTACAGCGCGAAGCTCGTGCCGCAGCCGCAGGAGGCGGTGGCCTGCGGATTGTTGACCTTGAACGACGAGCCGATCAAGTCGTCGACGAAATCGATCTCGGAGCCGGCCATGTAATTGAGCGAAACCGGATCGATCAGCACGGTCGCGCCGGCTTTTTCGATCACGATGTCGTCGTCGGCGCGCTCGCGCTCGGTGTCGAATTTGTACTGAAAGCCGGAGCAGCCGCCGCCCTCGACGGAGACGCGCAACATGGTGCCGGCCGGCTCTTTGCGGAGAATCTCGCCGATCCGCAGCGCCGCCCGCTCGGTCACCGTGACATCCGTCGCCATTTTGGGCTCCAAATTCGAAGTCGCCGCCCCGCCGCCGATTGCCACTTCGCCTGCCCGATAGTTAAGTGCACCCCAGGCAGAGGTCAATTGTAGAGGCCGGGCAACCGGATAGACCGATGGCAATCGACGCTCGAATGCCCCGGTCGCGCTTTGCGTGCGATCCGGCATGCAGTCGCGGCCGGCTGCATCCAGAGCCGGCGAGCAAAAGCCGCAATGCTTTCCGCCGCGATTGCGACCGTATTATCCACACGACCGCATTCCGCCGCCTCAAGCACAAGACCCAGGTCTTCGTGTCGGACGAAGGCGACCACTTTCGCACGCGGCTTACGCATACGCTGGAAGTCGCTCAGGTCGCGCGCTCTCTCGCCCGGGCGCTGGGCCTCGATGAGGATCTTGCCGAGGCGCTGGCGCTCGCCCATGATCTGGGCCACCCGCCGTTTGGCCATGCCGGGGAACGGGCGCTCGACGACTGTCTCGCTGCGTTCGGCGGCTTCGATCACAACGCGCAGACCCTGCGCGTCGTGACCGAGCTGGAGCGCCGCTATCCGGATTTCGACGGGCTCAATCTCACCTGGGAAACGCTGGAGGGTCTTATCAAGCACAACGGGCCGCTGACCGACCGCGACGGCAAGCCGCTCGGTCGCTATCGACGGCACGGCGTGCCGGAAACGATCCTCAGCTATGGCCGGCTGCACGACCTGCAATTGTGGGGCTTTCCGAGCGCAGAGGCGCAGGTCGCAGCGGTCGCCGACGACATCGCCTATGATGCCCACGACATCGACGATGGCTTGCGCGCGCAGCTTTTTGCCGTCGACGATATCGCCGGCGTTGCGCCTGCCGGCGCGATCGTGGGCGAGATACGCGCCGACTATCCGGACCTCGATGCCGCCCGCTTGGTGCATGAATTCATTCGCCGTCTGATCGGGTTGCTCATCGAGGATGTGGTCGCCGAGACCGGCCGCAGGCTGTCGCATCTTGTGCCGCGCTCGCCCGATGACGTCCGGCAAGCCGCCGGGCCGGTGGCGGGATTTTCGGCACGGGTCGGGGAGGCTGATCGCGCCATCAAGGCTTTTCTCGAAGCGCGCATGTACCGGCATGCCCGGGTCACCCACGTCATGGAGCAAGCGGCCGGCGTCGTGCGCGACTTGTTCGGCGGCTACAGCGCCGGCATTGGCGAACTGCCGGCCGAGTGGCGCGAAGGTTTGGCCGGCGCGAGCGAGGCGGCACGCGCCCGCCGCATCGCCGATTTCATCGCCGGCATGACGGATCGTTATGCGCTGTCCGAGCACGCCCGACTCTTTGACTCGACCCCCGAACTGCGTTAGGCGCCCGCCACGCCGATACCGGCGCCCCAATTCGTGTTTCATGGCCGCAGAGAATATTTTCGCCGAAATCCTCGACCGCGTGCGCCGCGCCAGCGACGCGCTGGTGACCGCGGGCGACCTGCCCGCCGGCATCGATCAGTCGCGCGTGACCGTCGAGCCGCCGCGCGATCCGACGCACGGCGACATGGCGACCAACGCCGCCATGGTGCTGGCGAAGGATGCCGGCAAGAAGCCGCGCGAGCTTGCCGCGGCGATAGCGGCAAAGCTCGGTGCCGATCCGCTCGTGGACAAGGTCGAAGTGGCCGGGCCAGGTTTCATCAATCTCACGCTCAAGCCAGTGGCTTGGCTCGATGCGCTGCGCACCGCGGTGCGCCGCGGCGGGCGCTACGGCGAGAGCGACATCGGGCGCAACGCGCCGGTCAACGTCGAATATGTCTCCGCTAATCCGACCGGGCCGATGCATATCGGCCATTGCCGCGGCGCCGTGTTCGGCGATGCCCTGGCCAACCTGCTCGCCTTTACCGGCTTTGAGGTCGCCCGCGAATATTACGTCAACGATGCTGGCGCTCAGGTCGACGTGCTCGCGCGCTCGGCGTTCCTGCGCTACCGCGAGGCGCTGGGCCAGGAAATCGGCGACATTCCGGAAGGGCTATACCCGGGCGACTATCTCAAGCCCGTCGGCGTAGCGCTCGCGGCGCAATACGGCGACACGCTGTGCGGCCAGCCGGAGCCGCTATGGCTTCCGGTCGTGCGCGCCAAGGCCGTCGCGATGATGATGGCATTGATCCGCGAGGATCTCGCGGCCCTGGGCATTGACCATGAGGTCTTCTTTTCCGAACGATCCTTGCACGAGCCTCGCAACGGGGGTCCCAGTAGGATTGCCGAAACGATCGCCTTCCTTGAATCCAAGGGCTTGCTTTATCGGGGTACGCTGCCACCGCCCAAGGGCAAAGTCATGGAGGACTGGGAGCCGCGCGAACTGCTCCTGTTCCGCGCGACCGAGTTCGGCGACGACGTGGATCGTCCGGTTCTCAAATCCGACGGCAGCCCGGCCTACATCACCCCGGATATTGCCTATCACCGCGACAAATTCGAACGCGGCTTTGCCAACATGATCGACGTCCTGGGCGCCGATCATGCCGGTTACGTCAAGCGGTTAAACGCGGCAGTTCAAGCGGTGAGCGACGGCAAGGCGACGCTGGATGTAAAGGTGTGCCAACTGGTGCGCTTTCTCCGCGAAGGTCAGCCGGCGAAAATGTCGAAGCGGGCTGGAGAGTTGGTGACGGTTCGCCAAGTCGTGGATGAAGTCGGAAGCGACGCCGTCCGCTTTATGATGCTGTTCCGCAAGAACGATGCGGTGCTCGATTTCGACCTCGCCAAGGTGATCGAGCAGTCGCGCGACAACCCGGTATTCTATGTCCAGTACGGCCACGCCCGCGGCAAATCGGTGTTCCGCAATGCCCGGACCGTGTTTCCCGATCTCCCCGAGGAGATCGCGTCCTTGACGGACGTTGCCGACCTCGGCCAGCTCACGGACGCCGCGGAACTCGGCCTGGTGCGGCGAATTGCCCTTTACCCGCGGGTCGTGGAAAGCGCCTCCTTGGCGCACGAGCCGCACCGAATTGCCTTCTACCTGTTCGACTTGGCAAGCGACTTTCATGCGCTTTGGACGCTTGGAAACGCAACGCCACATTTACGCTTCATTATCCAAGATGATCGACAACGGACCGTGGCTCGGCTCGTCCTCGTACAGGGCGTGGTTGCCGTGCTCGCCTCAGGACTCGCGCTTCTCGGAGTAGGGGCGCCCGACGAGATGCGGTAGCACTCCGTGGCGTTTGACGAGTCGCCGATCGATTCGATGGAAAAGGCTGGACGGACGGGGCGGACTCTTCATGGCCGATAGCAATTTTCGCAGTTCCCGCGGCGATACGCTCGGGCGCGATACCGACTCGGCGCGACATCAGCCGGTCGACGATCCACTCGCCGAGCTTGCCCGGCTGATCGGCCAAGGCGAGGCGCATGGCGCGCGCGCCCGCGACGCCGGGCAGCCGGCGGACTACTCTGACGGTGGTACGCCGCTGCCTGAACTCGACTGGGCGGCGACCGAGGAGGGTTACCGCCGGAACGACGGACAAGCGCGCGAGAGCTATGGCCTCGATCGCCTGGCCGACGCGGTCAATGCGTCCTGGCCGGCGCCCGACCAGAGCTACGACGAACCGTCGGTTGCCGGGCACTATTCCGCGCCCGCCGCGGCCTTCGGCGATGGGCGCCGCGCGAGTGGTCCGGACGCCACGTTTGCCGACGAGCCGCGGCAGGTTGCATTGTCCCGCGCGCAGCCGCCGAGATATGTCCCGCCGCCCTACGAAGCTGGCGCCGACGCCGAGCACATGCAATTCGATATGCAGGGTGCCGACGAGGCCGATGGGCAATATGAGGACGCTGCGTCGTCGCCGCAGCGCAGAGTGACAATCGTCGCGCTGTCGGTATTGGGCTTGGCGGTGCTCGGCATCGCCGGCGCCTTCGGTTATCACGCCATGTTCGGCGGTTCGATGATCCCGTCGCTGCCGCCAATCATCAAGCCGTCCGACGCGCCCATCAAGATCGTGCCCAAGCACGAGTCGAAGGCTGCCACGGCGAACCAAAACACTGCCGATGCGAATGGCGGTACCGAGAAATTGGTCCCCCACGAGGAGAAGCCGGTCAACATTCAAGCCGCCAATCCGAACGTCCCGCGCGTCGTCACAACCATCCCGGTCATCTCCGACACGCCGGTCGCGGTACCACCGCCGGGACAGGCACCCTCTTTGCCACAAACGTCGCAGCCGCCGCCGGCCGTCGCATTGCCATCTCCCCCCGCGGCTTCCGCTCCGCCTGACAGTCCGTTGGGCAGCGCGGCGCAGCCGCCGGCAACGACCGGCGCCTTCGCTGGTCTGACGACGGGCGAATCGCTGTCGGGGAGCAAGCCGGTCCGCACCGTGATCATCAGGCCGGACCAGCCGGCAGCTCACGCCCAGGTCGCAACGTCGGCCGCTGCCGACACCCGCGTCGAGCGAGTCCGTCGACCAGTGACCAGGCCGGCAAGGGAGCCGGCGACCGCGAGGACGACCTCGGCCGGCCCGTTGTCCATTGTCCCCGGTTACGGCAGCAGAGCAGCCCCGCCGCAGCGGCGTGAGCGTACGGCGATGGTGCAAGGAGCGTCGCCGATGGCGTTGGCGTCGGGTTCGTCCGAGGCCGCGCCGGCGCGTGGCGGAGGATACGCCGTGCAAATCTCCTCCCGGCGGAGCGAGGCTGAGGCGCGAGCGGCATTCCGCTCCCTGCAGGCGAAGTATCCGCGGCAACTCGGCGGTCGTCACGAGTTTATCCGTCGCGCCGATCTCGGCACCAAGGGCGTCTATTACCGAGCCCTGGTCGGTCCCTTCGCCTCGGCGCAGGAGGCGGAAAACCTGTGCTCCAGCTTGAGGTCTGCCGGTGGCAGTTGCCTCATCCAGAGAAATTAAAAGCAATGAGCGGCTTAGCGCTTGACGCTCACGCAGCGCGTCAGCTAGTCGGCCCGCCATGCGAGCGTTCATTACCGGGCTTTGCGGCCCTCGCTTGACCGACGCCGAGCGAGCGTTTCTGCGCGACGCAACGCCGTGGGGCGTCATTATTTTTGGGCGCAACGTCACGACACCGGATGCGCTGCGGCGGCTGACGGGCGACCTGCGCGACGCGCTCGGCCGCGAGGCTCCCGTGCTGGTCGACCAGGAAGGCGGACGCGTGCAGCGTCTTGGCCCGCCGCATTGGTCCCAATACCCACCGGCTGCCGCCTACGGCAGACTTTACGAGCACGACCGCGCAGCGGGGCTTGCCGCGGCCCGGCTTGGCGCGCGGCTGATCGCGGCCGATCTTGCCGCAGTCGGCATCGATGTCGACTGCATGCCGCTCGCCGACGTTCCGGTCGCGGGTGCCGACGCGGTGATCGGCGATCGCGCCTTCGCCGATCGCCCGGAGAAGGTCGCTGCGCTTGCCGGCGCTTTTGCCCAAGGTCTCGCCGACGGCGGCGTGCTGCCGGTCATCAAGCATGTTCCCGGTCACGGCCGAGCGACGGCGGACAGTCACCAGAAGCTGCCGGTCGTGACCGCCGAAAGGGGGATGCTGGAGGCAAGCGATTTCGCGCCTTTCCGCGCGCTCGCGGAATGGCCGCTCGCCATGACCGCCCATGTGGTGTTTAAAGCCATCGATCCGGCCGCCCCGGCGACCACTTCGGCGGCTATAGTGCATGAGGTGATTCGCGGCTGGATCGGTTATCGCGGGCTGTTGATGAGCGACGATGTCTCCATGGGCGCACTCAGTGGCTCGCTTGCGGTTCGCACGCGAGCGGCGCTCGCGGCCGGATGCGATGTTGTTCTCCACTGCAACGGCGTTATGGACGAGATGATCGCCGTCGCCTCCGCCGCGCCTGCGCTTACGGGGCAGGCGGCGTTGCGGGCCGAAGCGGCGTTGGCGAGCAGGAAGCCCGCGACGCCGTTCGATGCCGAGGCGGGGCGAACGAGATTCGCCGCGCTCATGAGCGGGGTCTGGGGAGCCGCGCGAGACTGCGCATGAGTAACGAAGATTTGCCTGCGGACGAACTGCCCGCACAGAGCGAGTTTGTGGAACTCGGCTCCGGCGAGACGGCGCTCGTCGTCGATGTCGAAGGCTTTGAGGGGCCGCTCGATCTGTTGTTGACGTTGGCGCGCCAGCAGAAGGTCGATCTGGTCAAGATTTCCATTCTTGCCCTTGCCGACCAGTACCTGACTTTCATCGAGGCGGCGCGCAAGCTGCGGCTCGAACTCGCGGCCGATTATCTGGTCATGGCGGCTTGGCTCGCCTACCTCAAATCGCGGCTGCTGCTGCCCGAACAGCCGGCGCCCGACGGTTTCAGCGCCGAGGAAATGGCCAATGCGCTGGCTCAGCGACTGCGGCGGCTGGAATCGATCCGCCAAGTGGCGGAGCAATTGCTTACGCGGCCGCAGCTCGGTCGCGAGGTATTCCAGCGCGGCCAGCCCGAGCCGATCGCCGAGATCAAGCGGCCGCAATGGTCGGCTACGCTCTACGACCTGTTGACCGCCTATGCCATGCGGCGGCAGACCAAAGCGCGCGCCTACGTGCGCATGTCAAAGCGCACGGTCTGGTCGCTGGCCGAGGCGCGCGAGGCGATCGAGCGGCTGATAGGGCGGTCGTTCGAATGGAGCACGCTCGATCACTATCTGCTCGAATATCTTGTCGAGCCGTCGCAGCGGACGACGGTGCTCGCCTCGAGCTTTGCCGCGACGCTCGAATTGGTGCGCGAGGGGCGCCTGGAAGTCCACCAGCATGCAGCCTTTGCCCCGCTGTATATCCGGGCCCGCGCCAATGCCGTTGAGGGCGCGGCGGCCGAGGCGGGGAATGGGTGATTGAGGGGGAAACGTATGTCGAATGTTGCGGAGATGCGGGTGATTGTTGGTGATAGAGAACGGCCGGAACGGGCGGAAGAACTGCGCATTCTTGAAGCGCTGCTGTTTGCCGCCGAGGAGCCGCTGGATGAAAAGACGTTGGCGGCGCGATTGCCGCTAGGAGTCGATGTGCGGGCGTTGCTCGCCCAACTGCAGAATGAATATGCCTCGCGCGGAGTGAACCTGGTGCGCGTCGCCGGCAAGTGGACGCTGCGCACCGCGGCTGATCTCGCGTGGCTGTTGACCCGCGAAGCGACGGTGCCGCGCAAGCTCTCGCGGGCCGCGGTCGAGACGCTCGCCATCGTCGCCTATCACCAGCCGGTGACGCGGGCGGAGATCGAGGACATTCGCGGCGTGACGACGTCGAAAGGCACGCTTGACGTGCTTCTCGAGACCGGATGGGTCCGGCTGCGCGGCCGACGCAAGGCGCCGGGCCGGCCGGTGACCTATGGAACCACCGAGGGGTTTCTGTCGCATTTCGGCCTCGAAGCGCTGACCGATCTGCCAGGGCTCGACGAACTCAAGGGCTCGGGCCTGATCGAGGGCGCTTTGCCGGCGGACTTCAACGTGCCTGTGCCGTCGGATGACCCGGCACTGCGCGAGGACGAGGAACCGCTCGAACCGGGCGACCTCGACCTCGGCCTGGTTCCCCCGCAAGATCGCACCGAGGAAGGTTAATTCGCGGCACGGCGGATATTGGCGCCATACTCGGCGCCAATTGACCGGGACACTCGGCGACGATCTGTCCGCGACACTCGGCTGCGCTTGTGTTTGCCGGCTGCGACGCCTAGTTTCTATGGCAAATCGTGACCGTGCCGCGGCGGCTACGCGGTTGCGGACGGAGGAATTTCATGGGTGGTCTAAGCATTTGGCATTGGCTGATCGTCCTTGCCGTCGGGCTTCTCTTGTTCGGCGGGCGAGGCAAGGTTTCGGACCTGATGGGCGACCTTGCCAAGGGCATCAAGTCCTTCAAGAAGGGACTGGCCGACGACGACAGCGAAGATGCAAAGAGCAGCAAGCCGATGCAGAGCATCGACCATCAGGCGGCGTCGGGCGATACGGTCCGGCGCGCCGAGGGCGAGAGCAAAGTCGAGCGCTCGCTGTCCTGAACCCGCGCACCCGCCGGCCAGGCAACCCGCACCTGCCTGCCCTTGCGCGTGCGGGGGACAACGAGGCTGCGAGCGGCTGGCAAAATAGCGGGGAATGACCGCATGTTTGACATCAGCTGGAGCGAATTCCTGCTGATCGGCGTCGTGGCGCTGGTCGTGATCGGGCCGAAAGAACTGCCCACGGTCATGCGCACGCTGGGCCAATGGACGCGCAAAGTCCGCAGCATGGCTGCCGATTTTCAAGGTCAATTCCACGAAGCCATGCGCGAAGTCGAAATGGCCGACCTGAAACAGCAGGTCGACGACATAAAGAACGACGTTGCCAGCTTCGACCCGCTCAAGAGCATGCGCGAGGATATTGAGAGCACGGCCGCTGACGTGAAGCGCTCGCTCGATGCCGCGCCGGAGTCGGAGCCCGCGCCGGCGCTGCCCGCCGCAGAGGTCGAACCCGCCATGGCCGAATTTCCGGCCGAATTTCCGGCCGAACTGCCGGCCGAAGAATTGCCGACCGAGACGCCGCCGGTCGCATACGAGGCGGCCGCCATTTCCGCCGCCGAAGGCGCTGCGGCTGAACCTCAAATCGCTGCTGAAACGGAGATCGTTGCTGCCGGTGCGCCGCACGCGCTGATCGAGCAACCCGCGAGCGCGCTCGAACCGGCCGGCTCCGACCCGGTCGTGCGCGCCGCGGAAGCCGCCGGCCAGACCGCCCACCAGGCCCCGGAAGCCGAGGGCACGGGGCGCACGGAATGACGACCCGCACCGAGGACGAAGAGAAGGAAATCGAGGCGACCAAAGCGCCGCTGATGGATCACTTGATCGAGTTGCGCTCGCGGCTCATCAAGGCGATGCTTGCCTTCGTCGTGGCGATGATCGCCT
>JASHOR010000157.1 GCA_030041005.1 Xanthobacteraceae bacterium
ACACGCCTGATGAACTGGCACAGCCGCAGATCCTCGACTGGGCCGAGGGCGAGTGCGAACCGGTTCCGGGCAAGACCATGCCGCATCTGCGGGTGGTCGAGCGCGACTACGCGAACCTGTACAACAAATACATCTCGTTCGGGCCGCGGGCACGCGAAGACGGGGTGTCTGCTGTCGGAGTGCAGATTCCGATCAAGGCGCAGTACGACCAAATGCTCGAGAATCCCATTATGCCCATGCCCGACCCGAGGCATATGCGTTGCGTCGAGTGGGGGGGCAAGCGTTATCCGAGCCTTGAGGACGTGCTGGACGCTTGCAACACGATGCTGATGACCGCACCCGAAACCAACGGCGAGGTTTCCTGGCAGGCCTTCCATCATGAAGAGGAACGCGTCGGCTTGCCGCTTACCGACCTCGCCGAACCGACGCGCGGCGTCACCATGACCTTCTACGACCTCACGCGCCAGCCGCGGCGCCTGCTCACCAGCCCATGTTGGACCGGCATGATCAACGACGGCCGCGCCTACTCCGCCTGGTGCATGAACGTCGAGCGGCTGGTGCCCTGGCGCACGCTCACCGGCCGCCAAACGCTGTACGTCGACCATCCCTGGTATCTGGACTTCGGCGAGCACATACCGACCTACAAGCCCAAGCTTGAGCCGCGCAGGACCGGCGATATCGTGAAAAGCCGAGTCGACGACCGCTCCCTGGTGTTGAACTACCTCACGCCGCACGGCAAATGGAACATCCATTCCACCTACAAAGACAATCACCGCATGATGCTGCTGTCGCGCGGCATGGATCCGGTGTGGATCAACGACAGGGACGCCGCGCGCGTCGGTATCGAGGATAACGACTGGGTCGAGGTTTACAATGACAACGGCGTGATAGTGACCCGCGCCAATGTGAGCCGCCGAATCCAGCCGGGCACGTGCATGTACTATCACGCGGTCGAACGCACGGTGTACATCCCGAAGTCGCAGGAGCGGCAGTGGCGCGGCGGCGGACACAACAGCGTGACCCGCATCCGCATCAACCCGGTGTTTCTGGCGGGCGGCTACGCCCAGTTCACGTACGGCTTCAACTATTGGGGCCCCACCGGGATCATGACGCGCGATACCCATGTCGTCGTGCGCAAAATGGAGAAGCTGGAATGGTAGTTGACGCCGCGACCCATTCGAACGGAGCCGCGACTCATTCCCATGAGGCCGCGACGCACGAGCATGAGCATCACTCGTATGAACTCGTGCGGGCACGGGAGCCGGCGCGAGTCGGCGCCGGAAAGTACGTGACCATCAACTACACGCTGCGCACCAACGGCGCGATCCGTCACATCCGTTCGGCGGTCTGGGGTGATGAGCCGCTGGAGTATCTGCACGGTGACGGGCGGCTGCTGCCGGCCCTGCAACGAGCCCTCGAAGGCAAGAAAGAGGGCGACCGCCTCGCGGTGACCCTGCCGCCCGAAGAGGCTTATGGCGAGCGCGACAAGGCGCTGCAGCAGCGGGTGCCCGCCGAGACGTTCGGCGGCGTAGATCAAATCGAAGCGGGGATGTGTTTTCTGGCCCATAGCGAGGACGGTCGCCGCGTCGAGAACGTGATGATCACCGAAGTCAACGAAGAGAATGGCTTCGTGGTGGTCGATACCAATCACCCGCTTGCTGGGATGACACTTGAGTTCGAGGTCACGGTGGTGGCCGTACGCGATGCCCCCTCGATAGCGGGATGTGGCACGCCACAGGGACTGGGCATTGGACACTTGGTTGAAGGCCTAGGAACGAGACCTAGGAACGAGACCTAGGAACGAGGCATAGGCACGAAGGTTTCTGGGAACGAAGGGCCTAGGAACGAAGGAGAACTGACATGGAAATCCGCTCTCAAGTTTCGATGGTCTTTCATCTGGACAAGTGCATCGGCTGCCACACCTGCACCATCGCGTGCAAGAACATCTGGACCGACCGCAAGGGCACCGAGTACATGTACTGGAACAACGTGGAAACCAAGCCGGGCACCGGATACCCGACGCGTTGGGAGGACCAGACCAAATACCGCGGCGGCTGGGTGGTCGAGGGGAAGAGGCAGAAGCGGCTGCGGCTGCGCCTGCAGGGCAAATGGGGAACGCTAACCAACATCTTCTATAATCCCGTTCTGCCTCAGCTCGACGACTATTTCGAACCCTGGACCTACGACTACCAGAACCTGTTCAACGCGCCCCTGGCCGACGAACAGCCCACCGCGCGCGCCATCTCGATGGTTACCGGGAAATATATGGACACCATCGAGGCGGGGCCGAACTGGGATGACGATCTGGGCGGTTCGCAGGTTTACGCCAACAACGATCCGAACTTCGCCGGCGCGACCCAAGAAGAACTGCGTCAGTTGCAGGAGATCGACCGGACCGTCTTCTTCTACCTGCCGCGCATCTGCAACCATTGTCTCAATCCGGGCTGCGTGGCGGCATGCCCGCAAGGGGCGATCTATAAGCGCGGTGAGGACGGCGTGGTGCTGGTCAGCCAGGAACGATGCCGCGCTTGGCGCATGTGCGTCTCGGGCTGCCCCTATAAGAAAACCTACTTCAACTGGTCTACTGGCAAGGCCGAGAAGTGCATCCTGTGCTATCCGCGCCTCGAAAGCGGGCAGCCTCCGGCATGCTTCCATTCATGCGTGGGGCGTATCCGCTATATCGGCTTGGTACTCTACGACGCAGATGCCATCGAGGAGACGGCTAAGGCGCCGCAGGAATCGCTGGTGCAGGCGCAGCGCGACGTGATCAAGGACCCCTTCGACCCGGAGGTGATCGCGGCCGCCAAGGCGAGTGGAGTTCCCGATTCGAAGATCACTGCGGCGCAACAGTCGCCCGTCTACCAGTTCGTCAAGAAGTGGAAACTCGCGCTGCCGCTGCATCCGGAATTTCGCACCTTACCGATGCTCTTCTACGTGCCACCGCTCGGCCCGGTGCTCGCCAAAACCGACAAGGGCGTCTACGACAACGTGGCTGACGACAGCAGGTTGGGGCCGCTGATGAGTTCGCTCGAAAGATCGCGCGTGCCGCTGCGCTATATGGCGAGCCTGTTGTCGGGGGGCAACGAAGAGATCATCCGCGATGTCTATCGGAAGCTGGTCGCGGTGCGCGTATACATGCGTGCGAAGAAGGTCAAGGATATCCCTGCAGAAGAGGTGGAAAAGGCCCTCACCGACGGCAAGACGAATGCGGCCGAGGTCGAGGCGATCTTCCGGCTCACCTCGCTGCCCACCTACGAAGAGCGGTTCGTAGTTCCGCCCATGGAGCGCGACATGTCGGTCGACTCTCTGTTCCCGGCGCTCGATCCGGTCTCGCGCAACTACCCGGTTCGCAAAGGCGAGGTCGGTGTCGGCTTTCACACCGATCCCGCCAGGGGACCATGAGCCGCTTTTCGCAACGCGGAGCGCGAGGCGGCGGTCGAGTTCCTGTTTCGGGTGCTTGACCCGGCCTCGCACAACGACCCAACTCGCAAAGTCAGGGTCGGTGTCGGCTTGGATCCTCGGAGAGGGCCATGAGTGTCTTTTTGAACCGCGCAGAAGTTCTGTTTTCCCGGCGCGCGAAGCTTCTGGGACTGTTCGCGGACATTCTGGATTATCCTGCCCCGAGACTGGCAGACAAGGCGGCCGAATGTGTCGCGCTGATTGGCGTGGCGCAGCCGGAGGCAGCCGCCTTGCTGGAGAGCTTCCGCCGCTTCGCCGAGGAAACTCCGCTCGGCAAGCTGCAGGAGGTTTATAGCGGCTTTTTTGACCTGAACTCGATCTGCCATCCCTATCTGGGTTATCAGTTGTTCGGCGAGAACTACAAACGCAGCATTTTTCTGCTCGGGCTCAAGAAAGCCTACCGCAGCGCGGGATTCGAGGCGGACCCGAGTGAGATTCCCGACCGGCTGTCGATCGTCTTGCGCTATATTGCCCACAGCAAGGGCGGGGAGGAGATCGACGAACTCATGAGCCGGGGACTGTTGCCGGCGCTCGCGCGCATGACGACCAAGCCAGAATCCGACGGCCACCATCACGACGGAGCAGTCGATATCGACGGCGACACCGGCATAGAACGCGCGAAGCTCGACGACCGCGAACAACGCAAGCAACTCAAAGGCCAGAGCCAGGGCGATATTCTTATGGGCGGCTTCCTGCTGGCGATGAGCGAAGATTACGTTGCTGACGATGTCAGCGAAAAACGCGCTCACCCCTACCATCAGGCGCTCGAGGCGCTGCGTCTTTTGGTGGATGTTGGCTTGACGAAGAAAGGCTCCGGTCTCTCTGCCGAGCAGGAACGCGTTCGTACCTGGACGCGCGAGCATTTCAACCTTGGTGACGACGAAACCATCATGGTGTCGGAGGCGCCCTGTTCCGATCCCGGTTGCCCGCCGGTCGAAACGCACCTCGTGTTCTGGACACCAGCCGGGCGTCACCAATTCAAGGTTTTCAAGCCGCTCGCGGAAGTCGTCCCAGACGACCTGCTAGGTTTGCGAGCGTGAGGAGGGTGTCATGAATGAAGTCCTGTTCGTGGCTTTTCCGTATGTCGCGGTCGCGCTGGCGATCTTCGGCGGCGTCTATCGCTACCGGCGGAATCGCTTCTCATACTCCACCTTGTCCTCGCAACTTCTGGAAAACCGCACTCTGTTCTGGGGTTCGGTGCCGTGGCATTACGGCATCGTCATCGTTCTGCTGGCGCACTTGCTAGGGTTCCTTATGCCCAGCATGTGGCAGGCTATCATGGCTGGCCAGTACACCCTGTATACGATCGAGATAATTGGCTACGCGTTCGGGCTTGCCGCACTGGTCGGGCTGTGCGTCCTGTTTGTGCGCCGCCTCACCATGGAGCGCATCCGCGCCGTGACCAGCCCCATGGACTGGGTGCTGCTGGCAGACCTGCTTTTGCAGGTGGGGCTCGGCGTCTATGTTTCGCTGGTCTATCGCTGGGGCGCCGATTGGTTCGTCAACACGGCCGTACCGTGGCTTGTGTCGCTGGTGAGCCTTAATCCGCAGACCCAGTACATCACGTCATTGCCCTTGGTGGTCCAGCTGCACATGCTCAATGGATTCCTGGTGATCGCCCTCTTCCCGTTCTCGCGGCTAGTGCACTTGATCATGTTCCCGTTCTGGTATTTGTGGCGGCCTTATCAGCTCGTGATCAGCAACCGCCCCGTCACAACAATGGGGAAGGCCCACAGTGACGCGGAATGGGCGTAGCGATCAGAAACGGGGATAGACGCGAAGACGGCTCAGCCGTCGCCGGCAGGCTTTCGCCAAGCTGGTAGACGACTCCAGCGGCGGCATCTCTATAGCGAATTCCCCGCTCAGGTACGATCCTCTGCATCGGGGCGCGGTCTTTCCGCTCGGCGTGTACTCTGCGCGGACCTTCGAAATGACGCGCGCCATGAGTCTAGACTTTCTGCTCCCCATCGCTCGCGTGTTCGTTTGCGTCGCCCTGCTGGCCTGGGCGACGACCTTCGTTGGGCTCATTCAGAGCCTTGTCATTATCGTCTGATCGTCTGATCTCTGTGCTCCACTCTGCTAATGGCCGCCGAGATTTCCCGTGAGGAGCGAGTTTCCCAGCGCGTGGTCGAATTCGGCCAGCGTGCTGGCTGCTGCGCTGGTGGTCGCAGGCGTTCGATAAATCTCGCGCGCATCTCGCCCTGGTGGGAGATGCCGCGCTGGCGCCGCTTGTCGGCGCTTTGATCGACGCGGCGGGTGAGCCCGCACCAGCGGCAAAATCCTGTGCCGAGGCGAATTGTTTGCCGTTGCCGACGCGGTGACGATGTATCCGTCCGGCGAGCACTGCCTTGTTAGCCCTGCCGAGTCGGTGAAGAAATAGGCGTATGACTGAGCATACGCCTATTTCGCCGATTTCGCGGGTCGAGGCGATCACGACGGGTGCGCGGCGGCGCCGGGGCGCTGGTAGAGAAGCGGCGGATCGTAGCCGAGAGCTATAGCGAGTCGGCGACGGCGCGACGGAATGGCCTGTCGGCGGGCCAATTGTTCAGTTGGCGGCGGCTGGAGCGGGAGGGACGGCTTGGCGCCACGGCTGAGGTTTGCGCCAGCCGTTGTTGCGGATGATGGCCCATCGCGCGGCACAGTATCGGCTCCCGAACAGGCCACGGCGACTGAGCCTTCGGCGAGGGCCGCGCGCGGTTAGTTGGGGAAAGTGTGGGCCGCGCCGCAGCATCGCTTATATTTGCGGCCTGAGCCGCAGGGGCACGGATCATTGCGGCCGATTTTGCTGCGTCGACCGACCGCTGCCACAGTGCTGAACTGAGCGATTTTGCGCAGGATGATGATCGCGCGTGGGATACAGGCAGCGGCCTCGTCGAGGAGTCATGCTTGGTTTACCGCCGGCGGCCAGGTACAGCGGGCGATAGTCGGCAGTCTGTTTTGTTTCAATTTGTTTGAAGCCGGCATCGAGCGCTGCAATGACGGTGTTGTATTGATTCATCACCGCGGCGACGGCGGTTTGCATCTGATCGAGGTCGTTTAAGGTCCGTTCATTGTCGCCCCAGCTCGTGCCGAGCGAGCGGCTGGGAAGCACCAGATCGGGCGACACGACGATGCCGGTGACATATTCATCAAGCTCCATAGGCGACACGGCGCCCTTTGGCGCTGCCGGCGACGTCAAAAAGCCCGGCCATGTCGAAACAGCATCGGCACTCATGCCGCTACTTTACGCCGCTCCATCGCGGCGGCCGTCAACGAGCTGTCGGCTGAGCGGCGGCGGCCTGTCCTGACCGATGATCGGAGGCGGCGTCGAAAAGCCGGTGGAGCGGGCTTTCGGCGGCGCCGAAGACTCACGGAGAAGTCGGCGTGCTGTATCTCAACGATAGAGCGAGCTGCTATTATTTCTGCAAAGTATGACTATAGTACCAAAGGGTGCCGTTTAGCACCAACGCACCCAGGATATTGCCGATGGTGACCGGGATCTGATTCCACACCCACCACTCGTAGATGCTCACGTGGGCACCCGAGAAGATACCGCACGGGATGAGCCACATGTTGACCACGGTGTGCTCGAAGCCCAGCGCAAAGAACATTCCTATCGGTATCCACATCAGCAGCGCCCGGCCCACAGTGCTGCGCGTGGCTTTGGACATGACGGACCCCAGGCTCACCAGCCAGTTACAAAGGACACCCATGCCAACGGCGGCGAACCAGCCAAGGGCGCCGTACTGAATATACGAGACCTTGTGCTCGGCGGTGTGGGCGATGACGGTGAGCAGGGCGTTCGGTGCGACGGACCCCCCTTCGGTGAATGAGAACCAGAGCAGCCAAGCGAAGAATACACCTCCGAGCAGGTTGCCCGTCAGAGTCCAGGTCCAGTTGCGTATCACCTGAAACGGCGTGACCGTCCCGGCGTACATGCCGATAGGCATCGTCACAAAGCTGCCGGTCGCCATCTCCAGGCCGAGGAAGCTCAGCGTGACGTAGCCAGCCGGGAAGATAAGTCCGGCCGCGCCGAGCGGTACGCCAGCGGCGACCATGGCGAATACCACACAGGCTCCATAGGCCAGAAACGGCGTGCATAAAAAGCCGCGAACGATTAGGTGAATGGTGCCGAATTCAGCTTTATTGGCGGCATCCGCGGCCAGCGCAGCTCCCATCTCCGCTGGCGGCACTGTTTCGATTACAATGCCGGCATTCGCATAGTCAGCCATTTCGTCCTCCCCTACGCTTGCGCTGATGCCGGCCACGGCTGGAGTCGATGGTGAGCCCCACGCTCAATCACGTTCCGGCACCAAGCCGTGATTGCCTCGATGCCAGGCTCCAGACGTGTGACTGAATCCCCGACGAAGGTCAGAAAGTTGCAAAGAGTTTGTATGGAGACCCCGATCACCAGAGGGATTTCGGCAATCAGAGCCTCGGCACTGGCCGGTCGCAGTCCCCGGCCATGTGCTTCTTCTTTGCCAAACTTGTTGATGATCAGCAGATCGACACGGTCAAGCGTCGCACGCTCGACCCATGCGTCGATGCGCGCAAAAGCGCCCGGGTCAAGGCGACAACCTCTCGCCTCATTGCCACGATCCAACGATATCTTTATTTCGTCACCACCCAATAGGTCTTTGACGTACATATCGCATCGACGTCGACCGGGCGGGTGCGCGTTTGACTGCAGTACGCCGTTTAGCCGATAACCTGAGGCGGCCGGACCCGCTGCGCATCGAGCTATGAGAGCATCCGCAAAGAGGCCGTCATCATAAACGACCACTCCGATCTGGCCGAGGCCGGGGTTTAGATGCTCGGCGGGAATGAGCGTTTCATGCTCATGGTGCCACTCCATACGTTTCCTCTCCCCCACCAGTCGTTTCTTGATGGCTGCTCGGCGGCGTCATTCAGTCGCCAGCACAGAGAAAACCCGGGCGCATATTTTTTTTGGAGCGGCCGGAGCCCCGTAGCGC
>JASHOR010000158.1 GCA_030041005.1 Xanthobacteraceae bacterium
GACACGCGCGAATGCATCGGCTGCGACGCCAAGAGCTGGCGCAATCAGCCCGAGCCGACTCTGGTAGAGCATGAGCAGAGAGTGCTCGATCCGATGACCGATTATCAGATCGTGTCGATGATGGAAGGCGTGGTCCAGTACGGCACCGGCAGCGCCTTGCGCGCGCTCGGCAAGCCGATCGCCGGCAAGACCGGCACCACCAACGAAAGCAAGGACGTCTGGTTCATCGGGTTTTCGCCCGACATCGTCTGCGGCGTCTATCTGGGCTACGACAAGCCCCGCAAGATCGCCAATAACGCAACCGGCGGCCGGCTTGCCGCGCCCATCGTCAGGGACTTTTTGAAGGTCGCGCTCGCCGACAAGCCGCCGATCCCGTTCTCCATGCCGCCCGGCATCAAGCTGGTGCGCGTCGATGCCAAGACCGGGATGCGCGCGCCGCCGGGCGACCCCCACGTCATCCTCGAAGCCTTCAAGCCGGGAACCGCGCCGCCCGACAGCTATTCGGTGATCGGAACCGATACCGCCAACGGCAAGCCGCTGCCGGTCGACAACGGCCCGGTGCCGATCTCGCCCGACGCCGATCGGGCGCTGCGCAGCACCGGCACCGGCGGTCTGTACTGATATTGGAACCGGATATTGGAAGCCGGAAATCAGGGATCGGAACGAGAGTTGTAAAACCCTGAATTCCGGCCTATCTGCATTCCGACATTCGACGTCCGATTTCCGATTTCTGAATCATGCGCTCCGAGATCCAAACCATCGTCGCCGAGATCAAGCAGTCGGTCGGGCTGCTGAGGAGGCATCTTTGATGTCGACAAGGCGCGCGCCCGTCTCGCCGAACTGAACCGGCAGGCCGAAGATCCTGCGCTGTGGAACGACCCGCAGCGCGCGAGCCGCGTGATGCAGGAGCGCACCGCGCTCGACGATCAGCTCAGCGCGCTCTCGCGCATCGAGCAGGAGCTCGACGATCAGGTGACGCTGATCGAACTCGGCGAGGCCGAGAACGACCAGAAGGTCGTCGACGAGGCCGAAGCCGGCTTGCGCAAGCTCAAGGCCGACGTGGCGCGGCGCGAACTTGAGGCGCTGCTGTCGGGCGAGGCCGACGCCAACAACGCCTATCTCGAAGTCCACGCCGGCGCCGGCGGCACCGAAAGCCAGGACTGGGCCGCCATGCTGATGCGCATGTACGTGCGCTGGGCGGAAGCTCGCCGCTTCAAGATAGACTACATCGAGGAGACCGAGGGCGAAGCGGCCGGCATCAAGTCGGCCACCATCGAGGTCAAGGGCCACAACGCCTATGGCTGGCTCAAGACCGAGAACGGCGTGCATCGCCTGGTGCGCATTTCGCCGTTCGACGCCAATGCGCGCCGCCACACCTCGTTCGCCAGCGTCACCGTCTATCCGGTCGTCGACGACCGCATCAATGTCGACATCAAGGAGGCGGACGTGCGCGTCGACACCATGCGCGCCGGCGGGGCAGGGGGCCAGCACGTCAACAAGACCGAGTCGGCGATCCGCCTCACCCACATCCCGACCAACATTGTCGTCGTCTGCCAGAACGATCGCTCGCAGCATCGCAACCGCGCGCAGGCCTGGGCCATGCTGCGCGCCAAGCTCTACGAACTGGAGCTGAAAAAACGCGAAGAGAAAGCCGCCGCCGAGCAGGCCGCCAAGACCGATATCGGCTGGGGCCACCAGATCCGCTCCTACGTGCTGCAGCCCTATCAGATGGTGAAGGATCTGCGCACCGGCGTGTCCACGTCCAACACCGGCGCCGTGCTCGATGGCGACGTCGATCAGTTCGTCGAAGCCGCGCTGGCGCAGAAAGCGTACGGCGGCGGCCCGGCCGACGTCGAGGACGTCGAATAGGCGGGTGCTGGCTGTCGCGTTGCGAGGTGCGCGTCAACGCGCTGCGAACCTGCACAGATGACGGCATGAAAGCCGTGACCTTTCGGCCGCAGCGGAAATGAATCGCGGCGATTTGCACGCATCGCCGACGCCCGGGCATGGCTACGCCGCCGGCATGGATTATCACTCTTCGCCCGACACCGTGCTCGGCTTTGCGCTCGCCGCCGGCGCGCAGACCTACGTCGGCTCCGGAACGCTGCGCTACACCTGGTAAGAA
Source organism: Xanthobacteraceae bacterium (assembly GCA_030041005.1). Lineage (GTDB taxonomy): Bacteria > Pseudomonadota > Alphaproteobacteria > Rhizobiales > Xanthobacteraceae > BOG-931. The sequence goes on from JASHOR010000158.1 coordinate 2,126, forward strand.
ACATGCTACGGTGGCAGGTGCTCGGACATGATCCGGTCAAGCAGCAGGGGATTCACCCATGCGTCGCGCGATTTGGGAGTTCAGTCTTGCGTCCGTGTTGGCCATAAGCGTTTGCAGACCAATACCGACCATTGCCCAGACGATTGCGACACACCGCGTCCCGGCGTCACTTGCGATGGAGGCGGCCAGTGAGGTTGTCGCCTCATGCGCCGCTCAAGGGTACGCCGAGACTGCCGTGGTCGTCGATGCCGACGGCGTTACCATAGCCTCGCTCAGAGGTGACCGCGCCGGCGCGCACACTCTCAACAGCGCGTATGACAAGGCGTACACGGCGGCGTCATTCAAACGCGACACGTTGGGACTTTCGCAGAACAGCGCGATCAGTTCGCTCGCCAAACTGCCGTACCTCATCTTTTTGGGTGGCGGCGTCGTTGTGAAGATCGGCGATGAAGTTGTGGGTGCGATTGGGGCCGCCGGTGCCCCGGGCGGTAACCTGGATGACGGCTGCGCTCGCGCTGGCCTGAAGAAAATACAGGATCGGCTCCGCTGATTCATGGGGGCGCGAGCGTCCTCCGGCGAGCCCGCCAGAAGACAAGGAATCAAGGGGTAGCAAGCGTCCGCGCGACCCGGAAACCGACGTAGTTGACCCGGACCGGAGAGTTCGCGACGCGGTATGCCGAACGAAGGAAGTTCGGAGGAAGCGCAAAGGAACCGCCGCGGACGACGCGGTGGGTGCAATCGCCGCCATTCGCCGCCAACCACGCCGAGCCGTCCGCCGGCGCCCCGCGGTAATTGTTGTGTTGGCAATCCTCGGTCCACTCCCAGACATTGCCCGCCATGTCGTACAGCCCGAATTTGTTGGGCTGGAAGGAGCCAACAGGCGCCGTCTGCCTGCTGTCCCACTTGCTGCCGCAGCCGTCGCAGACGGCCATCGCCTGCCCGCCGAGCTTGATGTCATCGCCCCATGGGTAACTCGTCGTGGTCCCGGCGCGAGCCGCATATTCGTACTCCGCCTCGGACAACAGCCGATAGGTCTTTCCGGTCACCCGCGAGAGCCAGGCCACATAGGCTTGCGCGTCATACCAATCAACGTTGACGAGCGGCTGCTGGCCGCGGCCCCAACCCTCGTCGCCCGGCTTATAGCCATTGCAGCCGCCGCCGGTGACGCAGGCATCCCAGTCGGCGAAGGTCAGCTCATATTTGGAGACGGCAAGCGCTTTGGCGAGGGTTACCGTGTGCTGCGGTATGTCGAGTACGTATGCCGGGACTCGACTTTCGCTTGGCGGCGCCCCCATCGTGTACGACCCCGCCGGGAGGACGATCATCTCCGGGCAGTCCTGCGCACATTCCTTGAACGACTGGCCCGGCTTGAGTGCTTGCTGCTTGGCCGCGCTCAACACATAAGGCTGAACGTTCGCGCGCGCGTAAGGCCACGTAACGGTCCAAAAGCGCCACTGGTCGGCGATGGTCAACTGGTTGATCCAACCCACGAGGCCGATGATGATGGCGACGAGCGACGCGTAAACAGCTCCCTGCAGGAGCCGCCGTCCACGCTTGGCGGCGGCCTCGGCCTTGCGGCAGCCGGCGATGTAGGCCTGATCGGTCGGGTCGAGGTTGGCGGCCAAGTCGGGCCGCGCCGAAAGCCGCTCGGCGGCAGCCAGGCGATCGGTCTGATGCGAAAGCCAGGCGCGATCGCGATTATTCGCCGCCCAGTCGCGGCTCGCGCGCTTGACGCCTTCGAGAACGGCGAGCAGGCCGGCATCCTCGGCGAGCCATCCATCCAGCAAACCCCATTGCCGCAGCAGCGCCTCGTGCGCCGGCTCAATCGTGGCCTCCCCGGTATCCTTGTTGACATCGGTGGCGAGCAGGCGCTGCTCGACCAGATGCTGGATCAGCGGCCGCGCTTCGGCGGGAATTTCAGACAAGCGGGCGGCGCGACGGCGTGGCGCGCCGGTATCGGAATCGATGCCGGCGAGCCAGGGAATGAGACCGCGGCGCAGGAGATTGAGCCGCGCGGCGCGCTCCCGCGGGATCGCCGGATCGGCGTCAGCCGCCTTCAAGGCCCGCTCGACCGCTGCCTCGATCGAACCTTTGATGCCGCCGAGGCTCCGATATTCCGCGACCGTCAGATCGCCGTCGCCGCCATGCTCGACGTAGAGGCGCTCCAAGGTGAAGGCGAGCAGCGGCAGCGCGTCCGTCGACCCGCCTGCTTCGATGTCCTTGAGCAGGACATCGGGCAGAGCGTCATCGATTTCGAGCGCGCGTTTCGTCCCCGCGAGCCTTTGCGCCGGTCCTCTTATCACCTCCGCGTAGGAGCCCTTTGGCATCGGACTGAGATCGAACGGAATTTTGGCGATTCCGTCGAGCATCTGCGCTTCCTGCAATTGCCCATAGGAATCCGAGCGGACGGCAAAGAGGACAATGAGCGCCGGCGCATCACTGCAAAGAAGCTCGCGCAGCAAGCCCAACAGCTTTTGCGCCTCTTCGCGACCTTCGGCGCGAAACAGTTCTTCGCCCTGATCGATCGCAACGATCAGGGTTGGCGGCCTCGGTTTGGCATCGGCATCGGGGGTGAGCGGCATCGCCTTGTCGAGGAGCGCTTGCAGCAAAGGCGCAAGCTCTTGCGTGCCCGCTTCGACGGCCGCGCGCAATTTTGCCCGCGTCGTCGGGATGCCGGCGATGTAATAGGCCTCTTCCAGCGCCGCCAGTAATCCAGTGTCGCCGTTGATCGCCGCCCGCTCCGGCCGGATCACCGGCAGCGGCAGAAAGTTGCGGTCGTCGCGTGCCAGCCGCGGGAACAGGCCGGCGCGAAGGAACGAGGATTTGCCCGCGCCCGATGCGCCGAGGATGACCAGAAGCCGCGGCGGCGTGGTCTCGCGCAAGCCGCGCAGCGTATCGAGCGCCTCGACGATGGGACCGTCGCGGCCGAAAAAGATGCCGGCATCCTCGGCTTCGAGCGGCAGCAGGCCGCGGTAGGGCGGCCGATCGGGATCGCTCGTCGGCGGCCAAACGAAGTACCTCGGGTCGAGCCCGGCTTCCTCCAGTCCGTGCTTGAGACGCCGCAATCCTTCGGCTGAGAAGGTAACGTGGACCTCCTCTTGTGTGACCGGCAGGATCGCCTGGAGCATCACGTGGTCGCGGCCGGCGGCAAGACGCACGATTTGCCAGGTGCCGGTGAGGTCCTCGGGCAGTTCGCCGACCGGCAAATCTTCGATCAGCAGGCCGAACAGCCGCTTATTGAGCCGTTGCGCAAGATTAAGCTCCTTGCGGCACCAGACCGAGGCAAGCCACGCTTTCGACACCAGGAACAGCACCGCCTCGCAACGATTTGCTGCCTCGTTCAGGGCGCGCTCCCAGCGCTCTCCGGCCGCTATGCCGCGCTGCGGATCAACATCGAGGAAGATTTCGTCCTTCCAGCCGTTATCGGTAAGCCAGTCGCGCAAGGCGACCGCCTCGGCATTGTTGCTGCTCGAATGGCTGACAAAAATGCGCGACACGCCAATTGCCTCGACAACTGCGTCCCAAGGGCCAGCATAGCATGATCGCAGTGGCGGTCACGGGAAGGACGGGTCAAGTCGCCGAGACGTTGCGGCGTCACGGCAGCGCCAGTCGCAATAGGCCGATCAGGAGCTGGAATTGGTCACCGGACGGCGCGGACTAATCCTGGAAGGTCCTGCCGTCGGCGCGGACGATGGCCTGTCCGCCGAACAGTCTTTCGCCGGCGTTGAGAAATCTCGCCGGATTGACCGCCTCGCCGTTGACGCGAATTTCGTAGTGCAAATGCGGGCCTGTTGAACGACCGGTCGAGCCGACGTGGCCGATGATCTGTCCAACGCGCACCTTCTGCCCCACGGCGACGTCGATCTGCGACATATGCCCATACCGGGTCGCCAATCCTTCGCCATGGTCGATCTCGACCATCTGGCCGTAACCGCCCTCCCAGCCCGCTTTGGTCACCCTGCCGGCCGCAGTGGCATAAATCGGATCGCCGACATTGGCGCGAAAATCGATTCCGGGGTGCATGGACGGCTCGTGCAAGAACGGATCCATGCGGATGCCGAACGGCGAAGTCATTTCCAGTTGGCCGGCAAGTGGCCTCCGCAACGGCACGACCTTGAGCGTGTTGGACAGATCATCCGCCTCAGCGCGCGCGATGCTGACCAGAGTCAGCGCCCGCGCAAAGCTTTCGTTCGCCGGGGGCAATCGCACCGGGACGAACGGCCCGCCGACGGCCGTGGAAACAGCGTTGAATCTGAGACCGAGTCCTTCGAGCACCGCATGCGTCCGGCGCACTCTGTCCACATAGCGCACCCGCAGCGCGCCTAATGCCGCAGTCTGGTCGCGGTCCACGCGATCGAGCGAGGCCTCGACCACCGCGAGCTTTCTCTCGACGCTTGATTGCTTGCCGTCGAGCGGGTGCGGCAGGAACAGCATGTCGTCGGCACGCGGCGTCTGCTTCGGCCCGGCGCCGCCGCGTGCCCTCGACCCGATGGATCCGGTCGCGGCAGGATCGGCGAGGCCGCTCAGCGCACTGGTGCGCGCTTCCAGCTTCTCTTGCCGGCGCATCAGATCGTCGAGCTTTTGTTTGAATTGATCCTGGTCGAGTAATTGGCGGCTGGTGGTGCGATCGATCTGAGCCCGCAAATCGGCGATGCGGTCCTCATAGGCGAATCGCTGCGATCGCTCCCTTGCAATCAGGCCCCTGACGACATCGTCATGGAAAGCGAAATAGGTGGCGGCCACGATCGACCAGCCGGCCATGATGATGACCGTACCCACCGCAATCCAGAATACGACCGGTCCGAGTCGGACCTGCTGTCCGGCATGGGCAATCGTATAGCCGGCGCGTGCGGCGGCGGGCTGGTTGGCGCGGTGCTGGGGCGGCTCAGGCCGGCGCGCGGTGTCACGGTGAGGGTGGCTATGATGAGCACGGACGCTGTGCTGCGGCGACGCATTCAACTGCGACATTGACGTTCCCACCGACGGACTGACACCGCAACGGCCATCCCGGGACGGGCATTTGAGCGTCTTATGGTTAATATTCCGCAAATCGCCGCGGCGTTTTTTCCGCGCGCGGTAAATGCTTAGGCAACTTCAATCGCTTGCTTGCAACGCCTTGACTGCAGCAAGAACCTCCGCGGCGTGACCGTCCACCGATACGCGATGCCAAATCTCGGCAATACGCAGATTGGCGTCGATCAGGAAAGTCGTGCGCACGATGCCGAAGAACTTTCGGCCATACATCGATTTTTGCTGCCATACGCCGTAGGCCTCGATCATGCGATGCTTTTCGTCCGAGCCGAGCGCAATGGACAGTTTGTGCTTGACCTTGAATGCATCCTGCGCCGCGACCGGATCGGCGGAGACGCCGAGAATGTCCGCGCCGGCGCGGGCGAAGGCGCTCTTGTGGTGCGAAAAATCGATCGCCTCGCGGGTGCAGCCGGACGTGTCCGCTCGAGGATAGAAGTAGAGCACGAGCTTGTGTCCGGCGAAGTCGGCGAGCGAAACGGTGCCGCCGCCATCGCGTGGCAGCGTGAACGCCGGGGCCTTCATGCCCGGGACGAGATCGGCAACTTTCGGCTTCCCTTGGTGGTCGGTCATGTGCCTTCCTTTCGACGCTTTCCCGGCGGCATCATAACCGATCAGACTGGGCGCGCAGGCCGGCGGTAGTCGAACGGGGAGGCCGGCGACGCTATTGCGAAGGCGCCAGGGATGAGGGGACGCCCGACGGGGCATGGCCAAACAGCAGGATCGGCAGAACAAGGCGTCCCCCAAGCGGGAGCCTGTCGCGTATCCGCGTCGGCGCGGCGCCTTGGCAGCGGCTCATCGGGGCGGACGCTGGGCCGACGGGCGCTACCTCGCCGCCTACCGCCGGCTTCTCGCGCGCCATAAGCGCCTGATCCGCCGGGTCCTGATCGGCGGCGGCGCGCTCGCCGGCGTGCTGCTGGTTGCCGTTGTCGGACTGTGGTGGCGCCTCGCCAGCGGCCCTATCCAGATCGACGTTTTCACGCCCTGGCTCGTTTCGGCGATCGAAGAGAATTTCGGCAGCCACGAGACCGTCCGGGTCGGCGGCACCCAGATCGAACGCACCGAAAATGGCGGCGCCGCCGTCCGCATTCGCGACATCGTGGTGCGCGACGCCGATGGCGCGGTGGTGGCGAGCGCGCCCAAAGCCGAAGTCCGCGTTTCTCCTCTCAGTCTGCTCAGCGGCCATATGCGTGCGGAAAGCCTGAATCTGGTCGGCGCCGAACTGAAAATCCGGATCGAGCGCGACGGCGAGGTCACGGTCTTCACCGGCGCCGACAAGCACCCGATCGCAACTGCGAGCGTGTCGGCGGCGGGTGCTGCGCCGCTCGGCGTGTTGAACGATTCCGAGCAGCCCGCCGCGGCGCCGGATGTGCGAGAGGCTGCACCTGCGAACGATGCCGGTCCCACGGCGATGACGCTTTCGCCGCGCTCCACCAGCGATGCCCTGGCCGCGGTCCTGGCGTGGATCGACCGCATCGGCAAAACCGGACTGGACGGCCACGACCTGAGCGAACTCGGACTCAAGCAAGGCACGCTGACCGTCGATGATGAGCGCAGCGGCAAGGATTGGTCACTGAGGAACATCAGGCTGAGCATCGAGCGACCGCGCGAAGGCGGCGTTGTCATCAGACTTGGTTCGGAAGATCCGGAGCGGCCATGGGTGATCGTCGCCTCCGTCGCACCCGTGCGCGACGGCGTTCGCAACATCGAGCTGGAAGCGCGGCGCGTTCCGGCCAACGGCCTTCTGCGCGCGCTCCATTTCGCCGACGGGAGCATCGAAACCACCCTTCCGCTGTCCGCGAGCCTGCACGGCGAGATCGGCCCCGACGGTGCAGTGCGCGCGCTGAGCGGACGCATCGTCGCCGACGCCGGTTACCTCGGGGATTCACAAAGTGCCGATGGCCGCCTTACTCTCGATCGCGCCGAATTCAAGTTCAATTGGGATTCGACCGCGCAGCTTCTTTCAGTGCCGTTTCAGATCGTGTCAGGCGGCAACCGGCTGACGCTGCTCGCGGACGTGAAGGCGCCGCTCGAGGCCGGCGGCGACTGGCTGTTCAAGATCGGCGGCGGCAGCGTCCTTTTGGCCGGCGGCGACACGACCGGCGACCCGCTCATCCTCAATCGGATCGCCGTCAGCGGCAGTTTCGATCCGGTCAAAAAACGTCTCGTGGTCGACCAAGGCGATCTCGGCAACATGGACGTGAGCGTCGTGATGTCCGGAGAAGCGGCTTATTCGGGCGGCGACGTGCGCCTGAATGCCGGTCTTGCCGCCAAGCGCATGTCGGCGGACGACCTCAAGCGCCTCTGGCCGGTCTTCGTCGAGCCCAGGGTGCGCGACTGGTTTAATGCGCATTTGCTGAGCGGCACGATCGATCACATCACAGTCGCGGTGAATGCGCCGCTCAACACCTTGAGAGCGAGCGGCCCCCCGGTTCCGGAGAACGGATTGTCGATCGACGCTACGGCCACCAATTGCGTGATCGAGCCGGTGCAAGGGCTTCCCGCGCTGCGTGGCGCCGATCTTACGGTTGCGGTCATCGGACGCGATGCGCAGGTCCAACTCGGCAAGGCGACAGCGGATTTGCCGTCCGGACGAAAGCTCATGCTGTCGTCCGGCCTGTTCGAAGTGCCGGATACCGCGCCTCGCGCGCCGCCCGCGCGGGTGCATTTCAAACTCGACGGTTCGGTGCCCGCGGCGGCCGAATTGCTGACCATGGACCGATTGCAGGAGGTCGCCCACGCGCCGTTCGATCCGGTCACGACCCACGGCACGATGAGCGCGCAAGTCTCGTTGGGGATGCGGCTGAAACCCGATCTGCCGCCGGGATCGACCGATTACGCGATCACCGTCGATGCCACCAATTTCTCTGCGGACCACTTGATCATGGGGCAGCGCCTGGACGCCGCCGCGCTGCACGTGACCGCCAATCCCAAAGGCTTCGAATTCAAAGGCAACGTCACCATCGCCGGTGCGCCGGCCGATCTCGACTATCGCCAACTCCGCGGCGACAGCGAGGCCAACGTCCGCATCGACGGCGTGCTTGATGCGGCGGCGCGCAGCAGTCTCGGCCTTGATGTGGGCAATGCAATCTCCGGCTCGATCCCGATCAGCCTCACCGGCCGCGTCGGCACCGGCTCCGACCGCGAAGGGCATTTCAGCGTGACGGCCGATCTGACGCCGGCACAGATCAACGGTTTGCTCCCCGGTTGGGTCAAGCCGGCCGGCAAGCCGGCGCGGGCGACGCTGACGCTGACGACCAAGCCGCAATCAACCCGCATCGACAATCTGGTGATCGAGGGCGCCGGCGACGGCGTCAATGGCGCGATCGAACTCGACGGCTCCGGCCAACTGCAATCGGCCAATTTCAAGTCCTACGATTTTTCCGACGGCGACAAGGCGACGCTAAAGGCCGAACGCATGTCGGACGGCGCGCTGCATGTCATCATGCGCGGTGAAGTCTACGACGCGCGTGCCTTCATCAAATCGCTGTCGGGCGGCCCATCGGCGACGCCGGCCGGCAAGGAGGAAACCCCGGACGTCGATCTCGACGTGAAACTCGGCGCCGCGCTTGCATTCGACGGTGAGGCGTTGAGCAAAGTCGATCTAAAAATGTCCCGCCGCGCCGGCGTGATCCGCAGCTTGGCGTTCCGCGCCGATATCGGTCACGACGGGACCCTCAAGGGCGAGCTGCGCAACCAGGCGGACGGACGCGAAGTGGTCGTGCTGCGCAGCACCGATGCCGGCGCGTTGCTTCGCGCAACCGATGTCTATCAGCGGATGATGGGCGGCCAACTGACGATGGTGATGGACGCGCCGAGCCGCGACACCCCGACACAGCAGGGCACGCTCAGCGTCACCAATTTCACCATCCATGACGAAGCCGAATTGCAGCGCGCTGCCACCAGCGGCGCGCAGAACAGCGTGCAGCCGCCAAGCAACGATCTGCAATTCTCCAGCCTGCGCGTCGATTTCACCCGCGCGCCGGGTCGCATCGCGCTGCGCGACGGAGTGGCGCGCGGGCCGGTGCTCGGCGGCACGATGGACGGTTTGATCGACTATACGCGCAACACGGTCGACCTGCGCGGCACGCTGGTGCCGCTCTACGGCGCCAACAATCTGTTCGGCTGGATTCCGGTGGTCGGGCCGATACTCGGCGGCTCCAAGGAGGGATTGGTCGGTTTCACCTATCAGGTCGTCGGCAAGCCGGGCAATCCGGTGCTCAACGTCAATCTACTGTCCGTCCTGGCGCCCGGCGTGCTGCGCAAAATCTTCGAATACCCGGCCGCCACGGATGGCGTCAGCGCGGACGATCGGCAATAGCGCATTCACACCGGCTTGAGCAGGACGTGGCGCTTGCGGCCGAGCGACAATTTGATCACGCCGTGCTTGAGATCGTTTGGCGTGAGCAGGCGGACTTCGTCGTGCACGGTTTCATCGTTCACTTTCAGGCCGCCGCCGCGAATGAGGCGCCGCGCTTCTCCGTTTGAAGCGGCAAGTCCCGCTTTCACGACCGCATCAAGCAAGCGGACGTGCCGGTGAAAATCGGCGATTTCAACGGTCGGCAACGTCGCCGAGAGCTCGCCTTGCTCGAACGTCGCGCGCGCGGTCGCCGCCGCTTGCTCGGCCGCCGCCCGGCCATGCACCAGCGCCGTCGCCTCGGTGGCAAGGATTTTCTTGGCTTCGTTGACCTCCGCGTTCTTGAGCGCCGTCAAACGCTCGACCTCGCCAAGCGGCAGCACGGTGAACAGCTTGAGAAAGCGCCCGACGTCTGCATCTTCGGTATTGCGCCAGTACTGCCAGTACTCGTAGGGACTGACCAGGTCGGCATTGAGCCACACTGCGCCGGCGGCGGTCTTGCCCATCTTGGCGCCGGACGACGTGGTGATGAGCGGGGACGTCAGCGCGAAGAGCTGCGCATTGTGCACCCGGCGCCCCAGGTCGATGCCGTTGACGATGTTGCCCCATTGATCGGAGCCGCCCATCTGCAGCACGCAGCCGTAACGCCGGTAGAGTTCGACGAAATCGTAGGCCTGCAGGATCATGTAGTTGAATTCGAGGAATGAGAGTTCCTGCTGGCGCTCAAGCCGCAGCTTGACCGAGTCGAAAGCCAGCATGCGGTTGATCGAGAAGTGGCGGCCGACGTCGCGCAAGAAGTCGATGTAATTGAGCTTGTTCAGCCAGTCGGCATTGTTGGCCATGACCGCGTTGCCGCCGGCATTCTCGAACTTGAGGAATTTGTCGAAGACGGCGCGGATGCCCTTGAGGTTGTCGTTGATCGCGGCGTCGGTCAAAAGCCGCCGGCTTTCGTCCTTGCCGGACGGATCGCCGACCCGCGTGGTGCCGCCGCCCATCAGCGCGATTGGCCGATGGCCGGTCTGCTGCAGCCAGTAGAGCAGCATGATCGGCAGCAGCGAGCCGACATGCAGCGAGGCCGCGGTGCAGTCGAAACCGATATAGGCGGTCACGGTCGACGAGCGGGCGAGCGTGTCCAGCGCATCGGGCTCGGACACCTGATGGATGAAGCCGCGCTCGGCCAGGACGTTGAGAAAATCGGATTTATAGGCGCTCATCGGGTTCCGCCGCATCAAACCGGTCGCCGCCGCGGCGGCGCTGGTGTAACAGGTCCTCCGGCCGAATCACAACCGAGAACGCCGCGAGAAGCTCGCCAGGCACAGAGCGCTATGCCGCAAAGTCCGCCAACGCCGCCGTCTTCGGCCTTCGCCA
>JASHOR010000013.1 GCA_030041005.1 Xanthobacteraceae bacterium
TCGCGAAACTCCGGGTGCATTTCCAGATAGGCGCGCACGAACGGGCAGCGCGGCACGATTTTCAGCCCACGCGCCCGCACGCTGCGCAGGACGCCTTCAATGAGCTGCGAGGCAAGACCGCGGCCGCGCGCCTCGACCGGCGTCTCGGTGTGTTCGAGCGATATGACGTTGCCGGTCAGCAGGCGGTAAATCATGAACACGATGACGCCGCCGGCCTCAAGCTCGAAGCGAGAGAGGGCTTTGTTGTCGCGGAACGAAGCTGACATGGGCGACCATTGAGAGCGGATTCCGATCGGTCGAACCAAGGCTGCGATGCTGCACGCCTTCGATCGACGCCGAGGCGTATCAGGCTCGTTGGCCTCGCGCCGGCCCGCGCTGGCCGCGCCAATAGGGGACGACAAACAGGGCCGCCACCGGCAGATGCAGCAGAATCCCGCCGAGCACGATCAGGCCGACCTCGCCGCCGCTCAGCGCGCCGCGCGAAACTTCGAGCGCCAGCGCAAAGATCGTGAACGGCAGAAACAGCACAAGCGCGGTGACAAGACCGGGATTGTAGATGCGCAGCCGCACCGCGGTCACGATGTGGGTGACGCCGTTGACCAGGGTCAGTCCGATCCAGAGCAGTCCGATCCAGCGCAGCGCCGCCGGATAAAGCACCGCAAGCCCGACCGGCAGCCAGACAAGGCCCATATTGACCAGCGCAATACCGCCGATGTCGACCGGCCAATTCTCCTTGCCGCTCTTGAAGACATGCACATTGGCGAACTGGCGAAAGCCGCCCGGCCACAGGTGCTCCTCGATCTGGTGGACGAAATAGATGACGAGCAGCGCCGCAAACAGCGCGCGCTCGCTGGTCGGGTCGCCGCGGAATGCAGCGATCCAGGCCACGATCCCGGCTGCAACCAGGACCGGCAGGGCTTTCTGCCAATTGGCAGCGATGCGGCAGAGAACGGACATGAGGACGACTCCCTGCGGCCACCATACCCGCCGCGGCCCAGCGTCGCTACGCATTCTTTATTCCACTCCGTCGCACCGACCGGGGCGCAGACAGCGGACCCGGTTTGCTTCGATCCTGCCCGATCCTGCCCCGTCATTGCGATCCGGCGAAGCCCGCGTCGGTCACCACCTTTCCCCATCGCGCAGCCTCGGATTGAACATAACTCTCCAGTTTGGCCGGCGTGCCTTTGCCGATCGAAGACATGCCGAGACCCTGCAGCTTCCCGGCGACTGCGGGCGAATTAAGAATTTCGTTGGTCGCCACATTGAGCTTGTCGATGATGTCCTTCGGGGTCTTGGCGGGCGCCACCAGCATTTGCCAGGAGTCGCCGGCAAAGCCCGGGACCCCGTTCTCGGCAAGCGTCGGAATGTCCGGGTCGCCCTTGAAGCGTTCGGAAGTGCTGACGCCCAATGCGCGTATCTTGCCGGCCTTCATCAGTGGCTCGACCGTGCCGATATCCGAGAACATAAATTGGATGGTGCCGCCGAGCATGTCGGTCAGCGCCGGCGTGATGCCGCGATAGACTACTTCGGTCATCTTCGTGCCGGTCATGCTTTTGAGAAGCGATATGAGCACCGAGGCCGTGGTGCCGACGCCGCCGGTGCCGTAGTTCAATTGGCCGGGCTTCTGTTTTGCGAGCTTGACCAGATCGGCGGCGTTCTTGACCGGCAGGTTCTTGTTGGCGACGAGAACGAACGGCACCGAGCAAAGCAGCGACACCGGCACGAAGTCCTGCACCGGATCGTAGGGCAGGTGCTTGTACAGCGTGCTGTTGATCGACATCGTACTGCTGGTCGCCAGCAAGAGGGTATAGCCGTCGGCCGGCGATCGGGCGGTCGCCGCCGCCGCGAGCAGAGTGCCGGCGCCGGGCTTGTTCTCGATGATGAACGGCTGTCCTAGTCGCTCGCTCAGCTCCTCGGCGACGACCCGGGCCAGCACGTCCGTGACGGCGCCGGCGGAGAACGGCACGATGATGGTCACGGGCCGCGACGGATAACGATCCGCCGCGCGCACGCTTGGCGCCAACACCATGACGGCAACGGCGAATGCGAGGGCGCGCGCAACGCGGGTCAAATGAACGCGCCCGGTCGAGAAATCGCGCCTGCTCCGGGTGCGGCCCTCGTCCCGTCGGTATCGGCAAAATGGCATCGCGGATCCTCCGATCTGGCGGATTTCTATTCCAATCGTCGCGCCGTACGCTGCGATCGCGCTCGTGCAAGAGCTCCGCCTTTGGCGCGCGACTGCTGATTTATGATTTTCTCGAGATCGATCTTTCCAGCCTGGGAAACAGCTTCAGCGCATTGTCGCTCTCAATTGCGCGCCGAACCGCCGGACTCCAGCCGTCGAACTGTTCGAAGGCGCGGATATGAGCCCTGACGTCATCGCGCGGCGTCCGATGCCGCGAGAAAGGAAAGTCGCTGCCGAACATCACCCGCGACGGATCGGCAATCTCCATAAGGCATTTCAGCGATCCCGGCGCGCAGACTTCCGCCACATCGTAGTGCAGCAGGCGCAGAGCACCGGCGACACTGCCGCCGGGAAGATTCGCGGCGACCTGCGCACGATCGTTCATGGCGCTCATGCGGTAGGCCAGAAACGGAACTGTCCCGCCGCCGTGGGGCATGATCCAACGGATGTTGGGAAACCTGCCAAAGATCCCGTTCCACAGCAGATTGTGGATTGCCCGCGTCGTGTCGAGCACCAACTCGGTCATCCCCGACGGATAACCGTAAGCCGGCATGTTTTTCGCCTGATTGCGCAGCGGATGCACGAAGACGACGGCATTGCGGCGATGCAGCTCGGCGTAAAGCTCGTCGTCCTCCGATTGCCCGAGGTGGCGGTCGCAGACGTGGGTCAACAGGCAGACGCCGTCGAGCTTGAGCGTATCGAGGGCATATTCGGCTTCGCGAATGGCGGCGCCGACATCGGGCAACGGCAAAATGGCAAAGGCGCCGAAGCGCTGCGGATGGCCCGCGACCATGCGCGCCGATCCCTCGTTGCATTCGCGCGCCAGGCGAATGGCGAAATCCACATCGCCGAAATAGACGCCCGGCGAGGCGATGGAATTGACGGCGGCGGCAATGCCGCTTTGGTCCATCAATTCGAGCTGCGCCGCCTCGCTCCACTCGGCCCAGGGATTCTCGCCGCTGCCGCCGACGCCGACGCTGGCCAGTGCTCGCTTATAGTGCTCTGGAATGGGATGCTGGTGGATGTCGATGAGCGGACCGCGCGGCATGGATGTCCCAGTCGTTGTGGTTGTGAAACTGAAAGGGCGGGAGGGCTGCTCGGAGAGGATCAATGCCGGCCGGTTCCTTGCCAGGGCATCAACAGACGTTCGGCGAGGGCGATCGCCGAGAACAGGAGAATGCCGAGCACGCTGAGCCACAGCAAAGCGGCCCAGGCGAGCGGTCCCTCAAGCTGCGCATTCGCGCTCAGCACGAGGTTGCCGAGCCCGGCGACCGAGCCGACGAATTCGCCGATGACCGCACCGATCACGGCAAGCGTGATGGCGACCTTGGCGCCGGCAAAAACGAACGGCAACGCTGCAGGCATCTGCACCTTCATGAAGATTTGCAGCGGGGACGCGCGCAGCGAGTGCGCCAGTTCAAGCAGGCCCGGCGGGGTGGCCTTCAAGCCGGTCGCGGTGTCGACCACGACGGGGAAGAACGCCACCAGGAACGCCAATGCCAGTTTCGATTCGATGCCGAGGCCGAACCACACCAGGATGATCGGCGCGATAGCGACCTTTGGAATGGACTGGGTGGCCACCAGAATCGGATAAAGCCCAAGGTTCAATAGTCGCGAATTGGCCACCGAGACCGCGAGCGGGACGCCGATCAGGAGAGCCAGCGCGAAGCCGAGGACAGTCTCCACCAACGTCGGCCAAGTCGCCTGCAGCAGCAGATGGAATTGTTCGATCGAGACGAGGCCGATATCGTAGGGGCTCGGCAGCACGATCTGGCTGATGCCCGACAACGCCGTGTAGCCCTGCCACAGGCAAAGCAGGACAACGACGCCGAGCAGCGGAAAGATCGATCGTTGCATACGCGCGCCGCTCATCGCGTGATTCCAAGGGCGCATCCGGCACGATGTTCGAACGCGGTGAACGCCGGCGTGTAGCGCGTTTCCGGCTTGCGCGGATAGGGCAAGCCGACTTCGATGCAATCGACCAGCGTCGCCGGCCGCTTGCTGAAAACCGCCACCGTATCGGAAAGGTAGATGGCCTCGCTGATGCTGTGGGTCACCAGCATGACCGTGGCCTTGGTCTTGGCGCGAATATTGAGCAGAAGATCCTGCATCTCCATGCGCGTAAGCTCGTCGAGCGCGCCGAAGGGTTCGTCCATCAACAAAAGCTTGGGCTGATGCACCAGGGCACGACAGAGGGCGACGCGTTGCTGCATGCCGCCGGAAAGTTCCGCCGGATAGACCCGTTCAAATCCTGACAGGCCGACCAGGGACAACAGCTCGATGGCCCTTGCCACCGCCTCCTCACCGCCTTCCCGGCGAATCTCGACCGGGAACAGTACGTTTTTCAGAACGCTGCGCCAGGGCATAAGATTCGGCTGCTGAAAGACCACGCCGAAGTCCGGCTGCGGCTCGCTCACGTCGATGCCGTTGATCTGCACAATACCGCTGGTCGCGGCGATCAGGCCGGCCGCGATGCGCAGAAACGTCGTCTTGCCGCAGCCGCTCGGTCCCAGCAGGCTCACGAGCTTGCCGGAGTGAAGATCGAACGAGATGTTTTCGATGGCGACCAGCGGTTCGTGACCCGAGCGCGCGAAGACCTTGCGCACGGCATCGAAATGGCCGAACGGCCGGCCGGTGGGTTCGACATTGAATTCGTCGCGGCCGATCCCGACCGACGGTCCCCATCGTCCGGCCGCGGCGCCGGCGATCACGGTTTGATCGGCGGGTTGGGCAAGAAGCCAGCGGCGTAGAGATCAGTGGCCGCCGGCGGCGTCCCTTTGACGCCGATATATTTCACCACAAAGTCGAGATTGGCTTTCATCTGGGCCGGATCAAACCAGCCCAGCCCATGCGTTTCGACTTCCGGCGTCACCACCAGATTGTGCACGACGTTGAGCTCCGCCTCGATCACGTCCGGTTTCAGGCTCGGCACATATTTCAATTCGTCGGCAGCGGCCTTGTGGGGATGCGCGAAGGCGAATTGCCAACCCTTGAGGGCCGCGCGCACGAAGCGTTTCACCACATCGGGATGCTTGGCGAGGACGTCTTCCCTCACTCCTATGCCGTTGGAATAGAGCCGCAGACCGTGATCGGCGGGAAGGAAGGTCTGCAGCTTTTCGTGAACGCCGGCCGCGGCCTGTTTAAGCCCCGGCTCGCCCATGACGTAGGTTTCGATGGACGGTACCTGTTTGGTCACCAGCGAGCTCGGGCGGGCCGCCGGCGCGATATCGACAACATGAAGCGCGGAGGGATCAAGCCCATTCTGGGCCATGAAGCCGCGCAGAATTTTCGGCGTGAAACTGCCGGAGCCGCTGCCGAGCGTCAGGCCCTGGAGCTGCTTGGTCGTCCTGACATTGGCCCCGGACTGCAGGCTGAAGATGGCATCCGGAAACTTCTCATAAATCACCGCCACCATCTTGACCTTGGCGCCGGCCGCGCGCGCAATGGCGACCTCGGGAACTCCCATGAATCCAAGCGTCGCGGTGCCCGATTCGACGTTCTGAATGACATTGGCCCCGCCTTGCGACGGTATGATGCTCACATCGAGGCCTTCATCCTTGAAGTAGCCTTCGGCGAGAGCGGCGTACCACGGCGCATGCCGGCCGAGCGGAATGAAGTCCAGCGAGAACACGACTTTCGTCATCTGCTGGCTTTGCGCCGCCGCCGCGGCGGGCCACGCCGCAACAGCCGTCAAAGTCAGCGTGGAATAGAGCGCGCCCAGCGCCAGTGCCGTCAGCTTCCGCATTGTCGTCGTCCTTGCTTGCGTCGCGCGTACGCCGGCCCGATCAGGACTGAACGATCCGGCAAAGCGCATCTTGCCACCGAATTCTTCGCAAGGTCAACGGATTTTCGAAAATCGTCTTGCGTGTCGCAACCCGATCGGCTACCAAACCCGCGGGCCACGGGGCCGAAGGGGCCTTGGGCGCCAGGAGCCATCGTCATGCCCGCGCAGCAAACCGCGAGCGACGCCACGCTGCAGACTCGCGTCCTGGCGCAAATCCGCGCCGACATCGTCGCCTGCGCGCTGTTGCCGAACCAGCGGCTGACGCTGGAAACCCTGCGCGAGCGCTATGGCGCGGGTTTCAGCCCGATCCGCGAGGCGCTGATGCAGCTCGCGGCAGAGGGGCTGGTCCAGCTCGAGCAAAACAAGGGCTTTCGCGTCGCCGGCGTATCGCGCGAGAGCCTGTACGATCTGATGCAGGCGCGCATCGAGATCGACGGCATTGCGTTGCGCTGGTCGATCGATAATGGCGGCGTCGATTGGGAGGCCGATCTCATTGCCGCCTTTCATCGCCTCTCCCGGCACAGCAAATTGCGGCGGAGCCGGCCCGGCAAGCTCAGCGGCGAGTGGGCGAAAGAGCACCGGGCGTTTCATCATGCCCTGGTCGCGGCGTGCAACTCGCCGACCATTCTGGCGATCCGCGAGAACCTGTTCGACAAGGCCGAGCGTTACGTCGCGCTGTCGATTCTTTCAAAGTCACCGCCGCGTAACGATGTCGCCGAGCATGAACAGATCATGGAAGCGGCGCTGGCGCGCAACGTCGGCCGCGCCATCGCCGCCAGCCGCGAACATATCCAGCGCACGGCGGACAAGGTGGCAAAATCGCTCGAGAATCATTTCGAATTTTCCAAGCTGCCGGGATCAAGCGTAACCGCGCGCGAGTCCCGAATCTCCCTTGCCGGCTGATCGGCGCCATGCTCGCCGCGCGCAACGGCCGGACCACCCCATGACCGCGCCCACGACCCCGCCCAAGACCGCGCCAGCAGCGCCGCTTGTGGTTTCGGCCGATGATCTCGTCGCGCTCGTCAGCCGCATTTTCGCAGCGGCGGGGCTTGCCGAAGAAGCCGCCACGACCGTGGCCGACGGCCTGGTCGAAGCCGATCTGGAGGGGCAGCCTTCGCACGGCGTCATGCTGGTGGACATGTATGTGGACCGGCTGCGCGCCGGGTCCCTAAGCACGGCGGCAACCGCAACCGTCGTCTCGGATCGCGGCCCCTGCGTCGTGCTGGATGCGGGAAACGCATTTGGCCATCTCACCGGCCCCCAATCGATCGACATCGCCGTCGCGCGCGCCAGGAAACAGGGCGTCGGCATTGTCGCGGTGCGCCACGGATTTCATTTTGGCACGGCGCGACGCTATGCGCTGCGGGCGGTCGACCAGGGCTGCATCGGCATCACCATGTGCAATACGCGGCCGCTGATGCCGGCGCCGGGCGGCGCCGAGCGTCTGGTCGGCAACAATCCCGTCGCCATCGCCGTTCCGACCGACGATGCCGTGCCGCTGGTTTTGGACATGGCCACGAGCGAAGCCGCCATGGGCAAAATCCGTCTCGCGGAGAAGGCGAGCCAACCGATACCGGCGACATGGGCGGTGCAGGCCGACGGTTCCCCGACAACGGACGCGAGACAGGCGATTGCCGGGATGCTGCTGCCGGCTGCCGGACCCAAGGGCTTCGGTCTGGCGCTGATGATCGATCTGTTCTGCGGGCTGTTGTCGGGCGGCGCCAGCGGCGACCGCGTCAGACCGCTCTACGGCGATCCGGGCATTCCATACGATTGCTCGCATCTCTTCATGGCCATCGACGTCGGCCACTTCTGCGAGTTGTCCTGGTTTCGCGCCCAGGCAGCGGCGGCGGCAAACAGGATCCGCGACGGCAAACGCGCCCCCGGTGTTGCCGAGCTTTTCACACCGGGCGAGCCGGAATGGCGTGCGCGGCAGAATGCCAATCGGACCATAAGGCTTGACGGCGCCGTCGCACGCTCGCTCATCAAGGTCGCGGAAGACCTGCACATCTCCGCCGCGCCGTTGCGCGCGATTGCAGACGATCCGTCAACGGAGAAGCATTATGCCAAAACATGAAGTCACATCCGAGTCGATCCGCAAGCCAATCGGCGTCTTTTCCCAGGCGACGGTCGTCGAGGCGAAAGGACGGCTGGTTTTCGTCTCCGGCATGACCGCGCGCCGGCCCGACGGATCGATCGCGGGTGTCGGCGATATCGAGGTGCAGACCCGCCAAGTCTGCGAAAACATCAAGGCGGCGGTCGAAAGCGCGGGCGGCAAGCTCAGCGACGTCTGCCGGGTCGACGTCTACGTGCGCAACATGGAACATTTCGATGCGATCCACAAAGTGCGGCGGGAGTATTTCAAGCCTCCCCTGCCCGCCTCGACCATGGTCGAGGTGTCGAAGATGGTCTCGCCGGATTATCTGATCGAGATCAACGCCATCGCCGTCATTGCGGACTAGGCGCCATGGCCGATCCCTATGGACTTAAAGAAGCTGCTGACCGCGGCATCGCGCTGGGCGAAGTCGGCCAGCGCGTGGTGTTGGAGAACGAGCACGTCCGCATCTGGGAAATCCGTCTCGAACCGGGCCAGACGATCGACTTTCACATCCATCATCACCCTTACGTCGTGATTTCGCTGGGCGGCGGCGAGAACGACATCGAGACCATCTTCGGCCAGCACATCAAGGCCGAGGAACCGATGGGCTCGACAGTCTTCATCAACGAGATGCGGGCAGTTCATCGGCTGACCAACCGCGCCAGCATCGCCTATCTCTCGCGCCTCATCGAATTAAAGCATATCCGCTGGCCGACGGATCCAGCCGGCTGAGAAGGAGTACGCGCGATGCTTCCGGACAATGCACCCAAACTGCAAGAGCTTCTGATCCAATCGGAGGCGATGCCGTGGCGCGAAAAGTCGCTCAAGGGCATATCCGAAAAGATGCTGTGGCGTAACGAGGAATCGGGCGCCTCGATTGCGCTGATAAGATTCGCCAAGGGCGCCGGTATTCCGCAGCCGCATTTTCACGCCTCGAACCAGTTCATGTTCTGCTTGCAGGGGCGATACGAATACACCTCGACCGGCGTGACGCTGACCCCCGGCTGTTTCTATTGCAACCCCAAGGGCAACGTCCATGGCCCCGCCCTCGCCCACGAGGAGACGATCGTGATCGAGATTTATGACGGCCCGCATTATCCGGAGAAGCCGTCCTGGTACAGCGACGAGCGGGACGCGCGGTAGAGCCACCTTCTTTTCACGCAAGACGTTGCTTGACTGAAAACGTTTGATTGAAAATCGGCGGACGCGCGTTGCGCCCGGCAGCAGTCCGGCCCGATGGTCTCCTGGCAACAGAACCCCGCGCATGCGGCATGCCGCGCAGCGTCACGGGCCATTGCACCGCGAAACGCCCGATCCGGCTTGGCGAAGCCACGCCTCCCCTGCTAAAAAGCACCGACGGGGAGTGAAACAGATGACAAGCCCTTCGAGCAGATATCCAAGTCGCGGCCGGTGGTATGTCCTCTTGCTGATCAGCGTGATGTACCTGATCACCTACCTCGACCGCGTCAACATATCCACGGCTGCGCCGGAGATCACCAAGGAATTCGGCTTCAACAAAATCGAGATGGGCTTGATCTTCAGCGCCTTCGTCTGGGCCTACGCGATCTTTCAAGTGCCGGGCGGCTGGCTTTCCGACCGCTTCGGCGCGCGCGGCGTGCTCACAGGCGTCGTCACCTACTGGTCGATCATGACCGCCGCCACAGCCGCAGCTTTCAGCGGCGCCTCTTTCATCATTGTGCGCTTCTTGTTCGGTATAGGCGAGGCCGGCGCCTTCCCCGGCGCCACGCGGGCCATGCAGCTATGGTACCCGCGCCGCGAACGCGGCCTGGTCCAAGGGGTTACTCACAGTGCGAGCCGCCTCGGCGCCGCCATCGCCCCGCCGATCGTTATCCTTATCATGACCAGGTTTGGCTGGCGGCCGGTGTTCTACGTTTGCGGCGCGGTCGGGCTGCTCTGGTCGCTGTGGTGGTGCCTCACCTATCGGAACCTTCCCGAAGAGCACTCTCTCGTGAACGAAGCGGAATTGGAGACCATCCGCGGCCGCGGGGCAAACGGTGAAATCAACCCGCCGGCGCTGGAGAAGCAAACAAACGTGCCTTGGGGCACTCTGGTCAGTTCGGGCAACATGTGGGCGATCATGTTCGCCTATTTCACCTATGTTTATTGCCTGTGGATTTTCCTGAGCTGGCTGCCCTCCTACCTGGTCGAGTTCCGGCATTTCACGCTCATCAAGGTCGGATTGTTCGCGTCACTGCCGCTTTTGGCCGGCGTCGTCGGCGACACCGTCGGCGGACTTGCAACCGACTGGCTATTGAGGGCGACGGGCAGTGCCAAAATCGGTCGGCGCACGGTGGCGATCGTAGGTCTTTTGGGCTGCGCAGTATGCATCGTGCCGGCTGCGTTGACCGCCAACGCCTACGTCGCCGTCTATTGTCTCACCGCGTCGATGTTCTTCCTGGAGTTCACCATCGGACCGTCCTGGGCGGTACCGATGGACACCGGCGGCAAATATTCCGGGACTGTCTCCGGCATGATGAACATGGCAGGCAATATCGGCGGCGCCATTTCCCCAATCGTGTTCGGGATCCTGGTCCAGGTCGGCTCCTGGCAGGCGCCGTTCATCGTCGCTGCAGCATTGCTGGTGATCGGATCGGCGGTGTGGGCATTCTGGCTCGATCCCGATAAGCAGATTCTCGCCCCTTAGCGCGGATTCCGATCGGATAGAACCAGCGCCGTGTTCTGCACGCGCTTGCCGCAGTGATGGCGCCGGCAAGGCGCGCCAGCGCGTCAGGAGAGCACGGCCTTGGCTCAGGGGGTGGCCAGGAGCTTGATACGCGCGTCCTCCCGATGCTGCACCACCGTTCTCAATTCGGTCAGGCCGTTCGGACTCCACTCCGGATGATCAACGAACAGCTTTATCGTGATCATCGCAAAGAGCAGGCTTATGACCGCTATCTGGAATGTCAGAAGCTTGTTCGCCGTCATGGAAAACCTCGGCGCGCGCTAGGAGAGACTCGGCCCCCCGTTCCGACACGACTAGGAAAACGCAAAATTCCAACGAGGGCAAGGGCTCAATTGGGGCATCAACGCTCGATCGCCAGCCTGAGGGGATCGCACGCCCGGCCGCCTCGGCAAGCTTGAGGCGGTTGCACAGGGTGCACGGAATGGCTGCAGCAGGCTGCTGCGGATCAGTTGAGAACGCCGGCTTGTCACGTTGGGTTCCCGAACAACGCCCAGAGACTTCGGATTATTTGTTGAGCAAACAATAAGAAAGCGGGGCGCTCTGGTCACGCGCCCCGCTTTGCGTCGGGTTTGGCTTATTTGCCTTAGATGTAGTCGTGATGCACCTGATCGTTGTAGCCAGAGCTACCGCCACCGGTTCGGTCCGGGTTATCGCTCCAGTCCACCAGGCGCGGAGCCATGGTCGCCGCATTGAACGTGCTCGCGCGGAAAGCAACCTCGTCGAGCTTGGCCGCGGTCGTCTGATCGTCGTTGGATGAATTGGCGAAAGCCGGCGCCACGATGCCCGTCGCGAGAAGCGCGGCCAGAATTGCAATTTTCGTCTTCATGATAATTCTCCCGTTTTCGGGACGAGCCGGGACACCATGTCCATCTCGCCCACGGCCCCACATACGCTCGGCGCCGCGGTCTAACATCGGGCATTTGCCGAACACGCTCTTTGATAGAATTGAAGAATAAGGTCGGGCGATCGGATCGCGTCAATCGAGCGAGTTATCGGCAGACCGCACCCGGAATCCCCCGATGCCTGGGCCTTCGCGGCAATCGCGGGTATGCGGCTTTTTTCACGCCCATTCTCGTCGGAGACTGTGAAGCGCACCGCCTATCCCGCCCAAGCGCACAAACGGCTAGCGCCTTTCGGGCAGTCATTTTTCGGCTGGTCCGAATAGCACATTTAGAACTTCGAATTTTCGTCAAAGGCGTGACGGGACAACGTCTCGGTACATGATCTGAGGGGGCCGCTATGGTTTATGCCGCCATCGTATCCCTGGGCATGCCGGAATCCGATGTTGGTGCCGTGGAGGGACTCGCACGGAACACTTATCCTATTGCAGTAGCCCGATTTTTTTCCTATTGCAGTAGCCCGATTTTTTCGCTGTGCGGATTTGCCGCTCTTCTCAGTCGTATACTTAGGCCCAAACGCTTCGTGGTTCGATTCCCGGAGCTCCGTTTTTTGGCACATAGTTTCTCATACGGACTCACTGTAGCACGCGGCGCCTGAGGGCTCGCTTGCCGCATACGATCTCGAAGCGAAGGTTTCGTGCATCAGTGGATTGGTCGAATGTAAGCGGCAGCCGGGTTCGGTCTTAGGGCGAAATTTGTGCCGTCGCGTTTGTCGACGCGATTGGGTGAAGAACGGACATGCCCCCGACTACGCCGAAACGGCAATAATGACCCTGAGCAGACCTCCGGATTGCCGTGATTGAGCGAAAGTTTGCCGCCTGAACGCAAGTTCGACGATCACGCATTCCCGGGTACGCTCGGTCTCAATGCGCTTCGGCGACTCGCGTAACGATCGGCTTCCATTTTTTCTGTTCGCCTTGAATGAAGGCTATCGTTTCTTCAGACGACATGGGCTGGACTTCCCGCATGAGTTGGTCAAGCCGTTGTCGAACTTCGGCATCGTGCAGTGCCTTGTTAAGATCCATGTTGGCCTTGTTAACGATGTGAGCTGGCGTGCCGGCCGGCGCAAGCAGGACTTGCCAGCCTGCGGCCGTGAAGCCCGGGAGCGTCTCGGCCACTGTGGGCACGTCAGGAAAATTGGCGAGACGTTTGGAAGATGCGACTGCGATCGGCACGATCGTCCCTGCCTTGATAGCGCCGGCAAGGCCGGAAAATGCATCGATAGCAATCGGGATGCGCTTGCCCATTACGTCATTCAATATTTTTGTTGTTCCTCCCGAATAGGGAACCATTAATAGCTTGATACCGGCGCGCTCTTGCAGCAGTTCCCCGGTCAGATTCGTCAGTCTGCCCGAGCCATTGGTGCCATAGGCAAGCTCGCCCGGCTGTTTTTTCGCGAGCGCGATCAATTCGGGCAGCGTCTTCACGCCGAGCCACGACGCTGCCGTTATGAACATCGCGCCGCCGCTGAGATAGCCGACCGCCGCAAAATCCCTCGGCACCTCGACCGGCAGATTGTCGGCCTTCCCGAGTGGCGCGATGAATGCGGAAAGCGATACCACGCCCAGGGTATAGCCATCGGCGGCGGCTGTGCCTGCAGCATGGATTGCCACCGAGCCGCCGGCACCCGGTTTGTTGACGACCACGGCTTGTTGGCCTGACACCCGGTTCAAGCCGTCCGCAATGACCCGTGTTGTGACATCGACTGCGCTTCCAGCTCCCGAATCGGTGATGAGGCGCACCGGGTGCGCCGGATAGTTTTGCGCATGCGCTGCAATGGTCCTCGAGGCAAGCAGCGGCAAAGCCGAAAGGGATGTGGCGATGAATGCGCGGCGATCGATAGGCATTTCTCTCTCCTCCTTATGTGCCTTCAGCAGATTGCTATTTTGGCGGTCGGCGTCGTGTTTCGATTCCCCGAAGCGCATGGCCGCAGCCGGCGATTGCGGTCTGGCGCAACCCTATTCAGGCAGAAGCCGCGTGACGCGAGCGCGGCTTTCGCCTGCCCGCCCCGGGTCGGGCGTTGCTTTCGTTAGCTTTCACCACGCGGATGAGCAGGTCGATTAGGATGTCCTGCTCGGCGGACGCGAGCGGCGAAAGGACTTGAGCCTGCGCTTTGACGACCTTCGGCCGCAATCTTCGGCGAATTTTCTTTCCCTGCGGGCTCAGCCGCAATTCGCGGGCGCGACGATCGGCGCCGCTGACATCCCGGTTCACCAATCCTTTTGCTTCGAGCCGGTCGATCAGGTGACCAACATTGGTGCGGTCAAGCCCTGTCAAGGCCGCCAGCCGCCGTTGGTCGATGCCAGGGAAGTCGTCGAGCACAGCGAGAGCGGCATACTCCGGAGGCGTTTCGATCTCTTCGCCTTCCAGAGCCTTGGCGGCCGCCCAGCCGAAAATCTGATCAAGACGTCGCACCAGCGGATAGGGCACGTGGTGCGGCACAATCCCATGGTCGATCGAGGTGAATTGCAGCCAAGCGGGCTGATTCCAGGGGGTATTCCGCGGGCCTTGGGGCATCGATCAAAATCCTGATTATCAATATAATGATCGACAATATTCTGATCAATTTGGGATGTCAAGCGACCGTACGCCCGGTCCGCGCGGTTCAACTGCTACCCCCGGACGGCAATCGTATCGGGCGACCGGCTAATCGTCTCCAGTCCCCCGATACCTCGACTGACTTCCGTTGTTGTGCAGGTTTTTGGTCGCCGGCATGACTGGGCTATCGATGCGCTGATGCGGCCGGCGACCAAAAAGCGCCAAGGCACGAAATCGCGGTGGGCGGTGCAGTTGCGGTGCCGCGAGCGCTAGCGACAGCATGTTTTGTTTGCCGCGAAAGCGATAGCGCAAACGCCACAGCTTGCTGCCGTTGGTGTTGACGAGGAGATGCAGCCCCTGCCCGTCTGTAATGACGTAGGGCTCGTCGCGAGGCTTAGCGTGATCTATTGCGAGTGCGGTGAGCATGAGTATACGGCTCCTCGGCGATCGGATCGTACGCTCATTTCTATTCTCACGTATACTCATTGTCACAGGTTGCCATGGGCAACCATGGATAAGGAAATTAGGCACAAGGCATTGAAAGAGTTTCGAAATCGGGAACGATGGTGAACCACGGAAAATCGTGGTGGTGCCGTGGAGGGAATCGAACCCCCACTCCTTGCGGAACACGATTTTGAGTCACAGAAGCTAATACACAAAACGTTGATTAGAATGATATATTTTCTCCTCTCTACACCAGTGTGTAATTGAGTGTGTAAATCGGCAGCCCTTTCGACGCCGAGTCGGTAATATCCTACCGCTGCCCGATCGAAGGATTTTAGCCCCATTGGCGGCGCGCCCTTCGGGCCAGGCTCTACTCGCTGCGCTCACCGAGCCGCCGATCAGATCCCGCGCGCGGGATTGGCGTCTCGGCCTTCGGTAGCGATCCTTCGCGCTT
>JASHOR010000159.1 GCA_030041005.1 Xanthobacteraceae bacterium
TGTCGTATCCTTCGATCCGCGACCGGCTGATCCTACTCAACGGCTGGTCGAAGACCTACGCGATGACCGGATGGCGGCTCGGCTATGCGATCTGGCCCGGCAAACTATACGACTACGCGCGCAAGCTCGCGGTGAACCTCTATTCGTGCGTCAACGCTCCGACGCAATATGCCGGGCTCGCGGCGCTCACCGGACCACAGGACGAACCGGCCAAAATGGTCGCCGAGTTCGACCGGCGGCGCCAAGTCGTGGTCGCCGGCTTGAACCGGCTGCCGGGCATGTCGTGCGCCACGCCGAAGGGCGCGTTCTATGCCTTCCCCAACATCAAGCGCACCGGCTGGAAGGCAAAGCCGCTTGCCAATGCGCTGCTCGACGAGAGCGGCGTGGCGCTGATCGGCGGCCCCGATTTCGGCGTTTTGGGCGAGGGCTATCTGCGGGTGTCGTACGCCAATTCCACCGCGAACATTTTGAAGGCGCTCGACCGCATGGGTGAGTTTCTGGCGAGCCGGAAGGCGGCATAGAGGAATGCCGCACGGCCTCTCCGAAGAACAGCGCCTGATGCGGCAGAGCTGCCGCGATTTTGTCGATGACGTCGTCATCCCGTTCATTCGCGGCAATTGGCAGCGCGAATGGCTGATGAATCCGGAGGACCGGCTGCCGCCGGCAATCCTCGAAGGCGCCGAGCAGGTCGGCATACGCACGCTCGGCGTGCCGGAAGAATTCGGAGGCGTCGAACTCGACCGCGGCAGCGAAGTGGCGACGTTCGCGCTGATCGCCGAGGAAATCGCGCGCGGCGATTCGGGGCTTGCCGACAAGCTGGTGCAGAACTGGAAGGTTGCGGTGCTGCTGCGCAACCTGGCGCCGCGCCACTTGCAGGAAAGATGGTTCGCGCGGCTGCTTGCCGATCCGCAGTTTCTCCTGGCGCACTGCCTGACCGAGCCGCGCGGCGCGTCGGACCGTTGGCTGCCCTACAACGTGCCGGAAGCCGCGATGCAAACGCGTGCGGTGAAGAAAAACGGCGAATGGATCATCAACGGCCGCAAACAATTCATCTCCAACGGCTACGACGCCGGCCTGTTCGTGGTCTATGCCAACACCAATCCGCAGGTCGGCATGCTCCAGGGCACGTCGAGTTTTCTGGTGCCGCGCGACACGCCCGGGCTGACGATCGCGCGCTGCAACGAGACCATCGGCTGCCGGTTCATGAACAACGGCGAACTGGTGTTCGAGGACATGCGTGTGCCGGCCGACCATCTGTTGGTCGAGGGCGACGCGCTCGGCAAGGCCGCGGTCTATTTCCGGCCCGGAAAGATTATTCAGGCGGCAAAGAATCTCGGCGTTGGCGTGCGCGCGTTCGAGGTGACCTCCGACTACGTGCAGAACTACGTGCAGGGCGGTCGCATCCTGATCAAGCATCAGGCGGTGGCGCTCCGCCTCGCCGACATGGCGACGAGGATCGAGGCTGTACGCGCGCTTCTCGCGCGAGCCTCGAAAGCCGTCGACGACAATGCGCCCGAAGCCGATACGTTGTGCAACATGGCCAAAGTGTTCGCCTCGGAGGAAATCCTGAAAGTGGCGCAGCACGCGCTCGAGCTGCACGGCGGCAACGGCGCCATGCTTGACTTCGGCGTGGAAAAGCTTTTCCGCGACGCCGCGATTTTCCTGCACATGGACGCGACGGTCGATATTTCGCGCTTCAAGATCGTCAAATCGATGTTCCCGGATACGGCCGGGAAATATGCCGGTCCGGAATAATCGACCGTCATTTCGGGGCGCTGCGAAGCAGTGCCCCTGCGGTTAATTGCATTGCGAGCCAGCCCGGGACATGGCGGGCCATAATGCCCATGCCATAAGCATTTCTTCCACTTTAATCACTTGCGCATCGCGGGCTAACGGCATCAGACCTCGTCAGTCGGATGGCAAACAGCCGTCGAGAAATTTCTCGATGTCCGCCGTACGGCCAACATCAAAGACCGCACGGTATATCAGCATGAGCGCACGCTTGAGCCCTGCTTTCGCTTCGGAAACTCCAAACTCGCAGAGATCACCAAACGCGACATCTCAGGCAAGATCGAAAAGCTCAACCGCGTGCCCTCCCAGAAGGCGCATGCTTTGGTCGTCATCAAAATGCTCTTCCGTTCGGTTGTCCATGAGGGCTACGTCGAGATCGATACGGCAGCATCCTTCAAGCGCCTCAAGCAGAACAAGCGCAAGCGCGTTCTGTCCGACGGCGAATTAAAAGGCCGTGCGGGACGCTTGCGATGACCGAGCCAACGAGCTGCCCCAGGCATTCCGTGCCATAATGAGATTGCTCATTCTTGCCGGACAGCGACGGACCGAGACTGCCCCGCTTCAAGCCTCCTGGATTAAAGATAACACCATTACTCTCCCAAGCGCCGTCACCAAGCAGGAGCACACGTTTCGGTGCGATGGCTCCATCGGTGCTCGCGCCGTTTCTTGCCACAGGCTCGCAGCCAGAGTCTAGCCTCTCTTGCACCCGCCAAATTATCGTTATATTCAATGGTATATAACGAGGCCACAGCCCTGACGGGGCCAAGGGTGGACGCGGCCTTGCGGGAGAAAGAGATGCGGCTGACGCTCTATACCGATTATACTTTGCGTGTCTTGATGCATGTTGCGGTCGCGGACGGTAAGCTGATTACGATCAACGATATTGCGAAGACTTTCGATATCTCAAGGCAACATTTGATGAAGATCGTCAACCATCTCAGCCGGAAGGGCTATCTGGATACCGTGCGCGGCCATGGTGGCGGCATCCGTCTGCGTCGATCGCCGCGCGATATCAATATTGGCGAAGTGGTGCGTGAGGTCGAGGAGACGCTTTGTGTCGTCGGGTGCCTGGAGCGGCGCGGCTATTGCCGGATCCAGCGTGTCTGCGTGTTGCGAGGCGGGTTGCACGACGCGACTCAGGCGTTTCTGGCCGTCTTGCACGGATACACACTGGCCGATCTGATCAAACCGCGGAGGGCGTTGTCGTCGTTGTTGCTGTCGAACAACGTGGCGGGCGTGTGACCACAAGCTCCGGCCGAGGCTCGTGCAATGCCGAGAAATCGTTGGGAACGACTGCGGCTTTCGCTTCCCGCTGTTGCGTCAGCAGAAGCTTCTTTGATTCATGCATGTCGAAGTTGACGGATTTGAATGCCAGGATCGCCCTTGAGGTGCCGTCGCGCTTAGTGTTGGAATTCGATGTGGCGCGATCGCCAGCGGCATGACGTTAGCGGTTCAGGCGGCCAGGTCAATTGGTGATCGAGCCTTATCGTCTCGAGCGTTCGCCCGCCGACGACCTTGCGCATGTTGATCTGGCCGGAGGCAAGCAGCGCCCGGAATAGCATGGCGGCGGTCTGTCTGATGGCAGCACGGTCTGCGTTTTGATGCGGCGCTTGTAGTCAGCCGCACTACGGCCAAGGGATTTTGCCAACTTGGTTTCAATTATTCCGGCGAGCGTAACCGAATTCCCTCAGATTAAGACGTAACCCATCTAAGAACCGGGGGGACTCTTCTTCTGCTCTGGTGTTGAGCCCCGTGCCCGCTTGTAGAGTGGCTCGGCGTCGGCGTGGCGACCCTGAGCGCTGTACACGTCGGCTAGGTTGTTCAGCGATTGCGCAACATCGGGATGATTGCGGCCGAGCGCTCTCTCCCGGATCGCTAGCGCCCGCTCGTACAGCGGCTCAGTATCGGCGTAGCGCGCCTCTTCTTTGTAGAGTGAGGCCAAATTGCTCAACGCCGAAGCGACAGAAGGGTGATCGGGTCCGAGCGCCTTCTCGAAGATCGCCAGCGCCCGCTTGTAGAGTGGCTCGGCATCGGCGTAGCGACCCTGGGCGAAGTACAGGCCGGCCAAATTGTTCAGCGATTGCACGACATCGGGGTGATCGGGGCCGAGCGCTCTCTCCCGGATCGCCAGCTCCCGCTTGTAGAGGGGCTCGGCGTCAGCGTAGCGACCCTGTTCTTTGTAGAGCTCGGCCAGATCGTTCAGTGCCAGCGCGACAGAGGGGTGATCGGGTCCGCGCGCTTTCACAGTGAGCGCCAACACCCGCTTGTAGAGCGGCTCGGCATCGGTGTACCGACCCTGTTCTTTGTACAGTTCGGCTTGATTATTCAGCGTCGCCGCAAGGAAAACATCGGACAGAGCCATGAGCGGTAGACTCCTGACACGCGGGGGGGTTCAGCAAAGGATTCGACGCCGGAATGACCCTAACTCACACTGGCTGCTTCAGGGGGATTTTAATCCCGACCAACTGATAAAGCCTCGACCCGCGGACTTCCGTCAAGGCCAGCGGTTGAGCTGTCGCCGGAACTTGGTATCCCCGGCTGAACCAGAGCAAAAAGTTTAGTGCCGCCTGGGACCGCCTCCTTCCGCCAGCGCTGCAGAAGCTGGAGCAGCGCCTGCTCGTCGGACCCAAGCTTCTTTCAACGGCTGAGGTTCCCGGCCAGGCACGATCCCGGCCACGAGCCAACTCGCCTGGCCGATCTCGATCACGGCGATCATCGTATTATCTCGCTCAAGAGGGGTGGGTAACGGAGCTTTTGGAGCCATTCGGCAGCGACATGGAGTACTTCCCTGGTTCCGCGGAAAGCGTCGAAGGTGCCACGCCCTCGTCGCCTGCCCCCGTGGCACCTGCTTCGCTGGAAAAGTGGAGGCGTCATGCCATCCCCACGATACGCCGCCTCCAAATGGTCCAATTTGAGATTCAACGCTGTACAACATGAATGTAACTTGCATGATTGAGAAGACTGCGATAGCTAGGCTCCGTTGGGTGCGTTTCTCCCTGACTTTGCGCCTCCGCTCACTGGCGGAGGCTTCTTTTACGGTCCAGGGGTACTGGCAGGGTCCCGATCTAACT
Organism: Xanthobacteraceae bacterium; assembly: GCA_030041005.1. Taxonomy (GTDB): domain Bacteria; phylum Pseudomonadota; class Alphaproteobacteria; order Rhizobiales; family Xanthobacteraceae; genus BOG-931. Next base: position 4,863 of record JASHOR010000159.1, read on the forward strand.
GGCCGGTTTTGAAGACCATCGCGATCGGAATTGGAACGAACTGCCGTAAATCGCATTCCCATACGGACTCGGGGTAAGAGCGGATAGGTGATATGGAAGACCAACAACCCCAAAATAAGGCTCACGACATGATCCGCGCCGGGCGAGAATTTCTCATGGAGCAAATCCGCGTGAGCCAGCAAACAATTGAGCGCGCTCAAGCACTGCTAAGGCAGATCGATCAGTTGCGTCCCCAAGACACAATGAGGTCATAGGCCGCCTCAGTTGGAGGGTCCCCGGCGGCGGCGAAGATTCAACGGCAGACCGCTATTGCGACCTTGCGTTCGACGATTGCGCGCTGGCGCTGAAGCATTAAACTTTATCGAGATCGCAAAGCCCCGATAATCCCGTTTGCTCATCCGCGATGGCTCATCGGAATTTTTCTGGATCGGCCGATCGCAGTGTCAGGCGGGGTCTAACGTGGCGTTAGACGCGCAATCGCCATGTATGCAACGAGCGCACTCGCACAGTTGGACAAGCCGTCCTGTACTCGTTGAGTTGCCCGACGCACGTCAGGTGGCAGTGGATCATCGTCCCCATAAAATATTTCGAGCATCTCATCACATTCCCTGGACGCGTCTGCCATTTCTTGAAAAATGTCCTTTATGTTCGGAATTTCCGTCCTATTTTTCTCCGCTGCCATTACCCCCCTGCACATGGAGCCCAATTCCGCCGCATGACTGTTCAATGCTTGAATAGTTTCCCTCGCAAATTCTGCATCGCCCATCATCTCCTCCTCTTCGCGCTTGAACTTCAGCGGATCGAAATCGTAGAAGTCCCAATCGTCGGCGAAACCTGGCAAGATCATAATAGGAAAAATGAGAGGCGGTTTCTTAATTTGCCCCGCGGCACGATCACCATACCACTGAGTCGCTGTTGGTTAGTTTTATACCAGTCCGCGCGAGCTTATGCTTCCAATTTCCTGCCGCGCCGAGCGGACTCGACCGATCTCGACACGGTCAACCAGCCTTCATCTGCAATGGCTTAAGCGATAGGTCGAAAGTCGGCCGATACTCGACCAGATGTGGCTGATCGCCGATCCCGGAGGGCCCTCCTCCATCCCCGGTTTGCGGCAGGTGCCAGAGCAGTATCGCAGACCTTTGGGACAGGTGCGCCTGCAGCCCGCTATCGCCTTAACGGAGTTCCGACCGGCACGAACGGTTAGGCAGCAGTGATTGCTGCAGCCACAACGGGCTGCATTTTCGCATCAGTTCGGTCAATGTATTCTCCAACAAAAAAGCCCGGCACCGGGTCTTGGTCGTTTGGATTTCCAGGACATCTGGGATAGACTTCCTTTCCAACGATGGGTTTGACGCAGCAGGGGCAGGCTTCCGCTATGTCGTCGCAAGCTGCTCAGAACTGCCGGATGAACGCGGCTGAATGGGAAAAGCGCGCGGACAGCACCAACGAATCCGCACTCAAACGGTCCTATCAGTCACTAGCGCGCCAATGGAGAGACTTGGCGCATCAGATCGACGATCTTGAACGCGAAAAAGGCCCGTCCTGTGACTCTGCGGCTTGAAATGCGGTTCCGCGCCGGAACCACTTTTGGAATCGGCCGGTTTCATCTCGGATGGCTAGATGGGACCCGCCGCACCCTCGTGGGATCCTCGACCTTAAGCCAATGCGCGAGCGATGAAGAGGAATAGTGGCGAGCGCGCTTAATCGGCCGTTTTTTGTAGCTCAACCTTTGGTCCCTCGTGCCTACGTTTCTCTCTCGCGATTTCTTATCGCGCGCGCGAGCTGAGACAGCATGCCATCGAATATTTGACCCGCATCCCCTTCGGCATCTTCGTGCGGCATGTCTCGATACATGCTCAAAAGCGCATCGCGATATTCTTCGAATGACAGCGCACCTTTTTTGTCGAGCGCATTAGCTAGCGCAAGTATAGCCGCGATCAACGCGGTGATGGCTTCGGTGGTAACGCCATCTCGAGTCTCTGCCATTCGATTGCTCCTCCCTGGGTCATAAGCTCTTCAACTTCCACGAACGTACTGGAAGACCCGCTCGATGCCGAACGAGATGCTGACTTGTCCCCAATCCATGTTCCTACTGTACCAGAGATAATCGCGGTGAATATCGCGAATCTCCTGCTTTGTTGCAGCGTTCTCCCGGGCTACGCGCGCTGAGCGCGTTTGCCAAAACGAATATTGCGGCCATTGCCGCCCTTTAGCGTCTGCGAGTGCATGTATCTTCGTGTTGAGCCCTCCGCGCGAACGGCCCGCAGCCTGATTTTTCTCCCCCTTTCCCACCCGGGGCCGAGCGATGAGCTTCGACATGCGGGGAGTCGATCATCTGCGGGTCCGCCGATCGCCCGCAGCCAGCCAGTTCCGAAAATAGATTCGCCCGCAAGCCACGCCGCGCCCGGCACACGAAGCGATTATAGGTCGTTGTAGCAGGACCGTATTCGGGTGGGCAATCGCACCAGCGACAGCCGCTCTTGAGACCATGCACGATGCCGCCAATGACGCGGCGACTGTCAACCCGCTCAACACCGCGAATATCGGTCGGCAAATACGGCTCAATTCGAGCCGACTGCTCGTCGCTCAGCGAAAACAGAATCCTGCGCACGATCCACGGGGTCAGGGATTGGACCTGCCCGACGCCGTGGTAGCCAACCTGTGCATGCGGGACATGATGGGCCACGACGAAGGACCAAAGAGCGACCAAAGAGCAAAGCGTGTAATTGTATGGAACTATGAAAACCGCCTTGTAATATCAAGTTTACAGTGTTGCTGCGAAGCAGCGAACGCCGAATCCATGTCCACAGGTTGTTATATCAGGTACGAGTTCGACGGGCTTTTCTGTAGTGCGCGTGATTATGGATTTCGGCTCTCGCTTCGCTCGGCTGGAATGACGATCGGCCCGTCTGCGTGAATCGAAAACCGGCAATCACAATCGCAAGGCCGACGAGCTGCGGGACGCTCGGCATCTCGCCCAGCGTCAGAAATCCAATCAGCAGGGAGAACGGCGGCACCAGAGACGGATAGAGCGCCGCGCGCCCCGCCCCGAGCAGTATGATAGCGCGGGTGTACAGATAGACGGCGGCCGGGCCGGCAAAGACTCCTTGCACGACCGCCTCCAGGGCATTTTCATAGAAGCCCTCGCTGAGAATATTGCCGTAGGTGAACAACAGGATCGGCAGGCCGGCGAGTGACAGCACGCTGGTGACCGCGGCGGCATGCATCGGCGTAATTCGCCACTGTCGCAGCAGTGTGCCAAAAATCGCAAACGAGCTTCCGGCGGCGACGAACAGCAGATCGCCCAGGACCCCTTGCGAGCCCATGCTGCGCAACGCCTCGGTGCCGATCACCGCGAGGCCGAGCACGATGATGATTGCGCCGGCGATACAACGCGGCGGCAGCTTTTCCTTGAGGACGAGCCGTGCCAGGACGAGCCCGCCGACCGCGGCGCATGCGGGTTGAATGATGCTGCCGTGGCCGAGAGGCACGTAGACGTAGCCGATATAGCTCCACAGCGCGAGCGGTAGTCCGCCGACCAGCGTCACCGCGATGCCGCGTCGCCAGCCGAGGCCGCCGAGATCGCCAAAACCGCTATCGGCGACGACCGGAAGCAGGGCAAGTCCGGGCCAGACAAAGCGGTGCAGCGCGAGCACCAGCGGCGACATCCCGACCAGGACGCCGTGCCGCGCGCCAACAAACCCGAAGGCCCAGAATAGCGCCGCGACGGTGCCGCAGAGCACGCCGAGAGCGGTCGCATGCTTGACCGGCGGCGATGAGGATTGGGGGGCGGAGTCCATTGCGAACCATAATCCGCGCGCAGCTTCGAGCGAACAACACGCGATTCTTCATATCAGGCTTCGTCTAACGCGAAGTTCCGGCGGACGGCGACATGAGCTATCGATGCGGTCTCGTGCTATCATCCGCCGCGGGCTGCAACCAAGAGAGAGCGAGGGAATGGTCGGGGCAAAGCCAATCGACGGCGAATATGATTACGTGATTGTTGGCGCCGGGTCTGCCGGCTGCCTGCTGGCTGAGCGGCTGTCGGCCGATTCGAGTCGCCGGGTGCTCGTGCTTGAAGCGGGCGGACTCGACAATTGGGTCTGGTTTCACATTCCGGTCGGCTATCTGTTTGCCATCGGCAATCCGCGCTCGGACTGGTGCTTCAAGACCGAGCCGGAAGCGGGTCTCAATGGCCGCATCCTCAACTATCCGCGCGGCAAGGCGATCGGCGGCTCGTCCTCGATCAACGCCATGATCTACATGCGCGGGCAGGCGGCCGATTACGACCATTGGCGCCAGCTCGGACTGTCCGGCTGGGGGTGGGACGACGTGCTGCCGTATTTCAAGCGGCACGAAAATCATTTCCTCGGCGCGAACGAGATCTACGGCGGCGACGGCGAATTACGCATCGAGCCGCCGCGCGTGCGCTGGGATCTGCTCGATGCGTTCCGCTCCGCGGCGGCGCAGGCCGGCGTCAAATCCATCAGCGACTTCAATACCGGCGACAACGAAGGCTGCTGTGCCTTTCACGTCAACCAGAAGCGCGGCCGGCGCTGGTCGGCGGCAAGCGCATTTCTCAAGCCCGCGCTCAAGCGCGGCAACGTGCGGCTGGAAACCGGCTGCCTGGCCGAAGCCGTCCTGTTCGAACAAAGACGCGCCGTCGGTGTGCGTTGGCGCCAGGACGGCGAAATCCGCACCGCACGCTGCCGGGGCGAGGTGATCCTGTCCGCCGGCGCGATCGGTTCGCCGCAGCTTCTGCTGTTGTCCGGCGTCGGCCCGGCCGCGCATCTGCAGGAGCGCGGCATCCCGGTGCTGCTCGATCGCCCCGGCGTCGGCGGCAATCTGCAAGATCATCTGCAGCTCCGCTTGATCTACAAGGTGGACGGCATCGCCACGCTCAACGAGCGATACTACGCGCCACTCGGCCTCACGCGCATGCTGATCGAATATGCGCTGTTCCGCCGCGGGCCGCTCACCATGGCGCCGTCGCAGCTTGGCCTGTTCACCCGTTCCGATCCGGACCAGGAACGCGCCAATTTGCAATATCACGTGCAGCCGCTGTCGCTCGACAAGTTCGGCGACCCGCTGCACAAATTTCCGGCCTTCACCGCAAGCGTCGCCAATGTGCGGCCGACGAGCCGTGGAGCCATCCGGCTGCGCTCGCCCAATCCGGGCGACGCGCCGATGATCATGCCGAACTATTTGTCGACCGATCAGGACCGGCGCATCGCCGCCGCTGCAATCCGTCTCACGCGCCGCATCGTCGCCCAGCCGGCACTCGCGGCTTTTCATCCAGCAGAATATCTGCCCGGGCCCGCGGTGACGGACGACGAGGCCTCCCTGGCGAAAGCCGCGGGCGACATCGGTACAACCATCTTCCACCCGGTCGGCACGGCGAAAATGGGTCTTGCCAGCGATCCGCTGATGGTGGTCGACGAACAGCTACGGGTCGCCGGAGTCGAGCGGCTGCGGGTCGTGGACGCATCGGTCATGCCGGCCATCACTTCGGGTAACACCAACGCCCCGACCATGATGATCGCGGAAAAGGGCGCGGCAATGATCCGCGCTGCCGCCGGCACGTAGCATCAGCATGAATACCGCTCTTCGCGTTGTGGCGATGCTGGTCGATCCTCTTTCCGAATGGGCGAAGATCGAAAAGGAGCCCACCGATCCGGTGAAATTGATGCTGAGCTATGTTGCGCCGCTGGCGCTCATACCCGCCGTGTTCGGCATCATCGGCGCCTGCGTTATCGGCGTTGCCCACTCCGGAACGGATGTCGTGCACGCGCCGATAGTGGCCGGGCTCTTGGGAGCCATCTTCGGCTATCTGGCGAACTTCGTGGTGGTGGCGGTGCTCGGGCTCTTTATCGGCCTGGCGGCGCCGCTATTCGGCAGTCGCATGGGCTTTTCCGGCGGTTTGCGGCTTGCCGTCTATTCCTACACGCCGGTCTGGCTCGTCGGCGTTTTTCTGCTGCTGCCGGGTCTGCGTTTTCTGATGCTGACCGGCTTTTACGGCGCATATCTGTTGCTCGCCGGATTGTCCCTGACGGCACGGGCGCCTGGGCGGAAAACGGCAGGCTTCGCCGTGCTGATCATCGCCGTGGCATGCGTGTTGACCTGGCTCGCGGCGGGGACCCAGCGCGCGTTGCTCGGCGTGCCCCTGGCTTAGCCGTTCCGCCAAATCGCCACGTGACGGGCCGAAAGACTACGGCGCCTTCACCACTGCTCGACAAGCGGGCGGCAAGCCCGCCAGCGTCACGTATGGCCCGGGGTTAACCGGCCCCTTCGGGGGCCGCGGGTGCAGAATGCCTGGCCTGAACCAGAGATCGAGCGCATGGCCACAGCCGTCGCCCGGCGGCACCGGCGGCTGCAGCTTGCATTGCGGGCTGTCGGCCGGACAAGCGAGGCGCACGTGGAAGTGCTCGGCGTGCCCCCACCATGGCCGCACCTTGGCAAGCCAAGCGCGATCGCTCCCGGCTTCGCTGCACATCTGTTTTTTGATCGCCGCGTTGACGAAGATGCGCGTCACTTCCGGGTCTTCCGCCGCGGCTTTGACGATCGCCATATGCGCCGGCGTCCATATTTTCGGATCGACCCCGAGCCCGTCCGGCAGGACCACGTTTTTGGGATCATCGAATTCGCGTTCGGCGCGCGTCAGCACATGGTCGGGCATCGGCGTGAACCAGATGTCGACTTCGATTCCAATCTGATGGGCAGCATGGTCGCTCATCATCGGCCCGCCGCGCGGTTGTGCCATGTCGCCGACCAAAAGACCGTTCCAGCCGACTTTTTTACCCTCGGCGCCGAGCCGTTCGATGAACTGGATGAGCCTCGGATTCCCCCAGTTGCGGTCGCGCGACAGCCGCGTGACCTGCCAGGTCGGCCCGGTAATCGGCAGTGCAACCGCGCCGGTCATGCAGCCCCGTGTATAGGAGCCGATCGCGCGTGCCGGTCCGGGCAACGGCGTCAGCTTGCGGGCGAACAGCTCCTTAGCGGGGATCTTCGGCGAATTCGGATCGGCCAGCGGCGGCAGTGGCTGCGGGTTGAGCGTTCCCGGCGGCGTGTCATCGATCGTACTCGCCGCCCGTGAAGCATCGTCGCCGGAGCCCTGCGCGAATGCCGGTCCGATGCCAATGAGGACGATGAGAAAGGCCGAGCGCATCAAGGCGAGCATCGTCGGTACCCCGTATCGATTATCGATTTCGCTTTCACCGCGACGGGGCGCCCGTCCCGTCCGACTTGGCCCGATAGGCAACGCTACGCGCGCGGCGGCAATACGCTGCCGCAAGGCGATCATCGTGTCCAGAGAGCAGCAAATCGCCCTGCAATCCCATCTCCGCCAGCAGGCGCTGCTCGGTCGTTGCATGCGGTTCGATCGTGCCGTCGTACAGAATGTGTCCGATCGTCAGCCCACGCTCCGCGAGCGCGCGCGCCACCAGCAAACAGCGATGACAATCGAGCGGCTCGCGTTCGGCGCACATCATGCACACCGAGTGGCGTGCCGCGACGTCCTGCAATCGGGCAAGGCCGGCGCGAAATTCGTCCCGCTTTTCCATGGCTTCGTAGTCGGCGACGCCGTCGCGATAGAGCGCACGCTCGCGCGGGCGCCCGCCGAGTGCATCGTCGAATGCCGCGTACGCAATTCCGTCATGCTGCAAGCGAGCGGCAAGGTTTTTGCCTGAAAACCAGGGAAAGCGGCGAGATACCGGGATCGAGCGCACGTCGGCAACGGCGTCTATTCCGGCGCCGCGCAGCATGCCGATAAATCGCTCGGCCGCAACGTTGGAGTGGCCGATGCTGAAAAGATCGAACGTTCGCATCGTGCTGTTCTTAACCAATTCGCCGAGACAAATCCGCGACGGTCGAGCGGTTGACGTTGTCGGACTTGTCGCCGGGCGTTCGTCGGCGAGCGGCCTTCACGCCGCTCTTTGTATGATATTTGATCGGGTCGATGGACGCTGTCTCCGATTAACTGTGGCGGCAGTGCTCGCTTTACAATATCGATTGAATGTCGCAATGCGTTTGCGGGCACGGAAGGGGTTGTCCTGGGGTTCAGGATGCGTCGCTTGCTTTGCGCGGGCGCAGTGGCCGCGCTCTTTATCTTCTCCTTCGCCGCGGATCGTGCCAGCGCCGAGATCCTCGTCCAGATCGACCGCTCCTCGCAGACCATGGAAGTCATTGTCGACGGTTCGCCGCGCTATACGTGGCGCGTATCGACCGGCCGGCGACGACTGCCGACGCCGGCGGGAGTCTTCCATCCGCAGCGGATGGCGGTAAGCTGGTTCTCGCGCAAATACGATAATTCGCCGATGCCGCATTCGATTTTCTTCCGCGGTGGCATTGCCATCCACGGCACCTACGAGACCCGCTATCTCGGCCGCCCGGTGTCGCACGGCTGCGTGCGGCTCTATCCCGCCAATGCCGCCGTGCTGTTCAATCTCGTTCGCGAGGAGGGTATGCGTGCCACCACGATCGTGGTGCGTTAGCGCGGCCGATCATCGCCGGATCGCGTTGGCGCGTCACACGATGGCGGTCTCGCGAGCGCCGGCGGGCGAGCGGTAGAGCTCCTCGCCCATCTGCGAGGTGACGCCTTCGCGTTTGAGCGTTTCCTCGTATTCCTTGCGCAGGAACGGGTCCTCAAGCCAATACGGAATGGCGGTGCCGCCTTCGGTGACGTCGATGGCGCCTTCGTCGGTGTCCTTCTCGCCCGGTACGCCGGCCTTGTCCTTGCGATGGTTGTTCGGTCCGTACCAGCCGATCAAACGCAGCGGCTCCTTGCTGATGCCGAAATGGGCATGGAACCAGTCGCCGCCGTAGGGCGCGGCGGTGACCAGCCCGACCGGCTCGTAATCCTGGCGAAAGATGTTCCTGGTCTTGCCGTCCTTCCACGGCGTCATGCCGTCGCTGCGCGGCCACGTATAGGTGTAGCCCTTGCCTTTGAGACAAACGAGCACCGCCGCGGACATGTGCGCGTGCGCCTTCGAATAGCGGCCGGTCTTATGCTCGCCGACAAAGCCGTAGAACACGTTGTTGGCCATGTGCGGCTCGACCCGCGTATAGCCGGGCGAACGGCGGTTATCGAGGTACAGATCGGCATTGATGATGTCGGGAATGAAGTTCGATTTGCGCAGCGCCAGGCCGCGCAGCGGATCGGGTACGATGTCATCCTTGGCCTTGAAGAAATCCTGGCTGCCGTCGAACCGGGAGGGGAACGCGATCGGACAATTGAAGATCCAATCGCGGTCGCGGAAAATGTTCATGACGTTGGGTGCGGTCGAGGCGACCAGGATCAGCGCCGGACTCGACGCCGCGTTGATGATGCGGTGATTGGTGTTGAGCGGGATCGAGAACATCGAGCCGCGCTGCCATTCGAATGTGTGCGGCTTGGCTTGCCCATCGTTCCAGATTTCGGTGGTACCGCGGCCTTCGACCACCACCATGATCTCTTCGTACATGTGCTTTTCCGGATTGAGCGCGCCGGCGGCCGGCACTTCGACCACGTAGCAGCCCCATCTGCCCTCGGTGCCGTAGAGCTGGATGAAGGTGCCGCGGCCGCCCATGCGTGGCCAGGGCTTGAGCGGCATGTCCTGCACGCGGCGCACGCCGATGCCGCGGAAGATTGGAATGCCCTGGCCCTCCATGTAGTCGTCGTAGGACGTGTTCGGCCGTTTCCAGGCGCCATAGCCGGCGTTCTTCAGGCCCTCCGGTTCGTGCCAGTGGTCGTCGGTGACTTCGTGCATTGTTGTTTCCTCCTGGACCGGACGTGGCTCGGGCCAAGGATATGGTCGGGCCAACGCGTTCTACGTGCGCGGGAAACTTTCACACCGCTCGTTGACAACCGCAAGGGCGGGGTCCGTCAAGGGAGCGACCAGGCGCCCGCGCGACACGCCTTTGCGGCGCTTCGCCGCCTTTGCATCGCGACGAGGAACAGAGAGCGGCGAAGAGACGCAGCGAGGGAGCGAGCCATGCCTTTCAATTCGCCGCCTGTCACTTGTTCGTCGCCGGCGTCTGCGACGAAATCCTCCAGCGGGAGACCTTGATGCCTTCATCATTCATTCCAATTCTTATGCTGAGCATGGCGGCGCTCGTCGGGGGTCAGACATTCCGCGTGAGCAGCGTTTTGTCATTGCGCCGGCTCTGAAGCTGGGTCACTTTTCAAAACCAACTGTTCCCTATATAGGGGCGGGGACAAAAGAAGAACAAAGTCTGAGATAGATCGGAGATCGACATGGACGCAAAGACCGAGGACAAGACCACGGGCCAGTGCCCGTTCACCCACGCCCACAGGAACCGCGACTGGTGGCCCAATCAGTTGGACCTCAGCGTTCTGCATAAGAACTCGGATTTGTCCGATCCGATGGGCAGGGCGTTCGACTACGCCAAGGAGTTCAAGAGTCTCGACCTCAAGGCCGTGATCAAGGACCTGCGCGCCCTGATGACGAATTCGCAGGACTGGTGGCCGGCCGACTTCGGCCATTATGGTGGATTGATGATCCGCATGGCGTGGCACGCCGCGGGCACCTACCGCATCGCCGATGGCCGCGGCGGCGCCGGCGCCGCCCAGCAGCGCTTCGCGCCGCTCAACAGTTGGCCGGACAACGCCAGCCTCGACAAGGCGCGCCGGCTCCTTTGGCCGATCAAGCAGAAATACGGCCGGAAAATCTCCTGGGGCGACCTGATGGTCCTTGCCGGCAACGTCGCGCTCGAATCGATGGACTTCAAGACGTTCGGCTTCGGCGGCGGCCGCAAGGACGTCTGGGAGCCGGATGAGCTCTATTGGGGCCCCGAAGGGACATGGCTTGGCGACGAGCGCTACAGCGGCGAACGCCAACTGCAGAATCCGCTCGCCGCCGTGCAGATGGGCCTGATCTACGTCAATCCGGAAGGGCCGAACGGCAAGCCGGATCCGGTCGCCGCGGCGAAAGACATCCGCGAAACGTTCTTCCGCATGGCGATGAATGACGAGGAGACGGTCGCGCTGATTGCCGGCGGCCACACCTTCGGCAAGACCCACGGCGCCGGTGATCCGTCGCTGGTCGGCCCAGCGCCGGAAGGCGCGGCCATCGAGGAGCAGGGGCTCGGCTGGAAGAGCAAATTCGGCACTGGCGTCGGCGCTGACGCCATCACCGGCGGCCCGGAAGTCACCTGGTCGCAAACGCCGACGCAATGGAGCAACCACTTCTTCGACAACCTGTTCAACAACGAATGGGAGCTCACCAAGAGTCCGGCCGGTGCCTATCAGTGGAAGGCGAAAGGCGCCGCCGCTACCGTTCCGGACCCCTTCGACAAGTCGAAGAAGCATGTTCCGACCATGCTCACCACCGACCTGTCGCTGCGGATGGATCCGGCTTATGAAAAAATCTCACGGCGCTTCTACGAGCATCCGGATCAGTTCGCCGACGCGTTCGCGCGGGCATGGTTCAAGCTGACGCACCGCGATATG
>JASHOR010000160.1 GCA_030041005.1 Xanthobacteraceae bacterium
TCCCGCCTTGCTGCTGCTCGGCGTTCTGATGGTTGTCGCTGTCGAGCGCCGGCGCCATGCGGCGGGTTCGTCCTCGGAGCCGGCGAATCTCAGCGCGGCGGAAGAGGCGCGGGTCGCTGAAATCCTGCACGGCGAGCCTGCTCCCTGAGCGCGAGGCATCGGCGGCAAACCGCGGTTTCGGGCCGGAAAAAACTGCACAAAGTTCACATTACCAATTTTTAATTCAGCCGACAGAAACCGGTAATGCGGCCTGTCCCATGGTGCGGGCTCGCACCCGATAGTTCCGGCTGGGCCGCACATGACGGGTCCGCCGATCCGGAGACAGTGAATGCGCGTAATCAATGGCATGGGTTTGAAGCCGCGGCAGCGGCCGTCGGCGCGTCGCGTCGCGGTGTTGGCGACGACGATCGCCGGCGTCGGCGCGACGGCGTTATTGATCACGCCGAATCTTGACCCGTTTGTCGCCACGGCTCACGCCGAGGATGTCAGCAGCAAGGCGCAGCAGATCGCGCAGAAGCCAGTGGGCTTCGCCGACATCGTGGCGAAGGTCAAGCCGGCGGTGATTTCGGTCCGCGTCAAGATGGAGCGCGCGGCCAATTCCAATCTCGACAACAATGACGATGAGCAGCAGATTCCATGGCCGCCCGACTCGCCGTTCGAACGGTTCTTCAAGCGCTTTGGCCTGCCGAACCAGCAGAGCGGTCCGGAAATCATCACCGGCCAGGGATCCGGCTTCTTCATCTCCGCCGACGGCTATGCGGTGACCAACAATCACGTGGTGCAGAACGCCGAAAGCGTGAAGGTCACCACCGATAACGGAAAAACTTACAACGCCAAAGTGATAGGCACTGATCCGCGCACCGATCTGGCGCTGATCAAGGTCGACGGCAAGGACTTTCCCTATGTGAAATTCGCCGCCGAGACGCCGCGCGTGGGCGACTGGGTGATTGCGGTCGGCAATCCGTTCGGGCTCGGCGGCACGGTGACCGCCGGCATCGTTTCGGCCCGCGGCCGCGATATCGGCGCCGGCCCCTATGACGACTTCATCCAGATTGACGCACCGGTCAACAAGGGCAATTCCGGCGGACCGACCTTCGACGTCGACGGTAACGTGATCGGCGTGAACACGGCGATTTATTCGCCGTCGGGCGGTTCGGTCGGGATCGCCTTTGCCATCCCTGCGGACACGGTCAAGAGCGTCATCACCCAGCTCCGCGAGAAGGGCAGCGTCACCCGCGGTTGGATCGGCGTGCAGATTCAGCCGGTGACGCCCGACATCGCCGACAGCTTGGGCCTGAAAAAGGCCGCCGGCGCGCTCGTCGCCGAACCGCAGCCGAACAGCCCGGCGGTCGAGGCCGGCATCAAGAGCGGTGACGTGATCACGACGGTCAATGGCGAGACCGTCCGCGACGCGCGCCAGTTGGCGCGGCTGATCGGCACGATGTCGCCCGGCACCTCGGTCACGCTTGGACTGATCCACAACAACAAACAGAAAACAGTCACGCTTACGCTTGGCACGCTGCCGAATGAGAAGGTGGCGTCGAACGAACCGGTCCACCAAGACCAGGCTTCAGATGTTGACCTGCCGAAGCTCGGCTTGTCGCTGGCGCCGACCGGCACGGTCTCCGGGGCAAATGCCGGCGGTGTCGTGGTTACCGCAATCGCAGAGGGCGGAGTTGCCGCCGATCACGGCCTGCAGGTGGGTGATGTCATTCTCGAGGTGGGCGGCAAACGGGTCGTGACTCCGGATGACGTTCGCAACGGTCTTTCCGACGCGCGCAAGGAGGGCAAGCACACGGTGCTATTCAGGGTGAAGTCGGGGCAGGACACGAAGTTCGTGGCCTTGCCGATCGGCAACGCCTGAGGGATGGGGCGATCCGCCGGCATTTGTCGCCCCCGCTGGCGGGCGTACCCTGGGGACGGGCTGTAAAGCCCGTCCCCGCTGAATACCAATTCCGTCGCCCGGTATCCGTCGCCCCCGCCGGGGTGGAGTTGGTAGAGGGGGTGTCGAGCAAGCGCTCGACACCCCCTCATTCGTCTGCCGCCATTCTAGTGTCCCGATTCCGAAGTTCGGATCATTATGCGGCACCCTCGTTTGCGAACTTCGGAATCGAAGGACACTAGTGTGGCTTGGCCTCAAGGGCCAGTTCGGCGGGTTCGGCCACAATGCATCATGGCGGCGGCTGAATGTGCGTCGGAAGCTGGATATTGCCGCGGCGGGTTCTGCGGACAATATGATTGGGTGGGGCGGCACGCTTTTTACGTCTCGCCTGAGCGGCCGGCCTCAAGGGTCTTTTGCATCCAAGGGTCTCTTGCATCCAAGGGTCTTTTGCACGCGGCAACGCACCATGCGCCTTCTCATTATCGAGGACGATCGCGACGCCACCGATTATCTGGTCAAGGCATTTCGCGAAGTGGGCCACATCGCCGATCAGGCGGCCGACGGCGAGGAGGGACAGACGCTCGCGCTCGACACGGAATACGACGTGCTCATCATCGACCGCATGCTGCCCAAGCGCGACGGACTATCGATCATTTCCACTTTGCGGGCGAGCTCCATCGAAACCCCGGTGCTTATTCTGTCCGCCCTCGGCCAGGTCGACGATCGCGTCAAGGGTTTGCGCAGCGGCGGCGACGATTACCTGTCCAAGCCCTACGCTTTCTCGGAGTTGCTGGCTCGAGTCGAGGCCTTGGCGCGGCGGCGCGGCAGCCGCAACGAAGAGACCGTCTATCGGGTCGGCGATCTCGAACTCAACCGGCTGTCCCACGAAGTGAGCCGCGCCGGGCAGGAGCTGCAACTGCAGCCGCGCGAATTCCGTTTGCTCGAATATCTGATGCGGCATGCGGGGCAGGTCGTGACCCGCACCATGCTCCTGGAAAACGTCTGGGACTACCATTTCGATCCGCAGACCAATGTTATTGACGTGCATATTTCCCGGTTGCGCTCGAAGATCGACAAGGGCTTTACCCAGCCGCTTTTGCATACGGTGCGCGGCGCCGGCTACATGATCCGCGACGGCGCGCGGTGATCCGGCGACGCATTTAGAATTTTCAGGTTTGGCGATAAAGTGCATTTTTACGGCCCCGCCATCGAGGCGATATCGGAGCTTGCCACACCGGAGCTTCGCCATGACAACGGACGACGCGCCGCTGTTTCTCGCGGCCCGTGATTTTCTGCTGCGACATCGCGAGGACTACGCCACGGCGTATCGCGAGTTTCAGTGGCCGAAGCTCGAACGCTTTAACTGGGCGTTGGATTATTTCGACGCCATGGCGCGCGGCAACGCGCATCCGGCACTGTGGCTCGTGGATGAAGGCGTCGGCGAGACGAAAATCTCGTTCGCGCAGATGAGCGAGCGTTCCAGCCGCATTGCCAATGCGTTTCACGGTCTCGGCATAAAGCGCGGCGAGCGCATTCTGCTCATGCTCGGCAACGTCGTGCCGCTTTGGGAATGCATGCTGGCGGCGATGAAGCTCGGCGCCGTCGTCATCCCGGCGACGACATTGCTGACGCGCGGCGACCTCGCCGACCGCTTCGCGCGCGGCGGCGTCCGGCACGTCATCGCCGGGGCGGACGTGACCGGAAAATTCGCCGACTTGCCGGGCGACTATACGCGCATCGTGGTCGGCGGCGCGGCACCGGGCTGGGTCTCCTATGAGGAATGCGGTGCCGCTGCCGCTCAATTTGTACCCGAGGGAGAAACCCGCGCCGACGATCCGCTCCTGCTTTATTTCACCTCGGGCACGACGGCGATGCCGAAGCTCGTCCTGCACAGTCACCAGAGCTATCCGGTCGGGCATCTGTCCACGATGTATTGGCTGGGATTGCGGCCGGGCGATCTGCATCTGAACATTTCATCGCCGGGCTGGGCCAAGCACGCCTGGAGCTGTTTCTTCGCTCCGTGGACCGCGCAGGCGGCGATCTTCATCGTCAATCAGCGGCGGTTCAATGCGCGGGGCCTGCTCGACACCATCGCGCGCTGCGGCGTGAGCAGTTTCTGCGCCCCGCCCACCGTCTGGCGGATGTTGATCCAGGAGGATTTGGCAGCTTGGACGGTCAGGCTGAAGGAGCTGGTCAGCGCCGGCGAGCCGCTCAATCCGGAGGTGATCGAGCGGGTCAAGTCGGCCTGGAATCTGCAAATCCGCGACGGCTATGGCCAGACCGAAACAGCCGCGCTGGTCGGCAACACGCCCGGGCAGAAGCTCAAGCCGGGTTCGATGGGCCGACCGTTGCCCGGCTATCGCGTCGCGCTGCTCGATCCCGCGGGAGAGCCGGAGCAGGAAGGCGAAATCTGCCTCTTGCTGGAACCGCGTCCGGTCGGATTGATGCAAGGCTACCAAGGCCCAGGCGGCACAATGCTGCCTGCCGGAAAATCCGAGTACCACACCGGCGATGTCGCCACCGTCGACGCCGACGGCTACCTGAGCTACGTCGGACGGGCGGATGACGTGTTCAAATCGTCCGATTATCGTATCAGCCCGTTCGAACTGGAGAGCGTGCTCATCGAGCACCCCGCCGTCGCCGAGGCGGCGGTGGTTCCCTCGCCCGATCCGATCCGGCTCGCCGTGCCCAAGGCGTTCCTCGCTCTTGCCCCGGGTCGGACGCCCGACCGCGACACCGCACTGTCGATCTTCCGGCATTGCCGAAGCGCGCTGGCGTCGTTTAAGCGGGTACGCCGGCTGCAATTCGCCGATCTGCCGAAGACGATTTCCGGCAAAATACGCCGCGTCGAACTCCGCCGGGCCGAGGCGGCGAGGGCCGAGGGCGCAGAACGCGAATTGCGCGAATTCTGGGAAGACGATTTTTCCGAAGATGAATTGGGGGCGCGCGAGCCGTGAGCGCACTCGGCAAGCTCCTGCGCACGACGGCGTTTAAGCTGACGCTCGTTTATCTGTTCGTCTTCCTCCTGTTCGCGGCTTCGCTGCTCGGCTATTTCGCCCTCAACACCCGACGCCTTATCACCGAGCAGATCACCAACACGGTCGCGGGCGAAATCAGGGGATTGACGGAGCAATACGATCAAGGCGGTCTCAGACGCCTGGTCACCGTGGTCGAGCTGCGCTCGCGGCGGCCGGGCTCAAGCCTCTATCTCGTAACCACTCCGAACGGAGAGGGGCTGGCCGGCAATGTCGGCGCGCTGCAGCCGGGCGTACTCGATCATCCGGGCTGGCTCGAAACAACGTACCGGCGGCTCGATTCACCGCAAGGCGCCGACCGCAGCGCGCTGGTCGAAGTCGTGCAGCTCGGCGGCTTTCGTCTCCTGGTGGGGCGCGACCTCGAGGAACGCGAGCGGCTTTACGGCATCATTGCCAATGCCGGGCGCTGGTCGTTCGCGCTGGTCGTGGTCCTCGGGCTGGCCGGCGGATTCTTCGTCAGCCGGCGCGTTCTCAACCGTATCGACGCCATGACCGGAACCGCGCAGACGATCATGGCGGGCGACCTCGCCGGCAGACTGCCGGTCGCCGGGACCGGCGACGAGCTGGATCGCCTCGCCGACAACGTCAATGCGATGCTCGATCGCATCGTGGCGCTGATGCGCGGGCTGACCGAAGTCTCCGACAACATCGCCCACGATCTGAAAACGCCGTTGACCCGGTTGCGCAATCGCTGCGAGCAGGCGCTGCGGCACTCGACCGGCGAAGCGGACTATCGCGCCGCGCTCGAATCCACGATCGAAGAGTCCGACGAGCTTATGCGCACCTTCGACGCGCTGTTGATGATTGCCCGCGCCGAATCCGGCCACGCGCGTGACAACATGAGCGATTTCGACGCCGCCGAGATTGCGCGCGACGTCGGCGAACTGTACGAACCGTTGGCGGACGAAAAGGGTCTCGCGCTCAAAGTCGAGGCCGCGGTGGCCGCCCCGGTCCACGGCAACCGCGAGCTGGTCAGCCAGGCGCTGGCCAACCTCGTCGATAATGCCATCAAGTATGCCCGGCCCAACGGCGGGCTCAACGGCGAACCGGCGGAGATCCTGGTCAGGACGGGCTTCGAGGGCGAACGCATCACGCTTGCCGTCGAGGATCGCGGGCCGGGAATTCCCGAAGCGGATCGCAGACGCGTGGTCGAACGCTTCGTGCGACTGGAGAAAAGCCGGTCGGAACCCGGCTCCGGCCTCGGTCTGAGCCTTGCCGCAGCGGTTGCGCGGTTGCATGGTGGCGAACTCAAGCTTGAAGACAATCATCCCGGCTTGCGCAGTGTGATTGCGTTGCCGCGTGCAGGACCGGCGGCGGGGACGGGATGAGGCGGGCGGCGTCTGGCGGACGATCCAGTAAATCGCCAAAGCTGAAAGACGACGAGACGGCACTGTTCCGACGGCTGGGCTCCTGTCATGCCGTCGGACACGGCGGCATCGGGCTGCCGGCGCCGTCCTCGCAGGCTTTCGCGCGCCTGACGGCATGGCTCGCCGGCGAAAATGCAAGCGCGGCCGGCAAGGCTCTCGCACAGCTCGTCGGCGCCAACCCCGTGCTTGCGCGGCTCATCGCCGGCATCGCGGAAAACGCCCCTTATCTTTGGGATCTGGCGTGCGCCGATGCCGGACGCCTGCTGCGCTTAATCAGTCGCGATCCCGACCGGGCATTTGCCGCGCTGCTCGCCGCCACGCGTGGCAGCGCCGCATCCGTGCGTACGACGGCGACGCTGATGCGCAAGCTTCGCAACATGAAGGCGGAGGCGGCGCTGCTCATCGCGCTTGCCGATGTCGGCGGCGTCTGGCCGCTCGCACGGGTGACGGGCGCGCTGAGCGACCTCGCCGACCTCGCGCTTGGCCTCGCGGTTCGCCATGTTCTGCGCCAGGCCGCGCGGCGCGGCGATATCGGCGCCGCCGACCCCCGTCATCCCGAAATCGGCTCGGGCTACATCGTGCTCGCCATGGGCAAGATGGGCGCGCACGAATTGAATTTCTCCAGCGATATCGATCTCATTGTTTTCTTCGATGCGGCGGTCGCAAACCTGGCGGACAAAATCGAGCCGGCGCCGCTTTACGTGCGGATGACGCGAGAACTCGTCAAGCTCATCCAGGAACGCACCGCGGACGGCTACGTCTTTCGCATCGATTTGCGGCTGCGCCCCGATCCGTCCTCGACGCAGATCGCCATCTCGACCGGCGCCGCGCTCGATTATTACGAAAGCCGCGGGCAAAACTGGGAACGCGCGGCGCTGATCAAGGCGCGACCGTGCGCCGGCGACATCGCCGCCGGCGAAAAGCTTCTGCACGAACTGTCTCCCTTCGTCTGGCGGAAGTATCTCGATTATGCCGCGGTCGCGGACGTGCACGACATGAAGCGGCAGATTCACGCCTATCGCGGTCACGGCGAGATTGCGGTCGAGGGCCACAACATAAAGCTCGGCCGCGGCGGCATCCGCGAGATCGAATTTTTCGCCCAGACCCAGCAGCTCATCGCCGGCGGCCGTCACGATGAATTGCGCGGACGCGGCACCGTCGCCACGCTTGCAGCGCTTGCAGCCGGAGGGTGGATCGATGCGGCAGCGCGCGACGAATTGACCGCGGCTTACGAGTTCCTGCGCGGAGTCGAGCATCGCCTGCAGATGATCGCCGACGAGCAGACTCATACGCTGCCCGCCGACACCGAGGCGCTCGGAGATTTTGCCTGTTTTCTCGGTTTTGCCGGACGCGATGCTTTCGCCGACCGCCTTCTTGAGCATCTGCGCGCCGTCGAGCGCCACTATGTTCGGCTGTTCGAACGCGAGCCGGCCTTCATTGCCCGCCGGCAGAATCTGTCGTTCTCGACGCCGGAACGCGAAGGCGAGACGCTCGACCGCCTGGCGCAGCTCGGCTTCCGCCGGCCGCAGGACGTTCTGGCGACGGTGCGGCGCTGGCAGACGCCGGTGTATCCGGCGCTGCACGGCGAACAGGCCAGAACCAATTTGACCGAGCTTGTGCCGCTGATCATCGACCAGGTGTCGCGGGGGGATAGCCCGGATTTCGCGCTTGCCGCCTTCGATCGCTTCCTCGGCGGCCTGCGCGCGGGCGGACGTTTCCTTTCATTGCTGCGGCACAATCCCGAAGCGATCGACTTCGTCGCCCTGATCCTCGGCGTGGCGCCGCGACTTGCCGAGGCGCTGGCGCACAATCCGCATCTGATCGACCTGCTGATCGACCCGAGCTTTTTTGGCGCGTTGCCCGATCAGAGCCAGTTGACGGTCGAACTTCACCGCACGCTCGGCGACACGCGCCGCTACGATGATTTTCTCGATGCCATCCGCCAGTTCGGCCAGGAACGGATGTTCCTGATTGGGGCGCGTATTCTTTCCGGGTCGCTTTCCGCCGAGCAGGCGGGCGACGTCTACGCCAGCCTTGCCGAAGCCCTCGTTGCCGCCATGCAGGCAAGAGTGCAGCACGATTTTGCCGCCGTGCACGGCCACATCGCCGGCCAACGAAACGTGATCCTTGCTCTCGGCCGGCTCGGGGCCCGCGAGATGACGGCGAATTCCGACCTCGATCTCATCGTCATTTACGATTTCGACCAGCAGCATCCCGAGTCGGACGGCGGGCGGCCGCTGTATGGCGCCCAGTATTTTGCGCGCCTGACGCAACGGCTGATCAGCGCGCTCACGGTGCAAACGAATTACGGCGTGCTCTATCCGGTCGATATGCGGCTGCGGCCCTCCGGCCGCTCCGGGCCGCTGGCGACGCAGATCGACGGCTTTTTGAGCTATCAGGAAAACGAGGCATGGACCTGGGAGCACATGGCGCTCGCCCGCGCGCGGATCATTTGCGGTGAGCCCGAATTCGCCGCACGCGTGGAGGCCATCATCCGCGCGGTGCTGTGCCGACCGCGCGACGCCACAACCGTTGCCGCCGATGTCGTCGAAATGCGCAGCGCGATTGCCGCCGAGAAGGGCGACGCCGATCCGTGGGATCTCAAATACGCGGCCGGCGGCCTGATCGACATCGAATTCATCGCCCAATATCTGCAGTTGGTGCACGCCGCCGACGCCCCGGCAATTCTCGACACCACGACCGCGCGCGCGCTGGAAAAGTGCGAACGGCTTGCCCTGCTCAAAGCCGAGGACGCCGCGGTGCTCCGCTCGGCGGTGAAGCTCTTCCACGATCTGGCGCAAATCCTGCGCCTGTGCCTGCCCGGCAAATTCGATCCGGCATCCGCCAGCGCCGGCGTTCTCGGTCTGCTCGCCCGCGCCGCCGACCTGCCGGATTTCGCCACCCTGCAGGCGCATGTGATCGAGACGGAGCAAAAGGTGCGGGCGTCCTTCACGCGCATTTTGGGCCGCGCGCCGTAGCGCTCAGCCGGCGTCCGGTCGCAGACCATGCGCGCGCTCGGTCAAGCCCGGCGTCAGGCCGCTTCGGTCATGGCCGCGCGTGCCGGCTGCCGCGCCTCCACCGGCAGGCGCACCACCACCATCGTGCCCTTGCCCAAGCTGGAGATGATCCGCATCGCGCCGCCGTGCAGCTCGATGAGCGATTTGGCGATGGCGAGACCAAGCCCGGAGCCCTGGTACCGCTTGGTCAACTGGCTTTCCACCTGCTCGAACGGGCGGCCGAGCTTGCGCAGCGCATCCTTCGGAATGCCGATGCCGTTGTCGATGATGGCAATGGTGACCTTGCCGCCGCGCAGGCGACCCTCCATCGTCACCGCGCCGCCTTCCGGGGTGAACTTGACCGCGTTGGACAGCAGATTGAGCGCGATCTGCTTGAGCGCGCGGCGATCGGCGCGCAGGTGAATGCCGGGCGCGATCTGCGACTTGAGCACGAGATGCTTGTCATTGGCGCGGCCCCAAACCACGCGCAGACAGTCGGCGAGAACCGGATCGAGGTCCACGTCCTCGGTCGCAAGGCGGATGTGACCCGCCTCGATCTTCGACATGTCGAGAATGTCGTTGATGACATCGAGCAGATATTGGCCGCTTTCGCGGATATCGCGCGAATACTCGTGGTACTTCTCGGCGCCGAGCGGGCCGAACATCGCCGCTTCCATGATTTCGGAAAAACCGATGATGGCGTTGAGCGGGGTGCGCAGCTCGTGGCTCATGTTGGCGAGGAATTTCGACTTGGTCTGATTGGCCTCCTCGGCGCGGGTCTTCTCTTCGGCGTATTTCTCGGCGAGATCGGCGAGCTGTTCGGCCTGCTGTTCCAGCGCCTGCTGGGATTTGCGCAAGTCGTCGATCGTGGCGATGCGGCGCTTTTCGCCTTCGATCAGCCGCTGCTCGTGCAGCTTGATCTTGGTGATGTCGGTGCCGACAGAGACGTAACCGCCGTCCTTGGTGCGCCGTTCGCTGATATGCATCCAGCGGCTGTCGTCGAGCTGGGCTTCGAACGTGCGCGCGCCGGGCGGCTGCTGGCCCTCGTCGTTGGCGACGGTGGTGCGGATGATCGGCTTTCGCCCCATGGCGACGACGATTTCGTAGGGCGTGCCGGCGACTACGGCTTCGTCGGGCAGCCGATGCAGCGCCTGGAAGTTCGAATTGCACAGCACTAGCCGGTTGTCGGCGTCCCAGAGCACGAACGCCTCTGGGATGGTCTCGATGGCGTCGCGCAGCCGCAGATCCGCGGCCACCGTCTTTTCCACCAGACTTTTCTGCTCGGT
>JASHOR010000161.1 GCA_030041005.1 Xanthobacteraceae bacterium
ATCGGCGACAGCTCGGGCGCCACGTCGACGCGGCCGAACGCCGAAAATCTGCGGCCGGGCTGGTTGCACGTCGACACGACGCTGAATTTGATCGTGGCCTGGAACGGTAGCGGTTGGGTGAACCCGGTGACGGGCGCGAGTGCGTGATGCTGTCGCCGAGCGAAGCGCAGCCTGTGACGATCGAGGCGCCGGCCGGCAAGGTGCCGACCGATGTGGTGCTGCCATCGGGGCGAAGTATTCGGCCGGACGAACGCGGGCGCGTGACGATCGCGGCAGTTTATGCGGAGCCGCTGATCAGGTCGCAAGGCTGGCGCCGCGTGACGCCGGGCGACGAATGAATGGGGCTGGCGGCAATCGCAGGGCGCGAGGCCGTCCGCCGAGCGGGCGGGCTGTTCATCTCCGACAGTCCGCCCGCAACGAGTTCGGGCGCGTTGCTTGCGGTAGGCGCGAGCACGTGCCCCGCGCGCGGGCTGCGGATTCCTGGACACCTTCACGTGGTCCGCGCGCAACTGATCGCCGCGGGGGATGAACAGCCCGTAGCGGTAGGGGCGGTCCGGCCTCCTTGGTCGGCGGGTCGGGCCGCTCTTTTTTGGTGAAGTGAGCGGCAGCGATGGCGCGAGCGACGATCAACGATCACCCTGACCGCGGCCGGATCGAGTACGATCTTGCCCGCGGCGTGCCCGTGCGCTCGATCGCCAAAAAGTACGGCGTCAACATGCACGCGCTTTATCGGCTGCGCGCGAAGCTGCCGCCGCAGCTCAAGGCCGCGCACATGGGGCAGCGGCTCAAGGCCGGCGCCGATCTGGAAAAGCTGCGGCTCGAAGAAAGCGAAGGGCTGTTGCAAAATCTGGCGACGCAACGGGCGCGGCTGTTGCTGTGCCAGGACAGCGCGCTTGATGCGGGCGACGGCGGCAAGGTCGCCTATATCGCCGGCGTTATTCACCGCAACCTGGAGCTGGTCGGCAAGTACCTCGGCGAGTTCGCGCAGCATCAAATCAGGACGACGGTGAGCGTGCTGATTTCGCCGGAGTACCTGGAGTTCCGCGCGGCGTTGATGCGGGCGCTGGCGCCGTTCCCCGAAGCGCGGCGGGCGGTCGCCGTGGCGCTGCACTCGATCGAGGCGCAGTCGGCCGACCCCGAAAAGCGAAACAGTGTTTCGCAATTGCCGGCGCCGACGACGATCGAGCACGAGGCCTCGCATGCCCCGCTATGACCAGGCGCAACAGGTCACGCTCGGGCGGGACTTTGCGCGCGCCCTCGATCCGGTCTTGCTGGCGCGCGATTGCGGGCTCGATCCCGATCCGGTGCAAGCCGGCTTGCTGACAACGACATCGCGCAAGGTGCTGGTCAATTGCTGCCGGCAATGGGGCAAGAGCACCACGACGGGACTGATCGCGCTGCACGAATGTTTGTACGTCGCGCCGGCGATGATCGTGCTGGTGTCGCCATCGCAGCCGCAGTCAACCGAGCTGTTCAAAAAAATCCACGGCTTTTGGGAGCGACTGCCCGGCGCGCCCGAAGCGCATCAGGAATCGCTCACCCGCATGGAGCTGGCGAACGGTTCGCGCATCGTGTCGCTGCCCGGCTCGGAAAAGACGACGCGCGGCTACAGCGGCGCCACGCTGGTCATCATGGACGAGGCGGCGCGCGTTCCCGACGAGCTGCTCGCGGCCGTGCGCCCGATGCTGGCGACCACAAGCGGCCGGTTCTTTGCCTTGACGACGCCGGCCGGCAAGCGCGGCTGGTTTTACGAGGCCTGGTCTCGAGGCGAGGCCTGGGAGCGGGTCACCGTGAAGGGCGGAGAGTGCCCGCGCATCTCGAGCGCGTTCCTCGAGGAGGAGCGATCGGCACTCGGGCCGCTGCGCTTCTCGCAAGAGTACGAGTGCGAATTCATCGACGCGGAAACGTCGGTGTTCGCGACCGAGCTGATCGAACAGGCAATGACCGATGACTTCGAACCTTTCATCGCCCGCGCCGCTTGACGACATTCCGGCGAACAGCGCGCGGCATGAACGCTACGTCGTCGGCTGCGACCTTGGGCAATCGCAGGATCCCACCGCGATCGCCGTGGTTCGCCGAATCGACGATGAGGCGCAGGATCCCGGTCGCGCGCTGTTTCAGGTCGGTCATCTGGAACGGTTGCCGCTCGGCACGCCGTATCCCGGCGTGGTGCGATACGTGTCGGGCATGCTCGGCTCGGCACGGCTGCGCGGCAAGTCCGAGCTGGTCATCGATTTCACCGGCGTCGGCCGTCCGGTGTTCGATATGTTCAACGCTCACGGCATGTCGCCGATCGGCGTCGCGATCACGGCCGGCGATGCGGTGACAAACGAGGGCATGATCTATCGCGTGCCCAAGCTTGTGCTGATCAGCCGCGTGCAGGCGCTGTTGCACGATGGCCGGCTGAAAATTCACAAGGCGTTGCCCGATGCGCCGGCGCTGGTCGCCGAGCTGCAAGACTTCCGCGCCGAGGTGACGGACAGCGGCTATTGGAAATTCGGCGCGCGGTCGGGCAAGCACGATGACCTTGTGCTCGCGGTCGCGATCGCGCTGTGGCGCGCGCACGGCGACAACGTGCGGGGCTGGGGCATCCTCGAATACTGGCGGCGGCGCGCGAGCGGCCTTTCGTCCGGAGAGAGCACGGCGCCGGCCGCGCCCGACGTGGTGCTGAAAGCGCCGGCTGGCGCCAGCACCGTCCAAGCGATAAGCGGCCGATCGTTCACGGTCGATGCGCGCGGTTGCGTGACGCTGCCGGCCGATGACGCCGAGCCGCTGATCCGCTTGGGCTGGCAGCGCGTCGAAACAGAGACAGCCAACTAAAGGAGCAACGGGATGGCGAACATCAATCTAAAACTCGGCGGCAAGAGCTACGCGCTGCCGCCGCTCTCGCTCCATCTGATCAGCCTCGTTACGAGGCGGCTGCACTTCGGCACGATGCACGATCGCGACTATGACATCCTGCATCTGGTTTGGCCGGACGAAGCGCCCGAGCCGCTGGACGCGATCGAGGGCGCAACCCACGCCGAGATCACGGCGGCGGCCGAACAGATAATCGCCGCGGCCGGCTTAAAGCGCACGCCGCGGGATTTGGCATGGCGGAAGCGCAACCAGGGCGCCGCGGCATAGCGGGGAGCAAACATGCCGATCGGCACCGTCACCAGGTTCGTCATCAATCGCGGGGGCCTACGAGATGGCCTTGGTTCCTTTCGGTAACTTGGTGATCTTCTTAGGAATGCGTATCAAATACGGCCTGTCCCGGTGGCTTGCGTAGACCCCTGTGTAGTGGTGGCCATCGTGCAAATCGATCGAAAGGTCGTCTCGCTTCCGGATCGCTCCCGTCCATCGCTTCGATGGCTCCAAGTCGCTTGGAACGTTCTGCTGGTAACCCTTGAGCTGCGGATGGGGGATAACGTAGCTGGTCGTCGGTCGCATTCGCCATCGTTGCCACGGTGATCGCATCTCGAACAAGATCATGTTCGTGATGACGGTCGCCGCGTCTCCGCGATTTGTCACCGTGAGCAAAACCAGATCGCGCTCATCAAATTCAGGACCAGCGCCAATCGTTACGCCTTCAGGGATAAGGCTCAGGTTCAGCTTGACGCCTGAATCAAACCACATCTTCAAGTTCAGGAAAAACGCGCTGGTACCGACAACGGCGGCGTAGATCGCTACCCAAATTTCCGGCTTCATTGGTCCAATCTCCGCGTCCGGGCGCCCAGGCGTAAACAGCGACCTTCCTTCCGCTTGTGCGCTCGGCTATAGTTGCGCAGCCCGGAGCCGTTGCAACCGGCCCCGGGCTACTTGCCACAACGCACCGGATCAGGGCGCGTCATGACCGACTCCATTCCTACCAAAAAACTGCGCGGCCTTGCCGCAAAAGCACAGCTCGCGGACAAGACGGGCGACGTCTTTCTCGATCCCGCAAAGCTGCCGCCGATCTACGCCGTGCGCCTTGACGGCGCGTGCATGTCGCCGGTCCTGAAAGACGGCGAGCGCGTTGTCCTCAGCTCGCGCGATGCGCCCGAGCCGGGCGACCTGATCGGGATATGGCTGAGGCCTGAGGCCATCCAATTCGGAGCGCAACTGCGCATCAAGCGCCTGGTTCGCCGGCCGCCGCCCGGTGTTTGCTTTCCCTACGCGGACGACTCGAAAAGTAGCGAGCCGGCAACGTTCGTCATCGATTGCATCAACCCGCCAGCGCCGCGCCGCGTGCGCTGCGCGAACGTGCTGGCGCTGCACAAGGTCATCGGCGTTCTCGCCGACAACGCGCCGGCGTACCTGGTCAGTGGCGAGGCGCTCGCGCCGATGATGTTGCCGCGGTGATGCGGGGGAGGCGGTTGACCGCAACGCGGGTCGCGGTGCATGTGTGCTGGTCGGGAAGGGTGACGCCCCCGAATGGCTCAGCAGCGACGGCGACGGTCGAGTCAGACGCCGAGCGACCAGGATGCGCGGGATGACCTGCTCATTCTGGGAACGTTGGTCGGCGTGCTTGACGGGTTCGATCGTGCATCGCTGCTCAACGGTCTCCCGGCCAGCGAGGTCGCGGAATGGCTGCGCAAGCGTGTCGTGTTCTACATCGCCGCGCGCGCTGAGGGCTTGGTCGAATGAGCACAGATGACGTGCCGCCGACGCGGAAATTTGGTCCGATCGAGGCAGCCCACGTCGTCGCACAATATTTGCCAGCCGACACGGCATTTTGGATTGAACGTTGCGAAGCTACCGGCACCAAGGCCTACGTGTTTGAGTTTGATGACGGGCGCCCACGCGAGCTACGCGTGTCCGATGCCGAGGGCAGGATCAACGATGACGTGACGTTTCTCACGACCTGGTTGGACCTCACGCCCGGCGCCAGAGAGATGGTCATTGCGTATCTGGTCAATCGCGGGCAACGGCGTCGCGGGTGAGTGTCGCGCCTAGGCGTCATCAGTTCTTCGGCTTTTGCCGATTGGTGAGGAACTGTTCTATTTGCTGATCAAGCGTCGGCGATGGTGCATCGGGACCGATCGCCTCGACAAGGTCGCGCAGCGCCGCGGCCTCTGGTTCGGCAGTTTCAACGGGAATGTCGAGACCACGGAGTCGTAGCTCCGCAGCCGCGTCGTCAACGTCAAGCACGTCTTGCCGGTCGAGCGGCTTCCCGCTCTCGCGCGCGGTAATGGCGGCCTGCACAAAGCGCCGAAAGGCAGTGACCCATTGTGCGTTGAGTTGCTGGTCTGCCAACGCCCCGAATCGTCGGCCGCGCTGCACGTAATCGCGCGCCTCGTCCATCAAAGCGGATTGCAGGATGGCGCCTGCGAGGTTGCCGGCGTCATCGGTCATGTTCGGCGATTCCTCTCATCCGAGTTTAAGCGCGGCGAGGATGACGCCCGCGGCGGCGATCAACGTCCCGATCAGCCATCGATGATTGTCGCGCGCGTATTCGAGCATTGCTCGGGCCGCGCGCGCCGTCCAATGCCGATGCAGGAGGCCGGGCAGGATGACCAGCGAGCTGCTCCAGTCATCGTCGAGATATTCGCCCTCCCACCAGGATCGGATTGCGTTGCGTAAGCCCAATGCTTTTGTCGCGTCCATGTCGCACGGAATCACCGCGCGCGATTGTAACCCGTTGAAACGCAATGGGAACGGTTGCGACAACGTGCAACACGAATTTAGCGCGCGGGAATCGGAGAAGTGCCTGATTTTATTGGTGCCGGGTGAGAGGATTGAACTCCCGACCAACGGTTTACAAAACCGCTGCTCTACCGCTGAGCTAACCCGGCCCGGGCTGAAGCCGCCGCAAGCGGCGCCGCCGCCTTCGAATGAAACCGAGCCCGGCGAATGTCAAGGAGCCAATGGCGAAACGCACGGCACGCGCCACGATTGGAGCGAGG
>JASHOR010000014.1 GCA_030041005.1 Xanthobacteraceae bacterium
CTGCTATTGCCGTTCACCTACAGCCTCGATCCGCCGACGGCGTTCGCGCTGCTGCTCGGGCTCGGCGCGACGACGACGACGGCGGATCCAATTTCTGCAATTCTGTTCGGCGCGCCCGGCCACGCCGCTTCGGCGGCGACCACGCTCGACGGCTATCCGATGACGCGGCGCGGCGAGGCCGGACGTGCGCTTGGTGCCTCCTACATGGCGGCGCTGATCGGCGGCCTGTTCGGCGCCGCGCTGATGGCGATCGCACTGCCGGTGATGCGGCCTATCATTCTCTACATCGGCTCGCCGGAGCTGTTGGCGATCGCCGTGTTCGGCATCTCCATGGTGGCGGTGTTGTCGGGTAACGCGCCGCTGCGCGGGCTCACCTTCGCCTGCTTCGGCATGATGCTGCGCATGATCGGCACCGATCCGCAGTCGGGCACGCTGCGCTGGACCATGGACACGCTGTATCTGTGGGACGGCCTGCCGCTGGTGCCGCTCACGCTCGGCATTTTCGCGCTGCCGGAGCTGTGCGATCTCGCCGTCGGCCGCATGGCGATCGTGCAGCAGGGCCAAACGCTCGACACCAAGACCGGCATGCTGCTCGGCATCAAGGATTGCATCGCGCATTGGTTTCTGATTCTGCGCTGCTCCTGGCTCGGCTCGGCAATGGGCGCGATACCCGGCATCGGCGCCTCGGTGATCGACTGGATTTCCTACGGTCACGCGCTGAAAACCGAGAAGGACGCCGCCAAGACGTTCGGCACCGGCGACGTGCGCGGCGTGATCGCCGCCGAAAGCGCCACCAACGCCCGCGAAGGCGGCGCGCTGGTGCCGACCGTCGCCTTCGGCGTGCCGGCCAGCGCCGGCATGGCGATCCTGCTCGGCGCGTTTCTCATCCACGGCCTGGTGCCCGGGCCGGAGATGCTCACCAAGCACCTCGATCTGACCTATTCGATGGTGTGGAGCATCGCCATCGCCAACATTCTGGGATCGGGCCTGTGCTTCATGTTCAGCGGTCAGCTCGCGAAAATAGCGACCTTGCGCTACACGCTGTTCATGCCGGCGGTGCTCAGCCTCGTCTATATCGGGGCGTTCGAGGCGACACGAAGTTGGGGCGACCTGTTCTCGCTGATGTTCTTCGGCGTGCTCGGCTGGGCAATGAAGCACTTCAAATGGCCGCGCCCGCCGTTCGTCCTCGGCTTCATCCTCGGCGAGCCGATCGAGCGCTACCTGTTCATCTCGATCGAGCGCTACGGCGTAAGCTGGATGGTCAAGCCGTTCGTCCTCGTCATGTTCGCCCTGGCGGCAATATCGCTGCTCGGCCCGCTCATCCAGGATATCCGCAGCCACGGCGGGCCGAAAAAAATGTTGTCGCAGTGGGGCAAACCGCGGTTCTCGGTCGACAACCTCTTCCCGGCGGCGATGCTGATCCTGTTCCTCGTCATGCTGTCGCAATCGCTCGACTGGGCGTTCGCCGCACGCATCGTACCGACCATCGTCGGGGTCGGCGCGGTGCTCGCCTGCGCGCTGAGCCTGATCAACGACATATTCGGCACCCACGACAGGCCCGGCGCGCCCGCGGCCGACGACAAGTCGCCGAAGAAGATCCATATGGATATCGCCTCGAAGACCTCGCACCTGCCCGGGATCGTCGTCCTCATACGCGGAATCGCGTTCTTTGGCTGGATGACGAGCTTCATGGCGGTGATGGCCGTCATCGGACTCATTCCCACGGTGCCGATTTTCATTGTCCTGTTCATGCGCACCGAAGCACGGGAATGGATGGGCGGGTTCATCGCCGCTGTGTTCACGTCAATTCTCTGGGCACTGGGGCTTGGACGGCTGGGCCGACGGCTCCGCCAGGACGTCATTGCGCTCCACATCCGCAGCGACGCCAGAAAACTCACGGACCAGCCGGAGCCGTGGAGGATCGTCATACCGATGGCGGCCGCGGTCGTGCTCTTGATCTACGTGGTGTTCGACCAACTCCTCGCAGTTCCCTGGCCACCGACGCTTCTCGGCGCGCTGTTTCCGGTCCTGAAGGCGATTCCGAGCGTATGATGGCCGCGCGCTCGGTGTTGGCGCCGGCACGCTCGGGCGTGCGTCATTTCCGGCGCCCGCACGTTGGAGCAGAAGCCCAACCACGCAAACGGTGGCAATGGACAGCATAGACGCGCGCGCCGCGGCCCCAGCTTCTTCCGGGTCGGACCAATCCGCCTCCGGACAGACGGCCGACCAGCAGGGCCACAGACTGCTGGTGAATCGCCTGCTGATATTCTTCGGTCTTGTTTACGTGGTCGAAGGCCTCGGCCAAGTCGTCGGACTGATTTCGCAGCCCCTCACCTATTACCTCAAAGAGGTGCATGGCTGGTCGGCGCTGCAGGTGACCGCTTTCATCTCCTTGTTCAACCTGCCCTGGGTGATCAAGCCGCTCTATGGACTGGTCTCGGATTTCCTGCCGCTGTTCGGCTATCGCCGCAAAAGCTATCTGCTGATCGCCAACGCCGCGGCGGTGGGCGGCTATGCGTGGGCGAGCCAGATCAATGTTCCGAGCGTGCTTCTGCTGGCGCTGATGATGACGGCTTACGCGATGGCCATTTCGAGCACGCTGTGCGGCGCCGTGCTGGTCGAGAACGGGCAGCAGCTCGGCGAAAGCGGACGCTTCGTCAATCAGCAATGGTTATGGTTCAACGTCGCCGCCATGGCGGCGGCAATCGTGGGCGGCGAGCTTGTTCAGCACCTGTCACCGGCCGGCGCCCTCCACACCGCCGCCGCGATTGTCGCCGTCGCCCCGTTCGCCGTCATCCTCGGGACGCTGTGGCTGATCCCCGAGCAAAGAGTCGCGATCACCATGCCGGGAATGCGCAACACCCTCGACGGGCTGCTGGCTTGCTTCAAACGCCGCGAGCTGTGGGTGATCGCCGTATTCATCTTCCTTTATTATTTCAGTCCGGGCTTCGCCACGCCGCTCTACTACCACATGACCGACAAGCTGAAATTCTCGCAAGCCTATATCGGCATTCTCGGATCGATCGCATCGGCCGGCTGGGTGGTCGCGGCGATCCTGTATAGGCGGTTGTTCGGCGGACTGAGCTTAAAAAGCATGCTCAACCTGAGCATCGCGTTCGGCACCGTGGCAACCGCCGCGTACCTGCTGCTCTCGACCGAGACATCGGCCGCCATCCTCAATTTCTGCAGCGGCTTTGCCGCCATGCTGGCCACGGTGGCGACGCTGACGCTGGCCGCCGACTATTGCCCGCCGCGCGCCGAAGGCTTCGCGTTCGCCGTTCTGATGTCGATCATCAATTTTGCCACGGCCAGCGCCGACAATGTCGGCTCGTTTCTCTATACGCACGTCTTTCACGGCAATCTGACGCCGCTCATCCTCGTGTCGGCGGCATCTACCGCGTTCGCGTTCGTGCTGGTCCCGCTCCTGCGGCTCGGCGACAAGCGACAGGGAGAGGCGGCAGCCGGCATTGCGCGCCTGGAACAATCGCAATCCGCCTGGCGTTGAGTTTGCATCTGTCGAGGATGCGATGGCGCACAAAACAGTTCGCGAAGAGTGGCCGTCCCTCTTGGCGGGTTACGCGGGGCCGCGGTAATGCCTGTGGAGTTCATCTCATCGTAATCGGGCTATCGATCATCTGCTTTATGAAGTCGATGGCGGCGTCTGACGTTGGGTGACCGGAGGGCGTAGCAATGTACTCAGCATCGGTGTCGCCGTGATTGCTGGTCCCCGGTCGTCCTCCAAACGGCCTTTTGGCCTCGGCCAACCATAGCCCCGACCATTCCTCATACGCACGGATTCGAAAGCCCTTATAGAGTACGATTTGATCCATTTCTCTTTCTCGTTGAGGATCCGCCAAGTTGCTCACAAAAGCCGAGGTGCGGCAGATTGCGATGAATTTGGGAGCCATACACGCGCAAACTCAATTCTACAATTTTCTCGCAGTCCATTGGCCGTGCGCTCGGCGCCAGGATGACCGATTGGAATGCTTCTGCGCATCGGCTTAGACGGATATGGTCGCATCGGATCGAGAGGGCCGCGATGCGAGCTATCGCGCTACGGGGATCACATGGCCTCTGGGAGCACGAACATTTCGCCATGGTTGACCTGATATTCCGCAAGCATATCCGGACTGGCTTCCGAAAGTATCTCAACTTCCGCATCGGGAAGGCACGCTCGGACTGCCCGGATGGCTTCGACCTTGTCGGGAATGGCGACAAGAAATAATTCCCGGCGCATTGCGCCACTGATGCCTCTGCCCGGCCGCGCGGCGCTGATCTTCCAGCCCTTTATCATGGCTCAGTATACCATAAGCTTCGGCTTCGAGCGAACGGCAGACAGGCAAAAGGTGACGTGAGAGATTCTTATCGGCCTTGCGAACCTTGTCGAGCACATTCTTGATCTTGCGCGCCCAGCAACGCCGCTCCAATCCAGGCCTTTCGCCTGCATCGCCTTCACGACCTGGCACACCATCCTTATGTCAGCGTCATCGAGCGACGCGATAGAAGGCGACTCGCTGTGTTTCTTCCGCTTTCGTGCGGCTGCGAGTGCGGAGCAAATCGCGCCAGCTCACATATCCGACGAGGCGCTGGTCGGTGCGCGAGACCACCGCGGCGTGCGCGACATTGGTCCGTGTCATCCGCTCGATCAGCTCGTCGAGATACTCATCC
>JASHOR010000162.1 GCA_030041005.1 Xanthobacteraceae bacterium
TTACCGGCAATGACGGAGGTAAGGAAGTATCTGGAGTCTGTAAAAAAATATCCAAATCCACCTTCGCCGGACTTCACACAATTCCGGCAAGGCGGTTGACGGTACCTCTCGGTGGATCGGCGTGGAGTTTGCTTCCAGTGATCAGCAGGATTGGAGGATCGTTTCTCTTGCCTCAGGGCGAGAAGTTTCTTCATATAAATGAAATCGCAGCCAAAATCGGGCCTATGCGGCAACTGTTGCAGGGTCGCCACAGTTTCCAATCAAATAGTTGCTGCTGATCGGTGTGAGATTGAAGCCGGAAGCGGCTGTGATAGCTTCTACGTGCCCCCGCGAGTGCTGCGCCGTCGCCGATTGTGCGACGCCGAGGAGGACGACATGCAGGGAGCATTTACAGACCGCAGGCACAGTTTCCTTCAGACTATGATCGTTGCCGCTGCTGTTTGCGCTTTGACCGCGGTGCCGAGGTCGGCGCAAGCTGATGAAGACGGTGTGAGTTTTTGGCTGCCTGGCAATTACGGCAGCTTGGCAGCGGTACCGCAACAGCCAGGATGGGCCGTCGCGATCATCAACTACTACACTTCCGTGAGTGCAAGCGGCGCCGTTTCTGCCGCTCGCGAAGTCACGATTGGCAACCTCAATCCAACCGTGAACGTAAACCTCAATGCGAGTCTAAAGTCGCGCGCTGATCTCGGCATAATCGATCCAAGCTATACATTTGCGTCGGCCATTCTTGGCGGCCGATTGACTCTCGATATGGCCGGTATCGTCGGTACCAACACCACCACCCTCAGTGGCACGCTTACGGCGGCTGCCGGTCCCGTGGTCGTCATGAGACAAGGAACGCTCAGTGACACGGAGAGCGGTATTGGCGATCTCTACCCGCGCGCAACGCTGCGCTGGAACAGCGGCGTCAATTCCTGGATGGTTTATGGGACCGGAGACATTCCCGTCGGCGCATACAACTCGAGCGATTTGGCCAATCTCGGTATAGGCCACGGCGCCGTCGACGGGGGCCTCGGCTATACGTATTTCAATCCGCAAACCGGTCACGAATTTTCCGCCGTAACCGGGTTGACCTACAATCTCATCAATCCAAGCACAAATTACCAGAATGGCGTCGATTGGCATCTAGACTGGGGCGCATCTCAGTTCCTGTCAAAGCAGTTTTCGCTTGGGTTAGTCGGCTATTTCTACGATCAACTCACCGCCGACAGCGGTTGCCTCCCGGCGTTGTGTCCCTTTGAATCAAGAGTCATCGGAGTCGGGCCGCAGATGACGCTTATCTTTCCGGTCGGGAAAATGCAGGGCTATCTCAATCTCAAAGCCTATGGGGAATTCGACGCGCAGGATCGGCCGTCGGGTTGGAACGCCTGGCTCACGTTCTCTTTGTCACCGGCGCCGCAGGCCACCACGCCGTCGTCACCATCACTCGTCACCAAGGCACCACCTCGCAGCTGAGGGTGGTCGCCTTAGAGGTGAAAGGCCGATATTGGTTTCTGGGTGACCTTTTGCTGCCGGCGGATGTTGGCGCTCAGCCGGCGTGCCACATCGAAAAAAAGTTTGCGTTGTGCATCCCAGCAAGTCTTCTGGCAGCGATGACCGGGCGCGGTACAGCCCTTGAAGGGGCGGAGTTCACATAAGCTGCTGAGCGAGTTCGGTATTCTCCGCAAGCGCTACTGGGGCCAGCAGCTACTGGGGCCAGCATATGTAGGCGCGCGGCTACCAGGTGGCGAGCAGCGGTAACGTGACCGATGAGGTGTGGATGGAGTACATCAAAAACCAAGCGCCCCCAGAGCCAGATGATAATTTCAATGTAACCTGAGTCCGCCGAATGGCGGACCAAATCCGGCTTTAAGCCGTAACCTGAAGCCACCGCCTTTAGGCGGTGGAGTGTTCACCTTCTCCACAAGCCCTTGAGCTGCGCTCGGTCGAGGCAGCGCCGTTGCCGCTTCCAGGGCGTTTGCGGGCAAACCGAAATTTCGCCGTGAAAACCCAAATCTGTTGTTTTGTGAGGACATCCCTTATGCGCCTGGCCTATGAAAAGCGGCCGTCTTGCGCGCCAGTTCGGCTTGCCGCGGTGGCCACCCCCGAACTGGAGGCTGCCCGCGGCGCCTTCGCTACTCGGCCGCGCGATTGTTCCGCGTGGCTTCCTTCAACCTTTCGATATCCGCTGGCGACAGCGTCGGCCGATCGATTTTCAGCGTCAGCTCGTCGAGCGTGCCGGTGAACTTGAATGGCACTTGGTAATCGTCGGACACCGGCGTGCCAGTATCCGCGCCGATGTCGAAGTTTTCGTCCCACTGCATGATGAGCGGGATGGTGTGCTCCATGGTTTGGCGAGCAACCTCCTGGCCGTCGACCTTGAGCACACCGGTGCCGCCGCGGCCAATGCCGCTCACATTGTTGAAGGCGAGCGTGCCGAAGCCAAGCCCGTCATATTTGAAATCGAACTCTAGCGTGTGCTTGCCTGGCGATAGCGCGTTCGGCCCCTCCCAGCGCGTGCGCTGCACATCGAAGAAATTATAGAGAAACACCGGCTTGCCCTTCAGCACGTAGAAGCCGTAGCCGCCGAACCGGCCGCCCTGGGTGACGATCATGCCTTCGGCGCCGCCCTGCCGGATGTCGACCTCGGCTCTGTAGGTGAATGAGGAGTCAAGGATGTTGGGCGCGTCGCCATTCGGGGTACCGGTGATCTCGCCGGACCAGCTGAACTCAGTGCGGCCTGCCGAGAGGCTGGGGCGCAGTGACACAACCCGGGTCGCGACGCTGGCGTCGAGCGGCAGGACTTGATATTTCGCCGCCTCGGCCCAGAACAATTTGTCCATTTTCTTGACCTTGTCGGGGTACTTGGCGGCGATATTGTCGGACTGCGTCCAGTCCTTGTTGAGATCGTACAGTTCGTAAGGATAACTGGCCGGATCCTGGCTGACTGCACCCGCCAAATCCCATGGCTTGCGCATGACCTTGGTGCTGGCGATCCAACCATCATGGTAAATCGCATGATCGCCCATCATTTCGAAATACTGCGTATGATGTCGTGACGGCGCGTTCGCGTTCTTGGCACCGAAGGTGTACATGAAGCTCACGCCCTCGATCGGCTTCTGCTTGATACCGTCGACCACGTCCGGGGCCTTGATCTTCGTTGCCTCTAAGAGAGTTGGCACGATATCGATCACATGCGTGAACTGGTTGCGGATACCGCCCTTGTCCTTGATGACGGCCGGCCACGAGATCGCCATGCCTTGGCGCACGCCGCCAAAGTGCGACGCGATCTGCTTTGTCCAGGAGAACGGCGTGTCGAACGCCCAGGTCCAAGGCACGGCCATGTGGGCGTAGGTCTGGTCGGAGCCCCAGGCGTCGTAGAATTTCATCTGCACATCGATTGGAAGCTCGACACCATTAAGCGAGGCGACCTCGTTCGGCGTGCCAACCAGCGTGCCTTCGGCACTATTGCCGTTATCGCCCGCGATGTAGATGATCAGCGTATTATCCAGCTTACCCATCTTCTGGATTTCATCGACTACCCGGCCAATCTCGTGATCGGAATAGGCCCAATACGCCGCAAAAACATCGGCCTGACGGATGAACAGCTTTTTTTCCTCGTCGGTGAGTTGATCCCAGCGCTTCAGGAAGTCAGGCCACGGCGTCAACTTGGCATTCTGTGGAATCACGCCCAGCCGCTTCTGATTGGCGAAGATGGTGTCCCGAAGCTTGTTCCACCCTTCGCCGAATAGATGCATGTCGCTGATTTTCTTGATCCACTGCGGCGTCGGATCGTGCGGAGCGTGCATCGCGCCAGGCACGTAATAGATGAAGAATGGCTGATCCGAATTGATCGCTGTAATGCGATGCAGGTAATTGATCGCATCATCGGCTTCTGCCGTGATCAGATTCCAGCCCGGATGACCCACGTAGGGATAGATGGCCGTCGTGTTGCGGAACAGGTTCGGCTGCCACTGGTTGGCGTCCCCACCGACGAAGCCGTAGAAATAGTCAAAGCCCATCCCAGTCGGCCATTGATCGAACGGGCCGGCTTGGCTCGCCTGAAATTCGGGCGTGTTGTGATCTTTGCCGAACCACGACGTCCAGTAGCCGTTGTCCTTGAGGATTCGGCCGATCGTCGCCTTGTCCCGGGTCATAACGCTGTTGTAGCCGGGATAGCCGGTCGATTGCTCGGCAACCACGCCAAAACCCATCGAGTGATGATTGCGTCCTGTGATGATGGCCGCGCGCGTCGGCGAACAGAGGGCTGTTGAGTTGAAATTGGTATAGCGCAGGCCGTCAGCAGCAATGCGGTCGAGTGTCGGCGACGGGATCACTCCCCCAAAGGTGCTTGAGACGCCAAATCCTGTATCGTCTGTCATGATCAACAGGATGTTTGGCGCGCCTTTCGGTGGGACCACACGCATCGGCCAAAATGGAGTTGACTGCGCAGCGTTGCGCTCGATCTTCCCACGAAACGGTTGCGGGGGTGGCGGCAGCTGTCCGCCCTTGATGGTAGTCGTCGCGCTTGGAGAGCCTGGTTGGCCGGTGATCTGTTGAGCGAGCCCAGGCTCGCACATTAACATCCCGCTCGCGGCTGCGATCGCAGCGGCGCTTACTGTCCAGCGATATGCTCGCATTGCTTCCTCCGGGCCCAGCTTTAGCCGCTGGGACACATTAGCCCAGCGCCATCTGGCGGCATTTGACCTGGATCAAGACCTCTCGGCCTCAATAGTAGTAGGCGCGCCGATAGGTTCGCCGTGCGAATCCTGGATAAGGAAAAGGCGTAAGGCGACGGCCGATGATGTCAATGAATACTGACACGTCGGCGGCACTCTCTGGCATTTCGCCGTGAAGCGTCTTGATGCTGCAGGAAAGATTATCGCCGGAGATTATCGGATCTTGTAGTTCGACGACGATTTGCGTGAGTTTGCCACCCTCAAGCAACGAAATATCCGCGTTCGGCAGATTTGACCGTGAATAAGCGCCGAACTTTGCCCCTTGATCTCTGAGCTATCAACGCTTTAGGCTCGGCGTCCAAACCTGTGAATCGGCATGCATTGCATGCCGGGTCCCGTTCCAACGCCGTTTGACGCGCCTGGCCGCCTGGATGCAGAAGGCAAGCGGCTGAATGCGATGCTGCAAGCCGTACGGGCGGTCCGACCGGCATTAGAGGATTTCTACGGCTCGCTGAGCGCCGATCAGAAGGCGCGCTTCGACACTATCGGCCGGCAGCTGCTCGCCAAAAATGGCTGATGGTTGCGCGAAGCCCTCGATCGAATGCGGCCCCGCCGATATGTCGATCGAGGTGGATGTGATCGAAGATCGATCGGACGCATTGACTGCATGGTCCCCCTCAATAGCCCATGCGCCGGTACATTCGGCCGGCAATAGCCGTGAGCACGATTGCGGTCGCCAGAAGGATGCCGAAGTCGGCCGGCAAGCCGTAGTCTGACGTGCCCCGCGTCAGCATCATTGCCCGGAGCGCATCCACCTCGTAGGTCAGCGGATTGATCCGTGATACCACGCCCAGCCATGACGGCATCAGCGACAATGGATAAATGGCATTGCTGGCGAAGAAAATCGGCATGGTGAGGACTTGGCCGATGCCCATGAAGCGCTCGCGGGTTCGCACGATGCAGGCGATGATCAGCGACAGCGTGGAAAACAGACCCGACCCGAGGACGATGACGGCGGCGACGCCCAAGATATTGAGCGGATGAAGACTAACGCCTACTCCAAGAACAAGTGACAGCAGATAAACGATCAGCGCCTGCGACAGGGCGCGCACGCCGGCCGAAAGCGCCTTGCCGACGACCAGCGTGGTACGTGGGGCCGGACTTACCAAATAGCGCTGCAGCACGCCGAGATCGCGTTCCCAGATCGCGGAAATGCCATAGAAGATTGCGACGAACAAAGCACTCTGCGCCAAAATCCCAGCGGCCAGAAAGTCGATGTAGGGAATATTGCCGGGGGCGACTCCGCGCACCCGCGCCATGACCTCGCCGAACAGCATCAGCCACAATACCGGCTGAACTGCGCGCGTCAGCAGTTCCAGCGGATCGTGATAAAGCTTTTGCACCTCGGCGGCAGCGACCGCCAGGGTTTGTGTTACGTAATCACCTAGAATCTGGCCGACCGATCGTTCAGCCATGCTCGCGCTCGGCGCGGCGGGCGCGCCTGACGTCGCCATATCCCTCTCCCAATTCCGTTCCACCTGTTGGGGTAACCAAACGGACAAAAACGTCGTCGAGAGTCGCGCCGGGCGCAACATTCGCTTTCAAGTCCGCGGATGTGCCCACGGCGACAACGCGCCCGCGATCAATGAGCGCGATGCGGTCGCAGAACTGGTCGACCTCGTCCATATGGTGCGAGGTGACCACCATGGTCCGGTGAAACCGGTCCCGCAGATCGAGAACGCGCTCCCACACCGCCTCGCGCGCTGCTGGATCGAGGCCGACCGTCGGCTCATCGAGAAACAGTACCGCGGGCCGATGCAGCAGGCTCTGCGCGATCTCGAGGCGGCGAATCATGCCGCCGGAATAGTGGCCGACCAGGCGATGCGCCGCCGACTTCAATCCCATGCGCTCCAGCGCGCCCTCGATGCGCCGCCTGCGTTCCGTCCGCGGAACTCCGTACAGACGCGCCGACAGCAGCAAATTCTCGTAGCCGGTCAGCGAACCATCGGCCGAAAGAAGCTGCGGAACGTAGCCGATGTGGCGCCGCACTTCGGCGGGCGCGTTGACGATATCGAAGCCGGCCACCTCCGCCGAGCCGGCGCTCGGCGGCAAGAGCGTTGTCAGCATCTTGATCAGCGTGCTCTTGCCAGCGCCGTTGGGGCCGATCAGGCCGAAAATCTCCCCACGATTGATCGCCAGCGTCACGCGATCGACCGCGACGAGATCGCCGAACTTCCGCGTTAGGGCAGTTGTTCGAACCGTTACGTCACGAGGGGCGGCGTCCGCAAGATGACCGGGCATTGGCGCACAAATGTTCCTCGAGGGCGTCCTACTGGCATCACAGCTTAGGATAGCCCACGCTCTTCGCGCCAGTAGCAACCGTTGAAGCAATACCGATTTTGCCTTGGCAACGCGCGCTCAGTCTTCTGCAGCCGTATGCTGAACAATAGACAAATGACTATGAGCAATCGCGCCGGAGCGACCTTGACCTGGATCAAAGCCCGGGCGCGGCCTCAGTCGCCTTCGCGCTCGGCGACGCAGCAATGCGGCGCGTCGCCACCGTCGCCGGCGTCACTCAGCACCGCGCCCCTCACCGGATTGGGCCGAAACGTGGTGCAGCCTTTCAGGCCCATGTCGTAGGCCGCATCATAAATCCGTTTGAACTCATCGAACGGCGTATGCTCCGGCACGTTTATCGTCTTGGAGATCGAATTATCGACGAACGTCTGCAGCGCCGCTTGCATGCGAATATGCGCGGTGACCGGAAGATCGCCGCTGGTGACGAAGGCCGCCGGACCTTCGGCAGGCGAGCCCGCCAGCTGCCGCCATAGGTCGAGCACGTAATCGGAGAGCAGGAAGGTCTTTGGCGAGCCGTCCTCGCAAAGCACGTCGCGCGCATAGGAGGCGGCAAAGATCGGCTCCAGTCCACTGGAAACGTTGCCGGCCAGAAGGCTGATCGTTCCCGTTGGGGCTATTGCAAGCAAATGGCTATTGCGAATCCCGCTGTCCGCAATGCCGTTCCGTATGTCTGCGGGAAGGCTGCGGACAAACGGACCTTCGACGTAACGGTCACGGTCGAAGTAAGGAAAGCTCCGCTTCTCAGCGGCAAGCGCAATCGAGGCGCGATAGGCGGCATGGCAAATGCAGCGCATGATACTGCCGCCGGCTGCCAGCGACTCCTCGCTACCGTAGCGCAGTCCCAGCATGACGAGGGCGTCAGCAAGGCCGGTGATGCCGAGCCCGATGCGCCGCGATCCGCGTGCGTTCTCCGCTTGCTGCGGCAGCGGAAAACGCGAAGCGTCGATCACGTTGTCGAGAAAGCGCACCGCGATGCGTGCGGTTTGCTCGATGCCTTGAAAATCAACGCGCGCGTCGCTGGAGAACGGCGACAGCACGAAGTGCGTCAGATTGAGCGAGCCAAGATCGCAGGCACCGTATGCCGGCAATGGAATCTCGCCACATGGATTCGTCGCAGTCAGCCGCTCGCGGTACCAAAGATTGTTAAGTCGATTGACGCGGTCGACGAACAGCACGCCGGGCTCGGCGTAGTCGTAGGTCGTGCAGAGAATCCGCTCCCACAAACGGCGGGCGCCGATGCGCCGCACGACGCGGCAAGGGATCGGCCCCTCTTGACCCGACCAGTTGCGCACGAGCGTTTCGCCATCGCCGCTGATTGCCGAAGCTGGGAATACCAATGACCATTCTTCATCGTTGTGGACCGCTGTCATGAACGCGTCAGTGATCTGCACCGAAAGATTGAACCGTCGCAGTTGTCCGCGTTCCTGCTTGGCGGTCACGAATTCCTCGATGTCGGGATGGTCGCAGCGCAGCGTCGCCATCATTGCACCGCGCCGGGCGCCGGTAGACAGGATGGTGCCGCACATGGCGTCCCAGATCTGCATGAAGGAGACGGAGCCGGAGGCGATGCTGCCGGCGCTCTTCGCCGGGGTACCACGCGGCCGCAGCGTCGAAAAATCCACCCCGATGCCGCCGCCCTGTTGCATCGTGAGAGCCGCTTCTTGCAACGCGCGGAAGATACCGGGAATCGAATCCTCGATCGTCCCCATCACGAAGCAATTGAATAACGTCACGTTGCGCGCCGTTCCCGCGCCGGCTTGGATGCGGCCGCCCGGCAGGAACTTGAAATCCTGAAGGATCGCGTAAAACCGTTCCTCCCACAGAGCCACATTCTCGGTTTCGACTGCCGCCACGGCATGGGCGATGCGGCGCCAGCTATCCGCGATCGTTTGCTCGCGAGCGCCGCCGCCTGCATAACGGTATTTGGTTTCCCAGACGTGCCGGGAAATGTCACTTGCAAGGTCTGCCATCGCGCGCCTGGACATGCCTGAGACTAAGGGGCAGCCGACCGCTCACTTTGAGGCAGATCAAGAAGCGGGCGCGGGCTAGCACAGCCGCGCGACCGGCCAATTCTATGATCTGCATCAAATCGTCCGGGCCCGCAGTGCGCTACGCGAGCAGGCGAAAAGGCGGAGGCGCTGACCGTGCCGGTGCAGAACGCCGAAGTCGCGGCCATGTTCGATCAGGCCGCCGAACTCTTGGAAATCGAGGGCGAGAACCCGTTTCGCGTCCGTGCCTATCGGCGCGCGGCGCGGGTCGTCGAGGGCCTGCCGAAAAGCATTCCAACCTTGCTCGCCGCCGGCGGCGATCTCTCGGAGTTGCCGGGCATCGGCAGGGATTTGGCCGGCAAGATCGCCGACATCGTGCAAACCGGACATTTCAAGCTGCTCGATGCGTTGAAGAAAAAACTGCCCGGCGAGCTAGGCGAGATCGCCGCTCTGCCCGGGCTAGGACCAAAGCGCGTCAAGCTGCTTCATGATAAACTTAAGGTGAGCACGTTCCAGGATCTGCGCCGCGTCGTCAAAGCGGGACGATTGCATGGCATCCACGGCTTCGGACCGATCATCGAGCAAAAGCTCTTGGCCACCCTGGAGAAGCCAGCGAGCGAAAAGCGCTTCAAGCTCGCCGTGGCGGAAGCCGAGGCGGAGGCCTTAGTCGACTTTCTGCGCGACAGCGGCCGGGTCGTCGTTGCAGGCTCTTATCGTCGGCGACGCGACACTGTGGGCGATCTCGACCTCGTGGTCACCAGCGCCCATGCCGCCGCTGTCGGCGACAAATTGGTCGGTTACGACAATGTCGCCCAGGTTCTCGCCCATGGCCCGACCCGCACCACAGTGCTGCTGC
The DNA here is from genome assembly GCA_030041005.1 of Xanthobacteraceae bacterium. Lineage (GTDB taxonomy): Bacteria > Pseudomonadota > Alphaproteobacteria > Rhizobiales > Xanthobacteraceae > BOG-931. The sequence goes on from JASHOR010000162.1 coordinate 9,864, forward strand.
ACTCCGGGCTGCAGGTCGACGTTCGCGCCGTGCCGGAGGCGAGCTACGGCGCCGCCCTGCTCTATTTCACGGGCTCAAAGGCTCACAACATCGCGCTGCGCGCCATCGCCGTCCGTCGCGGTTGGAAGCTGAACGAATACGGCCTGTTTTCCGGCAGACGCCGGATTGCCGGCGCGACCGAGGAAGACATCTACAAAAAGCTCGGCCTTGCCTTCATTCCCCCGGAAATGCGCGAGGATCGCGGCGAGGTGCTGCTCGCGCAGGCCGATAAGCTGCCAGCTCTGGTGACGCGCGCCGACCTTCGCGGCGACCTCCATGTCCATTCCGATTGGACCGACGGCACCGCGTCCATCGAGGCGATGGCCGAGGCGGCACAGGCCCAGGGCTACGTCTACATAGCGCTGACCGATCATAGCCGCCGCGTTGCCATGGCGCATGGTCTCGATCCGGCACGGCTGGCGCGGCAAGGCCGCGAGATCGATCGCGTCAACACGCGTTTACAGCGTCTGACGATTCTTAAGGGCATCGAGGTGGATATCCTCAAGGATGGCAGCCTTGACTTGCCCGATGCCAGCCTCGCCAAGCTCGACGTCGTGATTGCCGCGGTGCATTCCTTTTTCGATCTGCCGCGCGGCGCCCAGACCGATCGCGTGATTCGGGCCATGAACAATCAGCACGTATCGATCATCGCGCATCCGACCGGCCGTCTGATCGGCGAGCGCGAGCCTTACGCGATCGACATGGAGCGCGTGATTGCCGCGGCGCGTGACACGGGCTGCCATCTCGAAATCAATGCTCAACCGGACCGGCTCGATTTGAACGATATGCACGTCCATGCGGCAAAGCAGGCCGGCGTGAAACTGGCCATCTCGACCGATGCGCACTCGACCAATTCGTTCGACTATGTACGGTTTGGTGTCGATCAAGCACGGCGCGGCTGGCTGGAAGCCGACGACGTGATCAACACGAGACCACTGGCCGGTCTGCGCAAGATCCTCAGACATTGATGCCGCCAGAAAACAAACAACAAACTGCGTTCAAATGAGCGAACGTCGTTCCGCGCGCAGGCCGCTTCCGACTCGCCCGGCCACAGTGCTCGAAGATCCGCCGGGAGGGCGTGCCGCACCTTTTCGACCGGCCGCGATCTTCTCGGACAGCAGCTCGAACACGGCCACAACGGCATCCGCCGCGAAGATGAGCGGATCGTTCGGAAAGGCACTATCGACGCGGCTGATGAAGTCGTCGCGGTGGCGATGCCTCACCGGCGTCACCGC